>JBJDYN010000165.1:0-37597 GCA_051867395.1 Faecousia sp. | reverse complement strand
TGGACGAGGCCCAGAACACCACCCGGGAGCAGATGAAAATGTTCCTGACCCGTCTGGGCTTCGGCTCCAAGATCGTAATCACCGGCGACGTGACCCAGATCGACCTGCCGGAGGACAAGGTCTCGGGACTGAAGGACGCCATCCGGGTGCTGGACGGGGTGAAGGACATTGCCATCTGCCGCCTGACCTCGGCGGATGTGGTGCGCCACGCCCTGGTGCAGGAAATCATCAACGCATACGAAAAGGCGGCCCAGAAGCCGGAAATGAAAAAGCCGGCTCAGCAGCAGTTCAAGGGCCGGTATCAGAGGAAGAAATAATATGAAACATAAAATCAACCTGGTTTTCGAACAGCTGAGTCTGCAAAGGTTTACCATCCGCGCCAATATCCGCAAGTGCATCCAAGAGACTCTGAAAGCAGAGGGCATCACTGCGGCCTGCGAAATCAACGTTCTGGTGACGGATGATGCAGGAATTCAAATCATCAACCGGGAGAGCCGGAACATAGACAAGCCCACAGATGTGCTGAGCTTTCCCATGTTCCAGCTGGAAGCAGGGAATCCGCCAAAAGACTGGGAGGAATACCGGGACCCGGAAACCGGCCTGGTTCCCTTGGGAGATATGTGCATCAGCCTGGAGCGGGCCGTTGCCCAGGCGGAGGAATTCGGCCACAGTGTCCGGCGGGAGGTTGGCTATCTGACGATTCACTCCATGCTCCATTTGCTGGGCTACGACCATCTGGACGAGGGGGAGCAGAAGCGGCAAATGCGCGCGAGAGAAGAAACCATTGCCGCCGGAATTCCCGGAATGACCAGAGACTGACCACTATTTGATAGATTAGGAGAACCGTATGAATACCAAAACCGCAATCATTACCATTGCCGGACGCCCCAACGTGGGCAAGTCTACGCTGACCAATTATCTCGTTGGGGAAAAGATTGCCATCGTGTCCAATAAGCCCCAAACTACCCGGAACCGAATCTGCGGGATCGTCACCCGGGACAATATGCAGTATGTTTTTGTAGACACCCCCGGCTACCACAAGGCCCGCACCAAGCTGGATGACTACATGGTGAACACCGTCCGGGAGTCCATTTCCGACGTGGACGCCGCCATCCTTGTGGTAGAACCCATTGCTTCTGTTGGGAAGCAGGAGGAGGCGCTGATCGAACGTCTGGCTGCCACCCGGTGCCCCACCATTCTGGCCATCAACAAGATCGACACTGTGGAAAAGGACAAGCTGTTGGAGGTCATCGACGTCTATGCCCGGGCGGGAGCATTTGATGCCATCATCCCCATCTCTGCCAAAACCGGCGACGGTGTGGAGGAGCTGCTGGCGGAGTGCGAAAAGTACGCGGTGGAAAGTCCCTTCCTGTTCCCGGACGATGTCACCACGGACCAGCCGGAGCGGCAGGTCATGGCCGAAATCATCCGGGAGAAGCTGCTATGGTGCCTGGACAAGGAAATCCCTCACGGAACCGCCGTGGAGATCACCCGTTTTTCCGAGCGGGAAAACGGCATTATCGACATCGATGCCACCATTTACTGCGAAAAGGCCAGCCACAAGGGCATCATCATCGGCAAGCATGGCGATATGCTGAAGAAGATCTCATCCATGGCCCGGACAGACTGCGAGAAGTTTATGGGCACCAAGGTGTACCTGACCACCTGGGTCAAGGTCAAGGAGAACTGGCGGGACAGCGATTTCCTGGTGCGCAACTTTGGCTACAGCGAATAATTTCCAGTTGTAAAACTGTTCCTGCGTGCAAATCCTATCCACAGGAGGGATCAGGATGAACACAATGGATTACTGGCAATTATTCCTGGAGACCGGAGCGCCGGAAGCCTATCTCATGTACAGCAAACAGCGAAAATCGGAGGGGAGCCATGTATTTGACGATCCAGGGCATCGTCCTGAGAGTTACGGACTACAATGACCGGGACGCCCTGCTGACGCTGCTGACACGCCGCCACGGCAAGCTGACGGTAAAGGCCAGGGGACTGCGCCGAAAAAACAGTCCTTTGACCGCTCCCTGTCAGCTGCTGGCCTACGGTGAATTTACGTTATTTGAATATCGGGGACAGTACACCATCAACGAGGCATCCTCCCTGGAACTGTTTACGCCCCTGCGTCGGGAGCTGACCAAGCTGTCCCTGGGTACTTACTTTGCCCAAGCGGCGGAGGTTCTTTCTCAGGAGGATCTGCCCAGTCCGGAGCTGATGTCCCTGCTGCTGAACTGCCTGTATGCCCTGTCCTATCTGGACCTGCCGGAGAAGAAGGTAAAGGCAGTGTTCGAACTGCGGGCAGCCTGCCTTTCCGGCTACACCCCGGACCTGTTTGGCTGCCATATCTGCGGAAATCAGAATCCGGACCGGTTTGATCTGTCAGCAGGACAGCTGGAATGCCGGAACTGCCGGGACCGTGAGTCCGCCGGCATCCGCATGCCGGTGACACCGCCGCTGCTGGAAGCCATCCGCTACATCTGCCTGTGCGACCCGAAGCGGCTGTTCTCCTTCCAGATCGGAGAGGAGACATTGGAAGCCCTTTCCAAGCTGACGGAGGCTTATCTGACCACCCAGCTGGAACGAGGGTTTTCCACGCTGGATTTCTACAGGTCCTTGTCTGTTGAATAGTTTTTCCACTGGATATCCCGTTGTGGATGCCTCTGTGCAGTTGAAATACTTACTATTTTAGGAGAAAATCATGTCTGAATTATATGAAAAATCGCTGCTGAAGCTGGAACTGGACCAGGTTCTGCAGCTTCTTGCCGGGTGCGCCGGAAGTGAAGGCGGTAAGGACGCCTGTTTGCAGCTGCGCCCCAGCTCCGATCTGGAGGAAGTGGAGCTGATGCTGGAGCAGACCACCGCTGCCTCTGATCTGTGTACCCGGAAGGGGAACCCAGTTTTTGGGGATGTCACCGACGTGTCAGCCTCCCTGGAGCGGGCCGACCGGGGCGGTTCCTTGCAGCCTATTGAGCTTCTGCGCATCGCGGGAATCCTCCGCTGCGCCCGGACCATCAAGGGGTATGTGGCAGAGGATGAAAAGGAGACGGTCCTGGACAGCCTGTTCCGTGCTCTGAACCCCAATAAATATCTGGAGGATAAGATCTTCGGCGCGATTCTGTCCGAGGAGGAAATTGCCGACAATGCCTCTCCCGCCCTGGCGGATATCCGCCGCCACATGCGGATCCAATCCGCCAAGATCCGTGACAGCCTGCAGAAGGTGATTTCTTCGCCCGCCTACAGCAAATTCCTGCGGGAGCCCATCATTACTATTCGCCAGGGTCGCTATGTCGTTCCAGTGAAAAGCGAATGCAAAAACGACGTGCCCGGCCTGGTGCATGACGTGTCCGCTACAGGTTCTACCTATTTTGTGGAGCCCATGTCCGCCGTCAACGCTAACAACGCCCTGCGGGAGCTGGAGCTGAAGGAGAAAAAGGAAATCGAACGGATCCTGGCGGAGCTGTCCAGCGAGGCAGCCGCCTACCGGGAGTCCATCGACTTAAACTACCGGATGCTGGTGCAGCTGGATGTGATCTTCGCCAAGGCAAAGCTTGCCTACCGGATGCGGGCCTGGGCCCCTATCATGAACGATCAGGGCAGGGTGGAGCTGCGCAAAGCCCGGCATCCGTTGATCGATCCCAAGACTGTGGTGCCCATCTCCGTCCGACTGGGTACGGATTTTGATACCATGATTATCACCGGTCCCAACACCGGCGGCAAAACGGTAACGCTGAAAACCATTGGTTTGCTGACCCTGATGGCAGAGTGCGGTCTGCACATTCCAGCAGGAGACGGCAGCGTGCTGTCCACCTTCGACGCGATTCTTGCCGACATTGGCGACGAGCAGTCCATTGCCCAGAGCCTGTCCACCTTTTCCAGTCATATGCGTACCATTGTGGATGTAGTGGCCCAGTGCGATGATCGGACCCTGGTGCTGTTTGACGAGTTGGGTGCCGGTACAGATCCTGCCGAGGGAGCGGCTTTGGCAACGGCGATCATTGAATTCTGCCGCAAAATGGGCAGCCGTGTGGTGGCCACCACCCACTATGCGGAATTGAAGCTCTATGCCATGCGCACCAAGGGTGTTATCAATGCCTCCTGCGAGTTTGATGTGGAAACCCTGCGGCCCACCTACAAGTTGCTGATCGGCATTCCCGGCAAATCCAACGCCTTCGCCATCTCCCGGAAGCTGGGCCTTTCGGAGGAGATTCTGAAGGAAGCCGATGATCTGGTGGACAAGAGCGACAAGGACTTTGAGGATGTCCTGTCTCAGCTGGAGCAGCAGCGCCAGCAGATGGAGGCAGCCCGACAGGAGGCGGAACGTCTGCGCCAGGAGACGGCCCAGATCAAACAGCAGAGCGAGGAATACAACGAGCAGCTGCGCAAGGAGAAGGAAAAGGCCATGGAGTCTGCCCGACGGGAGGCCCAGCAGATCATTGAGGAAGCCAGAGCCGCCGCCAATATCGCCTCCGAGGAACTGAAGGCCCTGCGCAAGCAGCTGACGGAAAACGCCGATACCGCGGGAATCAACCAGCGTCAGGCAGAGCTTCGCCGGAACCTGAACGAGGCAGAGGACAAGCTGCGCGCAGCCCAGCCCCGGAAGGAACGGCCAAAGCCCACCCGGGGGATTCTGGTTGGAGATACGGTGGAGCTTCTGAAACTTGGTACCAAGGCCAGTGTCATTGCCATCAATAAGGACGGGACCTACCAGCTCCAAGCAGGCATTCTGAAGATGTCCGCCAAGCCTGACGAGATCTATCTGCTGGAAAACGAAAATCCCTACAAGGAAAAAGGCGGACATCCCAAGCACTCCGGCCGGGAGATGAAGCTCAGCGCCATGCCCACAGAAGTGGACCTGCGGGGCATGGATTCGGTGGAGGCCATCTGTGTGCTGGAGCGGTATCTGGATGAGGCCATGCGCAGCAACCTGAGCCAGGTTCGCATCATCCATGGCAAGGGTACTGGGACTTTGCGGGCGGCTGTTCAGCAGACACTGAAAAAGAACAAGTACGTTAAAAAATTCCGTTTGGGCCAGTATGGAGAGGGCGAGGACGGCGTTACCATTGCGGAATTTGCTTGATATCCAATAAATGGAAACGTTTTCAACAAGAAAACCCAAAAAATGCACAAGCATATTGTGAAAACAGGACGAAAATCAGTTGACTTTTTCAGTAAAAATGCTATGATATACACAGACCCATTGTACCCAATCGGGTGTGATGTAAAGGAGTGTGTATTATGTTCAATAAAGAAGTCACCGTTCGCTGTGAATCCGGCCTGCACAACAAACAGGCAACCTACTTTGTTCAGAAAGCGAACGAATTCGAGAGCAGCATTTGGCTGGAATCCGGTAACCGCAAGATGAACGCCAAGAGCCTGCTGGGCATCATGTCTCTGGGAGTCATCACTGGTTCCGCAGTCACATTGAGTGCTGTTGGCCCTGATGCTGAGGCTGCTGTGAACGCTCTGGACACTCTGCTCCAGCGGGACGTTTATTAACAATTACTTATCCAAACCGCCTCAATGCCCGCAAACCGCATTGAGGCGGTCCTATTTGACATCACCTCTGAAGCCCTTTGCGAAGCCGGGTGGGCCGCGAATGCGTATTCAGAGATTGCTTGAGGGATACCATGACCTTTGACGAATTGAAGGAAAAAGCTCTGACCCTGCCTTACGCTCCAGGGGTCTATATCATGCGGGACAAAACCGATAAGGTGATCTATGTAGGCAAGGCCAAAAAACTGAAAAACCGGGTCAGCCAGTATTTCCAGGATACGGCCTCCCATTCGCCCAAGACAAGGATCATGGTGAGCAAGATCCACCACTTTGATGTCATTGTGGCAGCCTCGGAATTTGAGGCCCTGGTGCTGGAATGTTCTCTGATCAAGCGGTACATGCCGAAATATAACATCCTTCTGAAGGATGACAAGGGATATCCTTATCTGCGGCTTAACATGAAGGAGGTCTATCCCACCATCACCATGGTCAGCAAACCGGCCGATGACGGCGCGGATTATTACGGACCCTACGGCGGGCGCGCTGTGACCCACGATGTGATGGAGGCCATCCGCCTGACACTGAAGCTTCCCGGCTGTCATAAGCAGTTCCCCCGGGACATCGGTAAGGAGCGGCCCTGCCTGAATTACCACATGAACCAGTGCGCGGGCTGGTGCCAGGAGAACAAAAGCTGCACCGAGTACCGGGAAACCATGCTCCAGGCCAGGCAGCTGCTCCAGGGCAACTACAAGGCGGTGGCGGATCAAATCAAAGAGCAAATGCTCGCTGCCGCGGACAATCTGGAATTCGAGCTGGCCGCCAGTCTGCGGGACCGGCTGACAGCGGTGGAAAACCTGGGACAGAAGCAGCTGGTCACCGCCGGGACTCTGGCGGACACAGATGTGGTGGGCTACGGGGAAACCGAGGCCAAGGCCTGCTTTGCTGTCCTTCATTTTTCCGGCGGCAACCTGCTGGACAAGGAATATGAGGTGTTTGCCAGGCCCGATGACAAGGCGGAGGCCGTCTCCAGCCTGATGAAGCAGTTTTACCTCGGCCGGGGGATGGCGCCCAAGCGAGTGCTGTTGCCCTTCGAGCTCGAGGACAGCGAGCTATTTGCCGAGCTTCTGGAGCAGCAGTATGGCCGCCGTCCCAAGCTCCATGTGCCCCAGCGAGGCGACAACGTCAGGCTGGTGGAGCTGGCCTGCAAGAATGCCTTTGAAGAGGCCCAGCGTGTCACTGGAAAGGAAGAACGCACCAGCGCAACATTGGTCCTGCTTGGGAAAATGCTGGCCCTGGAGCCGCCGAAACGGATGGAGTCCTTTGATATCTCCAACATTTCCGGTACGGATATCGTTGCCAGCATGGTGGTTTTTCAGGACGGAAAGCCCAAAAAGAGCGATTATAAGCGCTTCAAGTTAGAGGGCCTGACGGATCAGGATGACTACGCCTCCATGCACCAGGTGGTAAAGCGCCGCTTTGCCCACTACAAGGCGGGGGACAAGGGCTTCGACGAAGCGCCGGACCTGCTGCTTATAGACGGCGGCGTGAACCATGCCAAGGTGGCTGTGGCCGCCCTGGAAGAGCTGGAGCTGCGTTTCCCGGTGTTCGGCATGGTGAAAGACGACCGGCACCGCACCCGGGCACTGGCGACCCCGGAGGGGCAGGAGATCCGCATCGACAACAACCAGACGGTTTTCTCCCTGATCGGCAATATCCAGGAGGAGACCCACCGCTTTGCCATCACGTATCACCGCCAGCTTCGCAGCAAGCGGCTGCGGTATTCGGAGCTGGATGAAATTCCGGGTATTGGTCCAAAACGAAAGCAGGAGCTTCTGCGGCAGTTCAAGTCCCTTACTGCCATCGGTCAGGCTACTTTGCCGGAGCTGGAACGGTTGCTGCCCAAGGATGCGGCGGCGGCAGTTTTTCGTCATTTTCAGGATAAGAAGCAGGAAGAAGCGGAAGAATGAATTTTGCGGAATCAAAGAGATGAAAATATATCTATGACTCCGCATGGGATCCTTTTCAATTTGGTATCCTATGAAAGAACTGCTGGTATTATGGAGCATGCTCTGTTTATTTTAAGGAAAAAAGAGGAAAGACTATGCGTGTCATCACAGGAAAAGCCAGGGGCGTTCAGCTGAAGACCCCGGAGGGAATGCTGACCCGCCCAACTACAGACCGGGTAAAGGAGGCCCTTTTCAGCATTATCAACTTTGATATTCCCGGAGCAAAGGTTTTGGATTTGTTCGGCGGTACCGGGCAGCTGGGCATCGAGGCCTTAAGCCGTGGGGCCAAGAGCGCCGTGTTTGTGGACGCCCGGGAGGAGGCATGCAAACTGATCCGGGAGAACCTGAAACGCACGAAGCTGGAGCAGGATGCCAAGGTCGTCCGCAGCGATTACCTGGACTATCTGGAACGCTGCCGGGAAAAGTTCAGCGTCATTTTTCTGGACCCGCCCTACGCGGAAGTTTTTCTGGAAAATGCGTTAAATCGAATAACCGAAATTGACATTTTGCAATCCGATGGTATAATAGTGACAGAGCGCCCATTGGGAAAGGAGCTGCCCTGGGAACTGGAGGGCTATACCCGCTCCCGGGATTACAAATACGGAAAAACGCTGCTGACGCTCTACCGAAAAGCGTAACGGCGAGGGAGAGCTATGAAAATTGCGATTTATCCGGGCAGCTTTGACCCGGTCACCAGCGGACATCTGAACATCATTCAGCGTGCCGCGAATATCTTTGACAAGCTGATCGTCTGCGTCATGGTCAATGCAGGCAAGAATCCCATGTTTTCCCTGAAGGAACGGGTGGAGCTGATCCGCCGGGTTACCGGGGATTTGCCCAACGTGGAGGTTGACGGCTCCAACGAGCTTCTGGCGGATTATGCAAAGCGCCGCGGAAGCTGTGTCATCGTCAAAGGCCTTCGTGCAGGATCGGACTTTGAAAACGAGTTTCAGATGGCGCTGGTCAATCACAAAATCAACCCGGAGCTGGACACCATGTTTCTGACGGCGGAAAGTCAGTATATGTACTTAAGCTCCAGCATGGTCAAAGAATTGGGGACCTATGGCGTGGACCTTTCGGACTTCCTGCCGCAGGATATTATTCCGGTTTTTCAGGAGAGAATAGCACAAAAGAAACAAACCACTCAAGGAGGAAAATGAATGATGAGCGATCGTAATACCGAAGATATTATTGGCGCATTGTATGATATGGTGCAGGATGCCCGTTCCATGCCTCTGGCAGCGGATAAGTGTATTCTGGAGCGGGATAAGGTTCTGGACATGCTGGATGAAATTATTGCCCAGCTGCCCGGGGAACTGAAGCAGTCCCGCACGATTGTAGAATCCCGCAACGAGCTGATCAGCCAGGCCCGCCGGGAGGCGGAGGGGATCCTGAAGGAGGCCCAGGAGAAGGCCCGTCAGATGGTCACTCGGGAAGCGATCTATGCCGAGGCCAAGAAGCGCAGCGAGGAGCTGGTTGGCCAGACCCAGACACGGATCAATCAGCTGCGCAAGGCGGGCAATGAATATATGGATGAATCTTTGCGTCAGACGGAGGAAGCCATCTCCAAGGCACTGGCGGAGGTTCGGGATACCCGCATGAAGTTCCGCACCGTCACCGAAGCCCAGGAGCAGCGCAAGACGCCCAAGGTCGATGTCGAGGTGTGATTCCTCTGATCCTTTCTTCAATCATAAACCAGCACAGGCTCGGTCCTGTGCTGGTTCTTTTTTGCTTCAGACGGGAATAGGCTGTAGCGAAAGGGGAGAGGGGAATGATAGTCAATCAAAAACCGACCGGAAGAGCGATGTCTATGCCGGGCGGGCTGACCATTGGCGCCGTGGTAAGTCTGGGGGTAACGCTGCTATTTGCTGCGGTATTGGCCAAGCTGGTGGACATGGAGAAGTTGGCCTGGGAGAATATCGGCTATGGCATCGTTGTGCTCCTGCTGCTGGCCTCCTTCTCCGGAGCGATGATGGCCTATGCCAAGATCAAGCGCCAGCGGCTGCTGGTGTGCAGTGTGTCCGGTGTGATCTATTTCGGAATTCTGCTTGCCATTACAGCGCTTTTCTTTGGGGGGCAGTATGAAGCGGTTGGGGTAACGGCTGCGCTGGTGTTCGGTGGGAGCGCTTGCGCTTGGCTGCTGGGATTGCGAGGCGGAGGAAGCAGAAAGGGAAAGAAAATCCGGCCGGTCCATCGTTAAGTTGTACAAATTCTCGCCACAGGTAAATAAAATTTACTCAAATATCGTTAAGTGAAGGATATCTTGCAAAAACAATATTTTGTGCATAGGCGGGAAAATTACCGCAAGATATGGCCTAAAAGTTGAAAATGGTAAAAGAAAATGCCGTTCTTGTTTACGTGGTTGACATAAAAATGTTGACATAAACATCGTCATAATCTACAAAAAACGTTGTTTTGGCTAAAAAAGCTTGAATTTTTGTAAATTTTGGAGTATAGTATGGGTGTATTCGATTTGGGGTATTGCTAGCCCGTGCCGTGTACACCCTCATTTTTCTGCATAAGGAAACCTTTGCTTCGTTTTATGTTCAGGGAGGGGGTCTATTCTGTGGCACGGTTTTTCTGTCCCGATCTGCCGAATTTGTGGCGCAGAGGCTGCCACTTCTTTCTCGCATGCTTCTGGTTGTCCGGATTCTTATGCGGTATTTCGGTATATCTGTCTGCCGGCAGAACGCTCGTTTCTTTGATGCGCAGTACACTTCTGGTGTCTGTGTCGATCGTTGGGATGCTGTGTGTGACCACATTACCTTTTCTTCTCTCCGCTTTTGCGGTGTTTCTTTCCAGGCCTGTTTTACTGTTGCCGATCTGCTTTGGGAAAGCGTTTTTGTTCGCGTTTGTATCGATCGGTATTATTCAGGCCTATGGGTCTGCCGGATGGCTGCTCCGGTGGTTCCTGCTGTTCAGTGACTGCACTTCCGTTCCAATGCTGTATTGGTTCTGGCTGCGCCATATTTCCGGAGATCGTCCATTGGATGGATTGGGTGTCGCTTTGATGTGTGCTCTGGGGTTGCTGATCGGCAGTGTAAACTACAGCGTCATCCCGCCGTTTTTGGCGGGTCTGATAGATTTTTGAAAGGGTAAATGGGTAAACTGATTCATGTTGGACTTGATTCATGCCTATGAAAACTACCTGACGAAGGTAAAACAGGTGTCAAACAACACAGTATCCTCCTACATGCGGGACATCCGCCAGTTTTCGGAATGGTTGCGCAGCGGGGAAGATATCGATATTTTGAACGCCACCCAACTGAATATCAGTGATTATCTGGCTTATCTCCATGCCCAGGGGAAGTCCGGCGCCACTGTGTCCCGGACACTGGCAAGCCTGAAAAACTTTTTTGGCTATCTGGTGTCCACAGGCTTTCTGGAAACCTCGCCTGTCAGCGGAGAGATCCATGTGGATAGGGGAGAGAAGAAGCTTCCCGAAATTCTCACCGACAAGGAAGTGGAGCTGCTTCTTGCTCAGCCTTCCTGTGTGGATCCAAAAGGATTCCGAGACAAAGCCATGCTGGAAGTGATGTATGCTACTGGTATTCGGGTTACGGAGCTCATCGACTTGAATATGGAAGATGTAAACCTGGAGCTGGGTATCATTAAATGCAGCGGCCCAAAGAAATCCCGTGCGATCCCCCTGTATCCTGCTGCGCTGCGGGCACTTTCCGTGTACATGAAGGATGTCCGAATGCTGATGGTAGCCGATCCTTCGGAGAACGCACTGTTCGTCAATGTTGGCGGTGCCCGGATGAGCCGTCAGGGTTTCTGGAAGATCCTGAAATTCTACCAGGCAAAAGCAGGCATTGAAAAGGATATTACACCTCACACACTGCGCCACAGTTTTGCGGTGCATTTGCTGGAAAATGGGGCAGACCTTGGATCCTTGCAGGAGCTGATGGGCCACAGCGATATTTCCTCTACCCAGATGTATACCCATATGATCAATCAAAAGATCAAGTCCGTATATGAAAAATGCCATCCCAAAGCATAAAAAGGTCTGCCGAAAAAACACGGCAGACCTTTTTGTTCATAGCAAATTCATGAATTTGGGGTAGACTGATGGGAAAGCCGGAAGGGGAGTGGTCTTATGGAACGGAAAAAACGCCAATGGTGGCTGTTGGGAATTTTGGCTGTTTTGCTTTTGGGGATCGTAGGTTTTGCTTTTCGGGATGCGATCCTGATTCGAGCAGCACCAAAAGCCGTTTTGACTTCAGCTTTGAATGATCTGTTTTCCCAACTAGAACAGCGCTTTCAAGGGGATCCGCTGCTGATCGTGGCATGCAGCCTGGATCCGGAGGGGAAATACACGATCGATATGGAGATGGCGACAGAAAAAGAGCTTTTGGGTCCGGTCAGCTATGACATGACCCTGCGTACAGACGGAACAGCTCATCAGCTCTTTGCAGAAGGAACTGCCAGCACCTCATCAAAAGCAGTGGATATTTCCTTGTATCTGGACACGGATTTTATGGCGGTTTCCTCAGAGGATCTGGTCAAAGGACAGTATTATGGCATCACCTACGACACCTTCACTGCTGACATGCGCAAGATCCCACTTTTAAATTTCCTCATCAGCGACAGCCTGCTGACGCAATGGGAGGCTTCCGTTCGGGAGATCCAGGCAAACATGAGACGCAGCTACGCACTGCCCAGTCTCCCGGAGACGTCCGATAGGGATGTGCGGAAAGCGCTGCTGGGAATTGCTGCGCTGCCTTGCAAAACGCAAAAATGTGATATCCAGTTGGAGAATTCCACTGTTGCCGGTTATCAACTGGTTTTTTCAGTCAGCGGGCAGCAGATGGAGCAGCTCCTCTCCATAATAGGTGTGGAAACCGGAGGGGGAGCTGTTGTGGTATCTTTCTATCTTCTGGAAAATGCTGTCGTTAAGATATCACTGCAGTATGAGACGGAAGAAGCGGTGCTTCAGTACAGTTTGGACCTGGGCCGGGATCCTTTGAATGATCTGCTGATGCTGCAGGGAACGCAGAGTGTGGATGGGCAATATGACGAATTAGCCATCGCTGTGGCGACCCAACGGCAAGAAAACCGATACACAGAAACCTGGAATATCCAAAAGGGAAGCGATACAATTTTGATCGCCCTCGATTGGAATCCGCTGGGCGGCGATATGACGCTGAAAACCAGTGCTTCTGAGGAGCCCTGCTCTCTGAATTTGACCAAAGCAGAGGACGGCTTCCGGCTGGTAACCGAGGACCTGACACATCTGGTTAAAGCGTTCTCCCTGGACAGTCAGCCGGTCAGGAAAGATGCTAAGATCTCCTGTGATATGACGGTCAGCAAGGGCTCTGAGATCGCAACACCGGCGTATAAGAATCTGGATCAATGGTCGATGGAGGACTTTCTGACTCTTCTGAATGGCGTAGGTTCCCTATTGGGAATCGGAATACCATAAAAAAATCCCCCAATCCCCATGGTGATACAGTCGCAATACAAGTAATGAAATACGAAAATGCCGCCACAGACTTTCGTCTGCGGCGGCGCAATATAATTGGATATTCCGGAAGGGGAAAGGGGAGATCAGATACCGGTCATGGCTGCCAGAACATCCACTTCCATCTTCTGAATGCCCTTCTTCATGGCAAGGCCTTCGTCCAGGTCCACATCCGTAAATTCACCTTCGTGGGTGCAAACGATGCGGTTGGTTTTTCCCTGGAGCAGCAGTTCCACGGCCAAGTATCCCATCTTGGTGGCATTGACGCGGTCACGGCCGGTGGGGCTGCCGCCGCGCTGAATGTGGCCCAGAACTGTCACACGGGGATCCAGGTCAATGGCGTCCTTGATTTTGGCAGCGATTTCCGACGCAGAGCCAGCACCTTCCGCGACGACAATCATGTAGTGCGTGAAACCGTTGAATCGGGCCTGGCGGATCTTCTCGATGACATCCCGTTCAAAATCGATAGGCTCCTCTGGAACCAGAACTGCGGTAGCGCCCACAGCCAGACCAACATACATAGCCAGATAGCCGGCATTGCGGCCCATGACCTCCACAACGGAGCAGCGCTCGTGGGACTGCATGGTATCACGGAGCTTGTCGATGCATTCGATGGCAGTATTGGCAGCGGTGTCAAAGCCAATGCAGTAGTTCGTGCAGCCAATATCATTGTCGATGGTGCCGGGAATGCCGATGACATTGATGCCATATTTGCTCAGTGCCCGGGCACCCCGGAATGTACCATCACCGCCAATGGCAATAATGCTGTCAAGCCCCAGGAACTTGCAGGTGGAAACGGCTTTGCGTTGGCCTTCTTCCGTCATGAATTCTTTGCTGCGGGCGGTGTAAAGGATTGTGCCTCCACGGTTGATCGTATGAGAAACGCTTTTTTCATCCAGTCTGACGATATCGCCTGTGATCAGACCATTCCAACCGCGGCGGATGCCAAAGCATTCCAGACCGTGGTACAGAGCGGTACGGACAACAGCCCGAACGCAGGGATTCATGCCGGGAGCGTCTCCGCCACTGGTAAGTACGCCGATTCTCTTTACACTCATGCTGAATACCTCCTAATGGATTTAGATTCTGATATCATTTTACAGAGAATCCGTCGAAATGTAAAGAATTTTTTTGACTCTTGTTTCACATTTACGCATTCAGCTGTTGACAAGCGACGCAATGCCAAGGGTTCTCACCATCAATCGAAGGCCAAGGCGCAAAAAGTCTTGACAGGTAGCGCCCCCGTGCTGTATATTTTGCTGTGAGGAGGTGAGGACGCAGAGGCAAACGCAACAACAACGGCTATTTTGTGGCTGCGCACCAGGGGGACCAGGGCAGGCTTTTGACAGTACGCGGGGCCAGGGAGGTCCATTTCTTTCTACGTCGCGAACGCAACAAAATAAAAATTTTGTTGCGTTCAGAGCGCATTTGTGCTATAATAATGCTGGTACTGATAAACAGTCCAAAATCTAAACCTTTGAGACTTGCGTATCAGAATGCAATCCGCCCCAGGTTTCTTTCTCACATCTATAGTACACAAACTGCATATCCTCACGGATCTTTTGAAATCCAACCTTTTCCAAGACGTGCTGACTGCGTTTGTTTTTATGGACAGCATCCGCGAATACCGTTTCCATTCCCAGTGATCCGAACGCATACTCCAGCGCCAGGATTTCCGCTCGGGTTCCGAAACCGCGATTCTTGACAGAATTATTCTTCATATGTATGCTTAGTGTGCAGTATCCTTTTTCGGAATCCAGATTCTTCAGGATCACTTCACCGATGGGTTCTTGCTCCAGCATCACGGCCAGATGAATACGTCCAAGCTGCCGCTGCCGTTCCCAGCGTTCGTTAACAGCCGTTTCACTGTAAGTATACGCCGTGAAATGGTTCATATCTGAAAATAGGTCCGGATCATTGGCAAAGCCCTGAAAAAACTGCCGCAGCAGCGGTTCCGTCATTTTGCACAAATAAACATTCATGTTTTCTATCACCTTTCACAGGGGGTATTCTTATGCAGCGCTACCACGATTGTCCGCAGATTTTGCGGGATTTCCTTGTTTATCATGAAAATATCAAGGGCCAGTCTCAGTTGACGGTTTCGGAATACTATCTGGACCTGAGAATGTTTCTCCGGTTTATGAAGCTCATGCGCAACGATATGCCCATGACCACCAATCTGGAGGATATCGACATCAAGAACATTGATATTGATTTTATCCGGGAGATCGATACCTCCGATATCTTTGATTTCCTGTCCTATCTGGCCAATGACAGAGCCATTAACCCGGATTCCGCCGCGCCGGAGTACGGCATCTCTCCAGCGGCCCGGGCCAGAAAGCTGTCGGCCATCAAATCCTTCTATAAATATCTTACCGTAAGAACAAAACAATTGCAAGAAAATCCTGTTGCGGATCTGGAATATCCCAAGCTGCGCAAAAGCCTGCCGAAGTATTTGACCATGGACCAGTGCTCCGCCCTGCTGCAAGCGGTATCGGGGCCAAATGAAAAGCGGGATTACGCTATTTTAATGCTGTTCCTCAACTGTGGGATTCGAAGGAGCGAACTGGTTGGCCTGAATCTGACGGATGTGTATGAGGACCGCATTCGTGTGGTCGGCAAAGGAAACAAGGAACGCTTTGTCTACTTCGGCACCGCCTGCAGGAAAGCCATCGATGTCTACCTCCCCATCCGCAATCAGCAGGTGCTTACAGACAACCGGGCTCTGTTCGGTTCCCGTGACAGCAACCGGATCAGCGTTTCAGCGGTCCATCGGCTGGTAAAAAAGGCTCTGATGCAGGCTGGGCTGGATTCCACCCAGTTCTCCGCCCATAAGCTGCGCCACACAGCCGCTACCATGATGCTTTCCGGCGGCGTGGATGTGAAAACCGTCCAGGAAGTTCTGGGCCATGAGAACCTGAACACCACTCAGATCTACACCCATATTGAAAACACGGAACTGAAAATTGCTGCGGAGGCCAATCCCCTCTCAAAGCTGGATTTTGTAGAAGAAGTTACAAAAAACGAATGATGCAACCAATAGTTGACATATAAATATGAAAGAAAGCTGAATTACTATGTCTATTGGAGAAAGAATCAGCACTCTTCGGAAGGAGCATGGCATATCCCAGAGCCAGCTCGCCGACGCCCTGGAGGTGTCCCGGCAGGCGGTCAGCAAGTGGGAAAACGATCAGGCAAGCCCAGATACCATCAAGCTGATCAAGCTGGCGGAAGTGCTGGACACCGAGGTAGAATACCTGGCTACCGGACGAAAGCCAGTATATGAACACCCCATCATCTTGAATATGGTCAAAAAAGAAGATAAGATTTTGGAAAAAGTGGTAGAAAAGCCGGTGATCAAACGGGTCGTTCGGGTGAAATATCTCCGAAATCCGTTGGAATTCGTTGCTTTGGGTATTGTTTGTTTTGTGATGGGTCTCGTTTTGGGGATTCTGCTATAGTTCTCCCCTGCCGCACTTTCGTCGGCCATATGATAAACGCTTAATTTTATTGGGTTACCTGAATTTTGAAAAGATGTTAAAATTATTCAAAATGCCACTTGTCATTTTCGGTAAATGATGATAAAATAACTCGGAACAACAGAATATTGCTTTGACACGATACAAGAAGTGCATCACGCAATCTGATACGATACAAGCGGCGAGCACCTTTTGTATCGTTTTTTTGCGCATACGAAAGGTATGCGCTTTTTTGCTGTGAAAAAACAGGAGGTAATTTTAAAATGGAGCAAAAATCCAACGCTTTTCTGGAAACAGAAAAGATCGGCAAACTCATGCGCAAATACTCGATTCCCTGCATCATTTCCCTGCTGGTAGCTGCGCTGTACAATATCGTTGACCAGATATTCATTGCCAACGCCGATTATCTGGGCGCTTACGGAAATGCGGCCAACACCGTTGTGTATCCTCTGACTGTGGTGGCGCTGGCCGTGGCTGTTATGATCGGCGACGGCTGCTGCTCCTTTGTCAGCATTAGCCTGGGCGCGTGCGAAAGCAAAAAAGCCAGCGGCAGCATTGGCAGCGCGGTGATCCTGTCCATCCTTTCCAGCCTTGTGATCATGGCACTGTACCTGATCTTCCAGGCGCCAATACTCACATTGTTTGGTGGAAGAGTCAACGTACAGACGTACGCACTGTCCAAAGAATACTTCTTCTGGATCACCCTGGGCATTCCGTTCTACATGTTCGGCCAAGCTATGAATCCTATTATCCGCTCTGATGGCAGTCCCAAGTACGCCATGGTTTCCACTCTGGTTGGCGCATTCGCTAATATCGTTCTGGACCCCATTTTTATCTATGTTTTCCGCTGGGGGATGATGGGCGCGGCTGTGGCTACTGTGATCGGTCAGATTCTCACCGCAATTCTCTCCATTGCTTATCTGTTCCGGATGAAGGCTGTGAAGCTGGAAAAGGCAAGCTTCCGGTTCCACCCCAATCTGATGAAAAAGTTCATTCCCCTGGGCGGCACCAGCTTCCTTTCTCAGATTTCCCTGGTGTTTTCCATGGCGGCTGTCAATAACATGGTCAGCCACTACTCCGGTCTGGATCCCATTTTCTCCCAGACCCAATATACCCACATTCCCATGGCTGTTATCGGCATTGTCATGAAATTCTTCCAGATCGTCATCTCCATCAGCGTGGGCACTGCGGCTGGATGCATCCCTGTGGTGGGCTACAACATCGGCGCCAAGCGGAAGGACCGGGCCAAAACCCTGTTCACCTATCTGCTGGCCATCGAAGCCATCGTCGGTGTGGTGGCCCTGCTGATCGCGGAGCTGCTCCCGAAACAGCTCATTGCCATTTTCGGTGCGGCCAATGAGAGCCAGTATTACACGGATTTCGCCGTCAAGTCCTTTCGCACCTACCTGTGCCTGATGCCCCTGGCCACAGTCAACAAGGGTACGTTTATCTATTTGCAGTCCATTGGCAAGGCTGTGGCCTCTACCGTGATCTCCCTAATCCGTGAGATCGTCCTGGGTGTTGGCTTTGCGCTGCTGCTGCCCAGATTCTTTGGCCTGGACGGCGTGCTGTACTCCTTCCCTGCTGCGGATCTTCTTACCTTTGTGGTCGCAGTCGTTGTGATCATCAATACCTATAAAGAGCTGAGTTCTGATACTCTGCGAAAATAAAAAGGAGGAACGAATCATGGGCAACAGAATTATCACGATCAGCAGACAGTTCGGCAGCGGCGGCAGAACCGTCGGCAAGGAGCTGGCCGCAAAGCTGGGCATTCCCTGCTATGACGCGGAGATCATTACAAAAATTGCGGAAAAGAGCGGCTTTGACCCGGAGTACGTGAAGGAACGCGGCGAGTATGCCAACGGCGGCAGCTGGCTTGCCCATGCGTTCAGTGACCGTGACCGGAACGGTCATTCCTATCAGGACGATCTATGGGCGATCCAGCGGAAGATCATTCTGGAGCTGGCGGAAAAGGGGCCCTGTGTCATTGTTGGCCGCTGCGCAGACTACATCCTGAGAGACAATCCTGACTGTCTGCGTGTGTTTATTCATGCGGATATGGAAAGCCGCGCCAAGCGGATTGTAGAGCAGTACGGTGAACGCAGCGACGCGCCCGCAAAACGCCTGAAGGACAAGGACAAACGCCGTGCCGCCTATTATCAGTTCTACACGGAAATGAAATGGGGCGCTGTGGAAAACTACCATATTACCCTGAACAGCGGCGTGCTGGGAATCGAAAAATGTGTCGATATCCTGGCTGGCCTTTACTGATACATTATAAATATCGCCTGCACTTTGGCTGGTGCAGGCGATTTTATTAAACCAAATCGATCCAGATGCCTTCATCCCGGATCAGGGCATGGTCAAGGGAGCGGTAGAAGCGCTGGGCCTCCTGGTTGCTGGCGATCAGGCCCACCAGGGTATCCGCGCCGTACTGTTCTTTCAAAATTCTACGAAGTGCGGCCATCAATTCCTGGGCAACCCCTTTGTGCCGGCAGTTTTTCAGGACACAGATCCAGTCCAGATAGGCTTTACTGCCGTCAAAGTGACTGCAAACCAGTGTCGAGTCGATTCGTCCCACGACTTTTCCTACCATGTATGCCAATAAGGAGATGAAATTCTGAAACCTTGGGTTCTGAAAACTTTGTGTTACTTTTTGCAGATAGGCCTCGTCAATTTCCCAACCCCAATAAGCATCTTCCTGACGCAAGGCCTTTTCAAAGCTTACAACATCGTCGATCTGCTCTGCGGTATACGGTTTGATTTCCATGAGAATTATTCCTTGTTTTCTCTTTGAGCAAAGTAGTCGTCACAGAATTGATTCCACTTCCGCTCATATGTATCGTGGTCAACCGGCTGTAAGCCGCAGGGCGTTCGGATATCTCGCCGGATAGCTTCCTCTACGAAATCAAAGATATAGTCGTCTGAGTCGGCTTCCACGGCGCAGACCGCTGTCCAGCCCATCCTGACCGCATAATACAGCCGAGTGTGTCCGTCCAAAGCGATATACCGGTCACCATGCTTTAGCACCTGAATGATGATGTCCTCCCCTGCCCGGATAAAATCCCGGATGGCGGAGATTTTGTTTTCATCCACATAAAACTGGGAGGGTTGGATGTCTTCCAGATTAAGCTTCAGAATGGGTACGGGGGAAAATTCCTTCACAATGTTGTGATTTACGTCATAAAAAGAAGTGATGTGGGGCGTATAGAATCGAAATTCTTCTATCACAGCAGGAAACGCCTCCGCTTCCCTGCCCCGGATCACTGCTTCCCGCCGGGAGATGATCTCCACCTCATAAGGGTCTGCGTCCACCAGGAAGCAGCCGTGCTGGTTCAGCACTGCTTGAGAAAAACGCGCATCCCGGTAGGAATTGATTCTCACAATATTCATAAGGCAGTCTCAATAGCCTCCCGAAGATTCCGGACACGGTAGACTGTCAAACCGGCAGGAATTTCCAGCTTTTCCGAACCGCTGCGGGGAATGATGCACTTCTTGAATCCCAGGCGGGAAACCTCCCCCAACCGCTGGTTCAGGTGGGAAATGGCCCGGATCTCCCCTGTCAGGCCCACCTCTCCCATGGCCACCAGGTCGTCCGCAATGGAGGCGTCCCGATAGGAGGAGGCCACCGCCAGGGCAACCGAAAGATCCGCGCTGGGCTCGTCCAGCCGCAGGCCGCCGATGACATTGATATAGGCGTCAAATACATTCAGCTTCATGCCCGCCCGTTTCTCCAGAACGGCCATCAGCAGGACTGCCCGGTTAAAGTCGAAACCGTCCGCTGCCCGCCTGGGGACGTTGAAGGTGGTCTTGGTGACTAAGGCTTGGACCTCCGCCAGCACCGGCCGGGTTCCCTCCATGACGCAGGCCACGCAGGTGCCGCTGGCGCCTTCGGGGCGGCCCGCCAGCAGCATTTGGGAGGGGTTGGGTACCTCCACCAGTCCCGAATCCATCATCTCAAAGACGCCGATCTCATTGGTGGAGCCGAAGCGGTTCTTGGCCGCCCGAAGCAGACGGTAAGAGGTGTTGGGATCTCCCTCAAAATAGAGGACGCAGTCCACCATATGCTCCAGAACCTTGGGACCGGCGATATTGCCGTCCTTGTTGATATGGCCTACCACAAAGACGGTGATGCCCTGGGACTTGCTCAGCTGCATCATGGTCATGGTGCAGTCCTTCACCTGAGACACGCTGCCAGGGGAGGAATCATTTTCCTCGTTATATAGGGTCTGGATGGAATCCACGATGAGAATATCCGGCTGCATCTCCTCTGTGGCTGCCACCACATCAGACAGCCGGGTCTCCGAGAGAATAAACAACTCCTCCGGCGCAACCCCCAGGCGCTCCGCCCGAAGCTTTAGCTGCCGCTCGCTTTCCTCACCGGAAACATACAGCACCCGGCGGCCCATGCAAAGCTGCACGCAGATCTGCAGCAGCAGTGTGGACTTGCCGATACCGGGAGCGCCGCCTACCAGGACCAGAGAGCCTGCCACAGCACCGCCGCCCAGAACCCGGTCCAGTTCCCCCATCCCGGTGGAAAAGCGGATCTCACTGTCGCTGGTGACCTCCCGGATGCGCTGGGGCTTTCTGCTCTGCCCCACCGGAGCGGGTTTCGCCTTACCTACGGCCACCGGTTTCTCGATATGCTCCTCCATGGTGTTGAACGCACCGCATCCGGGACAGCGGCCCATCCACTTAGGGGTTTCATAGCCGCAATTCGTGCAGAAAAAAACTGTCTTTGTCTTAGCCATTGTGATACAGCTCCTCATATTCCCGTGTATAATCCCGGCCCATATTCCGGGCATGCTTTTCGGTGTATGCCTCGGATATCTCTTCCGGGGTCACATAGAAGCGCAGAAGAATATCGTTGTAGTACATCAGGATGTCCGCCATTTCCTCAAGAAAGACCTCCCGTACCTCCGGATCCTCCATAATGGGCTGGCTCCCCTTTTTCTTAATCACAGCAATGGCTTCTCCGATTTCCTCCACCATGTACAGGAGAAAATCCTTGCCAAACTCCGGCTCCATGGGAGACCATTTTTCCTTGTGAAGTTCAAACAATTCCTGCTGCATCTGCATCATTTGGGATATCGATAAAGCCATGTAGGGTTCCTCTTTTCTGTATTTTCCCCATTATACCAGCGAATTTCTATTCGGTCAAGTGTTCGAAAGATATTCGCTGACCGTTGCGGCAATGACGCAGCATAGCTTTTTCTGATATTCCGCATTTCTCAGCCGGGCCTCCTCCGCTGCATTGGAGAGGAAGCCGCATTCAATCAGTACACCGGGGCAATCAATGTGTTCCATGAGGTAGATTCCGTCACCTATCTTGGATTTTCGGCTACTGCCTGGGTTCAGAGCAGCAACCAAAGCGGACTGCAGCTGCTTGGCAAGGGCTGCACTTCCTTCCGTTCCCGCATAGAAGACCTGAGCACCGCTGTATCGGCTGTCGGAAAAGTTGTTCTGATGGATGCTGATCAGCAGAGCATTTTCCGTTTCGTTGACAATCCGCACTCGCTCCTTCAGATCCGATGCCTTTTTCTGGGCAATGGTCCCCCCTTTTGTATAGATGGAAATGTCCGTGGTGCGGGTCATTTGGGTATCATGGCCCAGCAAATGCAAAAGGTCATTGAGCCGCAGGGAAATGTCCAGATTGTATGTACTTTCCACCAGCCCTGTACAGGAGGTTGCGCCGCCGTCCTCCCCACCGTGGCCCGGGTCGATGACAATACAGTGTTCCCGCTCGATTGGCCTGCTCTCCGCGATCACCGTCACCGCCCGGCTCCCCCACTGAGCTGCCAGCAGAACGCCCGCGATGGTCAGAAAATAGAAAAAAACCCAGGTCTTCCGTTTCTTCATGTGCAACACCTCTGCCCTACTTTATGCGCCGGCAAAGCTTTTCTGAACATTCCGGGAAAAGGATGCATAGCATGACACGGAACGACAGTTCTGACATAAAATCAAGGAGGAATGACCTTTGGACAAGAAAAAAATGGAACAATCCGGTCGGGAAGGCCGGCTTCCTGCCATGGCGCCGTTGGCAAATCCCTATGTTCCCTTCCAGATGGAGAACCCACCAAAGTATGAGGCGCGGAAAGGGCTGGTTCGGGGCACACTGTTCCCAGGACTGGATCTGCCCTTCCTGGGCATGGTCAACCAAACGGAGCAGCCAGTCACGCCGCTGACAGAACTGCAGGCCCTAGGGTTTGCCGTGCAGGAGCTGGCGCTGTACCTGGATACCCACCGGGATGACCGGGAAGCGCTGGAGCTGTACCGGAATTACCAGCAGATGTTTGAACGCTGCCGGGAAGAATACCGGAAAACCCACGGACCGCTGAATCATATGCAGGCTTCCGGCTCCGAAAGCTATGACTGGCTGGATGATCCATGGCCCTGGGAATACGGCAAAAATAAGGAGGCGTAAGCATGTTTGTATATGACAAGAAGCTGCAATACCCCGTAAAAATCGCCAATCCCAATCCCCGCTTGGCGGCTATCATTATTTCCCAATACGGAGGCCCTGACGGCGAGCTGGGCGCTTCCCTGCGCTACCTATCCCAGCGGTATTCCATGCCCTTTGATGAACTGAAAGGGCTGCTGACCGATATCGGTACAGAAGAAACAGGACCACTATGATGGATATGAAATGCAGCACGAAAAGAGGACGCCCATTCGAGCGCCCTCTTTCTCTTTATCCGATTCCCGTCAATAATTTCATGATGTCCGTTTCAGACTCCACCGGCTTTACTGCAGGTGTTTCTTTTGCGGGATTCACCTTATCCTTTTCGTTTTCTTTCTCCTGTTCCGCAGCCTCCTTCCGCTCCTGTACCAGCTCATAGATGTACTTTCCGACTTCCTTGTCATAAGGATTGCTTTTTCCGTCCTTTGCATTGGTCTGCAGCTGCCAGAGGATCGCCTTCTGGGTATTTGTCAGCAAAGAGGTACCGCCGAACAGGGCGTGGACCATGTCGTTTCCCGATATGGCATCGATTGCTGCAGTCACTTCCTTCTGTGAATAGCTTCCGTTTCCATTTTCGTCATAGTCAGGGAGGATCCTTTTCAGATTGACAAATGCCCCAGGCTCCAATCCATTCTCATATCCTATGCGGATCTTCCTTCCGGTGGATTCATAAGACACCATTTCCAGTGCCGCCACCTGGTCGGCGTCGCTGATGCCCGCATCCAAGATCACGTCGCACTGCTGTAGCCAGGATACAGAATCCTGTCCTGCTTCCGGTTCCAGTTCCTCCAGGCTAAGGGCCAGCTCTGCCGCACCAGCGGAGCTCATGCCGTTATCTACCAGCTCCAGATAGTCGTCTACATTGACGCCCTTGCTGTAGAGCTCCATATACTGATCGACACTCAAGCCTTCATTCTGCGCAGACAGGAACTTGGCATACTGCGTAGGGTTCCCTTTATCCGTTTCCAATTCTGTTCCAAGGATTTCCCCAACAGCGATAGCCTTTTCTTCTTCGGTCAGTCCGGAGGACACGATGCTATCCCGCAACGCTTCCCGCCTTTCCGTTCCGCGCAAGGCATCCGCGTCTTTGAAATCAATGACGAACTTGATCACACTGCCAGGATCCGCCCCGGCGTCCGTCAGTTTGTTCATCAATTCTTTCTCTCCGTCTGTGGCCACCATCCCATAGAATGCGATGGCTTTCCCCTCATCGGATATATCGGCACCCAAAAGAATCTCCTGTTGATCCCTGCGCTGCATTTCGGCACCGCCCTCGCCCTCTGGCTTAGGCACATTTCGCAGCCTGTCGATCAGCTCATATGCATCCCGATCCTTCACATTCTCCTCCACCATATCCTGGTAAACCACAGTCTGGAATTTGTTCAGGCTGTTAAAACCCTCATTGACCCAGTTTTGCGCTGTCTCCATGGAGTTCTTTCCAAATAGCATGGCTTTTACAAGGTTCCAGAAGCTGTCACCACTATCATCCTTGTATACCGGATACTGCAAGATCTCATTGCCGTCCTGGTCCAGGCCGTAGCTTCCACCTTTGAGGTATGCGTCGATCCCCTTCCACATCTTCTGCGCCTGATTTCCGCCGCCTGGCAACAGGAGATAAGTGATTGGCTTTTGTATCTCGTCCTTTACGGTTTTCAGCCTTTGGGCCTTACTCATATCCCGGTCCGTGGCCGCATCCCACAGTGCGGAAAAATCCGGCATGGCGCTGGCAACCGGCACTCGGCCTCCATCAATGTCAATTCCTACCATGGACAGAGCGGAAGCGAATGGCAACCCCTCTGCTATGTTGACCGCCAGATTTGCGCCTGCTTCACCAATCCCGAATTTCTTCCAATCCTCCACGAAATCAGTCGCCACACCGATGGGATCCAGTGCAGATCTGCGTCCTTTTATTTTCTCTTCCAGCTTGTTCCAGAGGAAGGCCGCCACAAAGTATTTGAAGAAGCATGTGGCCAACATCCACTTTGCTTTCCCCTTATACTCTCTTGGAATGTCCTTGAAAATCTCGCTGTACTGATTATTGACTTCAAGCTGGAACTGCGTAAAAGCCTTGAACAGCGGATTGCTGGATTCAAACAGCGTCGGCATGGATCCTTTGCTCCGGTCTGCCATAACACCAGCCGCAAAGATGTCCGCCTGATGCATGGCCTCCGTCTCAGACATACCACGCCTTATGTTCTGATAATACGCAGCCCGCACGATGGACTCCGAAACCACATTGTCGATGGCTTCCATGGGAGTTCCCAGCACATTGGACAGCTTCTCGTTCCAACGCTGCACCAGCACATCACTGCCCCGCCGGTTGGTCAAGAAGTCAGACTGCCCTACGATGCTTGCATCCTTATGGATGACCGCTCTGGCCGTGTCCCGTATGCCCCGCAGCAGATCTGTGGTACCGATCCGGCCCCATGCCTGGGTAAGCGGGATGAAGTTTGTAAGCGCAGAAGAGATATTGCCGCCGATCATGTTCGCAGCCACTTTGCTCTCGACGTTCTTCATAATGGTATACCCCCGGCGGCCTATCATGGCTTCCATCGTGCGGTCATATTTGCTTTTCTTATTTGCCAGCAGATTTGTGTATTCGTCCAGCTCCGCCACGAAATTAGAAAGCGTATACTTTCCTTTCTCATAGATCTCCTGGATCTTTATCTGTTTCTCTTCTTCCGTGAGTCGGCTGTCCTGCCGTGCGGAATCAACCTGTTTTCGGATCCCATCATCACTGGTCCGGTACCTGGCCTGAGACGCCAATGCGCGGAGCTTCTGAATGTTCTCTGTTTGGAAGATAACGCTTGCTACACCCTCGATATATTTGTCGAAGCCTTCCACAGCGTCATAGGCCGTGTTGAAACCAAGTCGTTCCTGAGCATTGCCGAACCACTGAATGCCCGGCTTGAAGGTATGCGTCAGCCCATTGATGGTAGTAGGCAGTGCGTCCACGTTGGTATCAATCCCTAGTGATCTCCCAAAGTATGCCATGATTCCATCTCCGTCCCCTGGCTGGAAGTGGGGGAAATAGCCGTGCCGATAATTCACCGGTTCATATCCATTCTCTATCCGGACCTGATTCATTTTCTGAAACAGTTCATTGTAGATTTTCCGGAATTCTCGCACGGCGTTCTCAATCTTTGCCTTGTCCAGCCCCTTGTTTTCCAACCAGAGGTTGTCTATAACTGCCCGCCACTCTGTCAGGTTCTTCCCGTCCCGTGTCTTCATCCTACCCTGAGATGCTTCCAAGATACGGATATTATCCATAGCCTCACCTAGAAGCTGTACAGCGTGGGCTTCGCTGACCAGGTTTCCCTTTTCGACCTTGGTGGACAAATTCAAGCCACGCACCCGGTCCCGATATTCCGTCTTAAAACGAGTGGATTTTGCCTCTGCGGTATGTACAGGCTCAAAGTATTCTTCAACGATCCTTTCCGCCAATGCCTGATCCGGTACGATATCGAATATGTTGCGCCGCATGGTTTCCCTGGAGTATGCTATACCAGTCCGCTTATCTTTGAACGTCATTGCCGTTTCCAGATAACTGTCCGCCTGCTGAAGCCTATCGGCCCGTATCTGTTTCTTGTACTTTGTCAGCACTTCGTTGATGCTCTCATATTTCTGCTTTGCCTCATATACCGCGAGAACACTTCTGGCGTTATCTCCTGTTACATGCTCTGGCAGAATCTCCCCCCGAAGCAGACGGCCTACCTGCATCTCGTCTTCCCGTGTCAGCAGATTCTTCGCGTTCACCTTTTCATAGTTTCTTCTGGCATCTTTCAGGTTAGCCCACAGTTCCTCTGCTTGCTCAACGGTGATCTCTTTATCCTCGCTTAATTCAGCATTGCGGTCTTCTGCATACCGCTTTACCGTCCGCAGCTCACTGATGGCATCACTGATGGAGGTGGCAAAATCATTCTTGGCCCAACGGCGGTATTCCTCGGCATTCTCTCCGTAGTATTCATCCAGAGACCGTTCGCTCACCCGGATGCTTTGACCAACCTCAAACATTCTTTGCAGCTGGTCCGCCGGATGCGTTATGCTCTCTGGGAAAAGATTCGGCGCCATTTCATGTAATTCCTGATATGCGGTATCTACAGGCAGACCGCCGTCTTTTACGATCCGCAGTGTGCCCCACGCGTGTTTTCGGAAGTCACCAAAGTCTGCAATATCTGCCTGATCCTGCGGGCTGATTGTTACGGCAGTCGTGCGCAGATGGTCCTTCACGTCCTTATATGTGTCATAAAATTCCCGGTCCACCACAACGCCTTCATCGTATGCCCTGTTAAAGAGGGAATTGACTGTCTCGTCCGAAACAATGCCGGTACGGAGATATTCGTTGGAGATCTCCTGGACGATGGGCTTCAGGTTGTCCCGCTTAGCATGGTAAGGGACACCAAGGTTCTCGCCTATAGTATTCAGCAGTGTGCGCTCTGTCCTCTCAAGATAATCTCTGGCCTTGGCTGGCAGCGTGGAGCGAACGTCCTCTTTCTCAGTTTCCTCCGTGGAGTCTTCCGTTTTTTCGCTGACAGAGTATCGCCGGTTTCCGGAACGCTGTTCCAGCTCCAGTGCTGCCCTGGCGTCTGCGTTCCATTCCCCTTCCACGTCATACTGCTCCCAGTTCTGTCGAAGGTATTCGTCAACGCTGACTCCCTGCCTTTTGGCTGTTTGAAGAATCTGCTGTGCTTCGGATCCACTGCTGCCGGACGCTTCATAATTTCCTGTGTTCTGGATACCGCTTTGTTCCAGACGGCTCACATATTGCCGCAGTTCCATAGGATTCCCGCCGTGATCGAGAATTGCACGAAGATCCTTTGCCACATCCCGCTTGTTTACCGTCGGAGCGCTGATGCTGAATTGCTGATTGCCATTCTTTTTTTCGACATCTTGTTGCTTGACAGTTCGGATCTTATCCAGTATACTTAATACAGACGGAGTGTTGCCGCTGGGATCGTTTGTGCGAGTCCCAGTCTTGAACGGCAATGCTCCGTTTTCTGTTGTCATTACTTCATGCACATAGAACCGGTTTTCTGTCAGGTTGCGGTTCAACACGATGCCCATTATGTACTCTTCATTCCCTATCTGGATCGGTGCCGCCACCACGGCGGTGTCATACCCACGTCCTTTCCAGTTTTCCTGATAATCGACAACACGGCCTCTTGCAAGGACATCCGGTATCGCCGCAAACGATGCCGCTTTTTTTCTGCCCATTCCATGCGCAAGGTCGCTCCGTACTCCTTGGCGGTCCAGGGTGATGCTGCCCAGCTGAGTGTTATACGCCCTGTTTCCAAGTTCCGCAAAGAATTCTGTTACCTGAGTAACAAGATTCTTTTCACCCTTTGCAAACTCCGTTCCTGTGATTTGTGTCACAGGCTTCATTTCCGCAACCTCCTGCACTCCGATTTCCGTTTCCTCGGCAGTGATTTTTACATTGGAAAAAGTTTTTGGCTGGTCTGCATCTTCCTGAACGGAGTATTGCCGAATCGGCTGGTCCTCCTCCTTTGCAAACCTCCGGTCTTCCTCTGCCATGCTTTCGATTCCGTTCTGTTCCATGTATTCTTGATAGTAATCCAGAAAAGTATCGTACTGTTCATCGTCCCAATTCCCAATCCGATATTGTTCATCGGCCCAGGCTTTCGTCTGCTCAATACTCTGTACTGCGTTATCAGACTGTGTATTTGTGTTATTGGATTGAGCATTATCGTTATTGGTAACAGTGTATGTGGGATTGGCGGCGGCCGCGGTCTGCCCCAATGCCCTGGCATAGATGCTCCTTGCCTGTGTCAGGAAGGTCCGCTCCTGAGCATCGGCGTTTCCCAGCTTGGCAAGCAATCCGTCGATCCAGTTCAGGATCCTCTTGCCCAGGCTGTGATTTTCTGTGGTCAAGCTCATAATGCTCTGCTCATCCGTCAGCAAATGCTGGGCCACATAGTCCGCCACAATCTCGCTGTCAATCTCCTCCTGGCTTTTAAGGGTGACACCGTTGCGGGCATACAGATCTGCTTTTTCCTGCCGAAGCTGCTGAACATTGACGCCGGTCTGAGTAATCCGTTGCATAACCAGGGAAGAAAGATCCTTGTATGCGTCTGCCATTTCCACGCTGTGTGTCAGCTCGTGGCTGATGATTTGCGCGACAGGGTTCCCGCTTCTGCTGTTGACGTAGATCTTTCCATCCTGGAAGTACCCGTTTTCAATCCCATTTGAGGAGGCAGCCGAAGTATAGAATTCGATTTGCCGTCCGGTAGCCTTGGAGATCCGCTCTGCCTGCTGCACCGCACCGGCGTCTACATTCACACCATCCAGAACTGTGACGTTTGGTGTGCTTCCTTTGTTATCATCTCCGTTCTGCAAAGCCTGTGCCGCCTGAGTGACGGTGTCTTTCAACTGCTGCTCCTGCCTCTGGGCTGCCAGCTCCTGCATCCGGTTTATGGTGTTGGAATAGACAGAGGTAGTGCCGGACATCATGCCGCCGGACAGGAAGGATTGCAGCGCAGTCTGTGCTGCTTCCTCAACCAAGTCCCAGCACGCCCGCTCTCTGGCCTCTTCCTTCGTCAGTCCGTACACCTGCAGCTCCGCAATCTGCTGATTGAAGGAAGAACGCTCCTGTAAGACCGCGGCCTCTGCCAGCGTAGCCCCGATGAAACTCAGCTCCTCCTCGCTGACCTCAATGCCGCCCTGAATCAGCATGTCCTTCAGGATCTTCAAAGTGCCTTTTGATCCACTACCCACGTCCTTCAGAAGATTATCCAAGGAAACTTTTTCCGTCAGGATTTCCAACCCGCCACTGATGATGCCCATGCCTACCGCTTCCATAGGACTGGAACCCTGGGCGGAATACTCACTTACCGCCTGGCTGAAGGAACCGACACCTGCAAGCGCAAGGGATCCCACATCTCCGAAGGTGACAATCCGCGCCAGATTATCCAGAGCGGACATACCTGCCTGATATAGCGTAGACCCCACACCGCCGAATGCGGATTTCTCAATGTTCTCTGAAACCTTGCTGCGTACAGCACCGGCGTATACATTCGGCAGCATTCCGATATTGTTGGGATCCAGCGTGGAGTATCGACCCGTCCGCTGTCCCACTTCGTTGGCGTACCCTGCCGCACCGCTCAGACCACCCACCAGGTTGGCACCTACACTTCCAACGCTGTGCCCCAGACCTGCCCAAAAACCGCTTCCCGCGCTCGCCTGTGCCTGCTGGGCAGTGTTCTGGGCTTCCAGGCGGTTCAACAAGCGGCTGTAGCTTTCTGCGATCTCGTCTACCCGCTGCTTGCCATACTTTTCGAAAAGCCCTGTTGCCGCTCGCTCTGCGTTACCGATACGGATGCCATTGGCATTGAAGTTCAGTGTTTCATAGAAATCTGTGGTCCTTCCAACCATGTAGGTCATCAGGGCCTGCCGATCTGCCTCCGGCCAGGATTCCAACTCCTTCACATCGGCTTCCATCATCTCTTCCTCATGCTTGGAGGTGGCAAGGGAACGGTAATAGGAAGCTTTTGTGCGCAGTTCCTTCTCCTTTTCGTCCTCCTGGTAGTAAGATGGCAGCCCCATGGGGATACCGGCCTCGTCAATCAGCCGATTGACTTCATCCTGAGCCTGCTGACGTCCAAGCTTCCAGGCAGCGTAGTCCTCGGAATGAATGTAATTCTGATATTCCTGCTCTGCCTGATCCGCCAGATTGTCAATGTCGGACATCAGGTCTTCCATCTGGTACTGGTTGGCCAGACTGCGCAGCTCTTCCGCTTTCTTCTTAAGCTCCTTTTCCTTGGAGTTCCATTCATTCTCTTTCTCAACGGAATACCCGGAATCAAATGGGATTCCCAATTGGCTGTACATTTCCTGGATCTGCTTTGTGCTTTGAATGGATGCAGCTTCCTGGGAGCGGATAAACTCATCATATTCCTTCTCTGCGGCGTCGGCCTGTTCGATGACATTGCGCACTGTCTTGGCACGTGTAAACTTTTGAGCCATTTCTTTTGCCTTGCTTGTGGCTCTGCGCTCCTCTGGACTGATAGCCCGGGCGGTGTACCCGGATGATTTCTGATTCTTTCCCGCCTGTAATGTCTCAAGAAATTTGCTTGTATAATCGTCAGTTTTATTGCTGCCACTTGAAGATCCGGAAGACACAGTCGGCGTGCTGCTGCCAGCGTTATGGATTTGGCTTCTCTGTAAATTTTTCAGAAATTCTTCTGTGTAGCTCATAATGTCCCACCATTCCGTTGTTTCTTCTGGGTGATCGAGTAAAGCGTGCCAAATGTACCGTTGTTCGTTTTGTTGTTAGAAACAGTAATCTTGTTTCCGTTTGTGGACATACTTACGGCACCAGAATTAACAAGGTTTCCTAGAGTTGTGGGGCTGATAGGACCATAGCCTAAGTTCAGTACACTTTGCAAGTCTACGTTGCTTCCATATGTACCAGTACCGCCGCCACTGCCACTGCTTCCACCGGACCCGCCAGACCCACCGGAACTTGAACCACTGTCTCCGCCGCCGGCCATAGTTTCTTCCGGAATCCCCAGGATGGCCAGAATCTCCGGTGTCCTCTGGCCCATCTGGTACAGCGTCAGAGCGTTGTTCCACTCCTGCTGCTTGCGCTCGTACTCCTGCAGGTAGGCATTATAGTCAAAGTTCCGATCGGTACTCATGGCGTCGAAGGCGCTGAGCTTGGCATTGTAGTCGCTGAGGTATCTCTGGTAGGCGTTTTGCTGTAACGTCGGGATCGCATCGTTCAGCTGCCCTGTGTAGTAGTTCCCAGCCTGCTGTGCAGCGGAGACTGCATAGCTGGAAGGCACACCGCCGCTGGCCGCACTGGCTTTGGCAAGCGTGTCCTGGGTTGCCCGTTCCGCTTCCCGAAGATATGCTTTTTTGTACGCACTGTAGCTGGGATCGGATCCGGCATCATAGGAAAACGGCTGGTAATTGGTTACATCGTTAAGCAGCTTCTGGTATTCGTTTTCGTTTCCATATTGGAAGCTGCTCTGTGTCTGTGCGCCCAAACTTCCGTATGCGCTTCTCAGCTGATTCTCTGCCTCTTGGGCAAGCAGCTGCTGCTCTGTGGTGGTAGCACCTGCGGCATCCTGCCTAAGTTTCAGCATGGACAAGCCGTATTCCGGATTTGTCTTTGCAATATTCAAATCGTCTTCAGAGAAACCATCCAGCAGCCCCGCGTTCTGTGCTGCAGTGGTAAAGTCTTCATAAGTGTATGCCATTGGTTAATTCCTCCCAGGTATGGATTTCAGCTCTGATCCTGCGTAAACCTCCCGGACCAGAGAATAGATTTTGCATCCGCCTTTTCCTTTCAGGAGCAGCCGGTAATGGTCACAGCGCCTTGGTACCAGTGGCAGGTAATAGCTTCGCTTCGGATCTTCTCCCACAAGCTCCTTCACAAGCCGCCACTGTTCGTCACTGTCGAATTGCATGTACACCTGGAAATCTGCTCCTTTGTCCAGAGAAAGCCGGATCTGAAGCTTTCCAAGGCCCTTCTTGTTGGGACTGTCTTCCGTAAAGTCGCCCCATTCTACGCTCCACTCCACGTCTTCCTCCTGCGTCACACCCTCGGGAAGTTCCTGAGGATTGCCAAGGATCCAGATTTCTCCTTGGTCATTCAGGCAATAGAGATTCCCGCCGCAGTATGCAAAGTGCGTGGCATGGGTTTGGTCCTCAATATGCCAGGTCCCCCGCTGGGTATCGTATACGTAAAGCCGCCACGTTCCGTCCTCTCCCTGCATACTGACGTAGTATTTCAGGCCATCGGAACCCGCCACGGCATCTTTGAAATGCTCCGTCCCGAAGGACTTGCCAACGCTCTGCGGTATTCCGCCGGTGTAGGCCATAATACCGCTGCGGCTCAGGTAGAACAGCGTCTCTCCGGCAATGGCCAGGCTTCCGCTGCTGCCTTCTGCCAGGCCCAGCGTGGCACTGCCCACCACCTCATAGTTCGATGGGACGGAGCCGTACACCTTGTAGATTTTCTCCTCCTTGAAAGCAATCGGATACCCGCGGTAGGAAATGAACCCGGTGAAGTACCCTGTTGAACCCGGCTCCACGGCGTAGGCGTCGCTATCCAGCCCGTCATAGACTTCCCAGTTAAAGATATCCCCCTGTTTGGAAGCGTAGATGGTGGTGTCTGAGCAGCCCCACAGACGGTTTTCGTTCTCCCAGCAGTATTTTAGGTCCGGGATCTTCCGCACCAGGGACAGCACCCCGGTCTCCTGGTATTCCTGATCTGCGTTCTCTCCATCCAGAGTAAAGCTGAATTCATAGAAATACAGCTTGTCCCCGCTGACCTGCCGGATGATGATCGTTTTGTTGTTTGCCGGATACTTTGTGCAGCCGGAGATGGTCACCGCGTCCCCGGCCTTGAAATACTGCGCCCAGTCCACGCCTTCACAGTATATGGTATTGGCATCAGCAGCTTCTCCGTACAGCAGGCCATTGGTAAAGGTCAGGCTCTCACCGGTCCACGATGCCTCCAGATTCCCGAAGGAGTCCGTATCGATGTTGTAATAGCACTTATCCGGCAGGATGATGATATAGGCACCCATGGAGGAGAAGTTCTTCAGTCCCGGCGTTACGATCCCCTTTTCCACCCCGTCGTAGTAGAATTTTTCCCCGTCCACCCAGCATAGCTTTTCCCAGGCGTAGATGCCGCCCGGCACCGTCAGTGTCCGGAACAGATACCGCTTTTTCCGTGTGGCCAGCACAGGGTAGTGGTCGCTGGTCATATTCTGCATATCCCAGATACCGCCATCCTCTGCCCCGATGAAGTGGCTCAGTCCTCCGAATTTTACCTGCTTTGCCTTTCGGATGCTGTCTGCATATTTCATACTTGGCAGTTTCAAATTGCTCCCTCCTTTATTCCATCAGGATGCCGTTGATGTAGATCTTCCCCACCAAATGAATCTCTTTCCCGCTGCTGCCTATGGTTGCGCCGCCGGATCCATCCGCCTGTACAACAGCGCAAAGTCCTCCTATGTCGGCCTGAATACCTTCCATATCCTCTTCCAGATCCTTCAGCCTATTGTCCTGTTCTCCCTGTCCCCGTTCCAGGTAAGACATGCTCGTTTCTATTGTGCTGATCCTATTAAGGATCTCTGCAAGTGCCTGCGCAGTTTCCGACAGATCTCCCGCCACATTGGTAAGCTCCGTTTCTACATCCTGTGTCGTATCCGCCTGCAGCGCTCTCAGTGCCTTACTGTTCCAGTTTGTGGAGTCCAGATTGTTCAGCTGGTATTTCAGCTGCTCCACCAGCAGGTAGATGTAGTTATGCAGCTGGGTAATCTTCTCTGTCGCCCGTTCATTCCCGGTCCATGTCGGGAAGTTATTGTCGATCATTGACCAATTCGATGGCATATTGATCCCTCCATTATGAGAAAGCACGGCTGGCCGTTTTCAGCCAGCCGTGTCGCTGTATCTTTATTCTGTTACAAACTCATCCACACGCCGTACTGCGTCAGCGGTTTCCTTCTCAAGCATGGGTCTTTCGGCTTCTTCGCTGGCCGTCAGATCACCAGCAGCTTCCACAATATGCGCACTGGCTTTCAGGAGCTTCACAAGCCAGCTGGGAACATTTGCGCCCATTTTAACAGCATTCTCCAAGATGGAGCCAAGCTCCGTAATTATGTACCACGCCAGGACCATGGGAAGGATGATGCCAGGCCACTGGATGCCGATGGGGATGTATTGGGCAATCAGGACCATGATCCAATCCGCAATAGCGGAGACGATCACGACGGCGATCATGCCGCCTTTGTGCCACAGGCCCTCCCGTGCGGTCTCGCTGGACCACTCCCCTGCCTTGCAGGCGGCGAGCGTGCCGGTGATGTAGTCCAGGGCCATGACCGTCACCCAGGCGATCAGCATAACACCCTTCCAGCCCAGGAAGGCTCCCAGGGCGGTGCAAGCCGCGACAATGGCGGTTTTGATGGTTACCAGGTTTTCATTCATTTGTAGTTCCTCCTTATTCCTCGTAGATGATTTCCACCCCATAGGCCATGGCTGCATCATGCTCAATTTTGCAGCCCCTGGCTTTTTCCCAGCCTTTGCAGAAGTAGGCAGCATGGCACAGGCTCATATTTTCCAGAGACTTTGCCAGGAAGCACAGCGGGATCTGAACGACACCACGCTCCTCCATCTTCTCCTTGCTGTACCACTCATCGGTAAACAGCGTGTTGACAATCTCATAGCCCTTTTCCTTCAGAGCGGCGATTGCCCTTTCTCTGGTAGCGACGATCTCCGCTTCTGTCTTCCCTGCCATAGGCTGGGACAGCATTGCCTTTTTCATTTGTTGTTCCTCCTTGATTTATTATTAATTTGAAAACCGATTAACATATCCACGGTTCCAGACACCTACATGGATACCCCATCTGTAGATGCCGATTTCGCCGTCGGTAACCAGTGTCTCAACAACAGACAGTAGCCGTGCTTTGTAACGGCAATGCAGATCAAGTGCGTCTCCTGTGAGATGCAAACTTGTATTGGCTCCGCCAACCTTGGAGTTGTGAGTCCGGCAACGGTACCCAGAGCCGCCCGCAGTTGTAATCGTGATGGAATCACCATACGCATCTCGGATTTTCTGGAACAAGTCCACAATTCGTTTGCTTACGACGGATTCAGTGCAGCATCCTTTTCCGCAGCAATGGATCTCATGTGCCCACAGGTTTTTGGACAACTGAACATCAACGCCCCTGGGGATGTGATAGTAACCATCCGACTTGAGGTATTTCGCCGCATCTGGGACATATCCGCTGTCCTCTTGGGGCTGGCTGCCTGGCTTCTCTCCTGTAGCGATGACCTCCCTGATACGCTGGGCCGTACCGTCTCCGAAAACGCCGTCCGGCTCCAGGCTATAGTCCCGCTGGAAATCCAAAGTCGCCAGCCGGGACTTGTCCCCCCAGATGCCGTCCACACCGCCGGTGTCGTAGCCCAGGTATACAAGCAGGCACTGCTTTTGTTTATCGGTCATAGGTACCTCCCTGCGTTCCACGCCCGAACTGCCCGGGCGCGGAACAGTTTTTTATTTGACTTCTGCCCGCAGGCCGGGCACTGCATTCTGACCCAGAAGGGCAGCAGCCCCTCATAGCCCCCGCCCACATAGACCGTCCAGATATTGCGGCAGCCACAGCGGCAGGGCTTCGGCTTAGGAAATAGGTAATCAAGTAAGCGTTTTACCATTTATATTCTCCTTAAATGCCGATCGTTACCAGCACATTCAGTGCCGTTAAGCCACTGGGCAAACCGCTGACGGTTCCGTCTGAATTGACAGAAAACGTAGCACTGGTTTTGCTTGGGGTGCCATAGCCGCCGGAATAGTATCCGTCCCCGACAAATGCATAGGTCGTACCCGTATAGGAGCCGCTTTTATATCCGTAGCCCCAAACCTTAACGGTTCCGCTGCCTTTGGGGGATACGGTTCCAGAGGTGGATGTGATTTGGTAAGCTTCGCAGTTGTTGTTACCGCTACCTCCGCTGCCCTCATATGAACCAGCAACGCCAAAGATGCTGACACCGGATTTGATGTTGGATGCAAGAAGGTTGGAATCACCCTTTATGGTCTGCGTACCGCTCAAATACTTTCCTGACGAAATAGTCTTATCCGTAGTTCCTGGCGTTATGGTCTGTGCGGATTGCGATGCAATGGAGCCTGTGACCTTCTGACCGTTTACATATGCAGTTTTACCTGACAGGATATCTGATGCAGTTGCGGTAGCGTCTGAGGTGTCCAGTCCAGCTGCACACTCATGCGTTCCTGTTACCTTCAATCCAGCGTATGAGGTGAAGGTTTTGCCAGCTACTACATCCTCAGCAGAAGCGTTACCAAACTTTCCTGGCTCGATATTAACTGTAGCATTTGTTACGATTTGTTTTTCTTTGCCGGTTCCTTTACACGCAAACCATGCAGATGAGCCGCTAACAACATGCTCAACAGAAGTGTAAGTCGTATAATAAGTTGCAGTATTGGATACCGGTAATGTACCGGTAACCTTTTCCCCGTTCACATAGGCAGTTTTCCCTTCCGCCATATCCTCTGCGGCAGCAGTTGCGTCGGAAGTGTCCAGTTCCCCGCTTCCTTCGTATGAACCAGAAACTCCAAATATGGATACACCGCTCTTTATATTGCCAGAGACAAGATTTGCATCTCCTTTGACTGTCTGGATGCCGGTGAGATACTTACCGGATGCGATGGTTTTATCCGCCGTTCCTGGGGTGATGGTCTGGGCCGCCTGGGTGGTAAGCTGATGAGTGACGCTTTTCGTACCGGATTCCACATAACCTGCGGACTGTTCGGCGGTAGCGGTGATTTTTCCGTTGGAACTGACGGAAATAGTGGGCACAGCCTGTTCCGCCGTGGAGACGGCTTTGCTCGCAGCCGATGCGTAGTACCCGGCGGGAACACTGACAGATGCACCACTTGCCGTGAGATCCGCCGCCCCCTTGCTATGGATCGTTCCGGTGACCTTGCTGCCATTTACATAGGCGCTCTTCCCGGCCAGAATATCCCCAGCCGTGGCGGTGGCATCCGATGTGTCGATTCCGCCGGTGCATTCGTGGGTGCCGGTGACCTTCAGTCCGGCGGCGGAGGTAAAGGTCTTTCCCGCAACAACATCTGATGCGTCTGCGTCGCCAAATTCCGCAGGTCTCAACCGTTGAGACAGTTCCGTTCCGGGAGAAACGATTGCCTTTC
>JBJDYN010000164.1:0-6615 GCA_051867395.1 Faecousia sp. | reverse complement strand
CGCTTCACCGCGCTTTTCCCGCAGCCGAAGGCAATGACGGCCATCAGTGTAAGGCTCACGGTCCGCCAAAGGGCATTGCCCAGAAACCCCAGCGAGGGAAGCATGCAGCCACCTGCATAAACCGCCCCCAGGAGCGCCGCCAGAGCGCATCGCTTCGCCGCCAGAGGAAAGCCCGCCAGCCGGTTTGTCCCCAAAAGCAGCAGAAAGTCCACCAAAAAGTTGAGAATCACCACCAGATCCAGGTATACCGCCAACTGACCACCTCCGTAACCGGGATGGCTCCAGTATACCGCCCCGGCGAAAAAAAGGCCGTCGGTTCCTTGTCTGGATTGAAGCGCAAGTTCCCCCAGGACTTCCTTCGGTTCCGCAGCATCCGGGGAGGAAAAAACTGTGCTCCCAGATTTCCGGCAGCCAATCGAGGGATCAGCAGAGAATCCATCGTTTCTCCGGCAAAGCATGGCGCGTTCGGTGCGGCAGTCACCGTTTTGCCCTGACCCGCTTGGTTTTTTCCTGCTGTAAATGATCGTTTATCGCAGCACCATCTGTAGGGGAGGGTCATTGACCCTCCCGCTTGGTAATGGAACAGAGCGTGAAATAGGTTGCTCCCAGTGCTGGTTTTCGCAAAAAGCGACGGGTTTGACCACTCAAAACAATCACCTGGCAGGAGGGTCAGTGACCCTCCCCTACAGTGGGTGCGTGTATAAACGATCATTTACCGTTACACCCAAGTCCGTTCTGTAAGCGGCAAAAACCTCCGGCTTTATCAGTCGGAGGTCTCTTTCCGCTCTACGGAGCGGATATTTTTTTCGGCTTTGTACCGGGGGATCATCAGCTCATGGCCGCAGCCCAGGCACCGCAGGCGGAAGTCCGCGCCGGTGCGGAGCACCAGCCATCGTTTTTCCCCGCAGGGGTGGGGCTTCTTCATTACCAGAATGTCGTTTAATCGGATGTCCATTGTCACCGCTCCTTTTTGATGGCGTCCCAATACTGCTTAGCGGACTGCTCCAGCTTGTTGGGGCCGTATTCGTAATAGTGCTTCCCCACCAGCTCGTCGGGCAGATATTGCTGCTTTACCCAGTGGTTGGGATAGTCATGGGGGTAGAGATACCCCTGCTCCCGCTCCATGGTGTAAGAGTCGGCGTGGACGTTCTGCAGGTGTCTGGGAAAATCCCCGGTTTTCCCCTTCCGGACATCTTCCATGGCCATATCCAGGGCAATGTGACCGGAGTTGGACTTGGGGCTGGTGGCCATCAGCACCGCCGCATCTCCCAAGGGAATCCGGGCCTCGGGCATGCCCAGCTTCAGCGCCATATCCACACAGGCGTTGACAATGGGAATGATCTGGGGATAGGCCAATCCCACATCCTCCGCTGCGATGACCATGAGACGGCGGCAGGCGGATTGCATCTGTCCCGCCTCCAGGAGCCTTGCCAGGTAGTGGACTGCCGCGTCCGGGTCGGAGCCGCGGATGGACTTCTGCAGGGCGGACAGCAGATCATAGTGGCTGTCCCCGTCCCGGTCCGCCCGCAGAGCGCTTTTCTGAGTGACGGCCTTGGCATCCGACAGCGTCAGGGGCAGTACATTCCCCTCCGGCTGCCCGGCGGAGAACAGCACCTCCACGGCGTTCATAGCTTTCCGTAAATCTCCACCGCAGGCAGCGGCGATGTATTCCAGGGCACCCTCCTCCGGCACTGCCTTCAGTGCCGTCCGCTCCTCCATGAATCCAACTGCCCGCTTCACCGCCTGCAAGGCCGCTGCGGCGGAGATCTGCTTGAACTCAAACACCGTGGAGCGGCTTAAGATGGCGTTGAACACATAGAAATAAGGGTTCTCCGTAGTGGAAGCAATCAGGGTGATCTTGCCGTTCTCAATATGCTCCAAAAGGGACTGCTGCTGCTTTTTGTTGAAGGACTGGATCTCGTCCAGGTAAAGCAGCACCCCGTTGGGGGCCAGAAAGGTGTCCAGCTGAGAGACGATTTCCTTGATGTCAGCGGTGGAGGCAGTGGTTGCATTCAGTTTATACAGGGTGCGGTTGGTCTGTTTGGCAATGATATTGGCGACAGTGGTCTTGCCCGTGCCGCTGGGGCCGTAGAAGACCATATTGGGGATATTCCCGGAGTCGATGAGCCGCCGCAGCACCGCGCCCTTTCCCAAAATATGCTCCTGACCGTAGACCTCGTCCAAAGTCTGGGGCCGCAGGAGATCGGCAAGTGGTTGATACATAGGAGTTCTCTCCTTAGGTAAAAATGGGATGTCGATGGACGCAAAAATGATCGCTTACAGTTCGTAATAAAGCGGCATCCTTGACGCCCCTTGTGATGGTACTGCATGCAAAAGGGGCGTCAAGGATGCCGCTTTATTACGCACACCAATCTAACATTGCTGCGATAAACGATCATTTATACTATACCACATTCCCAGCCAAATTGCACCTACTATTTTTCGAAATTTTGTTCAAAATAAATCCCCTCCGTTTGGGAGGGGATTGCTATCAGAATGTCGCCACATCCGGGTCGGCAGGCTCCGCGCCTTTGACCACCTGCAAGGCAGTCAGCATAGGGCCAACCTCGCCCTTGTACAGGGGATGCTTTTCGGCGGTGATCTTCGCCGTGACCATAACCCAGCTCCGGGATTCCAGCTCCCTGGCCTTGTCATACCGGCAGGGAATGCCGCAGAACTGGATGTCCTCCACGCAGCAGGTCATAACGAACCGTCCGGGGGCGAACATGCCGTTCTTGTCCCGCCGGAGCATGGCCACCTGGGCCTTGAAGCAGACCGTCTTGCCGTCATACTTCTCCGGTTCCTCGGACACATCCCGATACCACAGGGCATAGTCCTCGTCCATGACTTGAATCACAGGGGCGTTAATGTCGAAGGGCAGCGGGTCCTCGATGTCGTCATAGGTGGAGGTCCCGTCGGTGTAGTCGTAGAGGATGTCCACGCGGCGGTTAGCGGCCCTGGCCAGTTTGTGGAAGGGCATCACATCCGCCCCTGGAGTCATACGGTTAAAGACCACCATCTGGGCGCCCACCAGCTTGTCCATGACCAGATTGCGCATGTTGGCATTGTAAGCCATAATGGTCGTGGAGTCGGCAAACATAACCTCCTGAGCCACCACCCAGCTCTCCGGGAAACGGATATACAGGTCTCCCACCTGCTGCATACCGTTCAGCTCGGCAACCACCCGCTGGGCCTTGTACTTCTTCTGCAAGGCCTGCAGGTCCTTGGTGGTGACGGTCTGCTGGTCCAGGACCTCCAGATAGACATTCTGATAAGGGTAAGCAGAGAAGTCATACTCCTCCTCCCCTTCCTCGAAGACCAGCAGCAGCGTTCGCTCTCCCGCGTTGAACCGGGGATCCTCCAGAGTCTCCTGGATAAATTTCGTCTTGCCGGAATCCAGGAATCCGGTAAAGGCATAGACCGGGATCTGCTGCATAGGTTACACCCCAAACAGCGCGGCCACTCCCTGCTCGTCCAGCTTAGAACCGATGACGCAGAGCTTGCCGGTGATATCCGCGGGGCCGCTGCGGACATTGTACTCCTCCGGAACATAGTCGAAGTGAATCCAGCTGCCGTCTGCAGCAGGCAGAATACCCTTGGACCGGAGGATCATGCCGTACTTGCCGGTGTCCAGTTCCTTCAGAGCGGCCTCCACAGCGGTCTTGTCAAACTTCTTGGCCGTCTCCACGCCCCAGGAGGTGAAGACCTCGTCGGCATGGTGATGATGGTGGTGATGGTCATGGTCGTGGTCGTGATGATGCTCATGGTCATGGCAGCCGCAGGTGCAATGCTCGTCATGCTCATGATCGTGGTCATGGTCGTGCTCATGGTCGTGCTCGTGCTCATGGTCGTGCTCGTGGTCGTGCTCATGCTCATGTTCGTGCTCATGCTCATGCTCATGTTCATGCTCATGCTCGTGGCAGCCGCAGGAGCAGTGTTCCTCATGCTCGTCCTCTTCTTCCAGCCGCTCCAGCTCCAGTTTTGCAAGCTCCGCAGCCAGGGAAGCCTTGCCCTCCATTGCCTCGATGAGCTGGTCACCGGCCAGGTCGTTCCAAGGGGTGGTGACCACGGTGGCGACCTGGTTATGCTGGCGCAGCAGCGCAACGGCAGCGTCCAGCTTGGCCTGGGGGATGGAATCGGTCCGGGACAGGATGATGGTGGAGGCTGTCTCGATCTGATTGTTATAGAACTCGCCGAAGTTCTTCATATACACCTTGACCTTGCCTGCGTCCGCCACAGCCACGGTGTAACCCAGGGTCACATTCTCATTGGTGACCTTGTTCACAGCGCCGATAACGTCGGACAGCTTGCCCACACCGGAGGGCTCGATGAGGATCCGGTCCGGGTTGTATTGCTCGATAACCCGGGTCAGGGCCTTGCCAAAGTCACCCACCAGGGAGCAGCAGATGCAGCCGGAATTCATCTCGGTAATGTTGATACCGGCATCCTGCAGGAAGCCGCCGTCGATGCCGATCTCACCGAACTCGTTCTCGATGAGCACCAGCTTCTGACCTTTGTAGCCTTCCGCAATCATTTTCTTGATGAGGGTGGTTTTGCCTGCCCCCAGGAATCCGGAGTAGATATCTATTTTTGTCATTGTTTACACCTTCTGTAAAAAATTTTCTACCTTATATTATAACACCACTTGTCAACTGTTACAAGAAAGATTTCATGAACTTTTCGACACATTTCCCTAGCTTTTTCCACAGCATTTCGGTTATTTTGTATTCAGGCAGACCATCCCCCAAACGCGACAGCCTGCTAAGCGCCGCACCGGCTCTCCCCCGGTGCGGCGCTGATTGTATTTTCACATTTCATTCATCCCCGAAGGGGATACCATCATTTTGCATTCTGCATTCAGCATTCTGCATTTGACATCACCCCACCGGGATCAGCAGCATCTGATTCGGCGCCGGTTCGTCCTGGAGGTTGTTGGCCTTGCGGATGGCCTCCACCGTGGAACCACTGGCCTTGGCAAGATCCCACAGCCGCTTCTCCCCCGCCCTGCGCAGGATCAGAGAAGGCCGTTCCGGGTTCGCCTGACGCGGTTCTCCCAGATTCAGCCCTGTCACCATGGGGATCCCCCGGCTGGTCGCAGCGGTGATCTCCATGGGGAACTCCACCTTCACCAGAATATTTCCGCTTCCAGCTGCCGCCTGGGCTTCCCCAGGCATAGGAATGGCGAGAAACTCGCTGGTTTCATCCGCATTCAGACTGTGCTTGCCCTCCCAGTGGGCTGAGCCGGAGCGCAGCGACCCGTCTTCCCCGTAATAGAGCACCTGGAATACCCCCGGCAGCTCCATTTCCACGCCGGTTTCCGTCCTGCGCTGCCTGGGAAAATCCGGCAGGAAGGTCACATCCGCCGCCACATTGGCATCACCGGGAATGCTCTGCTCCCCGTAAAGGTTTTCCCGCCGGGTTTCCAGCACTGCCGGAAGCTCCAGGCTCTCCGACTGCAGCGTCAGCTCCCGGCCTGGGCTGTAAGCATCCTCGATGACCTCCAACAGCGCCTTGTCCGTAATCAGATACTGTGCCACCACGCCGGATTTGAACCGCAGGTGCCCCTCGTCGTCCAGCTCCAGCTCCAGGCTGGTGGGACTTAAGAGGATGTCCGTCTGGGCATCGGTACTGTGTTCCTCATTCAGATCCGCGTACTGGGAGAAGGGCACCTCGAAATCCCAGCTATGGAGCTGCCCTTCCTCCGAGCGGTACAGAACATGCAGGCCCGTATTCCCCCGGAAGACGATCTTATTGGACAATACCTTCTTGTCCGTGACCTTCGGGTTCAGGCGGTAGTAGATCAACTTCTCCGGCTGGGGCGCGGAGTCCGGCAGGATCAGCTCCTCATCCTGGAGGAAGGTCTTCTCCCCTGCCTCCTTGGGCAGGCGGACAGGATAGACGCTCCGCAGCAGCTCCACCCCCTCCGGCACGCTGTCCGGAGCGAATACCTCCACCTCCCTGGGAGCCAGGGCCATAGCCAGTGCCGCCACGCCAGCCCGGACCATAATCTTCCTGGCGGAGACGGACCGGGCATCCACAAATCTTGGCAGGCACTGAATGCGGATGCTCCCCTCCGGCGTCCCGGCAGGCAGGTCCCACTTCATCTGGAAGGGAATCCAGGCATCGATGCACCGGGCCTCCGTGCCGTCCTCCGGGGCGTACAGAACCCAGACCATCATCCCGCCGGAGAAGGCAATGCTGTCCCCCCGCCACTCCTTCCCCCGCAGAATCGTCTGACCCCAGGCGGACAGAATCCGGCCGATATCTGGCATCCCGTCCGGAAGCCCGATCTGCTGGGTCTGCTCGCTGTTTTGAACCTCCTGTACCGCGGTATCCAGACAGGAGAGCATGGTTTTCCCAAATTGAAGTTCCACGTTCGGATCACTCCTTATCCCACTTATGTCAGTAACAGCATATTCGGCACCGGACAAGTTTATGACAGAGAATTATTCGAGAGCGGTAATTGCGGTAAATAATCGTTTGGCGGGCAAAGCCCGCGGCGAATGCGTTACGCACTTTGGGTGGTAGACGAACATCCTCTGGGCCCCTCGACCGCAGGTGCAGTGTTATGGTAAATGATCGTTTATCTTACGACGGTTCCACTGGCGCGGCAGC
>JBJDYN010000163.1:0-6646 GCA_051867395.1 Faecousia sp. | reverse complement strand
TGGCAACAGTTGATAATAATGATACGGTTTCACAAAGTTTCATTTAGTTTCACTTAAAAAATGAAACCATAACGGCGGAAGTGAATCCATACTTTATCCGTTTTTTAATCTGGAAGTTGTCAGTCTGTCAAAGTCCATAATGAATGACCCATTTATTATTGTCCAATGCCTTTTCCAACAGTTTCTTCAGTTCGCATAGTTTAGAAGTATCAGCGATAACATCAATAAATGCTTTTAGCGAGCGAGGTGGAACAAGGGTAATACCACAATAGGCAAGCCCCTTGCCTTTGACAGAAAGCGTATGCCAATAGAAGTCAATAGAGGTAAGTCTATCAGCAACATCTTCTAAATAGTCATCATCAACAGAGATACAGGCGTATTTCCATGGTTCGTACTTGTCAAATCTTTTGCCAGCTTGAGGAGCGTCCATCATAATCCCAAACTCGTGTTGCGCCATGCACATCACCTCTGTAAACACTGAATTGTCGAATTGATTATATCAGATGATTATGTTCATTTCAAATAATGAGCACGATGGTTCCGTATCGAAACCATCGTGCTTATTTGGCGGAGATGGAGGGATTTGAACCCCCGCACGCCTTGCGGCGCCTAGCGGATTTCGAATCCGCACCCTTCAGCCACTTGGGTACATCTCCAATTTCTTTGCTATTATATCAGTGAAATCCGGAAAAATCAAGACCCCGAAACATGATATTGTCCTTCTATTCCTCTTTTCTCTAAAATTGCAGCAGGATGATTGGAGACTGTCAAGAAAGGGGTTGACAAACTTGTCTACAAGGTGTAGAATATATCTGTCTACAAATAGTAGAATAAGGAGGCGATCAGGATGATCGAAGCAAGACTCGGCGAAGTGGAGTCCCGGTTTGCCGATATTATCTGGAACCATGAGCCCCTTTCCTCACGGTGTCTGGCGGAGCTGGCAGAGCAGGAGCTTACCTGGAAACGGACCACCACCTATACCGTGCTGAAACGGCTGTGTGACAGGGGACTGTTCCAGAACCAGAACGGAACCGTGACCTCGTTGGTCAGCAGAAAGGAATTTTACGCGCTGCAAAGTGAAAAATTCGTAGAGGAAGCCTTTGACGGTTCTCTGCCTGCGTTCCTGGCGGCTTTCGGCAGCAGGAAGCGGCTTTCCCAAAAGGAGATCGACGAATTGCAGAAGCTCATTGACGGCATGCGGGAGGAGAACCATGGATGACATTTTTTCCCAGGTCCTGAACATGAGCCTGACCAGCAGCGTGGTGATTCTGTGCGTCATGGCAGTGCGGCTGCTGCTGAAACGCTCTCCCAAGATCTTTTCCTATGCCCTGTGGGCGGTGGTGCTGTTCCGCTTGCTGTGTCCTGTGTCGTTGCCGTCTCCGGTATCTTTGCTGGAACTGACCAAACCCCAGGTCACAGAAACCACCGGCCTTACCAGCACCGTGTCTTATCTGCCTGTGGAGTATGTCTACACTCAACGGCAGGCGATTCCCAAGGCAGAGGAACCTGTCCAGGAAACGGTCCGGATGGATGCAGCACCTGTAAAGGCTGCGGTGACTCCCATTGCCATTGCCGCCTGGGTATGGCTGGCAGGCATTTCGGTTATGGCTATGTACAGCAGTGTTGTCTATATCCGTCTGCGCTGGAAGCTGTTGGACGCCGCCCCCTACCGGGGAGAGGTGTATCTGGCGGACCACATTGCTTCGCCCTTTGTTCTGGGCATTCTCCGCCCCAGGATCTATCTCCCTTCCTCCATACCCATGAAGGAGCGGCGGTTCATCATCGCCCACGAGCGGCACCATATCCGCCGGGGCGACCATATTATCAAGCTGCTGGCCTATGCCGCTCTGTGCGTCCACTGGTTCAACCCGCTGGTGTGGGCGGCCTTCTTACTGGCGGGGAAGGACATGGAAATGAGCTGCGATGAAGCGGTCATAAGGAAGCTTGGGGACCACATCCGGGCGGACTATTCGGCCTCTTTGCTGCGTCTTGCCACGGGCCATAAGATCATTTCGGGAACACCGCTTTCCTTTGGAGAAGGGGACACCAAAGGTCGTGTTCGGAACATGGCCCGGTGGAAAAAGCCCAAGGTCTGGGTCGTGGTGGTTTGTATCGCTGTTTGTATCGCGGTGCTGGCGGCCTGCGCGGTGAATCCGGAGGCGGATACGTCGGAAGAAACCGGAATCAAAATGGAATCCTTTGCTGTGAAGCTTCCCGAAGGATTTTCCTATGAAACCGAGGGGGACGGCAGCCTAATGATTTTCGATGGCAGCCAGAATGTTGGCGGCTTGACGGTGCGGGATGCTCCCGGGTTCCCACTGAAAATGCCCACGGATGCCGAGTGGAATGTGGAGGAGTGGGTCGCTGCGCTGGGGCTTCCGGAAGCGGAGGATGAGACCCTGGCCCATTGGATCGAAGCGTCCGCAAAAGGCCCGGTGGAAGTCTGCTACTGGCCGGATGTGGCCGGGAACACGGGGAAGGATAGAACGCACTATCTCTATCTCGACGACCCGTTGGTGTATGACCTGTGGTTTGATGAAAACCACATAGAACGGGATGTTGTCAACCAGATTTTGGGCAGCGTGGAGCTTGCCGCCCGTCCTGGGACAGCGTCTTCGGAAACGCTTCCGACAGAAGCGGCACCTTCCGATGCGATGAACCAATTTGATTTTGAAGACAGAGAAGAATTCATCAGCGAGGATGGAACGGTGCATTTTCAGATCGATCTTCGTGCCGACGATACCCTTCCGGCACTTCCAATGGTGGAAGTGATGCCCGATTATCTGTCGGAAGAAGATGTCAAACAGGCAGCCCATGCCATTTTCGGAGAGGACGCGAAGTTCTACGAAAGCGAACCTACCATGACGAAAAACCGGCAGCTGTCCCAGAGCGAGATCCTGGCGGTACTGGACCGGTATGCGCCGTATACGGACGAATATGCATTGGCTGAGCATGAAGGACTGACGAAAGAACAAATGACCGATGAGGAAATGGAATACCTGGGTCAGATCGCCGCAAACGTGGAAGTTTTCCTCCAGGAGTATACCGAAAAACTGGAAACGGCCCCGGTAGAAAATCCCCGGCCAGACTGCCAGTGGACCTATCAAAAGGAAAGCTACTATTTCTATGACCGGAATGACCCAGCCATGCAGAGCCAGAATTTGTCCAAGGATGAAAATGCCATTGAGGCCCGGGTGACGGTGGATGGGATTCCCTATAAGTACTGTGCGTATACCTATAACGGAAGCTACAAATCCAATTGGATCGTAACCTACATTGATGACTATGACGATCCGGGGTATTCCCTGGGAGAATCTGTCCTTCGCGCACAGCTGTGCAGAACGGCAGAACCGACCCAGGAACAGGTGGATGCGATCCAAGTGAAGGCGGAAACCATGCTGGCAAACATGGGCCTGGGTCAGTGGATGATCGACAGGTGCTATGTCAGTGCCGCCGGTATCCGCGGAGAGACAGCTATGGAGTACAGGATCTGCGTAGACGCGGTACCCCTTTTGAACGGTGTCCCTGCGGTGCGCCGGGGAGTGACCGATGATGACAGTGATAATTATGCGATGACGGATGTGAATTTCGAATTCGCGCCAGGCGGAGAACTGATCAGCATGTGGCTGTTCGCGCCTTTGGAGATCCGCGATGTCAGCAGCGAGAGCAGGTCGTCCATGGATATGGAGGCGCTGCTGGAAGCGGCGAAGACCTATTGGAAGGGAACGAACAGCCACGACTATGGCTGGAGCGATATGATCGATTACATGCACCCGGAGGGGGCGGAGGTGATCTGCAATGTGCAGATCACCCAGGCATCGTACGCACTGTCCAGAGTCAGGGTGCCGGGAACGGAAGCCACCTATCGATATGTTCCCAGCCTGTGCCTGATGGGTACGGCAGACTATCGGGACGCGGAAAACGGAACGGTTTATTTCAGCAGCGAAGCAAGCAGGAATATCCTGATTCTGAATTCCATAGATGGCAGTGTCATTGCGGCATATTAGCTCTTAGGAAGAATTTAAGAAAAGAGGCCCGGTATAGACATTTTTCGATTTTTGTGATATGATTTTCCCAGAAATCAAAAGCAAAGGACCTGTATCCCATGAAACAGAGAAAGATACATATCCGGGCCTGGGCCGCTGTGCTGGGTCTTGCGTTGCTGCTGGCAATTTTCTCCGGCTGCGGCGGCCCTTCCCGGGTCACCAAGGAGACGGAGGAGACCACCTTTGGTATTGATGTCGCCAGATACCAGGGTACCATTGACTGGCAAACTCTGGCCCAATCCGGCATTGACTTCGCCATGGTGCGCCTGGGCTACCGGACTATGTCCGACGGCATGATCGAGGAAGACAGTAACGGCCGGTACAACCTGCAGGAGGGAAGCAAAGCCGGTATTCCCCTGGGCGTCTACTTCTTTTCCTCCGCTATTACCGAGGAGGAGGCCGTGGAGGAAGCCAACTGGGTGGCGGGAATCATTGCCCAATATCCCATTACCTATCCCGTGGTCTATGACTGCGAGGGCTTCCTCAGTGAGAAGAGCCGCCAGTACGGCATGACCAGAGAGGCCCGCACGGATGTGGCGCTGGCTTTTTTGAAGACCATTGAGAAGCTGGGCTATGAGGGCATGTTCTATTCGTCCAAGCATGAGCTGGAAAACGAGTGGGAGATGGACCGCATCGAGAAGAATTACAAGGTCTGGGTGGCCCAGTACCCTCAAACGCCCTATCCCGGCACGGCCCAGTCCAGCTACACCGGGGCCCACCACATGTGGCAGTATTCCAAAGAGGGCACCGTGGACGGAATCACCCAGCCGGTTGACCTGAATGTGGCCTACTTCGGCTACGACGGCATCGAGCCTGCCAGGAATCCCACACCTCCGGAGGAAGTGGAGCCGGATGTGGAGGCGCTGATGAACTTTACGCAGGTCAACGAGGAGGTCACCGCCAAGGTGGAGACCAACCTGCGGGACCGGCCCAACCAGGACCCGGACAGCCAGATCCTCTATACGCTGCAAAACGGTGAGGTGGCCCAACGGATTGCCGTCAGTGCCAATGGATGGTCCAAGCTGATTTATGAGGGAAATATCTACTACGCCGTGACCAACTATCTGACCACAGACTTGCACTACGATCCCGGCGCAGTGGCGGAGCCGGAGGATGACGGCATCCAGACCCAATTTACCCAGGTGAACTATCCGGTTACGGCAAAGAAAGTGGTGAATCTGAGAAAGCTGCCCAGTGTGGAGCATGAGGACGCGGAAGTCCTTGCCCAGCTGCAAAACGGCGACATTGCCACCTGCGTAGGCATCAGCGACAATGGCTGGTCGAAATTGATTTACAATGGAATCACCTGCTATGCCGTCACCAGCTACCTGGTCCAGACCGATGGCAGCACCGCCCAGACCCAGCCGGAGGACGATGGCATCAAGACACAGTTTGAGGAAATGAATGACCGGGTTACCGCCAAGGTGGAGGTAAATCTGCGCTCTCTGCCCAGTGTAGAGGATCCGGACTGCATTGTGGTGGTGACATTGAAAAACGGAGAAGTGATCACCCGGACGGGGATCAACCGGGATCTGGGCTGGTCCCGGGTAGACTACAACGGCCAAACACTGTACTGCGTCAGCAGCTACCTGACGGAAGCGAAGTAAAAGACGAAAAAGAAAAACTTACTATTGACAAATCCGCCAAAGCGTGCTAATATGAACAAGTCGTTGAGAGACGGCATTTCATATGGGCGAGTGGTGGAATTGGTAGACTCGCTAGATTCAGGTTCTAGTGTTCACTGCGGACGTGCGGGTTCAAGTCCCGCCTCGCCCACCAAAATCCCGAATGCGTAAGCATTCGGGATTTTTACTGTGCACCCGGCATGGGCAAAATCGAAAGGGTGAAAGTCCCGAACCCGCCCGGTAGTGGGAAGGGCAAGCTGAACACTAAGGGTGTTTGCGCATTTTGGAGGGGTGTGCTCATACTGATATCCAATGAAAAGCAGTCATTATTCCGAAATAGCTGCTTTTCATAGTAGATTCGTATCAGTCCCACATGTGATTCAGCAGGTAGGACTCCAGATCGTAGTCATATTTGAACCGTACCCCGGTGATAGGCTCGCCGTTGAGGATGGCGGTGTAAGCCCGCTGATGGATCTCATTTTGCTCCCGGTCACCGGTAAACAGATTGCCCGCGATCATCAGAGCGAACGCGGCGTCCGGGTACTTCGCTTCCAGCTCCGGGATGGTTTCCGGAGGAGCCTGGCGCAGTTTGCTGATGCCGGGAATGTGGCTGAAGACCGCTTCTTCCTGTTTCAAAATTTCTCGCTGGGTATGGCGGACAGAAATGGTTGCAGTGCTCATTTGAATCTCTCCTTTGTTTTTACACGCCGAGCGGCATTATACCATGAAAGATTTGGAAGAACAAGACTTGACTTTTTTGAAAACCTTGTTCCACCGGTGCTGACAACGATTATACAAAACAAATGGTCCAATAAACCGGGTATGAAACAGTCACGAAGTTAGTTAAGAGCCAACTAACGTTTATTGAGGAAATTATTCAATTGTAGTCGTGAATTTCGCGTAAATGATCGTTTATACACGCACCCACTGTAGGGGAGGGTCATTTGTCAAGAGAAACATAGGTAACACATAGGG
>JBJDYN010000162.1:0-38165 GCA_051867395.1 Faecousia sp. | reverse complement strand
ATTTTTTGTTTTTTTCGCTCCTTTTTCTCGCTGCACAGCCAGAAAGCCAGGATCATGCTGTCCATCAGTTCGATTTTCGCGCCGTCCAGGATGGACTTAAAGCCATATCCGCCGTTTGTTCCAATAGCCCGTTTCTCGCAGTTGCTGACGATCTGAACCAAAGAGGGCTGCCCCATGTGGCACAGCTGCTTCATGCTGACTGCCTGGGAAAATGCGGAGTTGGACATGATGATCTCTTTCACTGTGGGAAGCTTCGGAGGCTTTAGTTTGCGGCGTTTCATTGCCGTTGCCAGCAGCTCCTGGCCGCTGGCACCGTCCACCGCCACAGCCTCCACGTCTGCCTTTTCCAGAAAATCCAGGATCCAGGTATTGCCGGAGCGCTGAGGACGGCAGTCTATGGCCTCCACCAAAATGCTGCCGTCTGTGGTTTTGACGGCAATGGACATGGCCACGCTGTCACCGTCATGGCCGTATTTGATACCGACAAACAGCTTCCCGGTGAGCTTCGGGAGCTTTTCGCATTGCAGATCCTCCCACTCCCGCTTGCTGATGGCCGATTTCTGGTTGTACCGCAGCCATAGGCCAAGACGCTGGATGTTGAAATCGATCTCATCGCCGCCAACTTCATCCATGACGGCCCGCTCCGAAAGAACCGTGCCAAGAGATGGGTTCGTTTCGTACCAGGCGTCTTTGTTTTTGGGGTCCGTCATCTCATCCACGGACCATTCTGCCCAACCTGTGTTGATCGTCTCCCCCTGCAGGGCGGCGGTCCGGAGCTTTTGAAAGACAGTACCGACGGAAACCGTGGTAGGCGGCGTACCGATGAATAGGGTCTGCGGGTTCTTGCTGTCCGTGACCACGTATTTCAGGGCGGTTTCCTGGTCGTCCGTGTACTCCTGGGCCTCATCGATGACCAACAGGTCAAAGCCTTCGCCCAGGCCGCCTTTTGCGGATCTGGTGCGGAAATCAACGGTCCCGCCGCCCTCGCTCAGTAGGACGATTCGCTCCAGGCCCTTCTGCTTTGCGTAAGTAAAATGCTTGTCGTAGGTCTCGCTTTTCTTGATCCGCTCGACCTCCTGATATCCAGCCGCCACAAGCCGTTCCACAAGCCGCCGAGATGCCGACGTGCTGGTGGTGGTTCTGTGGGCTGTATGCAAGATCCGTTCTCCGCAGGTCAGTCCCCACAGTTCCCGGATGACAACCGCCTCGTTCTTTCCGTTCCGCCGGGGGATCTCCATGCCATATTTGGTATGCACCCACTGACCGTCTGCGTTGACGGCAAGCATGTCGTAGATCAACAGCTCCTGCCACTCCTGGGCGGTCCTGCCGGAGCTGTTGTACAGGTCAATCGCCTCCTGGCCCTTGGTCTCGGTATACGGGAGGACGATGGATTTTGTTGGAGTCTGGCGGCCCTTGCGTGGTTCGCTCATATGGCCTCCTTTTGGTTATCTAAACTGTTTTGTCCAGACATCCTGGCGCTTCCCGCTTCCGGGATCATAGTCAACTGTACAATGGCAGCGCTCATGTCGGCGGTAGACATCATCTGGCACATCCGGATAGTCATATTCCCCGGCAAGGCTTGCGCACCACTCACAACACTTCCGTTCTGCTTTTCTGATAATCCGCGGATGGAGCCCGGAACGATACTGGAAATCAGCATTTTTCTTTATAGCCTCATCGACAATGTTCAGACTGTAATTCTCAAAAGCGTCCAGCAGCTGCCCAGACACCTGATCGTACTGATCCGCATTTGACGCCATGTTCACAAGGCCGTTGATTCTGTCCTGGTTTTTCGCAGGCACCTGGGCCCTAATGCCGATTTTTGCTTTGGCATTCAAGCTTTTTTGTACCGACTCCGCGTAGTCAGATACCAAGCGGTAGTTTTCGTCCAAGTTTGCCGGAATCAGCCTGGATGCGATGTTGTAATACATGCGGCCATCAGGAAGCACGGCGGAAGAAACGTTATTTTTGTAAGCATTCCCAATGAGGCGGGAAACCTCAATGGAATAGTCCTGCGCTTCTGCATAGGTTGCCGTGCCGGCCTGGACCTTTTCCAGCAGGTCCTGAATCTTTTTGCTTTTGTCATATGCCTCGCGAAAGTCGCTGGTAATGGCATCAATCAGACCAGGCGCAATATCATCCATGGCGTCCTCCTTATGCGTCGGGATCCACGCCGATCATTTCCCGCAGGTTGCCCTTGCCAAAGTATCCGGGGACAGCCTGATTGATCTTTCCGATGCCATCACCGATACCGGATAGCATGGCGGCGTCCGGTTCGAACACCGGATCCCATGCGGCCCTTGTCAAATAGAACTGCTGGCGCTTGTATGGGAAATCATCCCGGACGCAGGCGGCCAGATAGCCAACGTTGAGAAAGCCGCTGCCAAAGGTCTTTTGCGCCTTCCTCGCCAGGAGCCGGAGGCTTTCGTGGCTCGCCTTAATGGCCTCGGCGCTGGATGGATTATCTGTCACAAAGCCCAGGTCATCCGTGGTCAATCCCGTTTCCCCAGCAAACAGCGAAGCAAAGGTCCGAAGCTGCTCCGTAAAGGGGCTCATGGACTGCTGCGTAAACTGTCCCAGTTTGGGAGAATCGCCGTCCTCATCCTTGGTGAAGGTCAGGAAGCTGGAGATAAAGGCTTTCCACTTGTCCATTTCCTCTGTGTCCTGGGACAGCCCGGTGGCGTATTTCTGGGGGAAAGAGTAAAACTCCGCGCTGACCTCAGACCGGAGCAGCGTTCGTATTGCGCCCTGCATCAGGTTCATGCAGGACCTGGAAATCCGGGAATGTCCAAATGGACGAATAGCGTCAGGCCGGTAGATGATTGGGACAAGAAGCGGGTACGGGGCCGGGTTTGTGTCCACCCGGATCAGCTGATTGCCGCGGTAGTATTCCGTTCTCCCAGCCACAAAATAGGCATCCATGGAAACGCTGTCATACTCATCCCGTTCCAGCACAGCGTAGCCTTCGATCAGCAGCCCGGTTATTGGGTCGATTCGGCCCGTTGCGTTCCCACCGTCGATGACCTGGAGCCTGGGGTAGCCGTCCGCATCCTCGGAGATGTACACAAAGCAGCAGGAGGCGATCAAAGCGGAGAGCATGGCGCTGTCCGGCAAAATGTCAAAGTTGTTCATGGCGAAGATGGTGTTCAGGTCGAAATTATCGTTTTTGAACTCGCGGAAGGAAAGACGATCCGCCAGGGAATCCACCGCCTTGCCGCACCAGCCCAAGGTTTCCGCCATGTACATGAATTCCGGCGGGATGATGGTCTTGAAGTACTTGATCCCGTTTTTCATCTCGTAATACTTGTAGCGCAGCAGGACCCGCGTGCGCTTCGCAACGAGGCATCTTTGCAGGTATGCCCTGCCTTTGTGCTCCACCATTTGCCCTCCGTTTCCGTTGTAAGCTTCTATAGATATAGTTTGTCTTCTCGTTGTGTACATTATTCGCTTTTAGTCCTCACTGCGCGTACTTCTCAGCGAGAAATATTCCCAGTACGGCGGTTAAAGGTCGGGAGCCACCCAGGGAGGGGGATATGCCCCCTTAGCTTGACCTGTACGCCGTCCAATCGCATGAGAGCGGCAAAACCCGGTTTGAAATCGTCTCGTCCTCTGCGGCCTTCTGGCGGCGCTTTAGGAGCTTGTCTGATTTCTGCCGGTTGCAAGTCCAGTGAGCCAGCTGCAGGTTATCCAGGTCACTGGGATGCCCGCCTTTTGATACGGGAATGATGTGGTCGATACAGGGAGACAGCGGATGCGGATAGCGGAGGCTCTTGTCCACCGGCCTTCCGCAGATCCCACACACAGTCTGGGTTTTCATGATTTTCGTTTTGTTCCGCTCGAAGGCCAGGCGGTGCGCACCGTCCTTGTCCGGCCTGTTTCGGTTGCTTGCTGCCATGAGTTCCTCCCCTGGAAAACAAAAAGACGGCCAGCATGAGCGATTAACTCAAACTGGCCGTCTAAGGCACTGTAACGGTATTTACTTCGACGAGTCTGTATCCCTTGCATTTGCGACAGTAGAAGAGCGCACCCTTCGGGATCTCTCCGTTGGTTGCTCTTCCGATCGGAAGACCACACTGCGAACAGGTAACTCGTCTTGTGTTTGCTATGATTATATCACGCGCGGGAGATGCCGTCAAGGTGGATTCTTGTGGATACTTCACTTTCCATGCCTCCATCTCAAAAGTTAATATAGATTCTCAAGGCAGAAAATTTAATAAAAGGCTACGTTTTCTTGCCGGAACGCAACCTTCGGCCCTTTTTCTTCCGCCGCCTTGGAGCCTTTTCCACCAGCTTTGGCCACAGGTATTTGACAAACTGATACTTGCCATACTCCGTGCGGACGATGCCGGTATTGTCGTAGACGGTGGCGCCCTTCGGCGGGTCTAGAGTCTCGGAGCTGTCCACGATCTGGCAATCCGTCTCCGGCTGGGTCAGGCCGCGGGATGGGATAAACTTGCGTGCCCCCACATAATCGGAGATCTCTTTGCAAAAGTACCGGGCCAGGCTCTCATATGTGCGGTCCCGGTTAAGCTCAAACAGGTGCCACTCGATCAGGCCGCCGTCCCAACAGGCCCGGATGTCGTCATAGTCGGAGCCGGTGGCGTTGAGGATCATATGGACATGGTATCTGCCCTGCTGGGCAAGTTCAACGGGAGTAAATGTGGGGTCCTCTCGGCTGTGGTTATGCTCCACCACATAGATGTACTTAGTAGCTTTGCCCAGCGGATTCCGCCGGGCACGAAGCTTTTTGAAAAATTCCCGCACACATTTCATGGTTTCCGCCCGGCTGTCCGGGAGGTGCGCATCGTCAAACGTAAGTGTCAGCACGATGTCGCCCACCCGGAAGTTGGCGGCGGTCAGAAGCTCCAGCTTCTGCCATTGGTATTTCAGATTCATTCGCTGCTGGGCTGCGCTGGTCAGATTTTTCTTTCCCTGCCTAACCCCACGGGAGTCCCGAGGGTTCGGCAGCGGGTAGATGGCCTCATACACCAGCGGCCCAGCTACGATGGTCTTTTTACGTTGTTTGCCCATGCGGTTACTCCTTAAAGCACTCCCGGATGACGCCCCCGGGAAGCTCGAACTCTGCCAGATAAAACCGGCCAGCCGGACGCACCCATACCACCCTGCCCCAGAACTTGGGGCGAGGTGTATTGGCTGAGCCGGAGACGATATCTGTCAACGGCTTATGTACTGTATCTCCTACTTTCATGGGTATTAACCTCCATCAGCCGCAGGCCCGGCGCTTGAAGAACACCGTATAGACTCCGGTGCCGTCCTGGCAAACAGAATTTTCGAACGCTTCACGCAACGCTTTCCGCTCTATGTACTCATCCATGGTCTTTGTTCCGGCTACAATCTGCTCACACCAACAAGGCTGGATGCTGATAAGTACAGATTTCACGGTCATTCTCCTTCCGCTGGCTGCCGGAGCCATTGAAGCATTGGTATGCAAGCAGTACCACGCAAACAATTTTTGCAAATTCTTTGAGTGCCATAATCATTCCCCTTTCGGCGGTTCCGGCAGCGGCATCCAAAACAAAATATCAAGTGCCATTAGTAAGGAATAGTCATTTACATTGTACCGTTTCCATTGCCCGCGTTTATTGATATAAAACTCACCGACGAAACCGCCGTCAGTCGCTAAAACACGTTTGCCACATTCTGGAAACCGCTCAGTCACCGGAATCCACCGCCGTTCCTCCTGCTCCAGGAGGGCGGTTATTGCCATCTGATGAGCTTCCTTGCATTGAGGAGTGTAACACTCGTTATCAACATACTTGGATAGGAACTTAATTGCTTCTTCTTTATTCATATCCTAACCTCAACCGCAGGCCCGCCGCTTGAAGAACACTGTATAGACGCCGGTGCCGTCCTGGCAGGCAGAAATCAGATCATATCCGTGCCTGTTGATATAGTCCATTGTCTTCTTCAGTTCCTCCACGTCGGCGCAAATCTCAAAGTCATAGACCCACCAGTGTTCCAGGAAATTGGGGCCAACGACTACTTTCTTGTTATCATTTTCCGACACTTAGCTGCACCTCCAATCATTATCCCGCTTTATCCGCTTCCGTTTTTTTTACCCTCTGCCTTTGCCCGCAGGGTATCAGCAAGCTTAAGCATGTACGCCTGCATCTTGGCATCCATATCAGGGTCAGAGGCCCCGACTTTCAGGCGGTAGCCAACCAGCCGGTTAAAATCCTCAAGGATTTGCTTACCAAGCAAGTTAAACGCCATAACATCAGGATTGGCAAGACGGGTGGTTTTCTTGAGATTGGATAGCTGCGCCTTTGCTTCCAGGGCCGCCTTTTCCGCCGCGTCCCGTTCCTGGGCCGCAGTCTGTGCCTGCTGTTTGGCAGCATCCAACTGGCCTTGCAGCTCAGAGCGGATCTGCTCGGAGGCCTTGGCGGATGCTTCCGCAAAAAGCTGGTCCCTAACCGCATCCGGGATCTTGGGATTCTCTTTCAGGTCCTTCAGTTGCTTTTTGGCTTTCTCCTCCGCAGCGGTGGCCTTATTGAGCGCAGCGTTCAGCTTGTCGATCTCCTTCTTCCATGCATCCTCGGAGCTTTTCGCAGCGGCGGCCCGCTGCTGTAAATCCAGGAGCCGCTGCTCCGCATCTCTTGCCTCAGCTTTGGCTTTATCGGCGTCGGACTGGGCATCCGCCAGGGCTTTCCGGGCATCGTCCCGCTCTTTGATGGCCTGATCCAGCTGCCGGACGGACATGTTTTTCACATCGTGGGTTTCCGCAAAGTCCTCCAGTTCCTCATCCGGCAGGGCCAGCAGCTTGACGATCTGGCTGTACCCCAAATTCGAAAACGTTTGCGAATTTGTGCCGGAAAGAGAACGCTCATAGATCTGCATGAAATTATTGGCCGTGCGCTGGGAGAATTGGACCTCGTTTTTGAGGTAGCTCCCCCACTCGCCATGGTCCACCAGCTCCTTGGCCTCCACCAGCCGTTTGCCGATCTCAACCATGGACATATAGGCCATCTGTGCGGCCTGGTTGGAAATGGCAACGATTTCCGCGGTGACGGTATTGATACTCCTGCCGGAAGATGTGACGATGTTACTCATGCTGTTTTCCCTCTTTCGTTCGATATTCTTTTCTGCTGCTCCGCGTACCAGGGCAGCAGGACCGTTTCTTTCCAGGTGTTCACAAAATCGCGGACTTTATTGGGGATGGAGTGTTTATGCTCTTTATTGATCCCGTGGCGCTCGTTCCCATAGCCGTGGAGCTGGACTTCACGCGGCACCCCTTTTGTCATGCAGATGTCCAGGGTGTAATAAGGCCGCTCCGGTCGCCGGTAATGCCGGACAAAGAAAATGGTGTCAGATCCGGATATATGCCGGATGGAATATCCTCCTACGCAATGCCGCAGGACTTCGCCTTCCCGGTGCAGGTCCTCGCTGCTGCGGGGAAGGACAATGCACAGCTCGCCGTCCGTCCACTGCAAAGCGCCATACTTGTCAACCACACGCTGGAATTCTTCGGACGTTTTCTGCATCTCCGCCTCGCTGCGCATTCGCTGCTGCTCTGCCAGGATACGGGTCAATCGGTCGTGCATGGAGGCCAAATTCCTGGGCCACAGTTCCTCCGCCGTCAGCTCCCTGTCCGGATATGCCGTTTTCGCCATCCGCCTGACATCCACCAGCAGTTGGGTCTCGTGGGGATGCAGTTTCTGTTTTTGCATATACCGGGCAATCTTATCCAGATCCGTACCAGGAGACTGCTCCATGATCGCAAGGGCGGCCAGCATACCATCGGACCGGAAATCCGGTGCGATATCCAGGTACTCCATAAATGTCATGGTGCCGCCGTGCTTTTGATATCGTCTGTAATTGTCGATATGATCCATCCTCAGTTTGATTCCTGCCTCCTGGATCGCCCGGAAGTCCTCTTTGGACATTCGCAGCATTTTGTGGGGTTTACGCTCCGAAAGGTCCAGATATTTGGACATTTCCATATACAAGGAGCTGTACAGCCTTTCCGACTCCAAGCAGATTTCAGCGACGATAGGCCCCTGCCCGCACTTGACCACGTTCTCTATGCACCGATGGTGTCGCCAGAACATCAGATATTCCACCGCGTCATATCCTCCGGCGCGGAGAAATTCCAGCAGACCGGTCTTTTCTCCGGAGGTCCCGGCCAAATCGGGGAACGCATCGTAGATAGCTGCTCCGCTTTTTCTACTATTGATACTTCCCCAATCCGGATAAACTGAGTCAAGAGGATTCCCTTTATCGCGAAACTCCCAGCGGTCACGCAAGCGGTATGCACCGGCAAGCCCGTTATACATGACATGGGAGTACCGGGTTAGGACTCCGTCCTCATCCAGTACATAAGCCTCCATAGGTTCCGCCCATAGACTGGTGTAGCCGTATTCCGTTATCCCCCGGCAAATCATCCAGTAAAAGACCGCTGTATACTGCCCAAGGTTTTGTACGGAAACGATTTTGATACGCTTCGTTCTGCCGCCTCGCAACTTTTTGGAGTGGATCACGGTTACTTGATGGCCGCAGTATGGGCATATCGTATTGTCCCCGTCAAAAGTCTCCTCCACGCAGATGCCGTTGCTCCAGGCGTATTCCGCGTATGGCTCCCTTGGATCCAGGGTATACGGAGAGCCATCCTCCCCGATTGCCAGCCGGATCGCGTCGGCGCTCCGGACCTTTTGCGTGTAAAAGTCATTTTCGCAGTCAGTGCAGCGGCAGTACGCCATCCATTCCGTCTTCCGCGGGGCCAGGCTGTTATACTCCATGATATCCGCCATATCCGGCAAAACCGGCACCCGCTCCGAGTGGTAAACCAGATATTCCGGGCCAAGCTCCTCTTTGCAGTGCGCAAGCGTCCAGTCGATCAGCTCCTTTGGCGGTTCCTCTGGAAGTGATCGAAGAATTGCGTCCTTGTCCATAGCGCAGGCCTCACAGGAAATCCGCAAAATCCGGAAGGTCATCCTCCTCCGTGGCCGGAGCTGTGGGCTGCTTTTCAGAAGCACCGCAGCCAGGGAGTCCATAAAACTCCCGGATGATGCCCTCCGCCACATTGGGAGGGACGCAAACACAATTTCCTCTCGCCGTCTTGTGCTGCTCATCAGCCCAGGCCTTGATCTTCCTTGCGGCGCTGGCCATGGACATGTCCTTCCCGTCCAGATCCTTGTCCACGATTTCTTCCAGGGTGGGATCAGCGCGAAGGATATCCTTCAGCTGCTGGCCTACCATCCAGATATCGGTATTTTCATGACCCTTCTGTTGGGCCTCGATTTTCTCATAAACTGACATGTAATTTCCCTCTTTCAAATCAATTCTCAAACGGCACCGGCGTATCATCCGGCAGCATGGTCATCTGTCCCGGCTCCGGTGCCGGCTGCTGATTTTTGCGCTTGGCCCTTTTCCCGTCGGCAACCAGCTTCCCCAGGACATCCCCCTGGGCTTTCGCGAAGGTCTGATGCTTGCCGTCAAAGGACAGCAGGATATTGGGGCAGGTGCCTTCCTTGTTCTTCCGGATCCGCAGCTCCCGGTTGCCTGCAGGGTTATCCTTGTCCTCCAGGGACAGCATCATGACCACATCGGCGTCCTGCTCGATCTGGCCGGATTCCCGGAGGGCAGACATATCCGGCGGCGCGTTCTTCCCTTGCTGCCCCTGCCGGGAGAGCTGGGACAGGGCTACCACCGTCACGCCCATGGACTGGGCCAGGGTGTGCAGCGCAATGGAGATTCCCGTCACCTGGGCCGTCCGGTTTTCGCCGGGACCCTGGAGCAGCTGCAAATAGTCCACGAAAATGATCTGATATCCCTGCATCATGGTGACAGCCCGGACATCCGCCGGAGTCATGCCCGCCGCCGGGATCAGCTCCAGATTCCGGGCAACGATATCCGGCGTCATGGCACAAATCTTGTCCCAGCCCTCCCGCTGGATGTCGTTGCGCTTGATCTCGTCCATGCTCACCTGGACCACGGCCGCCATCTGACGGTCAAACAGCTTTTCGGATGAGGTCTCCAAGGAGAAGAACCCCACCTTGTAGTCCTTGGCCCAGTGCCAGGCACATTGCAGCGCCCAGGCAGATTTTCCTGTAGACGGATATCCGCCGAAGATAATCAAGTCCCCCAGCTCCGCGTAGATCCGGTCATTTAGCTCCCGCACCGGCCAGGTAAGATACTTGACCTCTTTGGTGTGCCGGTCCATAAAGGATCGTAAGGAATCGCTCATAGTGGAAATTTTCAGGGCTGGTCTGTCCACCATCAGGCCGGTGGCTTCTTCCAGCAGCTTGCGCATTTTGTCGCTGGTGTCCGCTTCGGTCATCTTTCTGGCCAGCTCCCGGACGGTGATCACCCGGGCCTGCTCCCGGCACAGGGCTATGTAGTGGTCAATGTTGGCAGCTGTGGGCGTGATCTCCATGAGCTGCACCAAGAAGTCCCGGTAATTGTTGCCCAGAGCGCCCGCCACCGATACCGGATCCACGGCGGTACCCGCAAGGAACAGTTTGCGAATGACCCTGTACACCGTCAGGCAAGCGCCGGAATAATCCCGATCGGAGGTCTCCGACACCACCTTGGGCACCACCTCCGGAGAGATCAGCGCAGACCCCAAAACACTGTACTGGGCATCCAGCCAGCGGTCGTCCGTTACAGCCATTCCTCAGCCCTCCCACTGGCGGGCTGCTCCGGAACCGCTGCGGCCCGGTCACCGCCCAAAGGAAACACCGACTTCCACCCGGCGGTGGTGGCCCGCTCCAGCATGTCGATCATGACGGCAGGACTTCCGCCGGAATACCGAGAAAGGCGGTTTGACAAAGCCGTGAAGGCTGCCGCCGTCCTGGCAGGTTCCTGCTTTTTGTTTGCCCTGGGGGCGTAGAATCCATCCAGGGCGAAGTACAGGGTGTTCTTGTCCTTCTTGGTCCAGTAGGGCGCGGCGATCTTGCCAATCCAGCCTATAAACAGCTCCCGAAGCTGTTCGTCTCCCAGAGGCGTCCGCTTGCTGTTCGCCCCTTCGGCTTTTTCTTTTTTATTTTCTTTTTCTATGTTGGTAATACTTGTATTGGTATCCTTATCATTTTTGTTAATACCCTCCCCACAATTTTGTTGGGGGGTATTATCAAAATTGTTAAGTGGCTGTACGTCAGGCAAGGACACAGTCAGATACAGCTTCCTCCTGGCCACTTGTCCGGATTTGTCCTTCTCCAGCTCCCGTTTGATGTACCCGGCCTCCTCCAGCTTGCTGACCAGCCGTGCCACCGTCACAGGGGTACAGCCGTAGATATCGGCAAAATACTGATTGGTGGCAAAGCAAAAGCCATCCTTGCCGATCAACGCGGAGATCTCGCCATACAGCAGTTTGGCGTTGGCCGGGATCCGGTCATCATACCGGACATCCGCCGGTATCACGGCAAAATATCCGGGCCGCACATCATCCATGCAGATTCCTCCTTGACACGCAAGGGAAAATACAGTATAATTGCATTATAAGTTATCTCCTTTGCGGGATTTGCGGCGGTGCTGGCGGGCATCGCCGTTCTTTTTTTGCATTTTTCCGCACTACTCAAAACCAGTGGAATAGTACGGGAGCAGATCCAGCCGGAGCAACACCAGGCAGCTGCACGAGGAAGTGGCTGGACCATATTTCGGTTTCTTTTGGGTTTCCTCTGCCTGGCATTCTTCGTCTATCTCAATAGGGGCTGCTTCGCGCAGTCTCGCGATCAATTCCCCTGCATCAACGTACAATTGGCATCCTCCTTTCTTCCCAAATGCTGAAATGCTATGCCGCCCTTTTGGGCTGCTGGGCTTGGATGCGCTCCAAGCGGGCGCTGCACCCCGTGTGGCCTGATGCAGATTCGTGCCTCCCGGTTTCTTTACGATTTTTGCGGCGAACAAGAACCGGGACAAGAAAGGCCCCTTTGTGGGACAGGCTGGATTCGAACCAGCGACATGCCGGGGGAAGAGCCCGGCCCTCTACCATCTGAGGTACCGTCCCATATTGAGCGCACCCGAGGAATGGTGAGCTGCCCTTCCCGCTCCGGCAGCATTTTGCGCAGTGCCCGTGAGGGCTGGTGCCTGGATTTCAGCCAGGCGCTGGAGGGTTTTTCAGCTTTTGCCTTGCCGTGCTGTTTTTGGCCAGCGAAGAAACAGTTCCACAAAACGCTCCCGCCCCCAGAGCGGTTTGTTTACATCGGAGGCCCCTCTCCTCACACCGCAGTGCGCTGTTCCTCCTTGGGAGTGTGGTGCCGCCTATTACCCGACGGCCCAGGGGTACCGGTCTCTCCCGACTGTCACCGCCTGCGTGGCGATCCTTTGCGGTCTCGTTCCGTACATCCACGCTTGCCCTTGCAGGTGTCGCAGGTCGCTGCAAGGCTGTCCACGTTATCGGCGCGCTTTCCGCAACGTGCTGCACATCCGTGTGGTGCGGCTGTACCCCAACCGCCCAGAGGGTTACCTATGGTCCCGCCGGTCCCAAAGCCAGTTAGCGGCCAGGAGCAGCACCAGCAGCACGTACTGTGCATATGCTACGATCCGAATCATTTGCTGCCGCCGTCCTCCATGTCATTGATGTACCGCAAGGCCAGATGCAGCCCGTCGGCCCGCCCAGCATAGTGCATCTCGAGGGAAAACGATCCAGGATCGTTACCTTCCGAAAAATACTTCCGCTTCTCCTCAGCGCGTGCAAGCTCGTGCACCAGTACTGCGATAACCTGTTCTTTCGTCACAACAATCATCCTCTCAATTAGTGTGAAGGGGCAGGCCGGACTCGAACCGACATCTTCCAGTTCATCGGGCACATGCTTGCTTAAACCCGACTACTGCCCCATAATGCTCCCGGTGACCCGGGAGCTGCCCGTCTTTCCGGGCTGCCATTAGGAGAGAAATCCTTTGGCAACTGGCTGATTGCCATGGAGGGCGGGGCGGGATTCGAACCCACTGCCTTCCCCTGTGCTGAGGATGCACTTCCCAATGTGCGTCCCGCCCATGTGCGCCGCTCCGACAAGATTGCGAGACGGAGCGGCTATGAAATTGTTCCGGGGAGGCAGGAGTTGAACCCGCCTTCTGATGGTGAAAGGTCCCAGCTCTCCACGCCGAAAGAGGATGTAAGAAACGGCTTCCCGGACCCCGGTGGGATGCCGCGTTTATGCCACGCGGCTCAGAGGCAGCTTGCGCATGATATTCATGACGCTTCTTTGTCTTCCCGGCCTGCGGCATCGAAGAAAAGCTCCGGATGCTTTTCGGCATAATTCCGGACAATCTGCTCCCAGAGTTTGTTTCTGTCCTGCTGGGAGATCTCCGGGGCCGCCATGGCTTCCGTTCTCGGTATGATGATCGGCATTGTGTTCGCCTCCCTCTTAATTTGTGTTCGTATCTTCCAGCCCGGGTTAGCCGGGATGCTCCTTTAGATCAATTCAGGCGCTAACAGTATCAGAAGGCACCATCCGGTTACGATCTTCTGCCGCCAAGCCAAGCTTTACCAGTTTGCGAACAATTTCAGAGTATGAGCACTTGACATAATCATCATGCTTCCTTAGTTCTAAAATTTTCCTGTCAACGTCATCATCAAAAGACACTGTAATGCGTTTCATGTCAGTCATCGCGTTCACCCCTTTCTTAAGTTCACCATTGGTGCACCTTTTGTGGCTTTATTATAAGTCCACCAATGGTGTACCGTCAATATGGTATTTTCACCAAAAGTGCACCTTGATATTTGGGAAATATTCTTCAAAGATTATTCTTGCATCAGTGGTGAACTTTTGATAATATATCTTAGAAAGGTGGTGAACCGAATGCCAACACAAAAGCCTCGTTTTTCAATTGCCATCGATGACGATCTCTTGAAAGCAGTTGATGACTATAAATTTGATAACCGCATAAAGAGCCAGAACCAGGCAATTAATGATCTCGTCCGTGCAGGGCTAGGTGAGTTATCGCGAATTGAGGCAGAAGCAATAAAAAAAGCCTCCGAAGCGGAAACGACCGCCCCAGAGGCAAAAGAGAATCCTCATATTAAGATGTTTGCTGACGTTCTTTTGAGAAACGGCTTGATAGAAGATATAGGAGATCTGTCCGACACGGATCTTGAATTTCTGCAGGCGATGCTTTTAGCTTTGAAAGCACATTTCAAGGATCGCAAGAAATGTAGGGATTAATGTCCCATCATCATCTAGTTCTTCTGCAAACGCTACTAACTTTTCAAGGTTTGGTCTATGTACTCTTTCTTGGAGCAATCCCTCCCCCTTTAATTCGCTTATTTGTTTTACATTATCATCCATGACTGCTCCTCCTTATTTTGTGATATAGTGCATATTATAAAACATTCGTTCGCTATAGTCAAGTTTGGATTTCCTTTTATGTCCAATAAATCGGGTACATTCCCTCCACCCCCTTTTCCATTATTCACCTCCTTATGTAACGCAGCAGCCGAAAAGGGACGAATTTCCGGTAAACCGGAATCCGGTTTACCGGAAATTAGGAAGTAGCCATAGTCGCTCCACCGTGGCCCCCAGCGACCGGGCTAGGTAAAGGGCTGTGATCACCCTGGGCTCTGCTCCATGCTCGATGTCATTGATCGTGCTGACCGGTATGCCGGACTTCTCCGCAAGTTGCTCCAACGTCAGTTTCCTGGCCCGGCGATATTTCTTCACATTGTTTTCAACCATAGGCTACCTCCACCAGTTATTGGTGGTAGGTTTCCCTTGCATTCTTAGTCTTATCCAATTAGCAATCCCCCCTTGATTCTACACAGAAAGAAGGACAATAATGAATTGGCAAATAATTGTTGGAGTGATATTCCTGATTGGCGGAATCGGGAATATCACAAAGGATTTTACAGCTTTTTTGTTTGGTGTTATCGCAGGCCTAGCGCTTCTTTATTGGGGGCTGAGAAGGAAAGGATACTTCAAGAAGGTTGTAACTCAGCAGCAGGAAATTGACGGGTATGTCCTCGCCTATAGTTACGAAGATGTCAAATTTTATCCTCCTGCCGATATTGTCTCAAAAATCAATAAAAACAAATTGCAAGTTGGTGCGGAACTCCGGGTTGTCCAAGAACCAAGCAATTCCTACGATCACAACGCAGTTGCTTTATATCTCGGAAATCAAAAAATCGGATATCTTCTCAAAAATCGCCTACAGGATATGGCAAATGATTTCATTCAAAATGGTTGGCCTGTGAAAGCAACACTCGCCAAGCTGAAGAAGGCTAAGGGAGACTATCAAGGATATATTGCACTTTCGTTCTACCGTCCTGGAACACAAAATGGCAAAAATTAATTGGATTCCACAAATTCGCAAACGTTTGCGAATTTGAATCAGTTCCAATGGATGTGTCCAAATTGGACACAAAAACAAAAACCGCCCCGGTGCTGCCAACACCGAAGCGGTCAAGGTGCTCCCAAGTGCTTCCAACGCCAAAGGAGCGGTACAGATAACCAACCACAACAATAGGGGGATTCTGCCCTTTTATGGTATCACATTCCCCGCCAAAATGCAAGGAGGAAGTATGATAAAACGAGAACACGGCGCTTTTATCCTGGCCCGGTACTCCACGGACAACCAGAATCCGGACAGTATCGAAGTCCAGGTAGAAAAATGCAGTGAATGGTGCGGAAAGAACGACATCCCCGTTTTGGGGGTATTCGCGGACTACGCAACCTCCGGAATGAAAGACACCCGGCCGCAGTACGAGGCCATGATGCAGCAGCTCCGGCAGGGGATGGCGGACATGGTTGTCATCTATGACCAAAGCCGCATGTTCCGCAAAATGACTGCCTGGTTTGCATTCCGGGATGAGCTGTCCGCCATGGGTGCCTCCGTTGTGTCCGTCACCCAGCCGATGATCGGCAAGGATCTTCGGGACCCCACAAACTTCCTGACGGAGGGCAGCATGGCGCTGTTCAATCAGATCTGGGCTCTGCAGACCCGGCAGAAGGTCATGGAGAAAATGCGCTTCATGGCCAGGAACGGGCAGCACACCGGCGGCAGGCCGGCCCTCGGCTACCGGGTGGAGGACGGCCGGCTGGTGATCTGCGAGGAGGAAGCCGCGATTGTCCGGCGGATCTTCCGGGAATACGCGAACGGGAAAAGCTACAGGGACATTATTGCCGGGTTGAACGCGGACGGACTAACCACCAAGCGCGGGCAGCCCTTCGGGTCCAACAGCCTCCACGACCTGCTCCACAACGAGAAATACATTGGCACTTTGGTCTACGGGCAACTTCCATACCGCGAGGACGGCAGCAGAAACACCCACAGCGCCGACGGCACAGATGTGGTCCGGATTGAGAATGCCATCCCGGCCATCATAGACAAAGAGACATTTGATACCGTCCAGCGCCGCATGACAATGAACAAGCACCTGCAGGGCGGCAGGCCCGCCACAACCAGAGCCTACCCGCTGCGCAGTAAAGTCTTCTGCGCCGAATGCAAATGCGCCATGACGATCACCACCAGCCAGCAGAAATATAACTACTACCGATGCACCGGAAAGAAGCGGCTGCACAACTGCAACGCCTCCCCGATCAGTGCCGACTATCTGGAGAAGCGGGTGGCCGAAGCCATCAGAGCGGTCCTAGGGAAGCCTGATTCTGTTGGCGGACTGCTCCGAATTCTCCGGGACCAGTCAGAGAAGATTCAGAGCGGGGCCGTCTCTCACCTGAAAGCCCTGATTGAACAGGAGAAGGATATCTCCGCAAAGCTGGACAATGCCGTGGAAGCCGTCCTGAACGGTCTCTCCAGCCCGGCAGTCCTGGCGAAAATAAAAGATCTGGAGTCCCAAAAGACCCGCGTGGAGCGGGAAATGCGCACTCTGAAAGAAAGCGTGGAGGCATCCGCGATCCCAGAGCAGCGTCTGCGTGAGATCCTCGACACAATCATCAACTCCGTTGGAAGCGATGAAGAAATACTTCTCTCCGTTGTCTACCGGGTGGAGGTAGGGCCAGACACCATCACAATCTGGACCATGCTGGACGCAGATCCCACCGGAACGATTGATCCGACACAAGAAGGTGTGACAATAACTATGTGTCTTCCTTCTGGCGTACCACCTAAAAAGCCCAGAATCGTTATGATTCCGGGCTTTTTTCGTACTTTTTGGGTTGATTTGCATTTGCTTGATTTTTGATTTTGGGTCAATTTTGGGTCAATTGCAAAATTTTGGGTCACCCCAGCTTCTTTTCCGTGCGGAAAATAGCGTCCGCTATACGCTCTGCCGACTGGGTGTCGGCCTGTTCGATCAGGTGGGAATAGATATTCTGGGTGGTGCTCACCTGAGCGTGTCCAAGCCGTTTGGAGATGCTCACCGGGTCGGCCCCGGAGAAGTACAGGACAGATGCCATGCTGTGCCGGAATTTGTGGGCGTGGATGTGCGGCAGGCTGTATTTCTTCTCGAACCGGGTCAGGTAGCCGCTGAGGGTGTCAGGGGCCATGCAGCCGCCACATTCCCCGGTGAACACATAGGGCGTTTCCTTCCAGCGGTCACCCATTGCAAGCCGGGTTTCCAGCTGCCACACCTTGTACTGCCGGAGCAGTTCCATGGTTTCCTTTGGCAGCTTGATGGTGCGGTCTGCGCCTGTTTTGGTGGTGGATTCATACACGCCCCTGTCCGGGGTGTACAAAAGCGTGGTGTCAATACGGATGGAAGAATCTGCCCAGTTCACACGATCCCATTTCAGCCCCACGATTTCACCGCGGCGGCACCCGGTAATCATAAGCAAGTGAATCAGCATTTGCCATTTGATAGGCTCCTTTGCGGCAGCGTCACGAATGGCGATCAGTTCGGAGGTTTGGAATGTTCCAACCTCCGATTTTTCTTTTTGCGGCGGGGTTGCCTTGTCTGCGGCGTTGTAAGGCACCAGCATTTCCCGTTCCGCCTGTGCCAGAACGATGTGAATAAAGCGGTGATAAGCAAGGATGGAGGTAGAGGAGAGGGGTTCGTCCCGTTCGTCTGCGGTGAACAGATTCTCAAATGGAATCCCTGCCGCATTGGCGATCTGTTCCGCTTTTTCCTTGAGAATGGCCTCCCCCTTCCCGGCAGCGTTCACCGTGGATTCCGCCACCCCGGCCAGCCGGGCCACCTTTGCCATTGACAGCTTCTTTTCTTTCAGAGCTGCCCGCAAATCTGCCTTTGGGATGGCCCGGGCGGCAGTCTCCCGGATGCCGGATTCTGCAAGGTTCTGGTAAAAGCGGTTCAGATGCACGGCCCGGATATCCTGTACCGCCATGTGTCCGATTGCCTGATTTGTCCGATCAAGCAGCCGCCGGTAGCCCGCCACCGTGCGGTGCTTTGTGCCGGTGCGCTCCTTCAAGTCGATCACATAGGCGGCATACTCTGCGAAGGTCTGCCGGTTATCCAGTGCATAGCCTTGCTCAATACTGCGCTCAAAGTCCGCTGCTGCCCGCTGGACGGCCTTTTCAATCTGCCGGGCCGTCATGCCGGATTCCGGCTTATAGGTCATCCTGTGGCGGATGCGCTTGCCTAAAGTGTCAAAGCCAGAGGAAACGCTGATCCGGTAGGTCGTTCCATTTTTGCCTTGGATTTTCTCAATCGTAGCCATAAGATCACCTCATTGATTCGACTACATCATCAGGAAGAATACCAACAATTCCTTGTTCGCATGCGTGGCGCTTGATGGACTTCATCAGCTCGGAGAGGTCCCTGTTTACGCGGAATTCGTTGAGGTCACTCACATTGAAGCCGTCCGCGCCCATTAATACATCAACGAGACGGGAATCACCGATGTCCTGGTGGCACCATAGATCATTGGTGGAAGCAAGGTAATCTCGGATCTCGTTTGGGATGTCCACTGTGTCGAGAATCTGAGCAAGCTTATCGCGGAACCGGCGCCCCATTTCTTGGGTAACAAAATCTTCGTTGCCTTCCATCTTCGGGAACGCACGGTCAAACAGCTCATTGTAGATAGCTTCTGCTCTGATAGAGTAGAAGTAATCACAGATATTGTAGAAAAACAGTTGGAAATTAATGTTCTCCAGAAGGTAATTTAGAACAGAGATTCTGTCATCGTGATCGTCACACAGAGCCTTCTTGTCTAACCTCTCAATCCATTCAACGGCTTTTGGCGAAAGTCCGAGGTCATCAACCGCACTTCGCATCGGGGCGGGGTCACCAGTCAGTCCAAGCAAATAGTCTGTTGTAACGTTCAGCGTTTTTGAAATCTGGACGATCTGCTGCAAATTCGGTGAGCGAGAACCGCTGCAATAATATGATACGGTATTGTCTGTTACGCCGATAGCCTTTGCGAGTTCTTTCTGTTTCATCCCTCGGAGTGCAAGCGCTGCATTGATTCTTTTCCCAATAGTGATTTTGATATCCATATCACAAAGTCTCCTTAAAGTTAACAATAACGTTATGTTAAAAACAAAACATAGCAAAAATGCTAGACAGCAACTTGTTGCTATGCTATAATTCTAGCATAGCTAATTGGTTATTTCAACTACGATTTTTGAATGGAGGGACTTTTGTGGAAAATGTCGAAATTCGATCCGCATTTATGAAGGCGGGGATTAAGCAGTGGCAGGTCGCGGAGACTTTAGGAATTTCAGAAACCACTTTTTCCAAGAAATTGCGCCATGAGCTTCCACAGGATGAAAAGAAGAACATCTTGACGATCATCGACCGGATGGCTCAGAAGAAACTGGAGGCGGTATGATGCCAGATGTGTTGACAATTCGAGAAGCTGTCCAGAGGGCAAAAGCTGACGGCCTCCCTATTTCGGAGTACACCCTCCGGCAATGGGTGAAAACCGGCGCAATCCCAACAAGGAAGGTTGGACAAAAGGCGCTTCTGTTCTACCCCAATTTGGTGCGGTATCTGCAATGCGAGGACGGCGCGGACAATACACCTGTGGTGGTTGCTCCCGGTATTCGCCGGGTAAATCTGTGAGGTGGCGGTGGTATGGCAGAACGAAGAATGTTTTCGAGGACCGTTATTGGAAGTGCCCGCTTTCTGAGAATGCCAGCCACCTCCAGGTTGCTTTATTACGATCTCGGAATGGACGCAGACGACGACGGATGTGTTGAGGCGTTCGGTGTTATGCGGAAAACTGGGGCAACTGAGGATGATTTGAAAGTGTTGGCAAGCAAGGGCTTTATCCGAATTCTGAATGAAGATCTTGTTGCTTACATTTTGGATTGGAATAAGAACAACCAGATCCGCAAAGACCGCTACCATGAGGGTGTATATAAGGACTTAATCGGAGCTACTTGTAATGTTCTGATTGAGGACGGCAACCATGTGACAACCGAATGGCAACCAAGTGACAACCAAATGGAAACCGAGGTTAGGTTAGGTAAGGATAGTATAGATAAGGATAGTATAAGAGAGGCGGACAAGCCGCCCACCCGCTCTCGGTTTGTCCCTCCTAGTGCGGAAGAAGTTGCGGCGTATTGCAATGAAAGGGGCTATACAGGAGTTGACCCTGAGAGGTTCGTGGACTATTACACCTCCAACGGCTGGAAGGTAGGCAGAAACTCCATGAAGGATTGGAAAGCTACAGTCAGACGCTGGAACAACCAGGACAGAAAGGACGCACCAACACAGCCTGAAGATTTTGAGCTGGTAGATGATGGAAACGGAGGGAAGGTATGGCGGGCCAAAAGCTGAACGCTCTGGACGCGGAAAACGCCGTCGCCGGTTCGATTCTGATTGATCCCCTGGCCTATGCTCGTGTTTCGGACATGCTTTCTCCTGATTTCTTTAGGTCTGAGCCGTGCCGCTTGGTCTTCCAGGCAGCCCAGGCACTGGCAGCTGAAGGGAAGGAAATTGACCCGCTGACCATTGCAAAGCACATCGGAGGCGCAGTTGACAATGCGACACTTGCCCAGCTTATGGAGATTACGCCTACGGCTGCCAATGCCGAATACTACGCAAAGATTGTTCTGGATCATTCAAGGCGTCGTGAGATTCGGAGTCTGGCGGAGCATATTTTAGCAGACGATTCCACACCGACGGATTCTCTGATTGCAAATACATCGGCAGCTGTTGAGGCACTGGTGGAGTCTTCCGTCGGGAGCCGGTGTGTCACTTCTTCGGATATGATGCACAACTTTTTTGATGACCTGGTAGCGCGGGAAACTGGCAAGCGAAATTTCCTTAGCACTGGATTCTCACAGTTGGACAAGATCCTGGGTGGCGGATTTCTTAACGGCGGACTGTACATCCTTGCGGCGCGGCCCGGTATGGGCAAAACCACGCTTGCGCTCAATTTGGCTGAAAACTTCCGTGGCGGGGTTTTATTCGTATCCTTGGAGATGTCTGAAAATCAGCTTACAGCAAAGCGCATGGCCAGGGAGACCGGGATTCTATCCAACCGCCTTTTGCTCGGAAGTGATTTGTCAGATGGAGAATATGAAAAAATCTGTGCTGCGGCCTCCAAGCTCAGCCAGAGTGGAGTGGTTGCCAACCGCCGAATGGGGGCAACTGTGCCGGAGATCTCTGTCATGGCCCGGAGCGTAAAAGGTCTATCCGCTATTGTGGTAGATTATCTGGGCCTGGTTCAGTCGGAGCAGAGCGGAAGCCGATATGAAACCGTGACGGAAATCAGCGGAGCATTAAAAAGACTGGCAATGTCTCTGAATGTTCCAGTGCTGGCGCTGGCACAGCTAAACCGTGCAAGTGATACCAGGGCGGATAAAAGGCCGGCTTTATCTGATCTTCGGGATTCCGGAGCGATAGAGCAGGATGCAGACGGTGTCCTTTTGCTGTACAGGGCGGACTATTACCAAAAGGGGGAGACGCCAAAGCCGTGGGTTCCTTCTCTGATCGAGTGTGAAGTTGCGAAAAACCGTCATGCAGCAACGGGTATGGTACGGTTTAACGGCTTTCTTGCGCTATCCAGAATCACGGAGGTGTGAACGGTGAGAAAACGTAAGAAATACATAATTTACGAGATAGAAAAAGACAAGCTTCGTAAGCAAAACCTTCCGCCCGGTGAATACCAGCGGCGGCTGCGGGAAGTGGCAAGGAGGCTGCGGATATGAGTGGCAAAAGCTCACAGCGCAAGGGCGCAGACGGCGAGAGGGAGCTTGCGGCAATCTTTCGGGAGCATGGATATGACTGTACCCGTGGCGGATCTCTGAGCTTTGGGGAAGTGCCGGATCTGTCCGGCCTTCCCGGTATCCACATCGAAGTGAAGCGGGTGGAAAAGCTGAATGTTGGCGAAGCCATGGAGCAGTCCATCCGAGACAGTGAACGTATGTGTGACGGTGTTCACGCTTTGTTCCATCGGAGAAACCGGAAACCGTGGCTTGTGACTATGCGGCTTGAGGATTGGCTGATGCTTTACGGACAAAACCCTCACAAAACCCTCACAAAAGGCAATCAAAAGGCAAGCAGTACGCAAGCAAAATGCGAGAGGTGATGGAAGTGTCTGGGACAAGAGTAAGTGTCTATGTGGAATGTCCGTATTATAGGCGCGAGAGCAGAAAAGGCGAGATATGGATTGGATGTGAAGGGCTTTCGGATAGCACATCATTGCTTCGGAACAATTTCGCCACGAAAGCAGAAAGAACAAAATACCGTCAACGTTTTTGTAATGGTGACTATACAAAGTGCCTGATAGCCAAAGCACTTGACGAAAAGTATGAAGCTGAAGGAATCGAATTGCTACCATATAAAAGGAGGAAACAATAATGTCTTACAACCAAAAAGAGTATGTAGAAAGCGATGCCGTAAAGCAGGCCAGATCTGCTTTGGAGCAGAAGACCGCCAATAAGCCGGGAGAATATCAGTCCCAGTGGCAGCCGCAGCTCAATGACACCATCGACAAGATCCTGAACCGGAAGGATTTTTCCTATGACATCAACGGCGATGCCCTGTATCAGCAGTACAAGGACCGCTACACCCAGCAGGGCAAGATGGCGATGATGGACACCATGGGCCAGGCGGCAGCCATGACCGGAGGCTATGGCAATTCTTACGCCCAGATTGCTGGCCAGCAGACATATCAGAATTACCTGCAGGGGCTGAACGACAAGATTCCGGAACTGTATCAGCTGGCGTTGGACAAGTACAACCAGGAGGGGAAGGACCTGTACAACCAGTATTCCATGCTGGGAGCGCAGGAGCAGCTGGACTATGGCCGGTATCAGGATGCCATGAATGCCTGGAACCAGGAGCGTTCCTGGCTCAGTGACCAGTACAATACCGAGCGAAGCTACGATTACGGCCAGTACCGGGATCAGGTTGGTGACGACCAGTGGGATGCGGAGTATGACCAGCAGTCCTGGGAGAATGCATTCCGGCTGTACCAGCTGGGGGTAAAGACACCGGAGGTTCTGGCAATCCTGGGGATTCCGGAGGAAGATGTCGGCGGAGAATCGTCTGGAAAGAGTTCTGGCAGCGGAAACGGGAAAGTGAATCTTATTTCTGAAGCAACAAAGGTTGCACAGCAAATGGGAACTGGTGATGCAATCAGATACATTCAGGATCAGACTGGTGGTACAAAGAGCTCTGAATCTGTTATGGCTCAGGCAAATGCGAAGGGCGTATCTCAGACCGAGCGCTACAAGAATATGCTTGCGGCTCAGGGTAAAAAGTAAAATAGGGTGATTATATGGCGAAAAAGTATCAGACCGCAGAAGAATGGATGCAGAAAAACGGAAGTAATTCCGGAAGGACTGCCGCCCGTGTTTCTTCTGGTTATCAGACTGCGGATGAATGGATGGAACAGAAATCGTTGTCAAACAGCGATGAAAAGAAAGAAAGCATTTCCAATTGGGGTAATTGGATAAATCGATACAACAAAGTCATGAAAGGCGTTACAGATTATAACGCGAGTCGTGGCAATGGGTATACCATGGATGCCAGTGGTGGATTCAGCGGCGAGATTGTATCTCTGATTGATGATTTTGATAGCATCAGAGAAAATGCGAATCAAGTTGGGGTCCCAAATGCAGGAAGATATCTGAGTAATTTGAGAAACCTTCAGAAGACTATTTCTGAAACAGACCAGATTATGGCCTATTTCGGATCTGAGGATGCCTACAACAAGTTCGTTGCCGAGCAGGAAGATTATGAGCAGAAGCGAACTGCGGACCTTCCGGGACTGGAAAAGGAAATTTCCAGTCTGGAAGATTCGATGAATAAAGCCTATCTGAACCAGATCCTTTTTGATTTCTATTCGTCGAATGATGCCATTTCCGCCGTGAGTGCGGACGAAATGCACAGACTGCAATCCGAGATAATCGGATTCTCAAAAGAGCATGGCAGCATCAAACAGATGCAGTCTCTACTCAATCAAAAGAAGAAGTTTCTTGACCAGGCACGAGATGTACAGGAGCAGGAGCGGCTTTCTGAGCAGCAGGCGCAGTGGCAACAGAAATATCAGGGGCAAAGCTATGGAGAACTTCAGAGTGCCCTTAGTACGATGAATCCATCTGATGCAGAGTATCAGTGGCTGAGCGAGTATGCGAAGTCCGCTATGCGCCTGGAGGACTATACCGATGGTATTCTGAGAAACACGGCAGAAGTGAAATATCTGGAAGATGCACTTCGGGAAATCCGTGGAGTGAGCGATCAGATCGGTCTCGGCGGTGAAGATCCTGCCACAGTCAGGAAGTATAAGGAGCTGACTCAGAAGTATGGAAATCCGTCTGAGCTGGAGGGAAGAATCGAAGAACTTAACGCCGAAATCTGGAAGTATCAGAAGGCCATGGAATACGGTTTCCTGGACGAAAATGAGGACTACGGGGAATTGTCTTCCAAAGTATCTGACCAAAAGACGGCTGGCCTTGGTATTGGCTGGGGGACCAACTGGTGGGGCCAGGGTGATCCGGTGTATGACTACATCAACAACATAGATGGTGCCAGAGAGGTTCACTCAGCTTTGGAGGGCAAGACTCCATACTCTGTCTACGACTATATGACGGAGAAGGAGATCGGGGATTATAACTATCTGTACAACGCCCAGGGCCAGGAAGCGGCACAGGGTTACCTTGACTATCTGGAGTACACGCTGGATCAGCGCCGGATGGAGCAGCTGCAGGAAAACACTGCCGCTTATGCCGATGAACACCCGGTCCTTTCCTCTGCTCTCAGCGTCCCCACAAATCTGGTAAGCGGAATGGGCGTTCTGGACGTGGCTGCCCAGAATGCAGCCAGGAAAATCACAGGGGAGTATAAGCCAATCAACTATAACAGCGGCGGCATGGTTCCTACAGTGGTTACATCTGCAACCAGAGGCGCGGTGTCCCAAAAGATCGCAGACGCCACCGGAACCATCAGCCTGGACACCTATGAGCATCCGGTTCTCAGCGGGATTCTGAACGGGAAAAGCCTGGGGGATGTGTATCAGCTGGGCATGAGCATGGTGGACTCTGCGGCCATTGCCGGACTGGCAGCTGTTGGGATTCCCGGCGGCACTGCCCTGCTGGGCGGCAGCGCTGCATCTCAGGGTGTTCTGGACGCTTTGGAAGCCGGAGCGAACGATTCCCAGGCTTTGACCATGGGTATTTTGAACGGCGTATTTGAAGCGCTGTTTGAGGAAGTCTCCCTAGAGAAGCTGCTGAAAGGCAATACCAAGGGGATCATCAAAAGCTTTTTGCAGCAGGGTGCCGTGGAAGGGTCTGAGGAATTCTTTACCACCCTTGCCAATACCGTTGCAGATACCCTGGTCATGGCGGAGAAGTCCGACTATCGAACCAAGATCGCGCAGTACATGAGCCAGGGCCTGGACGAGAAGCAGGCAACGCTGAAAGCCCTGGAAGACATTGCCATCGGCATGGGCTGGGACTTTGTGGGCGGTATGCTCACCGGCGGAATTATGGGCGCGGCGGCGCAGCCGATTCAGAACTATGCCTATGGCACGGAACTGAAAAAAGCCGGAATTACTGCTGGTAAGCTGGCGGAGATAGGCAAGACTTTCTCTGCCGACACGGTGGCCTACAAGCTGGCCGGAAAGGTGGACAATAACACCGGTGCTTACACCATCGGTCGGCTGTTCAACGAGATCGGTGCAACGCTGACGGAGCAGAACAAGGCGGACATTGCCAGCAACTTGGAAAGCAAAGGCATGGACGCGGATACTGCCCAAAAATGTGCCGATATCTTGGGAGATGTGGTTGAAGGCCGGGAACTGTCCAGAAAGCAAATGGAGATATTGGAGTCAAACGGCGCTATTGCCCAGTCTGTACAGGAAACTGTCATAGAGCCAAGCTCCAGTGTGTACAAACGGATGGGCGGATATGATGATGTCCTGATGGAACTGGCAAAGCAAAAGACTTCTGCCGAGAATGCTCCCCGGGCAAAGCAGACGCTTCCCGGACAGGAGAATGAGGCCAAGTCTGATAACTTGCCTAGCAAAGAAAAAACAGCCTCTGAGGCGGGACAAGCATTCTTAAAATCAGATCCAGATACAAGCGTTGAAATCAAAGGATTTACCGAAAGCCGCAATGGAAAAGCCGTTCTTGAACTGAAAGACGGCCAGACAGCTGATGTGGAAGATGTTTCCTTTGCTGATGAAGGCGATGCGCTTGTCGTTGAGGCAATTACCGGGATGGGCATTGATTCCACTGCCGCGAATGAGCTTTTGGACAATTACCATAAGAGCGGCACAGACGGTGCCTTGTATGCAAATGTGATAGGGCTCGGGTACGAATATGGATATGCGAATCTATCCATTCAGAGCATGCTTAGGAATAATTACACAGGGAACATCAGCAAGGAGGCCATCAACGCCGCTTATAGCATCGGGAAAAAGGTACGCAGTTCAGAGGATGCAAAAAAGGCGGAAAGCAATCGCAAGGCAAAGGGTGCTTCCAATGTCTACTATTTCAACAAAGAGGGCAAGGCCACAAAGCTGCGTGATGCAGACATCGGAACCAAACTTGCGGTGTCGGACAAGCAGAAGGTTGGCGTACAGACAGCGATGTTCCTTCAGAAGATCGGAGTGGGCGGAAGCTATTACTTTTTTGAATCCTATGTGGACAACGATGGGCGGCGAGTCTTCAAGGATAAAAACGGAAGAGTCAAATCTGCGCCCAATGGCTTCTACTATTCCAACGGCGACATTTACGTTGACCTGAATGCCGGCACCGACGCGGAAGGACTGACCTTGCAAACCCTTTCCCATGAGCTGGCCCATTTTATACAGCAGTGGGACGCTGGAAAATACATGGTTTTGGCAGATTTCCTTGCCGAACAGTATGACAAGAACGGCCAGGACGCCTATGAGGCAGCGAAGGCCAAGCAGCAGAAGCTGCGGGAACAGCGAGGCTATGCAGTCCCATTCTCGGATGCATACCATGAGTTTGTCGCCGACTCCATGGCAGAGATGTTCTCTGACGGTGAGCTGTATGAAAAGCTTGTGAAGCTCAAAAAGCGAGACAAAGGCATTGTTGAAAAGCTCAAGGGCTATTTCGACGGCCTGGCAAAAAAAGTCCGGGCAGTGTTCGGCAATGAGATTGCCCAGACAGACGAAGGAAAGTTCTTGCAGGAGCAATCAAAAGAGACCATTGAGAAACTGCAGCAGATCTTCGCGGATGCACTTGTGGGAGCAAGCGAGAATTACCAGAAGGCGAAAGGATCTTCTGATGCTTCACAAGAGCAAGTCCAATATTCTGATAGGGATTATACCTACGAAGCGCTGACAAGCAAGCCTGACATGGCAATTACCACTGTTAGCAATCATGCCCCAAAGAACCGTGCGGATGTTGTGTATTATGCAAAACAAAATGCCGCCAAGATTGGAAAATTCAATCCAAAGGATGGCAGCGTAAGTGTTCATGTAAAGGATACCGACACGGATGTGGTGCTGTCCACAAACGGATTAAAACACGGCCTTGACCGGAGATTTGATGTCAATGCTCCGGTAACTCTGCAAGCGGGGGAAATCGTTTCCAATTCCATTCGGGTCAATGAATTAACTCCGGCCAAGGCGGAGGCGGACAGCAGTTATGTTCTGATTGGCGCCGCCAAAGCAGCAAACGGCGACTTATTAGTCGTGCAGTCTGTCGTGAACAAATTCAGCAGCGAGCTGGAATCCATGGATGTGCTGTATGCGATAAACGCAAAAAAAGGGAACCGGCTGCGCTCAATGCGCCCAGGGTTTCAAGGCCCCGTTACCGATTCCACTATTAGTATATCCGAACTTTTGGACTATGTCAACCAATATTTCCCTGACATACTGCCGGAGGATGTGCTGAAGCACTACGGCCATGACGCGCGGCCTGATGGAAGACTGGGGGAAAGCGCACTGTACCAGGACCGCCCAGTGGAAGCGATATCCAACAGAACCCTGCTTGCCAATGCCTTGGAAAGCGCCACACAGCATGAGGTGGAAGCACAGAGGCTTGCAGAGTATAAGGAAAAGATCGCCCAGATAGAGGAATGGGAGCAGAAGCTGAAGCAGCTGAATGCTGAGATCCGGGATTTGTCCTTTTCCTCTGGCAAGCGGGACAATGCACGACTTCAACAGCTCCGGCTGGAAGCTGCCCAGACCGAAAACCGCATTTATAACTACGACAAGATGCTTCTGAAAATGGAAGCCTCGTTGCCAATCCAAAGAATTTTGGAGCGGGAGAAAGCAAAGGCTTATAAACGTGCCAAGGAGAATAGTAAGAATGCGGTCAAGACATTCCGGGAGAACCAGAGCAAGGCGACGGAACGGAAGAAAATCCGCAGGAAGATCCAGGAGCTGGACCGGCTGCTGAACCGCGGCAACAAGAAGCAGAACGTCAAGGAGGGCATGAGAGAATTTGCAGCGGAAGCGCTTCGGACAGCGGATGTCCTCTTTACGGATGACTATTCCAACTATGATATGCTCCGTAACGGTGTAAGTTTGACCTTGCGAAGCAACGAAAAGGTACATTTCGAGGAAGCACAGAGGCTTTTGAAGCAGATCGATAATCTTCCCACAGACGGGTATGAGGCATTCCAACAGAGGCAGGAGGTTGAACAGGGTCTTAGGAACAAGCTGACATATCATATGTCGAAGCTGAACGAGGTTTTCGAGGCGGAGCGGAGAAACCTGTATAGCACTCCCATTTCCCTGGCAATAGACAAATTGGCGGAAGCATACAAAGCATTGGACTCCTCCGAATACGACTATATCAAGGGAGCGTACCAGGAGGGAGTATATCAGTACCTGTTGAGCCGTAAGGAACAATTTGGCGGGACAATTGTAAAGGACATGGATCTGCGGCAGCTTGAGCGGGTAAATCAGCTCTATACCATGGTGTTGTCCACAGTCCAGACGGCGAACAGTATCTTCCGCAATGGTAAAAATGAGGATTTGCGTGCAAGAGTGAGCCAGGTACAGGACCAGATCCGGCAGATTGCTTCCAATGAAAAAGATCCCCATGCTGTAGCTGCGAAGATTGCCGGGGTGATTCGCAAATTCTCCTGGAATGAACTGCGCCCGGTGGACGCCTTTGAACGGCTGGGCTCCGATGCGTTTACGGAATTGTTCTGGGATGCAATCGACGCGCAAAGCAAATATGGTGAATATGTCACAGAATGCTCTGATGTTGTAGCCAAAGCCAGAAAGGAAAACAACTACGCCAAGTGGGACATGAAGACGGCAACCACCTTCAATACGGTGGATGGAAAACAGCTGAAGCTTACCCTGGCGGATTGTATGTCGGTCTATGCCTACTCTAAGCGTGAGAATGCCCATGACCATATGACCAATGGCGGTTTTGTCTTCGACACTGGACGTACCTATAAGGAGAAAGGCAAGAGCTATGTCCATAAAGAACTGTCCACACCGTATCGGGTCAGTGACATGGATGTAGCCGCGATTGTAAATTCCCTGACAGAAGAACAGCGCAAGTACGTAGATGCTATCCAGAAGTTCCTTTCGGAATTCGGGCAGCACGGAAACGAAGTTTCCAGAGTGCTTTTCGGAATCGACCTTTTCACAGAAGAAAACTACTTCCCCCTGATGTCCGCACAGGACTATCTCAGCACCACGGAGCAAGAGCTGAATAATACGCAGACCATGGCGTCTCTGAAAAACTCCGGATTTACAAATCAGACGGTGCCCCATGCCAGCAACCCAATCGTACTTCGGGCGTTTGATGATGTGGTGCTGGAACACCTGGACCAGATGGCAAAGTATTCTGCATATGTCCTACCGATTGAGAATCTGCAAAGAGTATTTGACAGTGTAGGCAAGGACAGCGCTGAGAACTACATCTCCACAAAAGCCCTGATTGGGAGCGTGTTCGGAGCAGAAGCAAGTGAGTATTTCAAGAACTACATCACGGATCTGAACGGAAGCCATCAAGCCACCGGTGCTAAGAATCCGTTGATGGACCAGTTCAACAAGTTCAAGGCAACCGCTGTGTCTGCCAACCTTTCCGTTACAGTGCAGCAGGCAATTTCTATTATCCGGTCAGCAAGTGAAATCGATCCGAAATACTTCATACCATTCTTCAAAAAGGAAGCCAGCAAGAGCAACGGGAAACTCTATGACGAGCTGATGAAGTATGCGCCGGTTGCGGTTATTAAGGAAATGGGCGGTTTCGACGTCAGCACAAGCTCCGGGCTGAAGGATTATATCGGCATGGAGGGTGCGGCCTGGGACGGCGCGAAGGTTTGGAAAACCGCACAGGATGTCTTTGGCTGGGGAGCCATGGAGATGGACCGCGTCGGTTGGTCTGCGATTTGGTGCGCTGTCAAGAAAGAAATTGCTAGCACAACCAATCTCGCTCCAGGTTCAGAAGCATTCCTGAAGGCTTGCGGGAAGCGATTCACAGAAGTCGTTACCAAAACCCAGGTGTATGATTCTGTGAATTCCCGAAGTGGGTATATGCGCAGTAAGAGCGATGCTCTGAAGTATCTGACCAGCTTTATGGGTGAACCCACCGTTATCGCCGGTATGGCATACATGTCCCATCTTAAACTGTATCGGGCCGTAAAGAGCGGAGACATGACAAAGGCAGGGGCGGCACTCAAAAATCATGCCAGAGTATGCGGTGTGCTGGTTGCCTCCACCATCATCAACGGAATGGTGAAAGCGATTCCCTATGCAATGCGGGATGATGACGAAGACGAAGCATTCTGGGAGCGCTGGGCAAAGCATTTCGGCGCTGCGGTTTCTGGCGAAATAAGCCCGTCCGGTGCGCTTGGACTGCTCCCGGTATTCCGCGATGTGGTATCCTTAATTGACGGATGGACTGTTGAACGCCCGGACCTGGCGTTGATTTCTGACCTGATAGATGCATCTAAGAAAATCACAGAGGTAATGTCCGATGATGAAAAGCGGGAAAAGATGACTGCCCAGGGTTGGTATGACTTGGCGAAGGATTACATTGGGGCGCTGGGAAATTGTCTGAATGCTCCTGTGAGGAACATCATTCGGGATGTGGAAGGGTTTGCCCGCCTGTATGGTGATATCACAGACGATATCCATCCGACGGATATGAAGGACGCATTTGCTAGAGGCGTTTCCGGGCAAGAAAAACCGAAGACGCAATCCCTGTATGATTCCATCATGGAAGACGATTCCGGGCGCCTGGAAGCTATTAGGAGCAGCTACGAGGACGAAGACGCATACCAGGCAGCTATCCGCAGAGCGCTTCGGGAGTATGATCCCAGGATAAAGGAGGCGGCGCAGGCCTACTTCTCCGGTGATTATATCCAGTACGATAAGCTTCTGGATGTGATCGAGGGAGAAGGTAAGTTCTCATTCAGAAATATCAAGTCTGCGATTATGTCCGAAGTCAACGCATTGGAAGAGGAAGCCAAGGAAGCCGCAGGAGAAACCGAGACGGCGCAGGAGGACCAGGACGAAAGCCGCTTCAATGCGAAAAATTACTATACCGCATTGCTCAACGGTGACAAAGCCTCTGCAGATCTTGTCTATGAGGAACTGCTTCAGAAGGAGCTTGACGCGGGGTACCTACAGCATGAAGCTGAGAGTAATATCGCCTCTGCCCTCACCACTCAAGTAAAGAACGCCTATCTGGATCATGAGATCTCCAGGGAGAAAGCGCTTGCTTTGATTAAAGAGTATGCGGGCAAGGGAGAGGCAGATGTAAAGAAGTGGGACTTCGAGAAAGAATATGGCTATTCCTGGGGCGCACGGGACAGAGGTTATCGATTGGGTGATATCTCTGAAAATGATCTGATCGTTGCCATTATGGATATCGAAGGGGAGGACAGAGCATCGGCGAAAGCCTATATCAAGTTCCTTGACATGGAGATGGACCACCAGGATGTTGAGATTACAGCCGCGAATGCGGAGAAGTATTTCACAGATATCCAGCCCAGAGGAATCAGCATTGATAGATATCTTGACTATGTCAACAGAGAAGAATCCTATAAGAGCGGCAAAATCTCTGCGGCAAAGCTGAAATCCTTGCTGATGGAAATTGACCGCATAACGGAGGAAGAAGCGGAATATCAGATCGAGGCCTACGACTGGCAGAAGCTTGGGTACGAAACTGCAACAGCAAAGAATGTTGAAAAGTACAACACGTATTGCAAGCCTGCTGGAGTATCCAAAGATGTCTACATGCAAATCGTGGATTTCTCCAACAATACGGAGAATGATTTGGATGAAGAAGGAAATAAGATCGCCTATACCGCAGTCCAAAAAATTATGCAGCAGATCAATCAGCTATCGATCCCGAACGACCAGAAAACCGCCATTGCGCGGAGCCTCTGGAAAGAATCCACAGTAAGAAAATACAAGCTCTGGTAAGAAAAAGGTGGAGCGGCATATTACCGCTCCATCAAACACCGGCCATGTATGGCCAGAAAGGATTAGATATGAAACAAAATTTTTTCATTCCTATGTATGATCTTCAGCTTTTTGCCGATGGTAGTGACGCGGTTACTTCCGGGGACAATACCCATCAGGCGGAAACCACACCTGTAGCCGAGACACCGCATGACCGAAATGCCGAGTTTGAGAAGCTTATCACAGGCGAGTACAAAGAGGAGTATGAAAAACGGGTGCAGGACACCCTCCAGCAGCGCTTCAAGGGATCAAAAGAAACTGCGGACAGACTCGCCGCCATTATGCCAGCGCTGGAACATCTGGCACAGTGGTATGGTGTGAACCCGTCTGACATGGGTGCATTGGCCGCCGCCATTGAGGATGACGATTCTTTCTACATGAGTGAAGCACTCCAAAAGGGTGCTAAAGTGGAGGGGATCAAGGAAATGCACAGAATTGAGCGAGAAAACCAGCGGCTCAGGGCGCAGGTGGGCGAGCTGGAGAGAATAGAGAAAGCCAATCAGCAGTATACTCTATGGGCGCAGCAAGCCGAACAGGCTAAACAGCGCTTCCCTTCCCTGGACATGAACCTGGAGGCCAAAAATCCCCAGTTCATGCAGCTGCTCAAAGCCGGTGTGGACGTTGGCAGCGCCTATCTTGCTATTCACAAAGATGATATCCTGCCCGCTGCCATGCAGCACACAGCCCAGGTAGGGGACCAGGAACCGGCGGGCAACAGTGGCGCCAATAGTTCCCGGCCTACTGACAATGGTGCAAATCCCCTCCCGGCTACCAATCAAGACGTTTCCAAGCTGACCAAGGCAGAGCGGGCGGAGATCCGCAAACGGGTGGCGATGGGAGAAACGATCCGGCTTTAAGGCGTAGCTTCGCAGGCAATACTTTCAGAATTTGGGGGATAGCGACCAAGTGATACGAACAAAACCGGAACAGAAGCAGAACAGTTTTCTTAGTATAGGCGTAGTCAAGCGCTGCTGATCGTAAAGTAGAAATGAGGTATAATGTGGAATATGCCAAATAGCAAAACATGCCCATACTACATTGGAAAGACCGGAGACAATGGTATTTCTTGTGTAGGAATTGTTCCAAATACTCAGATTACGAATACGATTGTCGGATGGAGGGAGAAATACATCGCCGACTACTGTATGTGCAATTACTTTTGCTGCCCGTTTGCAAAACTGATTAACCGGGATCGTCATGAATACGAACTGTACAAATGCAGGTATAATAAGCAGGTGAACTGCCTGCATACAGACGAATGTGAAAAATGCGGGTGGAATCCTGACGTGGCACAGGAGCGGCTGAGACGGCTGATTTCTTCCGAAAGGTATCTTGTATTGGAATAATCCGTTCCAGGCTTACAACTCGCCCGGGAGGCATCCGGTAGGAAAAGAAAAGCACCACAATTGGCGCCTGTCCTTTGTGGTGCTTTTTCTTGATTGGTGTGCAAAAGTTCGATACTCATGAATAATTTGATACGGTTTTGATACGGTGTTGATACAATCATAAGCACTTCAAAATTTCCACTTTACAAATTAGAACTAATGTTCTAAAATACAGTTGAGTATATGCCATATTAGGAAATGCCCCTGCCTAAGTTCCCTGCTGCTTAGGTAAGGAGCATTTTCTTTTAATGCTTTTTGGAAATGAAAGGCCCGCCACACCTCCGGGTTGGAAGCGTGGCGGGGATAAATCATTTGATATTCTTCTTTCTCCTTTTGGCCTCCTCGGCCATCTGACCGCGCAGAAAGCCGTAAGCATAAGCGTAATAAACAGTGTTGAAGGCGCTCCCATCAGCAGCCGCTAAAATGCTTTGTAGCTCTCCCAGTACAATCTCATAGTTTCCGCGGGACTGGTGGGCGATCTCCCTGATGCGATCACATGTAAGTTCCTTCATCATACTTCACTGCCTTTCTCATAACCGCCCATGTATTCGCCGCGAATTATTTCAGCGAACATCTGCGCGGTTTCATTTGCGGTATCTGTTCTATCGGTAATCACACACCGGGTTAAGTCATAGAACACAGATAACGGGAGCGGCTTGCGGCCTTTCTTGGCATCTTCATAGCCTAAAGTTTCCAAGCCGATTCCCAGGCGCTCAAAATATGTAACGATCCTGAGTACCTTCTCAGACGGCTTCCTTCCGTTTTCCTGTTCGTAAGCAGCTACCCATTCGGCCACAAAAGGAGGAAAGTTCATTCCGGAACCACCTCACTTTCGGTGGCGGCGGGTATCTTCGCCTGGTTACAGAGCTGGCACAGGTCGATTTCCGCCACCCGTTTGGGCTTGATCGGTTCCACGCTGAATACATGATAGCCTGCCTTCTCAAACTGGCTCTTGATGGCATCCGCCACATTGTGACCAATCAGACCCATGGCATCCAGCCATTGACGATCTGCCACATGGATCTCCTCCCGTGGTGTGCGTGGCTTTGGCTCCCGAAGATCCACGAACTGGACACGGTAGCCGGAAAGGACAAGCTGCTTTCTGCATTTCATTGGTATTTTACCTCCATTTTATATTGACATGGAGGGGACAGAGCTGGTATAATAGCTATGTCCCCTCCGGGGATGTTAGGCTCTTTGCATCGAAGTCTTGGCGGGCTGATGCAAGGGGCTTTTCTTATGCTACGATGAAGCGGCGGGAAGTGGTGGACTTACTGAACCGCTGCCACAGCTCTGGGGCCGCTACCTTCAGTGCTTTGCTGTCCAGGCGGCTGCTGGTGACTTCCTTCCAGGTGATCTTGAAGCTGGGGCCGTAGAGTTCATCGGTTCCGTTGGCGGTCATGTACGCTTTCAGAGCGTCCTCTGTGGCGGCGATCTCCCCGGCCAACTCGTCAGCCATGCGGCGCAGTTCCCGAAGCTCCGCAACCTTGGCTTCCAATTCGTTCATGCTCATGTGTGTACCTCCAGAATTTTTGTTATCCACCGCTGTTGTAGTCTTTGTTATGGGGGTCGACTTACCGGGTGGCATCTCTGTTGTCCCCTCATCTCTATGGTTATAGTATACACTAAAAAGTGTCATTTGTCAATACCTAAGTTTCATTATTTCATTTATTTTTATAATAATTTATTGACAGACTACATTTTATAGTGTATTATGATAAAGAAAGGAGCTGGTATGTATGCCGCTTAGTATGAGTGAAAAAATAAAGGTTGTGCTTGGCCGCCGTAATATGACTTTGGGCGATTTGGCGGAAAAGACTGGACAGACAAGACAGAACCTTTCCAACAAAATGAGCCGTGATAATTTCACTGAAAAAGAGCTTCGTAAAATTGCTGAAGCTCTTGGGTGCTCTTACCATGCCGGTTTTATTCTCAACGATACCGGAGAGGATATTTGATCTGGAGGACAGTGGAATGAAAATTTATACCATTATCGGCGGTGTTAACGGTGTGGGGAAATCCAGCTTTACCGGGGTTCTGAAAGAGCGCAGCACAGACCTTGGCGTGATTGTGGACGTGGACAAGATCACCGCCGAGCTGTGCGGGGATGCCCTGGCAGGTGGCAAGGCTGCCTTGCATAAGATAAATGAGTGCATCAACAAGGGCATTTCCTTCACCCAGGAAACCACCCTTTCCGGGCGAAAGACGGAAGCCACAGCGAAACAGGTCAAGGATTTGGGCTATCACGTCCGGCTGTTCTACATTGGCCTGGACAGCGCAGAAGAAAGCCTGTCCCGCATTGCTAACCGGGTAAAGCGCGGCGGGCATGATATTCCACATGATGATGTCCTTCGCCGCTTTGCGGGCCGCTGGGAGGCTGTGGCGAAGGTTCTCCCATACTGTGATGAAGCGGAGTTCTACGACAACGACAACGGCTTTGTCCTGGTGGCGGAGTACCGCAACGGGGAGCTTCGTACCGTAGGCAGCCGCCCCCCTCAGTGGCTCAATGATCTGCTGGGGTATCTGAACGCATAACCACTACGATAGCCACAATGTAAAGGCTCAGGGCGAAAGCCTGAACGCCTTTATTAACCGGGCTATCGCATAAACTATGGAGCGGGACAACGCCTCAGGCCGGAACCAGCCAGCCGCCGCAGAAGCCAAATAAACCAGAATCCAGAAGCCGCCACAGATCGGGTAGCTTCTGGATTTTCTTATAGGGCGGTACCTCCCTCCCCAGGCGGCCTCTGACCTTCCCCGGCCGTACTGCGAATATTTCTCGCTGAGATGCCGCCTCTCAGGCCGTGCACCAGTTATTGCGGCTGACGAATGATGAATTTCATCACTTGATAGCTGTATCATTTGGCACATGGCAAAACGGCCTTGCTCATGGGAAACAGGCAGAAAAACGCTTTACCAAAACCAACTATCGCTATTTTTGCGTCCTTAAAATTTTGGGCCAATTTTGGGTCACAACCCACGAAATGGCCCAAAGAGTAGTTCTACGAAACATCATGGAAATAACAATAAAACTGGATATAATCAAATAATTCAACGCAGTAAAATACGGTGCTTTACGCTATGTATCGCACTACGAATCAGTAGGTCGGGGGTTCGAGTCCCTTCTGGCGTACCAAGAGTTAATAATCCGAACCTTATCTCAGCAGGAGAAGGGTTCGGATTATTTTTGCTTTTGGGAGGGCAATATGCGTAAGGCTATTTCTTGCAAGTTCAATATCGACACCGCACGTGTCGAGGTCAAATATGCTGATGGAAGTGTATTTTCCATCGATTGTACTCTGGTGAAAGCAGAGGTTGCACGGAATATGTACGAGAGCAGCGAACTTCCGCTTGATGCCTTTGCTTTCGCAGTAAGCGAGAATTTCTGGGCGGATACACAAGGCGATGTGTTCAATCAGGTTCTGTAAAATGCTGGATGGCTGTAGTAGACAAAAAATGACACTTCTTGTATAATGCTCTTGGGGTGATAATATGGAAATAATACAATTCATCAACACTAATTTGTCGGGTATTCTTAGTGTGGTTGTGTCTGGAATTACTGCGGTTATTACGTTGATTTATGTTGTATTCACGTATAAGCAAATGAAGGCTACACAAAAGTCTGTAGAACTTACTTTGGAGCAGATGAAAACAAGCAATCAGCCTTGTGTCGCAGTGGAGATTGCCGATACAAACGGATCAGCGTGTTTTACGGAATCGGGAAGGCGCCAACTGTGGATTGAATTGAAACTAGAAAATATAGGAGATTCTCCTGCACTTGAGGTATATGTTCTTTCACATATGGAGTTACAGCATACGAAAAATGTTTCGGACGGGTCAAATATAGTTGATATGGATTATTATCCAGATTACTTAAAATACATAAAGCCTGATGCAACGCAAACTGTTGATCTGCGCTACGAGACTAATGAAATAAATATGCTTGTTGAAGATTTGCGATATTGTCACGAAAAAAATGTGCATCGTTTGCATACTAACCCATACAAGCATCATTATCATGGTACTGTTTTGGTTGTAGAAGTGTATTATAAGAATTTGGTCTCAATGAAAAAGTTTGTGTGATACGGAGTTCCTGACATACCCC
>JBJDYN010000161.1:0-6811 GCA_051867395.1 Faecousia sp. | reverse complement strand
GGCGCTGCCGCGCCAGTGGAACCGTCGTAAGATAAACGATCATTTACCCTAGCACTGCACCTGCGGTCGAGGGGTCCAAAGGATGTTCGTCTACCACCCAAAGTGCGTAACGCATTCGCCGCGGGCCTTGCCCGCTAAACGATCATTTTCCTTCGTCAAGCCGATCAGCATACTATTCCATTTTCCATTTGATAACCGCTTCTGCGGTCTGAATGCCGTCGATGGCGGCGGACATAATCCCTCCGGCGTAGCCTGCGCCCTCACCAGTCGGGTACAGCCCCCGCAGCGCTGACTGCCGGCTCTCGTCCCGGACAATGCGCACCGGGGAGGAGCTACGGGTTTCCGGTGCCGTCATCACCGCCTCCGGATTCGCAAAGCCGTGGAGCCTGCCCTCCAGCTTGGGCAGCGCTTCCGCAAGCGCATCCGTAAGCCGCCGGGGCAGCACTTCATGCAGATCACACCAGGTTACCCCCGGACGATAGGTAGGCATCACCCCTCCCGGCCCTTCACTGGGTCGGCCCGCCAGGAAATCCCCCACCTTCTGGGCCGGAGCACGGTAGCTGCCGCTGATGTTGTATGCCCGCTCCTCAATCTCCCGCTGCCACAGCATGCCGCCCAAGGGGCCTTCATAGGGGAAAATCGCAGGATTCACCGTCACCAGCAATGCCGCGTTGGCGTTTTCCCCGTCCCGGTCCACACAGCTCATGCCGTTGGTGACCACCCGGCCCTCCTCGCTGGCCGCCGCCACCACATAGCCGCCGGGACACATGCAGAAGGTGTACACCGTCTCGTCCTGCAAATGCTCCACCAGCTTGTAGTCCGCCGGCGGCAGGGCGGGATTTTCCTTTCCATACTGGGCAGCGTTGATGGCCGCCTGCTTGTGTTCGATCCGCACCCCCATGGCAAAGGGCTTGGGCTCCATGGGCACTCCCGCGGCATTCAGCATTTCAAAGGTGTCCCGTGCGCTGTGGCCGATGGCAAGGATAGCTGTATCACAGTCGATGATCTCCCCGTCCCCGGTTTTCAGGCCAACCAGCCTGCCGTCTTCCACCCGCAGCCCGGTGACCTGGGTGTTGAAGCGGACCTCGCCGCCCAGGGAAAGGATCCGTTTGCGCAGATTCTGCACCACCGTCAGCAGCACGTCGGTGCCCACATGGGGTTTGGCATCGTAGAGGATGTCCTCCCTGGCTCCGGCTTTTACGAACTGCTCCAAAATCCAGCGGATCCTGGGATTGCTGACCCCGGTGTTCAGCTTGCCATCGGAGAAAGTCCCCGCGCCGCCCTCGCCGAACTGGACGTTGCTCCCGGGGTCCAGAACACCGGTCTCGAAGAATTTCTCTACCTTCTCGTGTCGGGATGCCGCATCCTCACCCCGTTCCAGTACCAGAGGCTTCCAGCCCGCCAGAGCGAAAATCAAAGCCGCAAACATCCCCGCCGGGCCAAAGCCGATGACCACCGGCCGCTTTTCCGGCTGAAAATCCGGCTTCGGCGGCTGATAGTAAGCTGTCGGCGCCAGAGAGGCCCGCTTGCAGGCGCTTTGCTTCAAAATCTTCTGTTCGTTGCCCTCCACCGCCACGTCCACGGTGTAGATAATTTTGACGTCCGGCTTCTTCCGGGCGTCCACACTGCGGCGGACGATGGTGAGCTTTCGAATTCTGGAATTGGAAATGCACAGCAGCTTCGCCGCTTCGAACTGAAGCTGGTGGGCGTTGTGTTCCGGCGGCAGCTGGATATCCCGCAATCGTATCATGTGTCCTTCCTCCCGGCGCTGGCCCCAGCCAGTCTGCCGGAGCTCCAGGCCCATTGCAAATTATAGCCGCCGCAGTCTCCGTCCACGTCCAGCACCTCTCCGCAGGCGTAGAGGCCGGGCACCAGGCGGCTTTCCATGGTCTGCGGCGCAAATTCTTCGGTGACGATGCCCCCTGCGGTGACCTGGGCGCAGTCCATGCCCATCGGCTCCGTCAGGGGCACTTCAAAGCTCTTCACCGTCCGGGCCACCTGTTCCAGTTCAGCATCAGCCAACTCCGAAATGGCGCAGCCGGAACGAATCCCCGCTGCCTGGGTCAGCACCCGGCCAAGCCGGTTGTGGAGAATTCCTGTCAGCAGCTCCGAGGCGGGCAGGGCGGTTGCTTTTCTTCCCAGCAGCTCGGCTTTCAATTCGTCTTCCTGGATGTGGGGCAGGAAATCCAGGCGGCACACCCAGTCTCCCCCGCCCTGGCAGACGTCCCGGGAAATCTCAAAAATCACCGGCCCGGACAGCCCGTATTCCGTAAACTGCAGCTCCCCGGCGCTTTCGGCCGTCTTGACTCCATTATGGAAAATCGCCGCACGGCAGTTGGCCCGGACGCCCTTCAGCCCCGCGACACCGCCCCAGCTGGTTTTGATTTGAACCAGGGTGGGCCGCAGCCTGGTGCATTTGTGGCCCAGGGACCGCAGCAGCTTGTAGCCGGACATGGAGCCGCCCAGCTTGGTTCCCGCCAGGCCTCCGCAGGCGATGATGAGCCTGTCACATTCCAGGGCTTCCTCCCGGGACTGCACCAGAAAGCCGCCGGAAGTTTTTTTCACCTTCTCCGCCTCAAAGCCCAGCTTCACGGTGATATTGGGCTTTTCCAGAGCGAAGCGCAGCACGTCCACCACGGAATTGGCCTGGTCGGAATAGGGGTACACCCGGCCGGAATCCTCCGCCACAGTATACAGCCCCAGCCCCCGGAACCAGGAACGGGCCACTTCCGGCCCGAAGGCTTCCAAGGCATATTCCGAAAAGGCGGGGTTCTCCCCATGGTAGCCCCCCTCCAGGGCGTGGAGGTTGGTCAGATTGCAGCGCCCGTTTCCGGTGGCCTGGAGCTTCCGGCCAACCCGCGCCTGCCGCTCCATCAGCACGACCTGAATATTCTCATTTTCCGCCGCCGCCAAAGCCGCCGCCATCCCCGACGCCCCGCCGCCAATAATTCCGATGGTCATAGGCTGTCCCTCTCCCCTACTGTTGTTGACTGAAGCATGTACGATACGCACAGGAAATCATCATTTATCATCCTCATTATACTCCACATTTGCCCCGGGCACAAGAAAAACTTCTTTTCACACGAAGAAAGATATGCTATAATGACATCTGGTGATAACATGGACCGAAACAACATTGAAAAAATCGCCCAAACCCCGGAGGACAGGCTGCTGCTGGCCAAGCTTTGGGACAAAATCAACGCCGGAATCCGCAAAAATATCCCCGCCAATACCTGCTTTCTCTCTCCCCGGGAGCTGGAGCTGGCAAACTATCTTTTCGGAAAGCCGGAGGGACTGTATTCTTTCGGCGGATATCCGGAGGCGGAGCGGAAAATGCTGATCTTCCTGCCGGACTATCTGGACGAAAGCGCCCTGCTGGAATCCGACAGTCCTGTCTGCTGCCTGCGCGCCACCTTCTATCAGGGGGACAGTCCCAGCCATCGGGATTTCCTCGGAGCGCTGATGGGAGCAGGCATCGGCCGGGAGACCGTGGGCGACATTCTGGTGGATAAGGGCAGCTGCGATTTCTTCGTTACAGCGGAAATCGCGCCATACATTTTGCAGAATTTCACCTCCGCCGGGCGGACGAAGCTGCACCTGGCGCAAATTCCCCTGGCAAATGCCAACATCCCGGAGCCTGAGGTCCGGGAAATCAAAGACACCCTGGCGTCTTTACGGCTGGACAGCGTCATCGCCTCCGGCTTTCGCATCGGCAGGAGTCTGGCGGCTCAGTATGTGACCTCCGGGAAAGCCGCCATTGACGGCCAGCCCTGTGAAAAGCCAGACAAAGCCGTTGCGGAGGGCATGAAAATCTCCGTCCGGGGCCTGGGGAAAATCAAGCTGGCCAGCGTCTACGGGCGCACCAAAAAAGATCGAATTTCGGTGGTCATCCACCGCTATGTGTGAGGAAACGCTATGAACATCAGTGAAGTCATTGCCCGGATCAACGTCCTGGCGAAGAAAGCCAAAACCGAAGGCCTGACCCCAGAGGAAATTGCGGAGCGGGACAAACTGCGCAGAATCTACATTGACTCTGTCAAGGCCAACCTGACAGGCCAGCTGGACAACACCTACATTGTAAATCCCGACGGCACCAAGAAGAAGCTGGAACGCAAGGAGCGCAAATAATATGGAACTTGCCGAGCAAATCGCCGCCTACACCCCATGGAACGAGCAGGAGACCCGGGACAAGGCGCTGCTGCTGTCCTTCTTGGAAAGGGGCCAGGACATCTACACCCGGGACAACGCCGTCGCCCATCTGACTGCCTCGGCCTGGGTGGTGAGCCCGGACCGACAGCAGGTGCTGATGGTCTACCACAACATCTACCATTCCTGGTCCTGGATGGGGGGCCACGCCGACGGAGACCGGGATCTGCTCCATGTGGCCCGAAAGGAAGTCATGGAGGAAAGCGGTCTGAAGGAACTGAAACTGCTGTCCCCGGAGATCTTCTCCCTGGAGATCCTGACGGTGGACGGCCACATCAAGCGGGGCAGCTATGTGTCCTCCCACCTGCATCTGAACGTGACCTACCTGTTTGAGGCGGACCCGGCGCAGCCCATTGCCATAAAGCCCGACGAAAACAGCGACGTCAGCTGGATTCCGGTGACACAGCTGCCGGAAAAGGTCAGCGAGCCCTGGTTTCTGGAATGGATCTATTCCAAGCTCTGTGAAAAAGTAATCAAGTCCGGGTTTTGATTTGTATTTTTTGGAGGTAATCTATGGATTTTCTGCCCATTTGTAAGCAGGATATGCTGGACCGGGGCTGGGAGCAATGCGACTTTGTCTACGTCATCGGGGATGCCTATGTGGATCACCCCTCCTTCGGCCACGCCATTATCAGCCGGGTGCTGGAAAGCCACGGCTACAGCGTGGGCATCATCTCCCAGCCGGACTGGAAAAATCCCAAGTCCATTGATGTGTATGGCCGTCCCCGGCTGGGCTTTCTGGTGTCCGGCGGCAACATGGACTCCATGGTGAACCACTATTCTGTCACCAAGCACCGCCGGAAAACCGACGCCTTCACCCCCGGGGGCGTTATGGGCAAGCGGCCGGACTATGCCACCATCGTCTACTGCAACCTGATCCGCCAGACCTACAAGGACGTGCCCATCCTCATCGGCGGCATCGAAGCCAGCCTGCGGCGTTTCAGCCATTACGACTACTGGTCCGAGAGCATGAAGCGCTCCATTCTGCTGGACAGCCAGGCGGACCTATTGATGTACGGCATGGGGGAAAAGAGCATCGTGGAGATCGCCGACGCCCTGAATTCCGGCATGGAAGTCAAGGACATTACCTACATCGACGGCACGGTGTTCAAAATGCAGGAGTTGGACGACAGCCTGCCCACCGTCGTGCTGCCCTCCTTTGAAGAATTAAAGGCCAACAAACGGCGCTACGCGGAATCCTTCAAAATTCAGTACGGCAACTGCGACCCCTTCACCGCCAAGCGGCTGGCGGAGCCCTGCGGCAATCTCTTCGTGGTGCAGAACCCGCCTCAGAAGCCCCTGACCACGGCGGAGATGGACGCGGTCTACGATCTGCCCTACATGCGTACCTACCACCCCAGCTACGAAAAGGCCGGTGGCGTACCTGCCATCGAGGAGGTCAAATTCAGCCTGGTTTCCAACCGTGGCTGCTTCGGGGCCTGCTCCTTCTGCGCCCTGACCTTCCACCAGGGACGGATCATCCAGGTCCGGAGCCACGAATCCATCCTCCGGGAAGCAGAGCTCATGACCAAAGACAAGGACTTCAAGGGCTACATCCACGATGTGGGCGGTCCCACGGCAAATTTCCGCCACCCCGCCTGCGAAAAGCAGCTGACCAAGGGCGCCTGTGGCGGACGGCAGTGCCTGTACCCCACCCCCTGCAAGAACATGAACGCAGACCACTCCGACTATATCGCCCTGCTGCGGAAACTGCGAAAGCTGCCCGGAGTGAAGAAGGTCTTCGTCCGCAGCGGCATCCGGTTTGACTACCTGCTGGCGGACAAAAAGGACACCTTTTTCAAAGAACTGGTACAATACCACATTTCCGGCCAGCTGAAAGTCGCCCCGGAGCATGTGTCCGACGCAGTGCTGTGCCGGATGGGCAAGCCGAAGAACGCAGTCTATAACCAATTTGTGGACAAATACTTCGCCCTGAACAAGCAGTACGGCAGAAGGCAGTACCTTGTCCCCTACCTCATGTCCAGCCATCCCGGCTCCACCATGAAGGAGGCGGTGGAGCTGGCGGAGTACATCCGGGACATGGGCTACAACCCGGAGCAGGTTCAGGACTTCTACCCCACTCCCTCCACGCTCTCCACGGTGATGTACTACACCGGTCTGGACCCCCGAACCATGGAGAAGGTCTACGTCCCCACGGACCCCCACGAGAAGGCCATGCAGCGGGCCCTGATCCAGTACCGGAACCCCAAGAACTACTATCTGGTCCGGGAAGCCCTGATAGCCGCCCACCGGGAGGATCTCATCGGCTCCGGCCCCAAGTGCCTGATCCGTGCCGTTCCCCCGAAGCCCGGCGGGTATGCTGCGCCGCCAAAGAAAACGGCTGCCGGAAAGAAGCCCAAAGCGCCGCCGAAAGCATCCAAAGCGCCTGTCAAAAAGGCAGCTCCCCCAAGAAGAAAGGGTTGACAACCATTTCTTTGGAGAAATGCCGAAAATAACAAGAACCATAAACGCACAGCGCACCCACCGCATCAAACGGTTGGCGCGCTGTTTTTCTTCGTATCTATTCCGTCGCAGCGTGATATCATCAGATAAATGATCGTTTATCTTACGATGGTTCCACTGGCGCGGCAGCGCCATGCCTTCC
>JBJDYN010000160.1:0-217194 GCA_051867395.1 Faecousia sp. | reverse complement strand
TGGGTGAGTTGGACACCCTGCCCGTAGTCTTCGACGAAAAACTCTGGCACGGCACTATCGACCACGTCACCGTCCACGCCGACGAGCGAGTGGTGTTCATGTTTAAGGACAGGAAGAATATCGTAACAAGGCTATGAAATATTACAAAAACAGTCCCAGGCTGGCAGGTAGAATCCTGCTGACCTGGGTCTGCTTTTTGTTTTTGTATACTTCCTTGTACAGGCTTCTTTTCTGTGTTCTCAATATAGAAACATTATTGCATTCTTTAAAGCGAAGCTAAGTACAACTTAATCATTTGTTGCAACTCATTTTTTATGAGTACGATAATTGCGCTACTTTTACAAACGAGTTCAACTTTTTGCGCTCAAAAATTCCAACTCAAATAAAATATTTTCTATTACGGCAAGCGGAGCCGAGGATGTATCAATAATCTTCTGCATATCGAGGGAATCAATAAGCGCACGCGCACGCTTTCCCTCATGATAAGTTTTGCCAACCTGACGGAACAATTTTTTTAATTTCGCTTTTCCTTTGCTTCCGGTGGGGATCGCCATTGCGGACGAGCTTCCCAAGAAACAGGATACTCCATCAATGTCGGATAGAATGATATCCTCAATATCTGCCGCAGCCGCTATATCATGAACAGCTTTTGCTTTCTTTTTTAAAGATGTACGCAGATTCGTCCAATCACCCTCGTAGAATTTAGTGATATCATTTTTGTAATTGTCCAAATCATAACACAGAAATACGGTCCACGAACCCACATCTTTATGCTTATCTTTACACTGAGTAATGAACCAGCGGCTGGAATGTGGCATTTGGGTAACGGTATTTACTGTGTTAAACTTAAGTAGCAGAGAACGCTTGGGCGTTCTCAGTGAATAAATGATATCCGGGCTATTACCACAATCAAGCTGCCGTTCAAGAATACCACCGTGCTTTTTACAAAGAAACTCCAATAATGACAGATAAAATTCCTTTTCAGTATCCCCCTCTAGGATAAAGGCAATGCCTTCTTCGTATTTGTTACTCATTGCAGCTATCCTCCAAATATGCAGAAAGAATAGCTGCCGAGTCCTCATCTCCAGACATCAATTCAAATAAATACTCACCAACCGAGGTTTCCAATTCGCGTGTTGTAGAAATTAGATTCTTAACCTTTGATGGATGAATCCTTCTAAATGTTGCAACACCCGAATCATTAGGAACACCAACATAAATTGACTCTGGTTTAAGATACTGAATCAAATAGGGCGAATGACTGGTAACAATCATTGAAGTTTCTTCGAGAATATCTGATAGGGCTTCCAGCAACCGACGAATCATCTTCGGATGAATACTAGTCTCGATTTCATCTACACCGAGTATATTTGTATGGTAGCTCCCACCAAATACAGCATTGGCAATCAACCAAAAAACGCGCTTTGTGCCGGTAGACATATGTTCCATGCTAATAGGCTGATTTAAATATTTGCTTCGAATAATTAATCTGTACAGCTCATCTTTAACATGGTATGGGAGTTCCTCTGGGGCCGCCTCAACAACTTCATCCTCTGAGGAAGCAACTACATATGCCTTAAAGGCTTGTGATTTCCCCTTTAATGAGTATGCGCTCAATTCAACCTGCTCAAATTCCGGGAACAAATCATATATTGTCTCTATAAAGAGGTTGAACTGTTCGGGTCTTTCCTTGCTAAGAACACTGAGCGCTCTAGGAATATCGTCATCATCAAATGCTAGTGCAGATTTCGCATCAAATTCAAATTCAATCGGATTCGGTCTGAAGGATCTATCAAGCTCCAAGGTATTGCACATCCGATAACCCAATTTTTTAATCTTACGAATTACAGAGGTTATTTCGACATCATCAAAAGACGAAATAATATCAACTGCCAAAACATCTTCTGTCAGCGCAATTTTCCTGAATCCAGTTTTTGTTTTACCCGCTCTGTATTGTCCCTTATCTCGTTTTAAATACGCAGTATACCGCACGCTTTCCGTTGCGCGCATCTCAATTTGTTCGTCGGTAATAACTGCGCCTGTCTCTTGGTCATTATACCATGTAAAACTAAAACCATATCTGACAAACCTGTACTGCTCTAACTCCGGATCATCAAATTCAACGACAAATTTATATTCCTTCCCCGCAAGTTCATGTGACAAGGGAATGCCTCGTCTCCATCTCATCATTATATTTCTTTCTTTAGGCGATGCAGAAATGAAGTCAAAGCCAAAACGAATAGCTTCCAGCAAGTTGGATTTTCCGTAGTTATTTGTTGATACCAGAGCAATCATACGCGTTAAATCCAAGGTTGTTTCTGCAAGATTCTTAAAGTTGCCTATAGTAATACGCTTGATCCTCATGTATATTCCTCCCTTTTTTATTATTATAACACGAGTTTTTTCAAATTCAACAGAATTATGCCACTCGTCTGTAATTTTTATTCAAATCAGCATGATTTAAAAACTGAGTTAATTAAAAACAGTCCATTCCTTTATCGGCTAATCATCTATAGGCGAGTCTCTTCTCTCGGTCAAGGGCAGGCTTCAACATTTTTCACCCCCTGTCAACTCCATTGTCAACTGCGCACCCCCACCTCTCCGGCCACCACATCGCTATCCTCAACCGGTAACGAGTCCAGGCAGATCCGGAGATTTTTGAAGCCCTCCTTCTCCTGAGGACTGTCTGTGTTGTGATACTCCCCATGATGCCACCACAGGGCATCCAGACATGGCTGTGGGCAGTCCTCCTCAAAAATGATTTTATGCTCCCGGACATAAGCCCGGAGCTGCTGAATGTATTCGTCCATTCCATCACCCCCATAAAAAATGTGTGTGATGTTAACTCTGGCGGCGGCAAATTACAAGTAGGTGATCTGCCCGAATTTTGACTGTCCTTTTTGTCCTTTCTGTCCCATGGGTATCATTAAAAAACCGTCCATATCCGAGGTTGCTCCCAGCCATGGACGGTTCTGTATATATAGAAAATAATAATTTATCGTTTATATTCTTATAACGATTGTCATTTTACCAAGCCCTGTCTTTTCAGACCATGGCCGCATCAAATCCGGGCATACAATTTGCTTATGGCCGGAAATGTTCGAAATATCCCCGGTTTCCTTCCAAAAACATCTCCAGAACGGTAATAAATAAAAAGTTACCGTTGTTGAAATTGTATCAACAACGGTAACTGATTTGGTTGCGGAGGCAGGACTCGAACCTACGACCTCCGGGTTATGAGAGACCAAAACAGCCTGTCGAATAAGCTAAAAATATTTGAATAAGTGCAAATAATGGTGAGAAAGAAAACAATTTTGGCGTGAAATAGTGAGTAAGAGCGAGTAAAATCGTGGGGTTTAAGGGGCGTAAACCCCAAATAAACCCCAAGCCATTTTTTCAAAAAGTTGGAAATCCAAAGAAATTGCTATCTCGGTATTCCGAAGATAGAATGGGCGTAAAATGATCCGCTTAGAATAAATCCACCCGTTCCAGCAGGAAGTCAATCAAATTACAATGGAAGATGCCATTTTCATCATAGAAATTATGAGGGATATCCATCCGCACAATGATTTTCTTGAAGAAGTCACCTGTCAGCTTCAGGGAATCCAGTTCAGCGGATTCTTTCTGCTCGCTGTCCACCTGAAATGCAGACTGAATATACAGCTTGCAGTCCGCCTGATTGACTACAAAATCAATTTCCTTCTGGACATAGCCTCCGTTTCTCCGGTCAACCACAACACCCACATCCACATTATATCCCCGGCGGATCAGATCATTGTAGATGATGTTTTCCATAATATGACCGGGATCGTACTGCCGGTAATTCAAGCGGGCATTGCGCAGGCCAATGTCGGTGTAGTAATACTTGTTGGGGTAGTTAAAATAAGACTTGCCTTTCACATCATACCGCTGGGCCACACGCAGCAGGAATGCATCAACCGTATGGGTAATATAGGAAGAAACCAAGGCAGAGTTGATCTTCTCGTGGCGCATACTGCTGATGGAATTTGCGACGTTGGTCGGGTTGGTCAGAGAGCCAACCTGGGAAGCCAGGAAGTCCAGAATGCTGCTTAAGATGTCCTCCCGTTCAATGCCGTTGCGCTCCACAATGTCCTTCAAGTACAGTTCCTTGTAAAGATTGGTCAGGTAGTCTTTTTTATCCTGCTCGTCCGTCATTTGCAGGAGCCGGGGCATACCGCCGTAAAGCATGAAATGCTCCAACGCTTTCTTTTCATCGCCGCCCACATAGGAATAGAACTCGCCAAAGGAGAAAGGATACACATGAATCTGTGTAGCCCGCCCGCGAAATTCCGTGGCAATGTCACTGGAAAGCATTTTGGAATTGCTGCCCGTCACATAGACATCCAGGTTTTTGTACGATTTCAGCTCATTGAGCATATCGTAAATCGTAACCTCAATATCGCCGTTTTCCGTATCCTTGACCCTGGTAGTAAATTGCACCTCGTCAATGAACAGGTAGAACTGTCTGTCTTTGGCGGCGGTGACGATGGCTTCCACATATTCGCACAGGGTGATGGGATTGCGGAACTTATAGTATCTTCGCTGATCCAAGGCAATCGCAATGATCTGATCCTCCGAAACACCATTTGACAAAAGATAGTCACGAAACAACTCAAACAGCAGAACAGACTTCCCGCACCGTCGGATACCGGTAATGACCTTAATATCACCGCTCCACATATGGCGGATGATTTGATTCAAATAAAAATCTCGTTTGATCATAGCGATCACCCCATACTTGCCTCAAAAATGTAGTAACTTTTAGATAAAGAATAGCACACAGGGAGAGAGAAATCAAGGGAAATATGTTGCTTATCGAAAAGTTGCTGTAAAAATGAAGTGATAGTATGACATGAATTTATGTATATTTGAAAGTAAAAGCATTTTCTAGTAGTATATCTGCAAGGGAGGGAAATCTTATGTTCAGAAGAAAATACTATCTATATTTGGATGCCCCGGAATACCGTATTCTTGTAAAGAGCCTTATTCAATTGAGGAATAAGCTGATTCAGCAAGGTCGATTTACCGACTGTGTGGATGACCTGATTCTGAAAGTAACTTCAGCCCCGGTGAAACGAATTTAATACATATCTGACCGCTTACTTTTTCCTGAAAGTAGGCGGTTTTTCTGTTTCCGGTACATAGCCGTCTGCCTCGCCGCAGGCGGCTAAATCTATTATAAGGAGGAAACCCCAAAATGGCGAAAACAAAAGTGATTGCCGTTGCCAACCAGAAGGGCGGTGTGGGCAAAAGCACCACGGTGTATAACCTTGGCGCAGGTCTGGCGATGCAGGGCAAAAAGGTTTTGCTGGTGGATGTAGATCCCCAGGGAGACCTGACCAAAATGCTGGGACTGCGAAAGCCGAATGAGTTGCCGCTGACCCTGGGCAATGCTATGAACGATGTTGTAGCAGGTGTCAGCGGCAGTGAGCATTCGGTAATCAGGCAGCATCATGAGGGATTTGACTTTGTTCCCGGCAACCGCACTCTGTCTGCGGTAGAGGTGGGGCTGGTCAATGTCATGAGCCGGGAAACGGTACTGCGACAGTACATCGACAGCGTGAAGAAAGACTATGACTATGTTCTGCTGGATTGCCGTCCGTCTCTTGGTATGCTGGTCATCAATGCTCTGTCTGCATCGGACTATGTTCTTATTCCCGTGCAGGCGGAGTATTTTGCCGCTGAGAACATGACGGAGCTGGTCAGCACTGTGCAGAGAATCAAGCGGCAGATCAATCCCCGGCTAAAAATCGGCGGTGTATTCATGACCATGGCGAACGAAACCAATTTCCGAAAGGACATTGTGGCATCGGTGAGAGAAGCCTACGGGAAGCACCTACCCATCATGCAGGCGGTGATCCCCGCTACGGTTCGGCTGGCGGAGATCAGCACAGCCGACCACAGCATTTTCAAGCATGAGCCGAAAGGTCGTGCCGCAGAAGCCTACCGGACTTTGGTGCAGGAGGTGATGGACATTGGTGAAAAGCAGCGCAGCAAATCTTCTGACCTCAGTCGATAGTCTGTTCACCACTCAGGAGGAGCGGGATGTTGCCGCTCAGCCCAGGGTTGAGGACATTCCCATTGACCTGATTGATGATTTCCCAAACCATCCCTTTAAGGTACGCATGGACGAGAGTATGCAGGAAATGGTGGACAGTGTAAAACAGCATGGTGTGCTGGTGCCTGCTATCATTCGCCCAAAGGAAGATGGGCGCTATGAAATGGTGGCAGGCCATCGCCGGAAAACCGCCAGTGAGCTTGCATCCAAAGGTATGCTGCCCTGTGTTGTCCGGAATCTGACGGAGGAAGAAGCGACCATTATTATGGTGGACTCCAATCTTCAGCGGGAACAGATTTTGCCGTCGGAAAAAGCCTTTGCTTATAAGATGAAGTTGGATGCAATGAAACGGCAAGCTGGCAGACCAAGTAAGGAAAATGGTGCAACAGTGTTGCCCCATTTTTCAGGCAAGAAAAGTCGTGAGCTTTTAGCAAAACAGTCCGGGGAAAGCCACGAGCAAATCCGAAAATTTATTCGTCTGACTAACCTTACCCCCGAGCTGCTGGACTTGGTGGACAATTCCGTCTTGAAAGAGAAAGACAAGATGCAAATTGCCCTGCGTCCTGCCGTGGAATTGTCCTATCTGACAGAGCAGGAGCAGCATGACCTCCACGAAACCATGATGTCTGAGGATTGTACACCCTCCCATGTCCAGGCTATCAAAATGCGGAAATTCTCCGAGGCGGGCAGGCTGAATATGGATGTGATCTTCTCCATCATGCAGGAAGAAAAGCCCAACCAGAAGGAACAATTCAAAATTCCAAAAGATCGTATCAGCAAGTATTTTGCGCCAGGGACGCCTGCGCAGAAGATTGAAGATACCATTGTAAAAGCACTGGAGTTTTACCGAAAGCGGCAGCGGGAACAGGAGCGGTAGGTACTTTCAAGGGGGCAGTCTGCCATTTTTTGAATGGCTCAAATGAGGATTTTCTGCGGTTCCCCCTCTCCACACCTCACCCCCTCCAAACTACCTGTACCTACCGAAAAGAAGAACCTGCTTTGTGCCGATGTAAACAACAAACACGATCCTTGCCGTACACTGGCAGGGATATTTTTTTGAAAGGAAATGTCATGGCAAAAACAATTAAACGATATATCTCGTTTCTCTTGGTTTTGATGCTGGTGGCTGCTATGCTTCCCACCGTCTATGCGGCGGAAGTGTCCGGGGACAGTACCACCGCCACGGAAGAAACAGTCAGTGAAACGACTTCGGAAGCAACTGCTTCCCCAGCTACGGAGGAGAGCGTAGATGTTTTACAGCCACCCCCGGATGAAACCATCGAAACCTCCCCATCCACAGAGGGAACTGAATCCATAGCCGCAACTGATTCCACAGAATCCACGGGCCCGGATTCTACAGACGAAACAACGGCCTCGGAGGAAGAAGAAGCCCAGCCGGAAACCATCCCGGAAGTTTTAGAGGAATTGGATTCTCCGGAGCTGCTGGCAGAGGACGGTATTATGCTGGCTTCAGCCACTAGCGGCAATGTTACCCTGTTTGACCAAGCCAGCCCGGATTACACGGTGCGGCTTTCCAGTCAGATTTCCGTGACCTACCGCCCCAACGGGACCGGCTCTGCTGTTACAGCCTACCACAAAAATCTTGGCTGGCACTTTGCCCGGTACGGCGGAGTGTCCTACCCGAATAACCCCATCTACTGTATCGAACCTCACAAAGAGTTTGCCGCCAGTACACCGGGAAACTATGTGGATCACGGCGTCACCGTGGATGGCAGTGGCGGCGGACGGGGATCGGATGTGTGGTACGCTCTGCCAGCGGAGCGCCGGGAGGCAATCACCCTCATTCTGCTGTACAGCAATCAGATGTGGGACGATTCCTATAACGTGCTGACCACACCCAGAGCCAGCAATCCCAATGTTCCGCTGAAAGTGGCAACCCAGTTCCTGATTTATGAAATTGTGACGGGGTTGAGGGACGCTAGCACCTTCCGCTCCAACAGCTCCAACGGTTATACGGATGGGGATGTTTTCTATAATGCGGGTGTTGACAATGTAGATAACTTTGCGCCCAATTACAACGCGATTGTAAACAGCGTCCAGGCGGCAATGAAAATCCCCAGCTTTACCAGCAAGGATAGAAATTCCGCCCCAACGATCACCATGACCGGGGATGAAACCATGGTGACGGACAGCAATGGCGTTCTATCCAGTTTCAGCTTCACGGATGGAAACGGGGCTGAATTTTATAAGAGCGGCAACAGCCTGTACATTACTCAGGCTGGAACGATTTCTCCGACCACGGTATTTTCCTGTTCCCGCAACTTGCCTTCGGCTAAAAATTCTTCTGTCTCTATCTGGTATGGAGGAACTTCCACATATCAGGCTTGCATCTCCCTGTACACACCTTCCACGGGAAGCCTCAACGCCTATTTCAAACTGCAAGCTCCGGCAAAAGGAAATATCAGCCTGACCAAAACCACAGAGGATGGGAAGAATCTCTCCGGCTGGAAATTTGGAGTTTACTCCAACTCCGCCTGCACGTCCTTGGTATCTGGCCCCCACACTACCAATTCCAGCGGTAAGATCTCCGTTACGGATTTACCCGCCGGAGCTTACTATGTCAAGGAGCTGGGCCATACTAATAGTTCGGTGAATGATCTCTATACCTGTGCCAGCGCCAATCCCCAGCGGGTGACCGTCACCAGCGGCGGGACAGCCACGGTCAGTTTCTATAACAAACTGAATACAGGCAATGTCAAGCTGATAAAGGCTACCAATACCGGTAAAAACGTAAGCGGCTGGAAAATCGGCCTTTACTCAGATCCTGGGTGTACCTCCCAAGTGTCCGGCTCTCCTTTTACCACCGGCTCGGACGGCACCTTTACCGTGAGCGGGCTAAAGCCCGGAACCTATTATGCCAGGGAGGCCGGTTCTACGGATTCCTACTGGGTCTGCGATACCGCCGTCAAGCCCGTGACCGTTGTTGCAAACCAAACCGTCTCCGTTACCTTCACCAACATCCACTATGGACGCATTGAGTTCCACAAAACCACCAATACGGGAAACCATCTGGGCGGATGGACATTTCAGGTGCGAGACACGGAGGGAAATGTTGTCGGGGATTATACCACGGATGAAACCGGGTATGCCTGTACGGAAAACCTGCTGCCTGGACGGTACACGGTTCAGGAGCTTCCCACCGACGATCTTTATTGGACGGTTGAGCTGGGATTCCATACCGTAACCGTGGAAGCAGGCAGAAACGCAGTTGACCAATGGAACAACAAGGAGCAGGGCCTGGGCTGGTTCTACAAAAAGACCAACACCGGAGAAAACGTGGAAGGCTGGAACATCACCGTTTACTCTGACGAGAGCTGTACCCAGGAAGTTTGCAGCGTGACCACAAATGCGGAGGGCAAGGTCGGGTATTACCTGGACCCCGGTACCTATTGGGCCAAGGAGACAGGCAACGAGCATGGGCGCTTTGAAAATGAATACTGGATGGTAGATGAAACCGTCCAGGAATTTGAGATTAAGCCCCACGAGGATACCGCCGTAACCTTTGAAAACGTACATTGTGGAAACCTTAAAATCATCAAATCTATGGACGGGGAAGGTCCTTTAAGCGGCTGGCAGTTCCGTATCACGGATTCGACTGGCACTGAAATTGCGGGTTCTCCCTTTACCACCGATGAATCCGGTCTGATTCTCACGGGAATGCTGCAACCCGGAGAATACAAGGTGGAGGAGCTGATCCCGGAGAACAGCTTGTATCACTGTACCAGCGAGAATCCCCAGACGGTTACGGTCAAACCGGGAGAAACCGCCCAGGTCCCGTTCACCAACGCTCTGCGCCCCGGCAAGATCACCATTGAAAAAGTAGACATCCAAGGTGAACCGCTTGCCGGTGCAAAGTTTCTGCTGGAGTGGAGCGAGGACGGTTCCCTCTGGTGGCCCGTTGAGTACACGGATTCTGAAACTGTCACAGAGGGCCGCTGCTTCAATCCCGATATTGAAAATGGCTGTTTGACCTCCGGAAAGGATGGTCTTTTGGAATGGACCGGACTGCATCCCGGCCTTATGTACCGGGTGACAGAGCTGGAAGCCCCGGATGGTTATTCACTCCTGACAGAAGCCGCTTTTGAAGGGACACTTCCCGCTGACGATCTGACCGTTTCTTTTCGGGTCGTAAACTGTGAGAGCTTCAAGCTGCCTCAGACCGGTTCAGGGTCTGCGGCTTTCTTGCGCATTACACGGCTTCTTTGCGTCATTCTCTGTGTGATCCTCCTGACTGTCTCTTACCGCAAAGAACGAAGGAAATAAAATGACTGCCTACCACTACCGTGCCAGGGACCGCCCCCTGGCTTTTTTCATGCTCAAAATTCATCACTATCTGAAAATAAAAAACTGAAAGGAACTGTATCTATGAAACACTTTACCAAAATTCTCTCCCTGTGTCTGGCTCTGATGCTGTGCCTGTCCTGCACCCTTTCCGTATCCGCCGCCGAGGTCGCCGACGCCACCATCGATGAATCCCGGAAGGGTTCTCTGACCATCTACAAGTATGACCTGACCAACGCCGAGAAGGACGGCGTTTGGGATTCCTCCTATGTTTCCACCGGCGTATTTGACCAGACTGGAGTAAACGATGTTCTGGGCGGCGCGGGTTCCACTCTCGGCAACGGCGAAACCGGCTACGGTTACGCCATTAAAGGTGTTGAGTTCCGCTATGCCAAAGTAGCGGACATCGTCCAGTTCTCCGAATCCGAGGCGGACAGCCGCCCGGATGACCATGTGGAAGTCCTGTATGCCATTGACAAAACCGCTGGCGCTGACTTCCTGAAAGCTCTGGGTCTGGAAAATGGTGCCAACCGCTACACCAATGCGGACATGCTGGATACCTCTAAGTATTACTATCAGTCCGATGTGCTGATCCACGCCCTGGCTTCCAGCCTGGAAGCCAACGCCACCACCATCAAGAATGCTTTGGAAAAATATGTTTCCGCAAGTAGCGCAGCCATGCCCCTGACCAATGAATATGGCAAAACTCAGGCGGAGAACCTGGATTTGGGACTGTATCTGGTTGTGGAAACCAAGGTTCCTGAAATGGTGGTTTCCACTACCGATCCTTTCCTAATCAGCTTACCTATGACCTCCGTTGACGGCACCAATGCTACAGACGGCGGCACCCGCTGGATCTATGATGTGACCCTGTACCCCAAGAACCTGACGGGCATTCCCACTCTGGAAAAGACCCTTCGTGAAAACAAGGACGATACCGGCAAGCACAACGGTTCCGGCAGCATCACCGATGGTTATGCCCACACCGGCACCGCCTCTGACGGTGACATTATTGATTACCAGATCGTTTCCACCCTGCCCAGCATTACTTCCGAAAGCACCTACCTGTCCTGCTATACCTTCATCGATACGCTGTCCAAGGGCCTGACCTACAACAAGGGAGATGTGACCCTGGAGTTCTTCACGGACAAGGATTGTACGGATCGAATCACCACCTGGAAAGAAGCGGACGGGATGTTCACCGCAACTTACAATACCACCGCCGACGGAGAATCCGTTATGACCATTGAAATGACCACCAGAGGACTTGCGGAGATCAACACCTCCAAGGCAGTCTATTCCGGCGTGGATATGGTCAATTCCGGTTTCTCCGACTGCACCGTGCGGATCACCTACAAAGCCACTATGGACAGTGACAGCTCTGTTGTCTACGGTGACACTGGAAATCCGAATGACGTGGTTTTGACCTGGAAGCGCACTTCCCAGGACTACTACGACACTCTGGTAGATGACTGCCATCTGTTCACCTACGGTATTGACCTGACCAAGCAGTTTTCCGACGGCAAGGGGAATTTTTCCAAGGTGGAGTTCGTAGTCAAGAACAAAACGGACAATTACTTTGTAAAGGCCGAGCTGAACAAGGAGGAGGGCGTTTACTATGTGGTTGACCATGTGGCAGAAGAAAAGGACGCCACCCATTTTGTCCCCGTCAAGACCGGGGAGGCCACGGGCAAAGTCATCATCAAGGGCCTGGAAGATGACACCTACACCATGACCGAGGTTCGCACTGATAATGGATACGTGCTTTTGAAAGAAGATATCGAAGTAATTATTTCTCAGGAAGCAATGGACAGCTCCTGCAGCATCTACGAATCCGATGCCCTGGGCCTGATCCAGAACGATCCCCGGTACGCTTCCATCATCCATGATAATGGAAACCTCCACAATATGCCCCAAAAGCATCTGGAACACAAGCTGCTCACCGCTTCCGCTACCGTGGACAACAAAAAGGTGAACATGGTGGAGGACAACGGCAGCAAGAACGCCGAAGCTCCTTTGACCGTGGTAAACACCAGCGGCTTTGACCTGCCCCAGACTGGCGACAACGGCACCTGGATGTTCACCGTGGGCGGCATTCTCCTGATGGCCGGTGCAATACTGGTGATCTTGATTGCCTGCCGCAATAAGGCCAAACAGTAAATTCAATGCGTCCCGGAGGGAACCACCCCTCCGGGGCAGTTTCCAAAGGAGGACACGATGAATACAAAAACGATAACCGTTTCCGCTGCTGTGCTGGTTTTCCTGCTGGCTCTGGGACTGACGCTGTACCCGCTGATCTCCAATCAGTATAACCAGCAGCACCAATCTCAGATCCACACCGCCTATCAGGAGCAGGTGGAACAGATGGAGGATGCAGACATTCTCATTGCCAGAACCATGGCGGTGGCATACAACGAAGCCATGAAGCCCGGTGTTCAGGGGAAAGACCCATACAGTCAGGAAGCGCTTCTTATTGCATCCCAGGACTATGAAAGCCAGTTGGACATTACCGGAAGCGGCATTATGGGCTATGTGGAAATACCGAAAATCAACGTAACGCTGCCCATCTACCACGGCACGGACGCAAGTACCCTGGAAACCGGCGTCGGACACCTGCTGGGCAGCTCCCTCCCCATAGGCGGAAAAAGCACCCACGCCATCCTCACCGCCCATTCCGGCATGGCCAGTCAGAAGATGTTCTCCGACTTAGGTTTGCTGGAGAAGGGCGATGTTTTCTATCTGGAGGTGCTGGATGAGACGCTTGCCTATCAGGTGGATGCCATTCATACCGTTCTGCCCCATGAAACGGAATTGCTGACCGTTTCTGAGGGAGAGGACTATTGCACCCTGGTCACCTGTACCCCCTTTGGGGTGAACACCCACCGGCTCCTTGTCCGTGGTACTCGCATCCCCTATGAAGAAGCAGAAGAAATCGCCGCAGAAATATCCATCGAGGAAAAAGCGGCCTCTACATGGGAGGAAAAGTATGTAAACGGCATTCTCACCGGGCTCTGCATTGTAGGCATTCTCTGCATTGTGGGTACGACTATTTGGTTTCTGCGGAGGCGGTGAGATGGGCAAAAAGGTCATTTTTGTTCTCATGCTGTTTGTATTCCTGTTTGGCCTGAGCCTGCTTCTGTTTCCCCTTTGGAACGGAGCGTTGGTTGACAGGCAGATCGGTCAGGCTGTAGAGCAATTTTTAACCTGGGAAGATCCCACCGTCCCGGAAACAGAAAGCACAAACCCAACAGAGGAACAGCGGCTCTATGCGGAGCTTTGGGAGGAAATGTGCGCCTATAATGAAACTCTCTATGCACAAAAGCAGGCCGGTTTGAACGGCACGGATGACTTTCGGGAATCCAGTTTCCATCTCCAAGACTACGGGCGCACGGATGAAGTATTCGCCGTGCTTACCATTCCGAAAATCAGTCTGGATATGCCGGTCTATCTGGGAGCCACGGACGGGAATCTGGCCAGTGGCGCTGCCCACCTTTCCCAAACCAGCCTGCCCATTGGCGGAGAAAATACCAACTGCGTCATTGCCGGACACCGGGGCTGGAACGGAGCGGCGTATTTCCGCTATGTCCCGGATCTGGAAAAAGGCGATCTTGTCACCCTCCAAAATCTCTGGGAAACCCTGACCTATGTGGTGGTGGACACACAGATCATCGCCCCCAATGATGTGGGTGCCATTCACATTCAAGAGGGGCGGGACATGCTGACCTTGCTGACCTGCCACCCCTACGCCAGCGGCGGCAAGCAGCGGTTTCTGGTCATCTGCGAACGCATCGAATAAGGAGGTCATTATGGAAAAACGAATGGCGGGTGATTATGAGATTATTCATGCCTTTGCAATTAAAAACAAGGAGGAACGGTAATGAACATCAGAATGAACATTGGCTATATCATCACGGACTCTGTTCATATCGGGGAAACCGAGTTCGTGATCGGCATTCACCAGCATGATCCCAACCGCTTTGTCACCTGGGCCTGCAAGAACGGGAATAACTATTTCTGGGGCCATTATCTGAACAGCCGGGAGGCAGCGGAAAAAGATTTAATAAGCCGTGCCACGGAGCAGCTTAAATTTCTGGAAAGCATCCGTGGCGACGGTTCCGACACAAAACATTCCGAAAAAAGCAAGGAGCGTGAACGGTAATGGATATGGAAATGACCCTTCGGCCCATGACTGCCGGAGAGCAAATGTACAGCTATGCCCAGTCCCAGCAGCTTACTTCCCAGTGCGGCTGTATTGGGCATCTGCGGGCGGATTTTGGCAGCAGCGGAGAGGAATTCTTTTCCTCCTGGGATGACCACCGGGGAGATCTGAAATCTGAGGACTTTAAGCAGGAACTGGATGAAGTGATCAACGTCCTGCGGGAAGATGACAAGTACGGCGGTATTCTTAAAAATCGGGGCTCACTTTCCTCTGTATGTTGGAAAGCCCCGGAAAGCAGCTTTGGCAATGGCCGGGAATACGGCTTCCGTGCGGATACGCCCCACTACGCCTATCTGCTGAGGCTGAATCCCAACAAGGGGGAATACAACATTTACTGCTATTGCTATCTCCGGCAATGGCTGGACCGCCATATGCGGCAGGCGGAAAGGGGTATCCGCTTCATCACCCCGGAGTACAAGGAAGTGTTCCGTATCCCGGACGGGGACCGGATCCGTATGATTCTTCCCTCCGGCGAAACCCAGGACCAGACCTGCCGCTATATAGATGACACCCATTTGGAGGTGGGAAGAAACCTTTACCACATCTGTGAATTGGCAGAACGTCTGGAAAACAACGGTGTTAAGGTTATCCCGCTGCGTTCCTCTCTGCCGGACAAATGCTTCAGCTATTTGGAAACCACAGGAGAAATGATCGTCATTACCAAGGGGGAAACGGGATATACGCCCACGGGCATCTATCCCCAGGACGCAAGCCCGAAAGAGAGTGTCGCCGCCATGAATGAAACCAACGGTGTCACCAAAGCACAGGCCGCCGCTATGGTTGCGGGCTCTATGTTCGGCTGGGCCACGCCTGCCGCTGACCCGAAGAATTATGATGAAAACGGAGAACCCATGCGGCCAAAATCCAGAGAGCGGGCGGATGCAAGATGAGCCAGACCAACAAGTTGTGGGCGAGAATTGGAATGTCCTTCTCTGTAACACCACACGAAATGGAACAGATTATCTGCGGCACAGAAGCAGAAAAGGAGCAAACCCTTTTCCGGCTGTTTTCGGAGGGCCGTGTCCGGTTGGACGGTGACAGTTATATTCCTGGAATTAGTCTCCATGAATATAACCTTGCCCATGGAACGCAGTTTGACCGGTACGATGTTGATCTGGATTTGGGCTTGCTGGATGGGAAAACCGTACAAATGCCGCAATTGGAGATCAGGAAAAACGCAGTCAAACAGAAAGACCGGGGGGATGCAAGATGAGTAATGACCGGCATATCATCTGGAGCAACTACGATTTGGATTATGAGGACTGGCGGGATGTCCTGGAAGCGGAATACCCGGAGCTGTCTGAGGATGAACGCATTTCTCTGATGTATGAGATCAACCAAAGCTATCTGGATGATGAAAGGACCAATCTGAATATCCAGCTTTCCCAGCCCATTCTTTTAATTGCGGGCATTGGGCGCTGGGATGGACGGTACTCCGGCTATGGAGAAATCAAAAGCGGTAAAATCTGTGACTGTCTGCATACGGATATGGACTATGCCACTTGGTATGTGGATAAACTGGGCGATCTGCGGTGTGATGCCGTCCACCATGACGGCACCAACCACTACCTCTACCGGGTGTACAAATCCGGCCTCCGGGAATCCCAGATCGACCTGCTGAAAGAAAAATTGTATGAAGGGACCGCGACACGCTCTGACATTACAAGGATCACCCGCAGACTTGGGGATGAAATTTCCAGAGTTTACGGTTTCTCCATTTCCCGTCAGAAGCAAGCTGCTGTTATGGAGCGATAGGAGGTGCAATTTTGGCAGCGAAATATGACCTTATTACAGAACTTTATCTGCAAACCGTCACGGAGCTTTCAGCGCCTGACCAGTGGCAAGCCTTTCTGACCACCGCCTGCCGCAATTTCCGTCTGCCATTCCAGGAGCAGGTTCTGCTGTTTGCGCAAAGGCCGGATGCCACCGCCGTGCTTCCCATTGAGGGCAAGAATGGCTGGAACCGGCGGTTCGGGCGGTGGGTAAACCGTGGCTCCAAGGGCATTGCCATGTTCGACAGCAGCTATACCGGAAAGAGCAGGCTCAAATACTACTTTGACATTGCCGATACCCATGAAAGCAGCCGCCCCCGGCCTGTTCCAGTCTGGGAGGTCCAGCCGGGGGACGAAGCAGAGATTATAGAATCCCTAGAAAACAGCTTTGGGCAGCTGAAAGAAAAGACCGATCTGGGCGCCGCCCTCATTTTGGCTGCTTCCAACGCCATGGAGGATAATTTTTCAGATTATCTAGCGGAGCTGAGCTACTACAAAGAGGGTAGCTTCCTGGAGCCGCTGGATGAGGAATCGCTGGAAGCCCTGTTTAAGCCCCTGCTGCAAAACAGCATCGGCTATATGCTTCTGGTTCGCTGCGGCATTGACCCGGCTGACCATTTTTCCATTGAAGATTTTGCCTACATCAAGGGATTCAACACGCTCTCCACGCTGAATGCCCTGGGGACTGCCACCAGCGATATTTCCCAGATGTGTCTGTCGGAGATCGCCCGGACGGTGCTTTCCCTTCAAAGGCAGGAGCGGCAAAATCGCACATTTGCAGAAAGCCAGGAAACAAGGTATCCTGTATGTGAAAACCAAACAGAAAGGAGCACTGACCATGCCGAACCTGACATACACGAAACAGGGCGATTATCTGCTTCCCAACCTTCTACCGCCCCAGGAGCCGGAGATCCCTCTTGGGAAGTACGCATTGCTGCGCCGCAGATTCCTCCAGCAGCACCGCCGGGTGACCTTCACGAACCTTCTGACCACGGGCAAACTGAACGCCCATCTGTTGGAGATCCAGCAGACGGCCCTGACCCGGCTGAACCAGATGGTCAGCCAGATGGCGAAGAACCAGGGCGTGACGGAGGAATTGAAAGCCAGCGATCCCATGAAATGGGCAGGGCTGATGAACAACATCCGGTCAGCGGCGGAGGAGCAGATTTTGGCGGAGCAGGTATACAGCTAGAACCGGGGCTGCCGCCGCTTTTGGAGGAGCGGTTCATCACAGCCATTATCGAGAACCGGGACGATGATCTGAAATCTCCCAAGCAGGAGATTCAGAGCTTCTTCCGGGAACATCCCGAGCAAAACAAGCGGGCCGATTATCTAAAAAGTGTCTACCCGGACAGATACACCGAGCTGATCGTTGACGGTTCCAAAATCGGATATAAAGCAATGGATGACGGACTTCTTATGTGGGAGGGGGCTTACCTCTCCCGCACCAGGGAGTCTGTTTTTTCATGGGGCATTGTCGCGGAGCTGACCGGGAATCTCATTGAGCAAGGCACCTATTATTTCAATACCAAGATCAAAGCCCCGCCCAGCTTTGAGGAACAACAGCTATCCTTCCTGGCACCGGACTATTCCCTGCCGGAGGTGGAGGACAACGCCCAGCTCACCTTCCTGTCTGCCTCGCAGCTTCCCCAGCAGGTCATCGACGAAGCACTTTGTATCGGATACAACGACCAGGACAGCCGTCTGATCATCTGCGCCTACTTTATGAAGGACAAGCCGCTGGAGGACAATGCCGCATTTCTGCAAAAGAAGTACGGCACCAACGGCGCGGGACTTTTCATCCATGACCGGGAATATGCCGTCTGGTACGGTCCGGAGGGTATCCGGGTTGCCGCTGGCCGCAGCGCACAGAAGCGCTACGCCACCTTAGTCACCTGGGAGCAGGCGGCAAAACGGATCCGGGAGCTGTTGGATCTGGGTCGGTATATGCCCCAGAGCGAAATTGACCGTGCGCCTGAGTTTGAGAAATCGCGGCTTGCAGACGACCTTCTGTATATGTATCGGGATATAGACGGTAAGGAAAGCTATTTTCTGTCCATGAAGCCTGCCTATGACCTTCACGGCGGCTTCCCCGAGATAAGCGCTGCTGTCAAAACACTGTTGGAGCAGCCGGATACTTTGCAGGCGCTTGTGGATAATTGCCGTGCTTTTATCGACGGCTATGAGAAGGACCAAAGCATTCTGCGCTTCCGTTACCGTCCGAAAGAACTGTTACAGAGGCTGACTGACTTACAGCGGGAACCGCTGACCTTTACCGCCGCCGATGGGTTTGACCCACAGCGGCAGTTTTTTATTTCGGATGACGAATTGAATGAAATCGTTCGTTCCGGTCCCGTGCAATACCGTCTGGATGTGTATTCCTATTTCGCTTCCCATACGGATGCCAAAGACCGGGAGCGGTTTCTGTCCCATTACCACGGAGAATACAGCGGTTTTTCCGGTGGAAACGATGACCTGTCTTACACCTACAAGCATTTGTACTTTAGTCATGGCAGCATCACCGAGCCATACGCCAAGGTGGAGCTGTCCTGGAACAAGGTGCTGAAGCGGGTTGAAACCCTGATCCAATCCGGAAATTTCCTCTCTGATGCAGACCGGGAGGCCATGGCAGATTATGAGATCCGGCAGCTTGCCCGGACGGTCTACAATTTCTTTGCCGGTGCGCCGGATGTTTTTCCCACGCCCTATTCCGGAGACAGAACCTTTGATTATTGGGATAATGTTTCCTCTATTCAGGAGCAGCTCAAAGACCCCGCCCGTGTAGAGGAGATCTACCAAAACATGATGCTGCCTCTTTGGGAGTGGACACCCAAGGATAACCGTGAGGACCGGGAAAAGAGCATTGCGGCAATACGGGAATACCGGGAAGGAACCTATTCTGTATTTGGAAATAAGCAGACCATAAGGCCGCTGCCTGCGCTTGACAGCGGGATCATCATACCCCCGGCGCCGGAAATTCAGATCGCAGAGCACACACCGCTGGAAACTGCCCGGTATCTGATCAATGAATACTGCCAGGAGGTATTTGGGCAGGACGCTGACTTTTCAGATCTCAACCGTGTGGATCTGGCAATGGGTTCTACCTCGGACAGCGAACACACAGTAGAGATTTATGCTGACCTATCCGCTTTTCGGCTGGTATATCTGGTGGACAAGCAATGCGTCCATGAGATCGTCTGTGCTGACCTAAATGAACTGAACGAATATCTTGCCAATTTGGAATTCGATGTGATGATCGCCCATGCAGAGGAGCGGTATCAGGAGAAACGCACCTCAGAGGATGATTTCTCGGATATTAACCCGGCAGAGATCCGTGAAAGGTTGGCACAGCGTGGCATTGTCAATGGCGAAGTAGTTGAACCGGATGCTTTGAACAATGACCCGCTTATACGTCAGGTCATGGCAGATGTGGGTGCTATCCAGCAGGAACAGCCCCCACAGGAAGAAGCCGCTATCGCCCCGCCCAAGGCACCGCCCAAGCGGGAACGCATCACCTTTGCACCCATTCTTCCCGAAATCCCCAGAGAGCAGCGTCACAACTTCCGCATTGACGACCCGGAGCTGGGCTGCGGTACGCCCGGTCAGAAGTATGCCGCCAATGTTGCCGCCATAAAGCTTCTGAAACGCATTGAGAAAGGAAACCGTCTGGCAACACCTATGGAGCAGCAGACCCTTTCCGGTTACGTCGGCTGGGGCGGTCTGGCTGACTGCTTTGACGAAAAGCATCCCAAATATCAGGAGCTGAAAGCGTTACTTTCCGAAGAAGAATACGCCGCCGCACGCTCCAGCTCTCTGACCGCCTTTTACACCTCTCCGGTTATCATCCAGTCCATGTATCAGGCTCTGGAGCAGATGGGCTTCCGGGAGGGCAATATTCTGGAACCCTCCTGCGGCATTGGCAACTTCATTGGCATGATCCCCGACGCTATGGCCCGGAGCCATGCCTACGGTGTGGAACTGGATTCCATCTCAGGCCGCATCGCCCAGCAGCTCTATCAGAACAGCTCCATCGCCGTCACCGGTTTTGAAAAGGTACAGATGCCCGATAGCTTTTTTGATGTGGCTATTGGCAATGTGCCTTTTGGTGATTTCAAGGTGCTGGACAAGCGGTATGACAAGCACCATTGGCTGATCCACGATTACTTTTTCGGAAAGACACTGGATAAGGTCAGGCCGGGCGGCATCGTGGCCTTCATCACTTCCAAGGGGACGATGGACAAGGAGAATCCCGCCGTGCGGAAATACCTGGCCCAGCGGGCTGACCTGATCGGCGCTATCCGCCTGCCCAACACCGCTTTCAAGGCCAACGCCGGGACGGAAGTCACCAGCGATATTATTTTCCTGCAAAAGCGGGACCGGATGACGGACATTGAGCCCGACTGGGTGCATCTGGATACGGATGCCAGCGGGATCCGCATGAACCGCTACTTTGTTCAAAATCCGGATATGATCCTGGGTGATATGGTCATGGAATCCACCCGGTTTGGTATGGACAGCGTATGCCGTCCCTTTGAAAATGCAGACCTTTCGGAGCTGCTGCGGGGTGCCGTTAGTAATCTTCACGCTGAGATCACAGAGTACAGCCAGGAGGAACTGGAGGAAGAAGATAATTCCATCCCGGCAGACCCCAATGTACGGAATTTCAGTTACACTATCGTGGACGGAAAGGTCTACTTTCGGGAAAACAGCCGCATGGTCCCGGTGGAGGTTTCCCTGACGGCGGAAAACCGCATCCGTGGCATGATCGCCCTCCGGGACTGTGTGCGAAAGCTGATTGAATACCAGACCGAGGGATACCCCGACGGGGATATTCAAAAAGAACAGGATAAGCTGAACACCCTCTATGACGAGTACACCAAGAAATACGGCCTGATCTCCAGCCGGGGCAACAGTCTGGCTTTCTCCGAGGATTCCAGCTACTTTCTGCTGTGTTCTCTGGAGGTGCTGGACGAGGAGGGCAACTTCAAACGCAAGGCGGATATGTTCACCAAGCGCACCATCCGTCCCCATGTGGCCATCACCTCCGTGGATACCGCCAGCGAAGCCCTGGCCGTATCCATTGCGGAAAAGGCACGGGTGGATATGCCCTATATGGCAGAACTGTCCGGGAAAACCGAGGAAGAACTGGAAACAGAGCTTGCCGGTGTCATCTTCCGGGATATTCACTGTGCCGAAACCAAGGAGGACATTGCCCTTGCCCATATGGATTTGCAGCGGTATCCCTTTGTCACCGCTGACGAGTACCTTTCCGGCAATGTGCGCCGGAAGCTGCGGATGGTCAAGGCTCTGCGTGAGGTACTTCCCGAAGAAAAGGCATCTCTGATCCAGCAGAATATCACCGCCTTGGAAGCTGTGCAGCCGGTTGACCTGACTGCCGGTGAGATCGGCGTGCGGATCGGTGTCAACTGGGTGCCAAAGGAAGTCTATGAACAGTTTCTGTATGAGGTATTCGGCACCAGCGTCTATGCCCGCGATAAAATCAAGGTGCTGTATTCTCCCCACACCGGCGAATGGAATGTCACCAACAAATCTATGGACGGCAGCAACATCAAGGCAGTCACCACCTACGGCACCAAACGGATCAATGCCTACCACATCTTTGAGCAGACGCTGAACCAGAAGGATGTACGCATCTACGACACAAAGCGGGATGCCGACGGCAACGAGGTTCGGGTGCTGAACAAGAAGGAAACTGCCATCGCCCAGGACCGGCAGGAGCTGATCAAAGCCAAGTTTGCCGAATGGATCTGGAAGGACATTGACCGCCGGGAAAGGCTCTGCGGCATCTACAACGAAACCTTTAACGCCCTCCGGCCCCGGGAATACGACGGTCAGCATATCCGCTTCTCCGGTATGAATCCGGAAATCACCCTCCGAAAGCACCAGATCAACGCCATTGCACACATTATGTACGGCGGCAATACCCTCCTGGCTCACGAGGTAGGAGCAGGGAAAACCTTCGAAATTGTGGCAGCGGCGATGGAAATGAAACGGCTGGGCCTATGCACCAAGTCTCTGATCGTGGTCCCCAACCACATCACCGAGCAGTGGGCGGCGGAATGGCTCCAACTCTACCCCTCCGCCAATATCCTGGTTGCCACCAAAAAGGACTTTGAAACCAAAAACCGGAAGAAATTCTGCGCCCGGATCGCCACCGGGGATTATGACGCCATCATCATCGGACATAGCCAGTTTGAGAAAGTACCCATGTCCGCCGAACGCCAACGGCTGATCATCAAGCGGCAGATCGACAGCATTCTGGACGGCATCCGGGACGCCAGGCGCAGCCATGCGGAGAACTATTCCATCAAGCAGATGGAACGCACCCGGAAATCTCTGGAAAACCGGCTGGCCAAGCTGAATGACCAGAGCAGGAAGGATGATATTGTCACCTTTGAACAGTTGGGCGTTGACCGCGTATTTGTGGATGAGAGTCATTATTTTAAGAACTTGTTCCTGGCGACAAAAATGCGGAATGTGGGCGGCATCGCCCAGACGGAAGCACAGAAGTCCTCCGACCTGTTTATGAAGTGCCAGTACCTGGATGAGATCACCGGAAACCGGGGTGTCATCTTTGCCACCGGCACCCCCATTTCCAATTCCATGGTGGAGCTGTACACCATCCAGCGGTATCTCCAGTACAGCACGCTGGAAGAAATGGGGCTGCTGAACTTTGACGACTGGGCGGCAAACTATGGAGAAACCGTCACCGCCATCGAGCTGTCCCCAGAGGGCAGCGGCTACCGGAGCAAGACCCGGTTTGCCAAATTCTATAACCTGCCGGAGCTGATGTCCACTTTCAAGATGGTTGCGGACATTCAGACGGCGGATATGCTGAAGCTGCCTGTCCCCAAGGCCAATTTCCACACGGAAGTCTTAAAGCCCTCTCCCATGCAGCAGGATATGGTAGAATCTCTGGCTGACCGGGCCGAGAAGATCCGTGCTGGAATGGTTGACCCCAGCGTCGATAATATGCTTCGTATTACCAACGACGGCAGGAAGCTGGCTCTGGATATACGGCTTGTCAATCCGTTGGCCCCGGATGATGAAAATGGCAAAGTATCTGTCTGCGCCAAAAATGTTTATGATATTTGGGAGCGGACACGGGAACAGCGCAGCGCACAGCTTGTATTCTGCGACCTGTCCACACCGGGCAAGGCAATAGAAATGGAAATGCAGGACGGCGTTGCAGTTATGAGCAATTTCCAGAATGTCTATGACGATCTGAAAAAGAAACTCATTGCCCGTGGCGTTCCAGCAGAAGAAATCGCCTTCATCCACGGAGCCAACACGGAAGTGAGAAAGAAAGAGCTGTTTGCGAGAGTCCGCTCCGGTCAGGTGCGTGTCTTGATTGGTAGCACTGCCAAAATGGGCGCAGGCACAAACTGTCAGGATAAACTGATCGCTTTGCATGATTTAGATTGTCCGTGGCGACCCAGTGACCTTGCTCAAAGATTGGGCAGAATTGTCCGCCAGGGCAACCAGAATCCGGAGGTTGAGATTTTCCGCTATGTGACCGAGAACACCTTTGATGCCTACCTCTATCAGTTGGTGGAAAACAAGCAGAAGTTTATCTCCCAGATCATGACCAGCAAGGCCCCGGCCCGGATCGCGGACGATGTAGACGAAACGGCACTGAGCTATTCCGAGATCAAGGCCCTGGCCACCGGCAATCCACTGATCATCGAGAAGTGCAATCTGGATATGGAGGTCAGCAAGCTGAACATGCTGAAAGCCAACCACTTAAACCAGCGGTTTTCTCTGGAAAATCTGGTGCTGCGAAAGTATACCGCTGCCATAGCGGAACTGACGGAACGGATCACCGGATACGAAAAGGATGTGGCCATCGCCCAGGTACACCCCAAGTCCGTAGAGAATTTCGTGGGCATGGAGGTTCTGGGAACAGCCTACACCGAAAGAAAAGACGCAGGCAAAGCGATCATCAACGCCTGCACCTTATTAAATAGCTCCGATCCTGTCAGTCTGGGCCAGTACCGGGGCTTTTCTCTTTCCCTCCAGTATGATGCGGTCTATACAGATTATACGCTGACCCTGAAAGGCCATCTCTCCCACACCATAAGCCTGAGCGCCGATGCCAGTGGCAACATCACCCGCATGGACAATGTGGTGGACGGCCTGGAAAAATCGCTGGCAGACCTCCGGGAAGAATTGCAGGACGTTCAGATCCAGCTTGCCAATGCCAAAACGGAAATGGAAGCCCCCTTTGCAAAGGAAGCTGAGCTTGCCGAAAAATCCACACGGCTGAAGGAACTGAATATCCTGCTAAGCATGGACGATAAATATAATGTTTTGATGGATAACATTTCGGACAAGAAGGAGGGGCATAAAGAAAAAGCCAAGGAATATGAAAGGTAATAGTTGGGCTGCTGCAAAATGCAATTCTTGTAAAAACTGCTCATCCAAGGATTAAAAATGGCGGGAGAACGTACGAAAATTTGCGTATTCTCCCGCAAAAAACATTCGGAGCAATTTTTGAAAAAGCTATTTTGCAACTGCCTTAAACTATGTGTGCTCCGCATGGGCGAAAGCTAACGGGTGAGATTCCCAAACCCTCCAGGTAGATGGAAGAGTATTGGAATGCGAATCAAGAGTTGAGATTGAAAAAAGGGGTAGAAAAACGGCGCAATATAGCAGAGAATGTAAGGTGTGAAACAAACAAAACTCATAATGCTATATTGCACCGTCTGTGACAACCATAGCACAATCGAAGAAAAAATGCAACGTCTTAGTAACAACCGTTTCCCCAAATTTTCTGACGAGGAGTGTATCACCGCATACCTGTGGGGCAAGATGGAAGGACGGTTGACACGCAGAGACGTTTATACCTTCATCCGTGATTACTGGCATGACTGGTTCCCGGATCTGCCCAGCTATCAGGCGTTTTGCAGACGCTTGAATAATCTGGCCCCGGCTTTTCAGGCACTAGCCGAGATTTGGGCAGGGATGCTTTGCGCCAATTTTGGGGAATCTGTACAGTACATTGTTGATTCGTGCCCGATTATTCTGGCAAAACAAGCCCGCTCCGGCAGTGCGAAAGTAGCTCGTGAATATTGCGATTAGAGCTATAATTCTTACAGAAAAGAGTATTTTTACGGTGCAAAACTACATGCTATCGTGATCCGAAGACCAGGAAAACTCCCTGTCGCTGAAACGCTTATGCTTTCCAAGGCCTCTGTGTTTGACCTAACTGCCGCAAAGCAGATCATCCTCATTCCTCTATGATCCATAGCGGATATCTGCTGGCTGACAAGGCCTACATAGATTCCGAGTGGGCAAGAACCTTAGAGCAGGAGCACAGATTAAAGATTATAACTCCCAGGAAAAGGGCCAAAGGTGATACGCTCCCCTCCGGGGATGCCTATTCCACGTCGGTCAGCACCTTGCACCAGCCTATTGAATCATTCTTCAATTGGCTGAGTAACCGCTTCCATATTCAGACGGCATTCTTTATTCGTTCTGCTGAGGACTTGCTATTTCACGTCTTCTCCACTATCGTTGCGGCCCTATTTTTCAAACTTTTTAACTCTTGATTCACATTTGGAGTGTTGTAGATATTGGTTTTTGCTATGTTAATAATTTGGCGATTTTTTAAGCAAGCGGTCAACCTAGAGGATTCTTACCAGGTCAGCCTACTCGCCCGCCCCTCCTACTTGATCTTCATGTGGACGTTAATGAACAGGCATGGTCATGTTGAACAACTTTTTTATTTATTGTCGAGCATCCTGTTTATTATGTAAAAAAAATAATAAAAAAAATAAAAAAACATTTGCAAAAAGCGTTTATTCGTGATACAATATCTAAGCGGCAGTGGGCAAGAAGCCAACTGCCGCCTTATTACAAAAGAAAAATCCGCACGAGCGGCAGTGCCTGCGCATAAGAATAACTGAGGATGGGTAAGCTGCTGTGTAGGAGGAGGAAATGAAATGGCTATGAAGCGCTTCGTAGAAGCTGCAGGCAGGAAATCAGGATATGGTTACGTAGGGGATGATAGGATCCCTGGGACCAATAAAATACGGACTTACTGCGCAAATGCATCGCTCTATTCAAAGGAAAGTGATCTGCGAAAAATCACTAGCAGCCAGTATCGTACCACAGGTACAAAAAAGGAGCATTGAATAAAAAGCTGCCCCAACCGCCAGACTATTCTGAGCTTTGGTGGCGGCTTTTTTGTTTTCTATTTTACCCAATAGGAGAGAGAAAAAGTGGGGATTGATGTAATAATTGAATTACTGCTTGTAATCGAATTATTTATATCTATAGTTTTAAGCCGAATCAATGACAACAAGATACATATATTGTTTCCTAGTCATTTTGCACTTGCCCTAGTCACCCTCTTTATCAGTGCATACTGGTTTATCACGGGACAGAAAACATTGGTGGATTACGGAAATGCATGGAGAGTAATAGAGAGAGGTTCTCTTGAAGCACTTACTTCTGTTATGAGCATCGCTGGTGTTAGCAGCATACTTTTGGGGTGGATATATGGTGAACGGGATAAGATCACTTTGGGCAAGCCACAAATTGATATGATTCATTATGTGTTTGGTCCTGGCTATGCTTTTAGCCTGGTGACTCATTTTGCTGCTACTGCATTGTGTATAGCGATGGCAAAATGTGCAGCAAAAGAAGCAGCGTTGTGGGCGTTTCTAACTGTGGTATGGGGATGTATTCCACAAGCCATAATTTGTTTATATATAGCATTAAATAGAGGGCAACGCGAAGAATTGGCAATACAACTTTGGCAATACGATGGCAGAGATTCAACAACGCAACTCTCTGCCGTAAGAAAAATGGCAGGATACTTAAGCGATGTCGATGTACGGCACAACAAAAAATATTGCGATACTCTGTGTAATATATTCACTAGATGGATGCTCGGTCATTACAAAAAGAACGCTGCAAATTATGGTATAACTGCGGAAGTAATTAGAAGCGTTTCCGCAATTTTTAGAGAAATTATGGAAACAATTCCAGAAGCGGAAAAGGAGAGCTTTGAAGATAATATTCTGAAAACAATATATCAGCAACTTGAAGTTGATGAGAGAACGACACAAAAGGAAGTAGCTTTGAATTTGGTTTGCTGCGGCTACCTTCGATTTCTGCATGAACGAAACCAAAATCATACAAATCAGTATCTTCAAAGGGCTATGTTCTTCTCAGAAAATGACAACGAATATTATAATCGTGTACAAGATTATCTGTACGGGTTGAATTGGTTCCAGTTCCTGTGCCAATCTAGCGTACAGCCTTTATATTACAAATCTACACGCAGTTATGGAAATGTATATATGCGTGTTGCGTTTGAGCAGCTAGTGTTTTCCATATTTGAAGGTTCAGAAGAAGATATTCGAAAGTATTCAAAATTAGCTTGGAGACAAGTATATCTGGGGGCGAGTAGTGATGATGGTTCGAGTCTTGACGTTTCGTAAACGTTTTACGCATACACAACATAATAACAAGTGGTGGGCAACGTTAGGTCATACGGATGAAATTGAATGCAGTGAACTAACTCGCATGACCTTAGAGGATATAAAAAAATACAATAATGATACTTTCCAGAAAGATTCAGCGCATGCTTACCATCATGTGGTTTACCTAATCGATAGTGAGACCCATGATGATCAGCAAGAATCTGATGTCAATCTTTGGAATTCGGATAGCGATTTTTTGTCTGTGATTAGAGTGCATTTTCCAGATACGACAAATTTACAAGAGCAATTCAGACGATTGAATGTGTATTTGAGTACGCTTGCCTCAACAGATGATTACAACGGAATAGCTTGGAGAGCATATTATACCATGGAACTTAGTGATATGGTTATTATAAGCAAAGCTAAAAGTTTTCTAATGTTATCCCGCTGGTCATTATTGGCAACAAAATGTAAATATATTGGTAATGCCTATACCTATTTCTGCATTCCAGGAGCACTTTTAAGCCCGAATAGGACATCATGGACAGAGGAATATGAAAATGATTACATTGATTTTTTGGCAATGAGATTTTCAGTTAGGGATGTCGGAGCGTACAACGAACTGTTCAGTATTCAATCAGATTTAGGCGAAGAATACACCGATAGCCCCTGTCGTGTAGTGGGTAATGAGGATGCAATTATCTGTGGACGAGAAGTTCCGATGCTGAACTTAATTAAGTTATATCAAAAATGGTATAAAGATGACAACATATTTAATGCATTCAGCAATATTATTACCCGTGTTGGTGCAAAGATACTACAAGAGCCAGGATCGTTTACAGAGGAAGGCCGAAAAAAAAGTGCGCTAGAAAAATATAGCTATGCAGTACAAGAAAAAGTTCGCAATAATGTCCTTAATAACCGAGAAGCGTTCTTGCAGGGAAATCGGGAATGGCTACGACCGCTTGTTGAATTGACTAATGCGTTAGTTCATATGAGTCGCACAGCAACCCTTGATGAGCCGGTGCTTTTGATCCTTCCTGGAGTAAATGCATTTTGGGACAATATAATTAGCGGATCAGAATTGCTTTCAGATAAGCAATTGTATTTGCGCTTTGCTGAATTATGTGTCCATACTATGGAGCATTTGATGCGTGAAGAAGGGCAACTCTCCCAACGCCCTGAAGTGCGACCTCTTGCGTATGATATACCGGTATTTGTACTTGAATACGCAACAACATTCCTGTTTTCGCTCTACAAAGTCCTGACAAAGCCAGACATCAATAGAAAGGAAACCATATCTTTCCTATTGGTTCCTAGTGCAGAGGTAGATGTATCTACTGTAGAACTATTTCAGGCGCAAAATGGTGTGCCAGGCTTATTACAAACCACAGTACCATTTTCTCTCTTGTATAGCCCTCAATTGTTTCTCCCTGCATTATGTCATGAGCTGGCACACTATGTTGGTGAGACACTTCGGATGCGGGAGCAACGTTATCAGTACTTTTTGATGTGTGCTGCTAATGAACTGATTAATATTTTCTTTGATAAACTAGTTGGCGATCGAGAAAAACTTGTGGAATATATTGGTAATTTCTTCTTGGGCGATACCCTTGAGGCATACTACCAAGTCTACGAACAGATTGATCAGCGTAAGGTTTTTCAACGCCCGCTCCTGGAGATTGTAGATACTATTTGCAATATCACATGGGAACTGACGAAGATGGATGCATATGCAGAACTTGTGAGAAATTATGTACTGAGCGAATATCAAGGTGCACAGTTTTATAGTGTAGCAGAAAATAGTTTGGAAGAACGAGTGAACCGTTTTGCTCATCGTATTTCTGACTTAGCAAGAAGTTTCCGTGAAACGTATGCCGATATATGTATGCTATATTTGCTTGAATTGCCTCCTGAACTTTATCTTGAGGTTTCGTTACGGCAGTGGGAGGACATAAATACCAGTACATTTTTGAGGGCGTACGTTAGTTTATCAACTGCAGGATACAGTTTATCTAAAATCCAGCGGACTATGGATGAATGGGGGCAAGCAAAAGAAGTTAATTTTGATAAAAGGAATTGGGCTTATCGTGAGCTGGATGGAATCGCCCAAATAGTTGAGGGGAATACTTCTGAGCGATTCCTGGCAAAATATATACAAGGATGCTGGGAAGAAATTAAAACGGACTGTCCGCAAAACAGCCCAGTAGATCAAGAATGTCCGTATACGCCAAAAGAAATATACAGGAAAATCTTAAAACTTGACACTACAACTAGCTATTCAGATATTATTGATATTATCGATATTGGTCGCCAGATTATGATTAAACAATTTGAGCACGCTTGAAGTAATGCAAATTCATACATAGCCGATTGGTTTTCAATCTGAAAGCCAGTCGGCTTATTCTATTTCAAGGAGTTGATGAAATGACCCAAGCAAAACTAAACACCCAGCTATATCAGAAGATGTTTGCCGAGCAGGAGAAATTCAAGGGCTGGCTTTTGACCCAGCCCCCGGAGGAGATTCTGAACCATGCCTATGAGTACACCTGCCGGGAGGATATTCTGCTGTCGCTGGAGTACAACGACCTCTCTCCCAGGCAGGCAAAGGCCCTTTTGAAATCTCCATCGCCCCTTGCGGATGTTTTCAAAGTGTGGGAAAAGTGGGAAACCAATCATATGGAAAATATCTGGGACGCCGTTGAAGCCCGTGCCAATGAAGTGGTACGGGCTGATTTTGTTACCCAGCGCAAGGATGATGCGAGGTGATGTGCCATGGCTTACATCCCACCTGAAACCGTGGCCCAGGCCAGACAGGTGGATCTGCTGACCTACATGAAAACCTGTGAGCCGGAGGAGCTGGTGCATATCAGCGGCAATCATTACTGTACCCGTGAGCATGATTCTCTCAAAATCTCCAACGGAAAATGGTATTGGTTCTCCCGTGGCTTTGGTGGCTACAACGCTCTGGATTATCTAATTAAGGTTAAGGAAGTCCCCTTCCTGGAAGCGGTAGAACGGATCACCGGGCAGGTAGCCTATCAGCCCCCTGTTAAGGCGCACACGCCGAAACCGGAGAAGCCCAAGGTGCTGCTTCTGCCCCGAGCAAGCCCATGCGCTACCCACGTCTACAACTATCTCCGCAGCCGGGGCATCGATTCGGAGATCATTGATTTCTGCTTTCATACCGGACGGCTCTATGAAAGCACACCCCACCATAATGCTGTGTTTGTGGGCCTGGACAAGTACAGCAAACCACGGTATGCGAGCCTCCGGGGCATCGGCACAGACTTTATTGGCGATGCCAGTGGCAGTGACAAACGGTTTTCTTTCAGTATCCCAGCACCGGACGATCCGACCCTCCACCTGTTTGAGAGCGCCATTGATCTGCTGTCCTATGCCACTCTGGTGAAGATGAACGGCGGTAACTGGCAGCGTGAGCATCTGGTGTCTCTGGCAGGTGTCTACAAGCCCAAGGAGAAATTACGGGAAAGCTCCATGCCGCTGGCCTTGAAGCGGTATCTGGCGGAGTATCCAGGCATCCAGTTTATCAATTTACGCTTGGACAATGACCTGACCGGAGGGCAGGCGGCCAAAGCCCTTGTCACTATGCTATCAGGCCAATATGAGGTATCGGTACAGCCCCCGCCATATGGCAAGGATTACAACGACTATCTGTGTATGCGGTTGAGACTGCCCATCACGCATAGAAAGAGTAGGACACAAGAAAGGTAGTTTTATACTTTAAATTATAATAATTCAAAGTATAATAGCCAGAACCATTTCCACCGTTAGCAGTTTGTAGAAATGCAGGCTGCTTTTTTATGCTTTTTTTCGGAATGTCATAACCGTTCGACCCAGAGGGAGAACAAATCTGCACGATACCAGCAAGCATCGCCTTTTGGGGACAAAAGGCAGCTTGACAGGGGATACCCTGTAACCCCTCAACCTTGATGGCAAAATGTTTCAATATATTCCATTGACACAAGGTCGGCATACCGATATAATGGAATCATATGAAAGGAGGAATCCGCATGAACCTGCAAACATATTTGAACGAACAGGGAATCACAAAGTATCATCTTTCAAAAATCAGTGGTGTACCCAAAACAACCCTGATGGATATTTGCTCCGGGAAAAGTTCCATTGAAAAATGTTCTGCAAAAACAGTCTATCAACTGGCACAGGCATTAGGATGTCCTATGGAATCCCTGCTGGAAATGGATTCTTCCCCTTCTCTTTTGTCAGGGAGGCCCGTAGATGAAGGATATTTGGAACAGGAGCTGCCAGACTTTTTGGAGGAATCTGTTGAGCAAATGAAAACTGCATGGAAGAAAAAAGAGCAGGGTGGATACCTAAACTGGGACTGTGATTACTGTAATCTGCAAAGTGACATCAATATTGCAGAAGTGGGAAATCTGATTTCCTCTGAACAGGCATGGTATCTGCGCAAAAAATATTTGAGAATTGAAAGGCCAGGTGAATTGGATTGATCGATTTTACCGAATTGCCAGTGCGCAAGAAAACATATGCAGGTGCAAACGGCAGTAAAATCTCCGTTGTGTACAACGATGCAATTTATATGCTGAAGTTTCCTCCGATCCCAACCAAGAACAAAGAAATGAGTTACAGCAATAGTTGTATATCCGAGTATTTGGGATGCAAGATATTTGAAAGCGTTGGAATTCCTGTACAGGAAGTTTTGCTGGGAACATTTACGACCCCCAAAGGAAAAACAAAGGTTGTTGTTGCCTGTCGGGATTTTACCTCTCCCGGTATTGTTTTACAGGATTTCGCATCTTTGAAGAACCAGATCATTGACTCTGTCCGAAACGGTTATGGCACAGAATTATCCGACATACAGGATACATTTGACCATCAGACTGCCATCAGCAGCACTGCATTAACAGAACGTTTCTGGGATATGTTTATCGTAGATGCTTTGATTGGCAACTGGGACCGTCATAACGGAAACTGGGGCTTTCTTTACAATACAGAAACAGATCAAATAACCTTGGCTCCCGTGTTTGACTGTGGCAGCAGTCTGTTTCCCCAAGCAGACGAGGAAATGATGTCCGCAATCCTCGCAGACAAAAATGCCATCAATCATCGCATTTATAACATTCCGCTGTCATCGATCATGCAAAACGGAAGAAGAATTAACTATTTTGAGTTTATTACTTCCTTGCAAGACTCCAATTGTACGCAGGCGTTAAAGCGGATTTTGCCAAGGATTGACATGGTTAAGATCAATGGCATAATCGATTCCACACCGTTTATCACAGATATGCAGAAACACTTCTACAAAACCATGCTTGCGGCCCGGAAAGAAAAGATTTTGGATTATTCTTTGACAAAGCTGAAAAAGCAAGAACGTCGCCAGGAAATGGAAGAACGGTAAAAAAACAATTGAATTATCTAAGCGCCAATGGAGTTGTTTTCCATTGGTGCTTTTCGTTGCAGGAAAGGAGTATCACATGAATAACAGAACCATCGAAATCAAAGTACGCCTGAACCGGAAAGAAGCGGAGAATTTATCCAAACGGGTAAAGCGTTCCCGACTTTCCAGAGAAGCCTACATCCGCCATCTCATCAATGACATGATCCCCCAGGACGCTCCCCCGCCCGACTACTATTCCATGATGCAGCAGCTTTACCGCATCGGTAACAGTCTGAACCAGATCGCCCAGAAAGCCCACACCCTCAATGTCATTGACGTTCAGCGGTATGATGCTGCCTACCGTCAGTTTGAAACTGCTGTGAAAGAGATTACAGCAGCGGTGGTGCAGCCGAAGCCCATGGAGCAGTGATCCATGGCAGTTACATCCATCTGGCGCGTCAAGGGTTGGCTGGGTAAAGTGGTCGTGTACATCGAGAATCCAGACAAGACTACAAACCCAGCCTATTATGAAAAAGCGGATATGTCAGACCGGGAGCGTCAGGGGCTGGAAGATGTTATCGCCTATGCGGTCAACAGCGAAAAGACCCAGCAGGCTGACCCGGAGGAAGAAATCATGCAGCGGTTCGTATCCGGTGTAAACTGTTTCCCGGCAACGGCCCGGACAGAGATGATGGCGGTGAAAAAGCGGTTTGGCAAAGAGGATGGTACAGTTGCCTATCATGGCTACCAGTCTTTTGCCCCCGGTGAAGCCACCCCGGAGATCGCCCACCAAATCGGTGTGGAGCTGGCGAAGCGGTTATGGGGTGACAGGTATCAGGTGGTGGTTGCCACCCATCTGGACAAGGAAAATCATCTGCATAACCATTTTGTGCTGAATACCGTTTCATTTACAGACGGCATCAAATTCCACCGTACCGAAAAGGATTATTGGGATATGCGAAAGCTGTCAGATGATCTGTGCCGGGAGTATGGTCTATCTGTCATTGATAATCCCCAGCCCGGTAAAAGCAAGCAGTACGGCGAATGGAGAGCCGAGCAGGAGCAGCGCCCCACATGGCGGGGCATCATCCGTTCCGACATTGACGAGGTGATTCGCCAGTCCATGACAGAACGGCAGTTCTTTGAGTATCTTCACAGAAAAGGCTATGAAGTTCATGTGGGCAAGGATATTTCCGTCCGTCCACCGGGCAAGCCACGGTTTGTCCGTCTGGCGCGGAACTTTGGCGAGGACTACACCTTGGATGGCATCCGCAGGCGGATCCTGGAGCAGACCCGTGCCGCAGGGCCCCTCCCGGAGCCTGCGCCCAAATCCAAACGATACCGTGTGTCCGGGAACTGGCAGGCCGGAAAGAAGGCAACCGGGTTCCGGGCTTTGTATCTGCACTATTGTTATCTGCTGGGGGTATTCCCCAAGGATAAACCGCAGAACCGAAAACGGCTCCATTTTCTACTGCGGGAGGATCTTATCAAATTGGAGAACATCACCCAGGAAGCAAGGCTGCTGGCGGTTCATCACATCGATACCGCACAGCAGCTTTCTTCATATAAAAACGAATTGGAAACGAGAATGGAAGCGGTTGCTTCCCAGCGGAAGCAGCTTTACCGAAAACAGCGCACCGTGGCTGTGAGATCGGATGAAGCAGCATCCGGCAAGGTGAAAGCCGAAATTGATTCTCTTTCCAAAGAGTTATGTCAACTAAGAAAAGAGGTGAAGCTATGCAGCGATATTGAAGTCCGTTCCGGCGTGATGCTGGAACACATTCAGACGGTCCGTCAGGACGAACGATCCCAGAGAAAGGAGAAGCAAGAACATGAACAATTCAGGCGACGCGGCGGAGCAAGTCGTTAGGTTCAGTCTGGAGGGGACGGAGGTTGCCCTGCGGCTGACCGGCTCCGCTGCCAAGAACATCGCCGCCGCTTTGTACACCGTCGCAAAGAACAAGGACAGAAACAAGATTAAGGGCCACCAGCGGCTCAGCGCCATGCTGAAAAGCGGCAAGGAACTGAAGGTATTCACCCTCAGTGAAGAACACCTGAAGCAATTTGCCCAGGAGGCAAAGCGTTATGGCGTGGTCTACTGCGCCCTCCGTGGCAAGGAGAAAAGCGCCGACGGTATGGTGGATATTATGGTCCGGGCCGAGGACGCTTCCAAGATCAACCGGATCGTGGAGCGGTTCAAGCTGGCCACCGTGGATGCGGCATCCATCAAGCATGACATTCAGCGCAGCCGGGAGGACAAACAGACCGCCCCCGCCGACCCGGAAAAGGCCGCTCCCCAAAAGGATGCGGAGGATCTGCTGCTGGATGAGCTTATGGGAGCGCCTTTCCAGAAGGAGCCGCAGTCCCCGGAAAACCCTACAGCGGCAAAGACGGAAAAAAGCCCTCCGTCCGAGCCTATCTCCGGGACGCCGCAGAAAACCGCCGAGGGTACTACCAAAGCTGACCGTCCCTCCGTCCGGGAGGAATTGCGGGAAATCAAGGCAGGACGGCGGGAAAAGGCGGAACAGCCCAAACAGCAGGAAATTAAATCCCCCACAAAGCTTCCCCAGCCCACGGTGCAGATGCACCATGATCCGGGCAAGAAGAAACTCAAACCGAAAGTGAGGTAAGCAATGAGCAGTTTTGATGATATTTTCTCCGGTCAGGGCGGCGGTTCAAATTGGAATGAAAAGCCCTTTGACAAGGAAGCCTGGGCAGCAAAAAAGCAAGAGGCGCGACAAGAGCTGTATGTCCTGGCGGATTCCACAGCCCTGGAGATCAGCCAGGACAGTGAGAAGTTCCAGCAGTATTTGGATGTGCAGTCCCGGTTTGACCGGTACTCTCCTACCAACGCTCTGTTGGTGCTGGCCCAGATGCCAGAAGCCACGCATCTGAAAGACTTCGACGGCTGGAAAGAGGCCGGTGCCTCGGTCCAGCGCAGGGCGGTCAGCATCAAGATTCTGGAACCGGGCAAGGAATACCAGCGGGAGGACGGCACCAGAGGGACTTCCTTTGAAGTAAAGCGTGTCTTTGACATCTCCCAGGTCAAAGGCCGGGTGCACTCTTCCCCTGCGGTAAAATACGATGACCGGGTGCTGCTGAAAGCCCTGATCCACCGTTCTCCAGTCCCTATCCAGACCGTAGACACCCTACCCAATAACATGGGCGCTCTGTACGACCATAACCAGCAGGTGATCTTCGTCTGCAAGGGCATGGGAGCGGAAGATATTTTCCGCAGCGTGTCCAAGGAGCTTTGCCATGCGGAGATCGCCGGGATGCGGGATGATTACAGCCGCAGCGACGCCGCCTTTGCCGCCTACAGCGCTTCCTATCTGCTTTGCAAAAAGTATGGTATCGATGTGTCCGACTACAATTTCAGCCGCTTACCTGCATCCTTCCGGGAACAGGACCCACGGGGCATCCGGGATTCCCTGACGGAGATCCGGGACACCGCCAATCAGGTATCCTCCCGAATGTACCGGGCATTGGAGCAAAGCCGTTCTCCCAGGGGCAAGGAACAGGAGCGGTAATGTATGGCAAAGGAGGAAAAGCGTGTTTTGACACTGGATAAGTATGAGCATGGTGTGGTCATCCATGCCCTGAACGAGATGCGCAATGACCTGATTGGCGAAAAGCGGTCTACGGACATTGTAGACGAAGTGCTTTTGAAAGCTATAGACGCTCCCACCCGCAAGGCCCGAAAGAAATCTCATGAAGAACGATGAACAGCGGACGATAAAAGTCCTTTGTATCTTCGGGATCATTCCGGTTGTCTGGCTGGCTCTGCTCATGGCTCCCTTTGTATCCGGTGGACTGCCGGAAATCGTTGCCCAGTTCCCTTCTGCTATGGAGAATTCCTATCATATTGTGCTTTGTGAGGACAGTAAAAAGACTGTCCTTATTTTTCTGCTCATCTACGCCCTGTCCATCGGGGTAGCCTTGTCCTCCCGGCGCAACTACCGCCGTGGGGAAGAACACGGCTCCGCCAAATGGGGCAACGCCGCCACCGTGAACAGGAAGTATCAGGCCAAGGACCCGGAAGCCAACAAGGTATTCACCAAGCACGTCCGTATGGGCTTAGATGGTCGAAAGCATAGGCGCAATTTGAACACCGTGGTGGTGGGCGGCAGCGGTTCCGGTAAGAGCCGATTCTATGCCCTCATCAATCTGCTGCAAGCCTGTTCGTCCTACTTTGTGCTGGATTGCAAAGGGGAGTTGCTTCGCATGACCGGAAGCTTCCTGGAAAAGCGGGGCTACACCATTAAAGTGCTGGACCTGCTTTCCATGGAGAAAAGCCACTGCTTCAATCCCTTTGCCTATCTGGAAACGGACAATGATGTGCAGAAATTGGTTACCAGCCTGTTCAAAGCCACCACCCCCAAGGGGAGCCAGTCTAATGACCCCTTCTGGGATACGGCGGCGTCCATGCTGCTGTCCGCTATCATCTTCTATCTGCTGTATGAAGCACCGGAGGAGGAGCAGAACTTTCCCATGGTCATGGAAATGCTGCGGGCAGGAGAAGTTCGGGAGGATGACGACACCTATCAATCCCCCCTGGACGAGCTGTTTGAACGGCTGGAAATGCGAAACCCGGACCACATTGCCGTGAAGTATTACAAGGACTACCATTCCGGCTCTGCCAAAACTTTGAAATCCATTCAGATTACCCTAGCGGCACGATTGGAAAAATTCAACCTTGCGTCCGTTGCGGCGCTGACTGCCACGGACGAGCTGGAATTGGCCTCTTTGGGTGAAAAAAAAGTGGCCCTGTTTGCCCTGATCCCCGACCATGACGTGAGTTTCAATTTCCTGGTCAGTATGGTGTATAGCTGCACCTTTGAGCAGCTTTTCCGTCTGGCGGACGGGAAGTACCATGGCGCTTTGCCGGTTCCAGTCCACTTTCTGATGGACGAGTTTGCAAATGTCTCCCTGCCGGATGACTTTGACAAGCTGCTGGCCACCATGCGATCCCGGAATGTGTTCGTGTCCATCATCATCCAGAATATCGCCCAGTTAAAGAACCTGTTTGAAAAGCAATGGGAATCCATACTGGGCAACTGCGATGAATTTTTGTATCTGGGCGGCAATGAGACTGGCACCCACAAAATGATTGCGGAATCGTATCTTGGCAAGCAGACCATTGATCTAAACACCTACGGCAAAAGCTCCGGGCGCAGCGGCAACTATTCCACCAACTGGCAGATCACCGGGCGGGAGCTGCTGGATGCGGCGGAGGTGCGTATGCTGGATAACTGCTATGCCCTGCTGTTCATCCGTGGTGAGATGCCGGTGATGGATGAGAAGTACGACCTTCTGAACCATCCCAATGTGAAGTACACCCCAGAGAAAGGGGGCAAGCCCTATGTCCACGGCGGCACTGAACTCGCCGTGGCAAGTCTTTCTCTGACATCCGTATCCGGTGCCGATACGAGATTTATCAACCTGTCTGAAATGGAATATGAGCTTCTTTCCGATGAAGAAATAGAAGCCGAACTATTAAATGGAGGTAACACCAATGAAGAACATCTTTAAGAACATCATGAACACCAAGAAAGAAAAGGCCACCCAGAAGCTGCCCATGTCTCCCAAAATGAAAACCGGCTTCCGCCGTTACAGTACCTTTGTGCTGGTCATGAGCCTTTGTTCCTGTCTGGTTCTGCCTGCCTCTGCCACCGGCGGCGATCCCCTCACCGTGGTCAACAATCTGTCCGACTTCATTTTCAGCATGATCCGTGCCGTGGGCCTGATTCTGCTGGGCTGGGGCATTGTCCAGGTAGGCCTGTCTCTCCAGTCCCATGACCCCTCCCAGCGTTCCAACGGTTTCCTGACCCTTGCCGGTGGTATCATCATCACCTTTGCTAAGGAGATTCTGACCCTGATTACCGGCTAATCTTAAACCACAAAACCACTCCGAACCAACACGGTTCGGAGTGGGAAAGGAGGAATCCGAATTGTCAGATAATTGGGTCGTACAAAACCTTGAAAACGCATTGCAGACCTGGAATGAAAAGCTGGCAGAGATCTGGACGCTGGTCACACAGTCCCCCCAGGCATTCAAAGGCGGCGCCATTTGGAACGTGATGGTCGGGATCAACGGCGCTGTCCAGGCAGTGGGCCTTGCTTTGATCGTGCTGTTCTTTGTCATGGGCATCATGAAAACCTGCGGAAATTTTGCGGACCTGAAACGGCCCGAAGTTGCGGTAAAGGTGTTCGTTCGCTTTGCCCTGGCAAAAGCTGTCGTAACCCATGGACTGGAGCTGATGAACGCATTATTCTCCATTGCCCAGGGGTTGGTATCTACCATTATGTCCGCCGCTGGCTTTGGTGCATCCCAGGATATTTTGCTTCCAGCGGAAATTGTCACAGCGGTGGAGGACTGCGGGTTCTTTGAATCCATCCCCCTTTGGGCGGTGACGCTGATCGGCGGGCTGCTGATAACGGTACTGTCCTTCGTAATGATCATGACGGTGTACGGGCGGTTCTTTAAGTTATATCTGTACACCGCCATTGCCCCGGTTCCGCTGTCCACCTTTGCCGGAGAGCCGACCCAGAGTGTGGGCGTATCGTTCATCAAGTCCTATGCCGCCGTTTGCCTGGAGGGAGCCATCATCGTGCTGGGCTGCGTCATCTTCTCCCTGTTCGCGTCTACCCCGCCTGTGGTGGACCCGGACGCGGCGGCGGTATCCATGGTCTGGAGCTATGTGGGCGAAGTGGTTTTCAATATGCTGATCCTGGTTGGCACCGTGAAGATGGCTGACCGGGTCGTGCGGGAAATGATGGGACTGTAAGGAGGTTTTATTTTGGAAGTAAAAATCAATCGGGAGATTCGTGATTACCATGAATCCATGTTTATGGGTCTGTCTTTGCGGCAGTCCGTTTTTTCTTTGCTGGCAATTCTGGTTGCCGTGGGCCTGTATTTCTGGCTGAATCCCATCCTGGGGACCGAAATGGTGTCCTGGGTCTGTATCCTGGGCGCAGTTCCTTTCGCGGTTCTGGGCTTTGTGTCCTATCATGGGATGCCCGCTGAGAAATTCGCCTGGGTATGGTTCCGGTCTGAAATACTGGAACCCCGGCAATTCTGCTGCAAGCCCAACAATGTTTACTATGAACTGATGAAGGACACCATTGCAAAGCATGAAAAGGAGGCGAAGAATACCCATGAAAGCGATTAAACAGGTTTTGCAGAAGGATCAGGAACCCTACCGTGTTCCTAGACGGGTGCAGGATGTGATCCCCATCAAGCGTATTTGGAGTGACGGCATTTTCCTGGTTGGCAACCGGTATGCCAAGACCTTCAAGTTTACGGACATTAACTACATGGTTGCATCTCAGGATGCCCAGAAGAATCTGTTCCTGGCCTATGCCGCTCTCATCAACAGCTTAGATTGCAGTGCCACCACAAAAATCACCCTGAACAACCGCCATCTGAACCGGAAGAATTTTCAGGACACGGTTTTGATGAAACTGAAAAATGACTATCTGGACTACTACCGGATGGAGTACAACGACGTGATCATGGGCAAGGCCACCGGGGGAAATGGGATCATCCAGGAGAAGTATGTAACGGTATCGGTATGCAAGAAGAACATCGAGGATGCCAGAGCCTACTTTGCCCGCACAGGTGCGGAGCTGACCGCCCGGTTCGCCGCCCTGGGTGCCAGGGCCACGGAAATGGACGCCACGGAAAAGCTCCGGGTCCTCCATGATTTCTACCGTAGCGGCGAGGAAGTGTACTTCCGGTTCGATGCCCAGGACATGATGCGCAAGGGCCACGACTTCCGTGACTACATCTGCCCGGATTCCATGGAGAAGCACAGCGACTATCTGAAGCTGGGCGGCAAATTCGCCAGAGTGATCTATCTCAAAGACTACGCTTCTTTTATCTCCGACCAGCTTGTGACCAAGCTGACCGACCAGAGCCGGAGCATGATGCTGTCCATTGACATCATCCCCGTTGCCACCGATGAAGCGGTGCGGGAGGTGGAGCGGAAGATGCTGGGAGTGGAAACCAACATCACCAACTGGCAGCGCAGGCAAAACGCCAACAATAACTTCTCCGCCATTGTTCCCTATGACATGGAGCAGCAGCGCCGGGAAACCAAGGAATATATGACCGACCTGACCTCCCGTGACCAGCGGATGATGCTGTCCGTTTTGACCATCGTCCATCTGGCGGACACCAAGGCGGAACTGGATGCGGACACCGATGCGCTGCTGAAGGTAGCGGCAGACCATATGTGCCAGATGGCGGTGCTGAGGTATCAGCAATTGGATGGCCTAAACACGGCCCTGCCCATCGGCACCCGGAAGATCGATACCTTCCGCACTCTGACCACGGAGAGCCTTGCGGTGTTCATGCCCTTTAAGGTACAGGAGATTCAGGAGCCGGGCGGCATCTATTTTGGAGAGAATGCTATCTCCCACAATCTGATCCTGTGCAATATGAAAAACCTGCTGAACCAGTCCATGATGCTGCTGGGCATCCCCGGCTCCGGCAAGTCCTTCTTTGCCAAGCTGCTGATCATCGCCATCGCTCTGTCCACCGATGACGACATTATCATCCTGGACCCGGAGGGGGAATACACGCCCCTGGTCAAGGCGCTGGGCGGCGCTGTCATGTGCTTTGCCGTTGGCGGCAGAGACTGGCTCAACGCCATGGCCATGGAGGAGGGCTACGGTGAGGGAAGCCCGGTTGCCTTCAAGTCCCAGTTTATCATGTCCCTTTTGAAGCAGATCGACCCAGACGGCATCCGGGCGCACCACAAGTCCATCATTGACCGCTGTGTGGCGCTGGTGCTGCAGGAGCAGAAAAGGACCGGAAAGGTCCCCACCCTCTGCACTCTGCGGGAAAAGCTGCTGGAGCAGCCGGAGCAGGAAGCGCGGGACTTGGCCCTGACCATGGAGCTGTACACCTCCGGCTCTCTGAACATCTTCGCCCACGAAACCAATGTGGATACCAGGAACCGTATTCAGTCCTATGACATCCATGATTTGGGCGAGGAGCTGAAGCAGCCCGGATTTGTCACCATCACCGATGCCATGATCAATCGGGTCAACTACAACTGGGCCCATGGGAAGAAAACCCACATCATCGTGGACGAATTTCACATTGCCTACGAGAACGAATACAGCGGCAACTTCTTCACTTCCGCATGGCGGCAGTTCCGCAAACGGAACGCCGCTCCCTGCGCCATCACCCAGAATGTGGAGTATATGCTGGATTCGGTGCAGGCCAGTACAATGGTATCCAACTCCGAATTTGTGGTCATGCTGAATCAGGCGGAATCCGACCAGGAGCGGCTTTCCAAGCTGCTGAACATCTCCCCGGAGCAGATGAGCTATGTCAACGGCTCGGAAGCCGGATGCGGCCTGATGCGCTACGGCAGCGCCTTGGTTCCCTTTGTGAACCGGTTCCCCGCCAACACGGAGCTGTATAAACTCATCACCACCAAACCCGGTGAGGGGTTGTTTGCCAAAGGCCGGGTAGATGAACATGCCTGAGATCAAGACCAAGGATGTGGTGGGCGGCACGATCAAAACCGTTGACCAGACTGCTCTGGCAGGCCAGCGGATGAAAAACGCCTATATCAAAACCAGAAAAGCGGCGGAACACAGCGTGTATTCTTCAGAAAGGAATACGGAAGAATATGCCTCTGACCGTTTGACGGAGGGTATGGAAACGGCAGGCCGTGAAGCGGTGCATCAGGTGGATGTGCAGGGGCAGAAAATCATTCAAGGCGCTCAGCGGAAAATTGCCCGGAGCAAGGAAAACCGCCAGCAATCGCCGGAACCACCAGCACAAGACAGGCCACAGGCTGACGCACCAACCCATAATTCACCCCAGCCAGTGCGAGCTTCCATCGCCACCGGAAATCCCCCCTATGTACAGCAGCCCCACCGGGTTTCTCCCGATGGGGCTGCAGCTCCTGTCAATGGTGAATATGCCGGGGCTGATCCTGGTACAGCGGTTCCCACGACGCAGGAAGTGATTCGCAATAAGCAGATTTCTTCTGCCAAAGCGGAGTTGAAAGCAAAACGGGCGTCCCGGCAGATATCACCGTCTCCACCGCATATTCAGCAGGGCTATGATGTTCCAAGCATCCCCGGCCAGGGAAAATCGTCCCGCAGCATCCATGCTCCGGTGTTAAAGACCATTAAGACCGTGGAGCGAACCGGCGATACCATCAAGCAGGCGGCAAGAACTACCGGGAATATCACGGTCAAGGCTCCTGCACGGACGATAAAAACAGCAGACTCCACGGTGAAAACCGTGGAGCAGTTGGGCGGTACTGTGATCAAGTCCACCCAGGTCGCAGCCAAGACCGCCCAGAAAACCGCTGCCCAAGCAGCCAGAAACGCGCAGCGGCTCCGTGCGGCATCGAAAGCAGCGGCAGCTACCGCCAAAGCCCTTGCTGGGGCAACCGCCAAGGCGGTCAGGGCCATTATTGCGGCGGCGAAGGAGCTGCTTTCTGCCCTTGTCGCAGGCGGCGGGATGGTGCTGATTCTGGTGATCGTTTTGATCATAATGTGTTTTGCCGGAATGATGTTTGCCAGCGATGAGGATGACACGGAAATCCTCCCGATCAGTGAGGAGGTCAAAGCCTACGAGCCGGTCATTCAGAAGTATGCCAAGGAACACGGCATTGGAGATTATGTGCTGTTGATCGAGGCGGTGATGATGCTGGAATCCGGTGGCCGGGGAACCGATCCTATGCAGTGTTCCGAGTGTAATTTCAATACCCTGTATCCGCATACGCCCGGTTCTATTACCGACCCGGAATATTCTATCAATGTGGGTATTCAGAATTTGGCCGACTGCCTACAAATCGCCCAATGTGAAGGCCCCATGGATATGGACGCGATTAAGCTGGCTCTGCAAGGCTATAACTACGGACAAGGCTACATTACCTGGGCCATGAACAAATACGGCGAATACTCCAAAGCCAATGCCGTAGAGTTTTCCCTGAAAACCGCTGAGCAGCTCGGTTGGGACAGATACGGTAATATGGACTATGTTCCTCTTGTTCTGCAATATTATCCTCTAGGACAGATCTTCTATGACCCGGACACCTCCCAACTGATCGTGGAAGTGGCAAGATCCCAGATCGGCAATGTGGGCGGGGAACCCTATTGGAGATGGTACGGCTTTACGGAACGTGTGGGCTGGTGTGCCTGTTTCGTAAGTTATGTGTAGCTACACATAATGAATAGCGAATTATCCGACATCGCGAAAGGCAGAACGCCCCGATGCTCAAAAGAGTCGGGGCGATTTCGGATAATTCGAATGAACGGACCCGCGGAAATAGACGCAGAGACTATGGGTTTAGTATCCTTTTTTCTTCTGGAAAGAAATGATGATTTAGACGACTGATAGTCGGAAAATCAGGATATTCAGCACACAGAAGATGGGAAAAAGGTATAATTTTCCCCTCCCCAGAAAAAGGGGCTTCCTAAAAGACTATACAGGACTTACTGCAACAATGGGCGGATCTCTGGAAAGAAAGCCATTGCCGCAGCAGGGGCAAACATTAAAATTGCTGCCCAAGATTTTTTGTAGACGCTCTACTGTTGTTGCGGCAGGCCTTGGCTGAGGAGTATTGGTCAGTTTTCTGCAAAGCGCCAGACGGCGGCCTTTATTCCGAAGTGCAAAGAGACCGTAATGCCTAATTTTGCGAAATCCAGAGGGCAGAATGTGCAGAAGAAACCGACGAATAAATTCTTCTGCGTCAAGCGTCATAGGCTTCATCTTGTTGCCGTGAGCATAATCCCTCCAGAGAAAGGTGACCTTTCCGTTATCCAAGGATAGTATCCGGTTGTTGGAGATTGCGACCCGATGTGTATATCGTCCCAGATAAGCAACGATCTGTTCAGAACAGCCAAATGGCGGCTTGCAATAAACCACCCACTTTTTCGCATAACACACATCAAGAAGTGATTTGTCTGTATTGGGGAGTTCCTTTTTCAGCAGCGCCAAAAATTTACCACGGAACTTGGCAGAGAGGACATGGATCGGCAGGAAAAAATCTCGCTTGGATCTGCGCTATTTGGCATCCAATGTCAGGCCACCAGTGACGATCATATGAACATGCGGGTGAAATTGGAGGTTCTGTCCCCAGGTGTGCAATACCGCAGTGATACCAGCTTAAAGAAGGCTCAGTAACAAGGAGGTAGTTCCCGATTGAAAAAGATCAGAGCCTGTCAACTCGTACAGGCTCTGATCTATATCCGGTGGGGGGTTAATATTTACATTACTTTGGGTCCTTTGATCTGGCTTCCGGACAGCCTGCGTATGGCCGCAGCGGCTGATATGTAAAAATACCACATTTTGGCGGCCATTCATCGGTGTCGTGCTCGATCATTTTCTTTGCTATTACCTGTAACACTTTGTCTGCAGCTGTTTTTCCCCTTGTTTTGTTTTCCATAGTGACCTCCAGTTTAATATATATACAAGGCAAAGCAAAAGTGCCGCCATTGTTACACCGGCAGACATTCCCAATACAATATTTTCCATAGAAAGAAGATATGCTATAACAAGCAGGATTTCAAGAACAATCAGTCTAATTCTGAGACAGTTTCGACACGCGCATAGTTCTTCTTCCGAAAGGTGCATATTGGGATGATTATATGGTGCATAAAGAAATATGAAAAGGGTACTGAATAGGAACATAGCAGCAGACGAATACGCCGTTAATCTGGGACAAATTACGCTGAGGAAAATCCATTCAAGCACTACAGAAAAAATAAAGCACATTATCTTTGTCTTGAAATGGAACCCATTTGACATACTCCTAATATAGAAATATGCCATTAGGAAAGAGACTGTCATGTATATGTTTGTTTGGATGATACCCAATATTATAATTGGAATAAGAAAAACAAAAGTCATCAACCGTTTTTCTAAGCCATATTGCAACCATTGACTATCCACTTCGCTGATTAATTTCCTTTCCAGCATATAGCTAACCACTTTGGGAATAAACAACATATAATGAATCACCTCTCTTTTTGGATACCATTATATTCTAAAGCTGTAACCGGATTCAACAAAAGGCGCACGAACTGTAAAAATTATTGCACAAAATGAACCACGGCGCGTTTGTACACCCTGTGTAAACAAACGTCATAGAGGTATCTCGGTGACGAAATGAAAAAATCCATCTGAATAAAAGAATGTATACTCGGCATTTAACATTTGCAGTATTTTCAGGATATTGGGAAGCCCGTACCCATGATTTATTTTATCCACTTTTATACTTGTAATTTTGCCATCGACTATATCTATAGGATTCGACGTGTTTTCAATTGCAATGTAGAAAGATAAATCATGGATCAAACTGCATTTAATTTGTCGATTTCCTGTACACCGTTCACAGGCCTCGATTGCGTTGTCAAGTAGATTGGATAGAAGAACTACCAGCATATTTGATGGAAGCGCGATAGCGGACAAATCGTTTATGCGTACCTGGAAATCAATGTCCCGCTCTTTCGCGTACTGATACTTTTGGTTCAGCACCGCATCGATCACAGAGTGATGTGAGTTGACGCTTAGCACACGGATGGAGTGGCCTTTTGTTATCTCTCCCACATAGTTCTTTAACGCATCATACTGTCCTAAGTCAATCAAATTTGCAATTGTCTGCATCAGATGCTGAAATTCATGTGCGGACTCTCGCTGTGCGCGATAGCTTTCCTCCAGCGCCCGTATGCTTTTCTCCTGAATGTCCATTTGCTGATTTAGAAGCGCGGTATTTTGTGCGTTCATTGTGGCCTTTTCAATGGCAGAAATAAGAAGTAGGATCGCTACGTTTGCAATTAACAAAGCCAGACTAAACAAAAATGCCCCGATGGAAAGGTCCGCGCTTTCTTGAAAGGTCTGAAAAATAATTGCTAAAACAAGGAAGCTGAACAATGGAAATACAAGAAAAAGCACTAACCAACGCCCCTTATAAACGGGGTCTTCTAAATTGGATCGATACCGGTAAAGAACCCATGCGGCGAATAAATAAAACAGCTTTCCTCCGGTTACAACTGCAACATACAATCTTTTCCTTTCGTAAAATTCTTCTAAAGTAAGATGCAAAAATGCGCTGCCGCCGTATGCAAATATGGTATCAATAGCGGCCAGTATAAAGGAACTCAGAATCACAACAGTAATCGTTTGTAATATACCGCCACGGTATACATAAAAAGAAATACAAAGATTTACAACGATCGACCAAACGACTGATGGAATTGCAAAAAAAGGATTAAATATAAATGCTAGGAGAATCAGCCACCCAATAAAATAAATTGGCCAGTGCTGATATTGCTTCTTTGCTGGAAGAAGGCTTCTGCAAAAAAGAGAAACCCCAAACATCTCCAGAAATACCCAAAAACAAGTAATAATGCTATCCATTTAGGCTGGCTCCCTTCCAATGCAGGAACCTCTGCTTTTGCTCCGCATAGCGGCTAACACTGGCACTGAGGATTAGCCCCGTATCCAATTCGACTTCCCTGCATTGATAACGCCGGATCCGTTCACTGTTAACAAGATAGCTTTTATGTACTCTTAAGAAACCGCGTCTACTCATTTTTTCTTCAACCTGGGACATTGTTGAATAAAAACGGTAGCTTTTTGATGCAGATCCTCGATCCTTGCCTTGTAGGTATACAACCACTTCATGGAGCTGAGATTCAAAGTAGAGAATATCTTGTATGGGAATATCGATCAATTCACCATTGATTTGTATTTTCTCTGTAGTACGGGATTTCGCCAGCCATTGAACGGCCTGGGACAAATAATCCGGAAGTTTGCTTGCCATATCACGCTTCAAGACATATCGAAACGCCTGAACTTCATAACCTTCCGGGGCATATTCCACATAATTTGTAACAAAAATCAGGATCGAATCTGTTCTTAATTGGCGCAGCCTGCGCGCTATATCAAGTCCGTTATTCCTTTGTCCAGCAAAATCAATATCCAAAATAGCGATATCACAGCTTTTCAACATAAAATCGCTAACCTGTTCGGAACTGGAGTAGGCTTGGATTTGGGCTTGAATACCCATGCCTTTCAGTGTGCACGCAGCCAAATCCTGGAGCTGTTTTAAGTTAATCTCGTCATCATCACAAAGAAGCACCCGATACATAGACCAATGTTTCCCCCTCTCTAATGTATTCCGCATACAATCGCGCAATATGGTGGAAGAATTTTTGTTTTTCATCGTATACATCAATCCATTCTAATGTCAACTATTTTTTTCGGAATCTAGTATAATTATAGCATACTAATCATAAAATACAACTATACTGTAGTTTGTTGTGCTAAAATGTGTCCATGCTTTTTTAGGAGATTGGCAAAATGACAGATTTGGCCTTAAAATTAAAGACGCTTCGTGAAGAACGCGGGTGGACTCAGGAAAAGCTTGGACAACTCTTGCGTAAGAGTCCGCAAACGATAAGCAGCTATGAATTAGGAAGGCAAAGCCCACCAGCCGATGTTTTGATTTCTTTGTCCAGTATCTTCCACATTTCGATTGACAAGCTAGTCGGAAATGAACGGGGTGAGACTTTATCAGTTAACCGATTTAGTGATGAGCAAAAAGCATTCATAAAAATGATTATTGCAGAGTTTGATACTCCCACTGGAAATGGGACAGAACTTTCTGTTGAGCAGATTCGTATCATCCAAAAACTCTTTTGGATTTTTTCACACTAATTCTATAATGATGTCATTGTACAGTAACGGCAGTGTTTTCGGACACTGCCGTATTTCGTTTTATGCATAAAAAGTAATTATATGTGCATGAAAAGTTGAAACAGATAAGTTTATGGGTTATATTTGGCCCAACATGCATCCTGTGGACAACAATTCCTTTGATAATACCCCAATATTGCTAAAGCAGGAGAGAAAGGACTATGCAGATGAACAAACCATTCTGTTTCTCTAAAAACAGGAACGCGAACTCCAGTATCATCTGGGTAGCTGAAATATGTATCCTCATTGCCGCTGTGTATTTTATAAGCCAGAACATATTGACAATTACGGTTGTCAACGGTAATTCTATGTATCCATCCTTGGTAAACGGAAATATTCTACTGGTTAATCGGCTACATAAGGATTATTCTCGGGGAGACATTATTCTGGTCCGGACAGATGGAGCGGATTCCGATTTTTTCTATATTGTCAAGCGGGTAATTGCCGTGGGCGGAGAAATGCTGACCATTGATTATGAAAAGAATGAAGTCTATGTGGATGGCGAGCCGCTTTCGGAGCCATATATCAATCGGGAAGAAGTTGACCCAATGCAAATTGCCGCTGATGTCGATACAGCCGAGTATGTTATACCTGATGGATGTTTTTTCGTCATGGGAGATAACCGTAACCATTCAATGGATAGTCGGGACGAAGAAATTGGATTTGTTTCGGCAGAAAAGGTGATTGGGAAGGTAGTAACGCCATTTGAGCAAAAGGAAAGGAGAACACAATGAAGATCTGTCAAAAGAAGACACTGCACCGAGTGGCGGCGCTATTGGGAATTATGATATGCCTTACGGGGTGTACAAATCCAAAGTCTACCCTTGCTACCCAGGGTTCTGAAAGTCTGCCTGCCACAAACCCCGCACCACAAAGTGAAACGCAGGCCGAAAATTCTATCCATCAAGAGCCTTCAGGTAGCACGGAACCAACCCGCATTGTGGAGACGGTCGATGAAAATTTTCATATTGATGCAGCTGTAGTGGGCTATCCCGCTGACGGAATGGTTGGGGTATATGTGGGAGAACCGATTAGATTGACCAAGGAGGAAATCCATAGCTTTTTGGAGGCTTGTGGAACAAAGATTACCTCATCCAAGGAATCGAGCACCCCAGGATCGGATTACTACAATGGGATTTGTGAAAACGGGGCGGTTTTTTTCTCAGAGCAAGCGCTGAATCATCCATATTCCAGCTTTGTATATCGCAATGATGAAAAATGTCAATTTTACCACAACTACCCGATTTATAATGGCGAAGAATTCTATTTGACCAATGCCAAATATACTGTAGGCTGGATGTTCACAGAGCCAAAGGAACTCTCCTTTGCCACAGCGGAAGAGGCGGAGCAGCGCGTGCGAGCAGTACTGGATGCCCTAGGGCTTCTCGATTTGAAGCTACTGCGGACGCTGTACTGCGATCATGAGACATTGGAAGCAGCCATGCAGCGGATTACCACCCATGAAGACTATGCTCCTCTTGGTGTAAAGGTAGAAAACAATGGCTATCCAGTCAAGGAAGCCTGGACCGAGGAAGACGATGCTTATGTGTTCAGCTTTGGTTTTTCTGTTCAGGGGGTTCCCATGTGCTACCGCAACTATGAATCCGGGAGAACAGCTTGGTATACCGGCAGCGAAGTTGTGGTATGGTACACCAAAGACGGTATTGTGGAGCTAAATATAACAGTCCCCTGGCAGGTGGGGGAAGCCGAAACACCCCCGGCGTCCATCGTCCCGGCGCAGATAGCCCTAGAAATCGCCAAGACAAAATTTGGCTATGAGCTAATGAAGCGCGATAAGCGCATTGAGGAAGTTCGGCTGGAATACCACTATGTGCAGGATCGGGATCGTTGGCTTCTGAAGCCCGTATGGGCGGTAGCCTGCTCCAATGGATATGATGACACCGATGACCGTTCTTATTCTTTTGTACATATTGATGCCCAGACAGGCAATGAACTGTAGAATATGGACGACTATGTGCCGGAATAGAAGCCCGTATCTAAAAAGATTAGAAAATTAGATTTAACCACACTTATACAAAAACAAGGAGGCACACTATGAAGACCATGCACAAGAACCGCCGCCTGACGATGCTCCTGCTGGTTGCACTGCTGCTAATCCCAATGCTGGCGATGACCGCCAATGCATCCCCTAAGGTATGGTACGAATTCAACTTTAGTAATGACAACAATACCATCACCGGCACGAAGACCGACTACGGATATGCTGCAGGAGTCAGCGTGTGGGAAGGCAGTGAATTCAATAACGGTAACGTTCGTTTCCAGCTCTTCAGTCCCTATGGCGGCTCATTCTCCTATGAATCTAATAGAGTCTATGGCGTCACATCCTCCTGCCCCGTTTATTACTTTGATTGGCTGACCTTTAACGGCAACATGAAAGTTAACATGGAGGGCCATGGCTATAACGGCATGATTTCCTGTAAAGGTAACTTTGTTCCGTAATCAACTGTAAAAAATGTCCCCGCTCCGGCAGGCGGGGACATTTGGCATGAAATAAAATCAAAGGAGGAGGTAACATCACAATGTCTACAGAATATGGAAGGGATACATTTGGGCGGGCACTACGACTGGAGCTGCGCAGGGCCATATGCTCTGGTCGCTTTTGGCTCGGCGTAGGGTTGATGGTTCTATGGCTGGGGTTCAACGCAGCGCAGGCAGTAGGGAGTTACAGTGGTGCGGTGTTTGCAGGGGTACCGATTTTGATCCGATTGGCTACCAATGGTAAATTCTCCACCGGTCCAGTTCTGCTTGCCATTGCAACTATCCCCTATGCCTTTAGTTATCTAACGGAACGGGAATGCGGCTTTCAGCAGCAAGCCATCACACGGGTGGGGCAGCAGAATTACGGCATCTGCAAAGCCATTGCAACCTTTTTCTCTGGATTTTTTATGGGCGCAACAGCGCTGATCGCATTTGTTATACTTATGTCCGCCATCGGGATTCCCCATACGGTGCGCTATGATGAAGTCAAGTATAGCTATGCCATTCTCGCAGCAACAATGGGACCGGGGTGGTATTATGCGGTAAAGTTGCTGCATATCGGATTAGTCTGCGGACAGGCAGCGGGGTTTTCTCTGCTGATTATGACGTGGATCCCCAACGCCTATGTGGGATTTCTCTCACCCTTGATTGGCTATTACCTATACGAATGCATACTATCCCTGTTGTCTGAAGTAATTTACAAACCACTTTTATGGAGAATGGTTAGCGCGGATGCATTATTGGCGGGAACCACAGCAGATGATCCCTTATTCAATTATCTATGGACAGTTTCACTACTTAGCGTAGTAGCTTTGTGTTTTGGCATGTGTTTTACATCGCGCTTAGAAAAGGAGTTGGCAAAATGAGAGAATTACGAATTGCCAAACTAAATTTTTTCCATTGGTGCAGCGACCCCAAGTATCCGGTGGTTCTCCTGTACATGTTCCTGTACAGTTACAATCGGATACATGACCTTGGGCGATTGGCGCAGGATATTGACACATCTATTAACCCCTGGGTATTTCCGTTTCTGCCGGGTCTTGGCGCTGGTTTTCTTCCTCTTATGCTGGGATTTGTGCTGCTGGTTTCAGATGCCCCCTTCCGAACGAGACAGCAGGGCTTAGTGATACAGCGGACTGGAAAACGGGCATGGCTGACAGGGCAGCTACTATATCTGCTCCTGGTAAGCATTGGATTTACCGTGCTAATGTGGGTGCTTTCCTGGCTATGGCTGCTGCCGGAACTGAACTGGGACAAGGATTGGGGTACCCTGCTGACTATGCTGGCGATCAATAACGCAGTACCCGCAGGTTACGAGGTTTGGTTAGAGTTTCCGTATGCTGTGGTGAAAAACACGAATCCTCTCACGGTGACAGCCTGGTGTGCAGCAGTAATGATTGCCGTTTGTTTCTTATTGGGCGTGATTATGACGGCCTGCAACCTGTGGATGAAAAAAGGCTGGGGTGCAGCCATTATTGCTGGGCTGACGGCGATTTCTCTTATCCCGGATACCAGTTCTTTTAACCCTGGTCCAATCCGCTACATTCTCTGGGTATCTCCCCTGAACTGGATGGACTACAGCCTGATGGGACATCCAGAACAGTATCTCCCTTCCCATGGGTTTGCAATCTGGGGACCGGCAATTCTAGGCCTTGCACTAAGTGCCCTCTTACTTTTGACCATCGGCAAATGCAACATTGAAACAGACAAGGAGTGAAAACCGTGGATTACGTTATCAAAGTCAGAAATGTAACAAAGAAGTTCAAAGAAGCCACTGCCTTAAAAGATGTGACGGTTTCCTTTGAACGTGGTAAAATTTACGGAATTATTGGCCGAAACGGCTCTGGAAAGACGGTACTGTTCAAGTGCGTCTGTGGGCTGCTGGCAGTCAGCGAAGGTGAAATTACGGTCCTGGGTCAGACCATTGGTGACGGCCTTCGTGTGCCTAAAGGGGTAGGCGCAGTGATTGAGACGCCGGGATTCCTACCCAATGCTTCCGGATATCGGAATCTCTTTTATCTGGCTTCCTTGTCGGGCAAACCAGACCGGCAAAAAATCCGGGATGTCATCGCCATGGTGGGGCTGGACCCAGACAGCCGCAAGCATGTGGGGAAATACTCCATGGGTATGCGTCAGCGTCTCGGTCTTGCCCAGGCCATTATGGATGACCCGGAGCTGCTGATCCTGGATGAACCCATGAACGGCCTGGACAATCAGGGTACGAAGCAAATGCGTCAGTTACTAATCGATTTTCGCAGTCAGGGAAAGACGATTATCTTGGCAAGCCATTCCCAAGAGGATATCTCAACACTATGCGATGTTGTATATCAGATGGATGCGGGCGTATTGACTTTGCAGAACACGCAGGAAAACTGAAATCAGTTCGGTAGGGGATCGTGCATGTACAAAAGAATCATCTATGAGAAAAAGTACCGGCATTTAATTGAGGAAGCAAACAGCGCAGAGCCGCAAGAGGCAAGGACATCATACGCAGATGCAGAAGCATTCTGCCAAAAAATACGGAATGAAACGGTATATATTGTTCTTCCTGAACGAGTGGAGAATGCTCCCTTTTTCATTGAGCTTGCGAAACAAACCGGGGAAGCGCTTCAAATAGATACATCCATTGTGGAATATGACAATTACATATCCGTGACTTATGCCCTACAAAAAGGCGTCCCATATGACGGCTTAAAGGAATTGATTGAACTGGTTGACGAAATGTCCTTTCAAAACGATGAACACCATGTTTTTATTTCTTTTGACTATTATACCTGTGCAACATACCGTGCAGGCCAAAGAGTATTTCCGCCTGAGTGACCACCATTTGTGCATAGAGAAAGATCCCTATAATTCCACAATGGCCGTTCTTTAAACGTTCCGTGGTGATGGGAAAAAGGCAGAGATGGGATTTGTGAGTAACAATCAAGCTGCTTTCCAATGGATTTCCCGGCCCAATTTGCGGTTACAAGCCCTAGGCAAAAGTATACGCGGATACCATATTGATCAAGTTCCCACTGTATTATGCCAAATGCAGGAAGGAAAACAGCATTGATGTGGCAAAACTGAAAATGGTCGTAAGTAAATGAGCCAGACGTTGAACGCAGAGCCAGACTTAAATCGGAGAAATAATAATGCCAAATACTACCACAGAATCCTTCTGGATCCATTGCCCTGCTTGTGGGGCCAAAACAAGAACCAGGGTATATGTCAATACCGTTCTTATTAAATTTCCGCTGTTTTGCCCAAAGTGCAAGAAGGAAATATTTATCGATGTCGTACAACTGAAAATGGTGCCAAGCAAATGAGCCAGACGTATTAAACGCAGAGCCTGCTTTCCTGAATTGGATGGGAAAGCAGGCTCTTTGTTGTTATACGTGGGAAGCATCCTTACTTCTCAAAGCAGATAGAAAAGCATCACAAACTGCATACAAAGCTTCCGCTTCTTTTTCTGTGCAGCTATCCACCAAAAGCCGAAGCTGGTAGTGCGCCTGAGATTCCCGGCTCATTTCGGGGTTAAAAATCTCTCTTGCATCGATTTTCAGCAGACGAAGCAGCGGAAACAGGATATCCATGGTGGTATTCGCTTCATATCTTTCTATGCTCGATATGGAGCGTTCATCAATATCCAGTATTTCAGAAATCTGCTTTTGTGTGTATCCCTGCCGCATTCGGGCTGAACGGACGGTATCGCCAAAGGGGCGAGAGTATTCTTGCATTATATTTCACCTCGCACCCATTTTACAATGCGGTTTGACTTGATTGAATACACCATAATACAGTTAAATATATGAATATATTGCAGTTTTCCGCCTAAAGGAGAAGAAAAAGATGATTCTATTGAATTCTCTCGGCCTAGCTGAATACAAACTGCATTTCAATGTAAAGTACGGAATCGGTATGCCCTAACACCAACATTATATTGCGGGTCGATCTATTGTTATAGTTGCAACAAAACGATTTCAGTTCATCGGTGCCGCAGCCCTCCAATCAATCTGATTTTCAAAATTTAGATTGATTGGAGGAAACAAAAATGGATGGAACCCATCCGAACCGAAAAAAAGATAAACTGAATCCCTACACATTGTCTGTCGAAAACAATACCTACCACGTATCCTTTACCGATGGACAGGGGATTTTTCATAAAATGGAGATCGATGAAGCAATGTACGCTGCTTTTGATGATTTTGAACTGGAGGACATATCCCATATGAATGTTGTCAGCCGTCACCTGGAGCAGTCCAAACTGACCGAGGAAACCTTGAATCACAGAGCAGTCACATCCCCTGAGCCAGTAGAGGATAGGGTGTATCGCAAGCTTTTGCACGAGCAGTTACATACCGCTATTGGCCATCTGCCTGCTGTGCAGCGTCGCAGACTGCTTCTACACTACTTTGGTGGTTACACATACGAAGAAATCGCAAAAATAGAGGGATGCACTAAAATGGCTGTAAAATTCAGCATAGATATAGCCGTAAAAAAGCTGAGAGAAAAAATCTAGAAATTTTTTATTTTCAGACTATACTTTTGACCGACAAGTGAGCAAACAGGTGAAGGGGTTCATTCTCCTTCACCTGTTCGCTTTGTTTGGCGGATGGGACTGCATCTTGAAAACCGCATACCCATTCATCAAGCACATTCCTATTGCTATTGTGATGAGCATAAGCCACTTTAGCAACTGCGCTGGGATGTGCCATGGGGAAAAGCTGCAAGATCTCACCTTTCTTTTTCGGTCTGTCATGCTCTCCCCTGCGGCACGGAGCGAGAAACAGTCTGCTATGACCGCTGGACAGCTACCAGCGGGGCGATGACAGGCAATAGGCATAATGATACTCCCGTCCAGTCACAGCCTCAAGCAATGAGGGCGGTCACATGAGAACCATGAGAGGGTGCTGAAAACCCGTGGAGCTGGTACGCTGCCAGCCGCTTGATGACTTCCCAAAACCGGGGTGTCGAGGACAAATAGGGATTCACTTCAAAAAATGTCAGCCAGCAAGCCTTTGCAGTCTTGCTGGCTGACTGTCTACATAGGAGGTATGTCTATGAATCCAATCTGTTTCCGGGGGGAGCTTTACTTTGCTGACTTAGGGCATGGAATCGGCTCTGAGCAGGAGGGCTACCGCCCTGTTGTCATCTTGCAAAACGATGTAGGCAACGCCTATAGTCCCACAACCATAATTGCGCCGATTTCCCGCAAGCACGAAGGGAAAGCCAAACTGCCAACCCACTATTCTCTTGAGGCCATTGCTGGGTTGGAAGCCCCTTCCATTGTCCTTCTGGAGCAAATTCGCGTGATTGATAAGAAGCGCCTGGACCGCAAAATTGGGAGACTGCCTGCCCACCATATCAGTGGGATCGAGCAGGCAATGTCCCTCAGCGTCGGCCTGCCCCGTCCTGAAAATAAAATAGTCCTGTGTCTTTGCAGCATATGCGCCAGAAATTTCTACAACTCCGGCGCATTTATTATCCATAGGGTCGATCCCTATCAAGTTGAACAGGAGCCGTGCAGCTACTGTAGCCACCGTACAGGCTATGACTATGAAATCTCAGAAAAGAATCCCAACCGTGAAAGGAGCAAATCCCATGCGTGAATCAAAATATACCGACATTCTGAAAATCCGTGACGCTGTTGCCCGTGCGAGAGAAAATGGCATGGATATCAGCGAATATACGCTGCGGCGGGCCATTCGCTCTGGGCAGCTTCCCTGCCGGATCATCGGCAGAACCTATCTGATCTCCTGGCAGAACCTGCTCAATTGGGTAAACTGTGCGAATGGGTGTGACAATCCCAGCAGCTAACGAAAGTCCCGTCAAGACGGTTTTAACAGGATTCGCACTTTTGCCGGATTGGTTGTTTTCGATTATTATATTGGCGAGATCATTTGAAAGGAGCTAGAAATATGCCATATATCGAACCTCGCCGTAATTCCAACGGCTGCGTCACCAGCTACCGGATCGTAATTTCCACCGGATATGACGACCTGGGTAAGCAGAACCGTCACCGCTTTATCTGGACACCGTCAAAGCCCGGAATGAGCGAAAAGCAGATGGAGCGGGAGGCAACCGCCGCTGCCTATAAGTATGAGGAACAAATCAACGAGGGCTTCTTGATTGACGAGAGGCAAACCTTTTCCCGGTACGCCCAATATGTCCTGGATTTGAAAGAAAAGACCGGTGTGCGTACATCCACCATTGATCGGTATATTGAACTGCTGGTCAGGATCAATCAAGCTATTGGTAATCTGGAACTTACGAAAATCCGCCCGCAGCACTTGAATAATTTCTACACCGATCTGCTGGAGAATGGGGTTCGCTCTGATACAGACCGGGCCATTGCAACCAGAGCCTTGAACACCACTCTGCATGAGCTGGGTTTCTCCAAAGCAAAGCTATCCCGGATGGCTGGCGTTGCCGCAAGCACCGTTACCAACGCCACCAGGGGAGACCCCATTAGTGTGGGCAAGGCACAGGCCATTGCCGAAGCTCTGGAATGTGACCTGGATGAGCTTTTCAAGGTACAGGAGAACCGAACTGCTTTGTCCGACAAAACTGTTCTGGAGCATCACCGGCTGATTTCCACCATACTGGCCCAGGCGGAAAAGGAAATGCTGATCACCTACAACCCCGCTGCAAAAGCCACACCACCCAAACCCAAAAAGACGAAGCCGGATTACTACCAGCCCAGCGAGATGGACGATATCCTGGACGCATTGGAAAACGCGCCTCTGAAATGGAAAACGATCACCTATCTGCTCATTGACACCGGATGCCGCCGTGGGGAGATCCTCGGCTTAAAACCGGAAAACGTGGACTATGAGACAGGAATGATCGTAATTGACCATGCTCTGCTGTCAACAAAATCCAAAGGCGTTTATGAAGGAGAAACCAAGAACGGGCGAATTCGTGCCATCTACCTTGCCCCCCAAAGTCTTGACCTCCTGCGCAGGTGGAAAAATGAGCAGCTGCGGCTGAAACTTCTGCAAGGAGACCGTTGGGTGGACAGCGGCTACATTTTCACACAGGATGATGGAAGCCGGATGCACCCCGACAGCATCACCGACTGGCTGGGCAAGTTCAGCAAGAAAAACAACCTGCCCCACATTCATCCCCATGCTTTCCGACATACCGCAGCATCCACCATGATCGCCAATGGCGTTGATCTCGTCACAACAGCAAATGAGCTGGGACACGCCAATGCCACAACTACAGCTACAATCTATGCCCACCAAATCGCCATTGCCAAAGCCAGGGCCGCAAACGTGAGAGCCGGTGTCTTTGCCGGACGAGATGCGCGCCCCAAGAAAAAGCGGGCTTGATTGTACCGCAGACACACCGGGAGAAGAAAACGAGTATTGAAACCCGCTGGGTCGAAGAAAAGTTTCCGAAAAAGTTCGGAATTTCAGCCCTCAAAAATCCCGAATTGAGCGTAAACCCCAAAATAAACCCCAGCAGATTTTAGAGCCTCAGAAACAGCCCTTAAAAGTTAGAAAAACCCCGGATTTCTTATCGAAATCCGGGGTTTCATGGTTGCGGAGGCAGGACTCGAACCTACGACCTCCGGGTTATGAGCCCGACGAGCTTCCAACTGCTCTACTCCGCGAAATATCACTCGCGCTTTCTCAATGCTTGGATATTATACCATAGCTTTTCTTTTTTGTCAACCCCCTTTTTTCTTGAGTTTCGGTATATCTAACCTTCAAGGTTATCCACAGGTCAAAAACCCACCAAACAAGAAAAAATAGTATAAAAAAGGAAGAAATTCGCTCAAATTTGTGGTATAATTGAATCGCTACAAAACAATAAACCAAACAAAAAGGAGCGAACCCTTCCATGGCCTATTCTATCACAGATACTTACAAAATGAAACGGGAAATTCTCAATTTTTCAAAGAAATTTTCAACTCACCTTTCTTCCCCTGAAGCGAAGTTCACCGCTGATATGACTTATGGAATTGTGGCATCCAAAAGCTGTCTGCTGACGCAGATCAGCCAGCGGCTTCAGGAGAATACGAAAAAGCGGTACACGGTGGATCGGCTTTCGGATCATTTGGCGCGTGGGATTCCTAAGGAAGCGCTGACAGACTACCTGCGGTATATTCGCAGCATTACCCCCTCTGAACCAGTCATCCATATCGACGACAGCGATGTGATAAAGCCGGAGGGATATCATTTTGAATTCCTGGGGATTGTTCGGGATGGTTCCAGAAGTACACCGGAAAAGAGCGTATTCTGCAAGGGATACCATGTTACGGAAGCCTGTGTCCTGACAGATTCCAATCATCCGGTCAGTATTTTCTCTGAATTGCATTCCTCTACAGAAAAGGGCTTTACGTCAACGAACCATATCACCTTTGCCGCAATGGAGCATAGTGCAAAGCTGTACAAAAAGGCTACCTACGTTATGGCTCGTGGATATGACGACAACAAAATCTTCCAGAAAATGTGGGATTTAGGACAGGATTTCGTCATTCGCCTGACTCAGAAGCGCAAATTACGCTTCCACGGGAAGTGGGTTCCGGCCACCAAACTCTGTGCGCAGAGAAAAGGAAAGGTAAAGCTGAATCTGTTCTACAAGGGCAAAGAAGCGTATATTTCTCATGTCAAGGTTCAGCTGACAGCGGCAAAACGAGATGTCTATCTTGTGCTGGTGTATGGGATTACAGAGCACCCCATGATGCTGGTCACCAACAAGGCCATATCCGGCAAAGAAGATGTGATAAAGATAGCCAGACTGTACTTTTCCAGATGGAGAATTGAGGAATACTTCCGGGCAAAAAAGCAGATATTTGACTTTGAAAACTTCCGGGTTTGCAAGCTGAAGGCAATCAATGCGCTGAATTTCTACATTGGCATCGCCATGGCCTTCCTGGCACACATGACGCGGAAGGATGAAGCAAATACCCTGCTCAAATCCGTTCTGGAGGCCGCCAGGCCGATTAAGGACAAGGTGCAGTTCCTCTATTACAGAATCGCAGACGGAATTACAGAACTTCTCCGCTATGCCCACGAAGGCATCCGAAAATGGTTCAAGCCCAAAAGGCCGAACCAACACCAGCTGCGTTTTCGATTACCGGGCTGACGTTCACGGATATATCCCACCCCAGCGCAATTGCTTAGGACGGTTGCGTCTTGCTGTGATGCCGTTTTTTGCTATTTGGGGAGCGAAACACACCATTTTATGCAGGATGGGAGTTTCTCCGCTCAGAAACCCTGTTCATTTTGATATTGAGCGAAACTCAAGTCTTTTTTCCTTGAATTTCGGTATATCCCTTCAAAGTTATCCACAGCTCAAAAACCCGCCAAACAGGAAGAGAGAATAAGATAAAAAAGGAAATCTGTTTGCGGGCAAAATGTACAATTCTTTTCACCTTTGCCCTTGACATTCTGGAGGATTGCTTGTAAAATAGATTCGGTATGGTGTACGCTGCCGCAGTCTTTCTGCGGATATTGCGTTTCCTTGATAACCGGCGAAGATTGCCGGGGTATGCGTTTCACGCCTCATGGCGTTTTGCTAAATTTCCAGCCGGGGACAGCCCGGTTGGTTGTCGTGCACAATTTTACATGGGGATAAAAGCGCCCACCCCTTCTGCGCCTATTTTTTTAAGAAGGAGGTGTGCTGCACATTTATGGAATGGTATCATATTCTGTTTATCATCATTGGCGTTCTGGCTGGTCTGGCACTGGGCTTCGGCCTGGGTATCGGCTACCGGAAGAAGGTCGCAGAACGGGAGATTGGTTCTGCGGAAACGGAAGCAACCCGTCTGATCAATGAAGCTATCCGCAGCGGTGAAAACCGCAAGAAGGAAATGCTTCTGGAAGCCAAGGACGAGATCCATAAATCACGTACAGAACACGAAAGGGAAGTCAAAGAACGCCGCGCTGAGCTGAGCAAGCAGGAGCGCCGTCTGGAACAGAAGGAAGCCGCCCTGGACAAAAAGACAGAAGCCTTTGAGCGCAAGGAAGAGGACCTGTCCAAAAAGCTCCAGAAAGTTGCCGAAACCCAGAACCAGACAGAACAGATCAAGCAGCAGCAGCTGCAGACCCTGGAGCAGATCTCCCAGCTGACCCAGGAGCAGGCCAAGCAGTACCTGCTGGAGAGCGTGGAGGACGAGGTCCGCCATGATTCTGCCATGAAGATCAAAGAAATCGAGCAGCAGCTCAAGGATGAGGCGGAGGAAAAGGCCCGGGAGATTATTGCCACCGCCATCCAGCGCTGCGCCGCCGATCATGCCGCTGAGACCACCGTCTCCGTGGTGACCCTGCCCAACGACGAAATGAAGGGCCGCATCATCGGCCGGGAAGGTCGGAACATCCGCACCCTGGAAACCATCACCGGTGTGGATCTGATCATCGACGATACCCCCGAAGCCATCACAGTCAGCAGCTTCGATCCCGTTCGCCGGGAAGTGGCGCGGCTGGCGCTGGAAAAGCTCATTGTGGATGGCCGTATCCACCCCACCCGAATTGAGGACATGGTGGAGAAGGCTCGCAAGGAAGTGGACCGCACCATCCGGGAGGAAGGTGAGCGAGCCTGCTACGAAACCGGCGTTCACAATCTGAATCCTGAACTCATCAAGATTCTGGGCCGCCAGAAGTACCGCACTTCCTATGGTCAGAACGTCCTGAACCACTCCATCGAAGTGGCACACATTGCTGGGCTCATGGCTGCGGAGCTTGGCGTGGATGTGTCCATGGCAAAGCGGGCCGGCCTGCTGCATGACCTGGGCAAGTCCATCGACCATGAGGTTGAGGGCAGCCATGTACAGCTTGGCGCTGATCTGGCCCGGAAGTTCAAGGAGAACCCCGTTATTGTAAACGCCATTGAGGCCCACCACGGCGACGTAGAGCCCAAGACGGTTATTGCCGTGCTGGTGCAGGCCGCCGACGCCATCTCCGCTGCCCGCCCCGGCGCCCGCCGCGAGAATGTGGAGAACTATATCCGCCGTCTGGAAAAGCTGGAGGAGCTCACCGGTTCCTACCCTGGTGTAGAAAAGGCCTTTGCCATCCAGGCAGGCCGGGAAGTCCGCATCATGGTCAAGCCCGAGGTGGTTTCCGAGGACAACATGATCCTGCTGGCCCGGGACATTGCCAAGAAGATCGAATCCGAGCTGGAATACCCCGGTCAAATCAAGGTCAACGTCATCCGGGAGACCAAGGCTGTGGAGTACGCAAAATAATCCCAAAGGAAAATTCCTGCGTCCTGCTTTTCGGCAGGGCGCAGTTTTTTTGGAACAAAATTTAGAAAGAATGAAAGGGTTTTCCATTTTTCCCGTGTAAATAGGTGAAGGGTCATTTCAACAAGCAAGGGGGAATCAGTATGAATGACAACGAGATCGTGGCGCTGTACTTTGACCGCTCCGAGACCGCCATCGTGGAGACGGACCGGAAATACGGCGGCTACTGCTATTCCATCGCCCACAACATTCTGACAAACCGGGAGGATTCCGAGGAAAGTGTCAGCGATACCTATCTCGCGGCCTGGAATGCCATGCCGCCAAAACGCCCTTCCATCCTGGCCACCTTCCTTGGAAAGATCACCCGCCACATCTCCATTGACCGCTGGAGAGCCCGCACCACCACAAAGCGGGGCGGCGGGGAACTTCCTCTGGCCCTGGAGGAGCTGGAGGAATGCATCTGCGGCAGCGACTCCGTGGAGGGGACATATCTTCGAAAGGAGCTGGCCATTGCTGTGAACCGGCTGCTGGATAGCCTGCCGGAGACGGAGCGCAGCGTATTTCTGTGCCGGTACTGGTACATAGACACCGTTCCGGACATTGCGGCGCATTTCGGCTTCACGGAAAGCAAGGTCACCTCCATGCTCCACAGAACTCGGAAAAAACTCCGGGAACAGCTTGCAAAGGAGGGACTGCTATGAACGCCAACCAGCTTTTGGACAGTATCGAGGATGCCAAGGGAAAATACATCTGGGAAGCCCAACAGCACCGCTGCGGTGAGATCCCGCCGAAGAAGCGTCTGACCCTGCGGAAAACCCTACTGATCGCCGCCGTCATTGCCCTGATGATGCTTCTGGTGGGCTGCGCCGTTGTCTATGTTTTCCATCTGCAGGATCTGAAGATCGGAGAATTTTCCTTCACGGAACCGGAGCATTACGGCGCGAATTGGGAAAAAATCGAGGCTACAGAACTCACACGGGACATGCTCTCCCTCCAAGGCCCCAACAGCAGTCCCAACCAGCTGGCCACGATAGAGTGGATGGAGTTTCGGGAGCATTATGACGCAGACGGGAGTCTGGCCGCGGCAAACAGTCACAACGAATCCGGGATCCCGGAGGAATATTGGAGCACCTACTTCTGCTATACCTGGGAAATGGCGGAGAAGCTGGATGCCATTCTGGAAAAATACAGCCTAAAGTCCCTGGGGCCCGCGCTGCTGATCCAGAGGGATCAGGTTCCGCTTTTGTTTGACGCCCTGCAGCTTCCCAGGATCTGCCGTAGCGACGCCGGTGCGCAAATCGAATACGGCAGCGGATATTTCTACGCGGGAGGCAGCTACCGGCTTTCTCTGGATGTGACGCTGACCGGAGCGGACGCAGTGTGGCCCTATCCCGTCTTCCTCTCCGTCCGCTGCAGCGTAAAGGGATATTTTGATCCGGTCAGCATCACCGTTTCCGACATTGAAAGCTACCAACAGTGGAACTGCACGCTGTCCGACGGGACTCCGGCACTGATTGCCTGGAACGGGGAGAATGCCCTGATCCTGGCGGACCGGGAGGACGCCTTCCTCTCTGTCGTGTTTGAAACCAAGCGGGGTATTGATTCCATGAGCAAGGAAGCGGTGGAGCAGATCGCCGGTGTTTTTGACTTCTCCACCCGGCCCCACAGTCTCAGCAAGGACGAGTTAGCAGGCGTTCAGGCTCAATTGGACACGCTGAACCAGCAGGCTTTGGAAGTAGCCCAGCAATGGCAGGCGGAATATGAACAATCCCTTTACAAGGAAGGTTTCGACGGCTGGGTCAGGCAGGTACTGGAGGAAAGCGAATGCGATCCGTCTGACCTGGGCTATGCATTCCTGGATATCGATGGCAATGGGACCGAAGAACTGCTGATCGGCAGGGATGGCTATGCCACCGCAGTCTATATCCAGCGGGACGGCGTCACCGAGCTGCTTTCCAATGCCTACCTCTATCAATATCCCTGCCAGGGAAACAAGCTGGTGGGAGATATGGGCTGGGGGATAAAGGAGGAATACTTCTGCATGGACTACTCCGGCGGCACAGGCCGGACCGAATACCACATCCGCCGCGTCCCCGGCTTTCCGGAGGGGGAGTACCAGAAATATACCGTCGGTGTCTGGAATGAATATGCCGCCATTTCCCAAGAGGAATTTGAGGGGATCCTCAGTTCCTACATTCGGATCCCGCTGAAATTCCTGCCGCTGTCCTCGTATCCACTGGAGGAGGCAGTCGGCCCACGGACGGTGGACTCCAATGTGACCCAGGAACCCTACGAAACCTACGAAGAAAAGATCCGTACCCGGCTGACGGACCAGGAGGAACGCTGGGGCCGGTGGGCTTACGATCTGCGGGATCTGGACGGAGACGGTCAGGAGGAACTGATCTGGCGGGAGGATAACAACTATTTTGTTTACACCATCCTCAACGGCCAGGTCTGCTGCTACAAAATGGCCGGCGAAAGCATTACCGTATGTGAAAACGGCTATGTGGAAGCGGTGTACGGTTACGGTCCGGTGAACAAGGCCTACCGCTATTACCGCATTGACGGCAATCATGTCACATTAGTGGATTACCTGCGCTATGATACCGACGCAGACCCCGACAATCCTTGGTTCCGCAGCCCGGACCTTTCCTGCCAGGACATCACCCTGATATCCATTACCCAAGCGGAATTCGACGCTGTCCGGGCAAAGTACACCCCCACGGAACTGGACATGAAGCCCATTGCCAACTACCCTCTGGAGCGGATCGGATAACGCGGCCCCTTCTTCCGCTTCCCGGTGGGCTGGAACAACAAAACTCCCGAATGCGAACGCATTCGGGAGTTTTGGTGACCCGCCGGGGATTCGAACCCCGGACCCACTGCTTAAAAGGCAGTTGCTCTGCCGACTGAGCTAGCGGATCATATTTGGCTGGGATGGCCGGATTCGAACCGACGAATGCCAGAGTCAAAGTCTGGTGCCTTACCGCTTGGCGACATCCCAATGTGGAGCGGCGCCCTTTGATCGGACACACTGAGCATTATAGCATAGCTTTTTCATTTTGGCAATCTTTTTTTATGATTTTTTCTTTCGTTTTCTGACTTCCAGCAAAATTCCGGGGCGATTCTGCCGATCCCCGTTTCACAGGGAAGCCCATGAAACGGGGATCGAATGGTTTGCCAGTTTAGAGCTTGCAGTACGCCGCGGCAGTCTGGGCCGCGATCCTGGCGTTGTTGTACACCAGCCGGATGTTGGAGGCCAGGCTGTCGCCGCCGGTGAGCTCAGACACCCTCGCCAACAGGAAGGGGGTGGTTTCCTTGCCGTGGATGCCCTTTGCCTTGCACTCGGCAATAGCCTGGTCGATGGCAGCGTTGATCACATCCAGAGGCATGGCGTATTCCTCGGGGATGGGGTTGGTAACCAACATGCCGCCCTTCAGGCCCATTTCCTGGCTGGCCTTGAATGCCGCAGCCAGCTCCTCAGGGCTGTCCACCCGATAGTCCACACCGAAGCCGGACTGGCGGGTGTAGAAGGCGGGCAGTTCCTCGGTGCCGTAGCCGATGACCGGCACGCCCTTGGTCTCCAGATACTCCAGAGTCAGCCCCAGATCCAGGATGGACTTTGCTCCGGCGCAGACCACCATGACCGGAGTCTGGCCCAGCTCCTCCAGGTCGGCGGAGATGTCCATGGTGACTTCCGCCCCCCGGTGGACGCCGCCGATGCCGCCGGTGGCAAAGATCTTAATGCCCGCCATGTGGGCAATAATCATGGTGGTGGTGACGGTGGTAGCGCCGTCCTCGCCCCGGGTGCAGAGCATGGCCAGGTCCCGGCGGGAGGCCTTGTGGATGGCGGTGCCCTTCTTGCCGAAGTACTCGATCTCTTCCGCAGTGAGACCAGCCTTCAGGCGGCCGCCGATGATGGCGATGGTGGCAGGCACCGCTCCGTTCTCCCGGATGATCCGCTCCACGTTCAGGGCCGTCTCCACATTCTGGGGATAGGGCATACCGTGGGAAATGATGGTGGACTCCAGAGCCACAACGGGCTTTCCCTCCGCAATGGCGGCGGCGACTTCAGAGTTGACGTCCAGATACTTGTTCATATGCATTTGACTCCCATTCCTTTATCTCAATTTTGTTATTGACCGTTCATTCTTGCTTTCAGGGCTTCCGCAGACATAGCGGGGTTGATGGTTTCCGGGGCTTCCATGGCAATGGCGCCTGCGGCCAGTCCGGCTTTCGCGGTGGCTTCCAGGTCGCTGCCCTGGAGATAGGCCCAGACCAGGGCCGCCATGAAGGCGTCCCCGCAGCCGGTGGTGTTCACCATCTGACTGGGAACCGTTGGCAGCCACAGCCTCTGCTCCCCCATGGCGGCATAGACCCCATCCGCTCCCAGGGATAGGAAGAGCCGGTGGACCCCCAGCTCCGTCAGCCGGTCCGCCGCCAATACCACATCCTCCCTGGTTTCGATCTTCACCCCGGACAGCAGCTCCGCTTCCAGCCGGTTGGGTTTCAGGGTGTGGATTTTGGACAGGATGGGACGGAGCTTTTCCGCCTTGGCGGTGGACACCGGATCCACGAACAGGGGCGCCGTGCAGTTTTCCGCCAGATACTGCAAGGATGCCTCCGGAATGTTGGTATCCGCCACCACCACCTGGGCGTTCTGCAAAAGAGCCAGTTTGGAGGCCAGATAAGCAGGCGTAATCTTCTCGCAGATGGTCATATCGGAGACTGCCAGCACCATTTCCCCGTCCGGAGCCGTCAGGTACAAGTAAGTGGAGGTGGTCCCGCCCGGGATATGCAGGGCATGACTCATATCGATGCCCAGTTCCGAGCAGGATGCGGCGGCCCGCTCTCCGTTCAGGTCGTCGCCGTAGGCTGTCAGCAGCCGCACGTCCACCCCCATCAGGCTCAGGTTGTGGGCGATGTTCCGTCCCACGCCGCCAAGGCTCACTCGTACCTGGCCGGGATTGGAGTCTGCAGCCACCAAGGGTGCGAAAGATCTGCCGCCAATATCCACATTGACGCCGCCCACCACCACGGCATAGCTTCCGCTGCGCAGAACATAGCCCTTCCCGGCGATGCAGCCCTTTTTCATCAGGTTGGAAATATGCACTGCCGCAGAGGACCGGGTGATGCCGAGCTTGTCCGCAATCTGCTGTTGGGAGATCATGGGGTTGGCTTCGATCAGCTGTAAAACCTGCCGTTCCCGCTGGGTCATAGATTGTCCCTCCGGTCTGTATCTAAATATATGCTTATTATATAAGCATTTGTTTCATTCGTCAATAGGGAAATCATGAAAAACGGCAGCCAGGGCGGCTGCCGTTTTGGGAACATTACAGATCGATACCCAGGAACTTCTTTGCCAGGATGCCAACAATGAAGGACAGCACCGCCACGCTGATGCTGATGATGGCCATTTCCAGGAATCTCCCCTTAAAGGGCTGATCCTGGGCCACAGAGGTGTAATAGGTGAACCCAGCAATGATCAGCACCACCACTGCGAGCATGCAGATCAGCGCGGGAATGTACTGTGTGGGCCCTAAAAGCAAATAGGGCGCGATCAGAAGCACCACCGTGATCAGATAGGCAATGCCGGTATAGGTGCAGGACTTCAGCGCGTCGTTCCGGCCCTCGCTGCGGGCGGACAGGAATTCGCTGGAGGCCATGGAGAAGGTAGCAGAGATGCCCACGATCAGGCCAGACAGGGCAATGAGCCGGTTGTTCTGCAGGGCGAACACGAAGCCCGCCAAAGAGCCGGTCAGCTCCACCAGGGCATCGTTCAGGCCCAGCACCATGCTGCCCACATACTGCAGCCGCTCCTCGTCCAGCATCCCCAGCAGCGCCTGCTCGTGCTCCTCCTCCTGCCGGCGGATCTGGATGCTCTCGGGCACCTCCTGCGCCAGCAGCGCATATTCGGCCTGGGCGTTCTCCTCGCCCCGCTCCATCAGCTTCACCGCGAAGGTGAAGCCAAGAGTCCTGGCCAGGAAGGTGTATTTCAGCACCTTGGACTTCTGGGGCTTCATTTCGATGCCGGAGTACTTCTTCCAGATCTCGTAATGGGCTTTTTCCTCCCGGGACAGGCGAAGTAGCGTCTGCTTGTTCTCGTCCCCCTTGGCAAAGCTGGCGATCTTCTCATAGATCACGCTTTCGGTCAGCTCATTTTGCTGCATTTTGCGAATGATTTCCATTGCCTGCGTGGAGATTGTTTCCGCCACGATCGGTCACTCCTTTGTGTTTTTTCTCTCCCATTATATTCCTTTCCCTGGAAAAAGCAAGAGAAATTCCCAGGACTTTTCCAACTCCATAAAGAATTAGGGATAACAGATGACATTCTTGTTTCGGTGTGATAAAATAACATATATTTCTGACCGGCAGGTGGTTTTGCGTGCGGATTCTCTTTTGTGATGACAATGGGGCCATTCTGGAACAGCTTCAGTCCTATGTGACGGAATATTTCCGGGAGTTTGGCGGAGCCATGCCGGAATTTGCCGCCTATGAAAGCGGCGACGCCCTGCTGCAAAACGAAACCAGAGCGGATATTGCCTTCCTGGATGTGGAGATGCCCGGCCAAAGCGGCATCCTCACCGGCGCAAAGCTGAAAGAACGCAATCCCTGCATCAAAATTTTTATCGTCACCTCTTACCCCGATTATCTGGATGAGGCCATGCGCTTTCAGGTATTCCGCTATCTGTCCAAGCCCATCGACAAGGACAGGCTGTTCCGCAACCTGAAGGATGCCGTGTACCTGTACAGCATGGAGTCCCGGGAGTACCCCATCGTCACCGGGGACGGCATCTTCCTCCGCCGGGCGGAGGAGATCGTCTGCGTGGAGGCCCTGGATCGGAAAGTACTGGTGCACACCCTGACGGAGCAGCTGAAAAGCACGGAGAATATGGAGCATTGGAAGGAAACCCTGACCCTGCCCTGCTTCTTCGTCCCCCATAGAAGCTTCGTCATCAACATGCGGTTTGTCAATTCCGTAGGGAAGGACACCATCCTTTTGAAATACGGCCAGCGGAAGAAGGAAGTGTTTCTGACCCGGCGGAAATATACTCAGTTCAAAGACACCTACCTCATGTATCTGGAGAGCACAAAATGACCATAGAAACCGTATGTTACGCCATTGTCTTTCTGGTGGAAGCCTTGATTGCGTGGCTGTATTATGAATACCTGTTTGCCCGGAGGCAGAAGCCGTCCCGGATCTTCGCAGCCTTTCTGATTGGCTATGCCGTTTTGTTCGGCATCAGCCGGATCGACAATATCATATTGAACACCTCTGCTTTTTTCTGCATGAATCTGTTCCTTTTATGGTTTTTGTACCACTGCCCGCCAAAAACCGCCATGCTGCATGGGGCTTTCCTGAGCTTCATCATGACCCTTTCCGAAGTGCTGGTGGCACTTGTGATCACGGCGTTTGTGGGGGATTTCGCGGCATATTCATACAATATCAGCGCCATGATCCTTATGGCCATAATTAGCAAACAGATCTACCTGTTTCTGGCGATGATGGGGGTGCGGGCCTTTTATCCCCACAAATTTACGGACGAGGAGCCTCGCCGGATGGTGCTGTTCTGCGCGCTTCCGGTCATGTCCACCGGTATTGCCCTGTTGGTGGCGTATTTCAGTCTGTACAATCCATGGTCCAGGGAGGCGGAACTCATCATCGTCCTCAGCTTGTTGGCGCTGCTGATTACCAATCTGATCTTTTTCGTGCTGTATAACCAGCAGCAGAAGATCAACGCGGAGTACCTCTCCCTGCATCTGAGCCTCCAAAAAGGTGAGGCGGATGCCGCCTACTACCGGGTGCTGCAGGAGCAGTACGAAAGCCAGCGGGTCCTGATCCACGATATCAAAAACCATCTGCAGGTCATCGACGGCCTGGCTAAGGACGCCCGCAGCGACGGGATCTCGGACTATATCGCGAAATTGACTCCCACCCTGACCACTGCCAGGCAGGCCCGTCTTTGCGGCGATCCCATTCTGAATCTTCTGCTGCTTCGGTACGCGGAGGAGTCCCGCACCAAGGGCATTTCCTTTCTGTGCGATGTCCGGGACAGCTGCTCCGCCTTTCTGGATGCCCCCGGCACCACGACGCTTTTCGGGAATCTCCTGTCCAACGCCATAGAGGCGGCCGAAGCCTCCCGGGACAAGGTCGTGGAGCTATCCGTGATCCGGCATTTCCAGCAGGAGATCATCGTGATCTCCGCAGTGAATTCCTGCGACATTCCGCCGGTTCCGGACGAGGGCGGACATTTTCGGACCAGGAAAACCACCCCCGGCATTCATGGCGTCGGCCTGAAGGGCATTTCCCGGGTGGTGCGAAGCCATCAAGGTATGGAAACCATGTATTACGACGCGGAAAAGAAGCGCTTTCACCATGTAGTTCAATTTCCATTGCCTGACACGGAAGGGACGACATAAGCATAAGGCTCAGACCGCATTTGGCAGTCTGAGCCTTTTCCTTTTGTTTTCCTCTGCCGGCAAAAAGCGTTCTATTCTCCCTCCGTAATGGCCCGCATGGTTTTCTTGGTCTCCGCTTCGTCGAACCACAGAACACTGTGATAGACGCCATCGTGGTAAATCTCTACCAAATCTCCATGGTAATTCGCCGGACATGTACCGCCGGTTTCGATGGTCAGATCCGGCAGCATGGGCAGCAGCGTCAGCAGGGTCTGGGTGATCTCCGCATTGGTCATGCTGGTGGTGATCATGGGCAGGACCTCATTGGCAATGCTCTGCAGGTCGGAAAGGTTCATGGTCTTCAGCTTGGTCGCCAGGGCCTCCACAAACTTTCTCTGACGGGCGGTGCGGACGATGTCGCTTTCGCCGTCCCCCTCGGCTTTTCGCATACGGGCATAGGCCAGAGCCGTGTCGCCGTCCAGCCAGTTCATGCCGGGCTGCACCGTCTGCCAGACCTTACCGTCGTTGTTCAGATAGTCCGCTTCCGCCTCGGTCAGCTCAATGTCCACGCCCTCCAGCATGTTGATCACCTTGACAAAGGCCTCAAAGTCGATCTCGAAATTGTGGTCCACCTCTATGCCGAAGTTACTGTACAGCGTCATGTTCATCAGCTCCATGGATCCCGCAATGCCGTCGCCGTAGTAAGAGCCCATATGGTAGACAACGGTCAGCTTGATCCTGCCGAAAGGATGGCCATTATATTCCGGCGGCTTCACGAAGGAATCCCGCAGCAGCGACGTTAGGGTCAGGGTCTTGGTATAGGTGTTGATGGTGAACAGCAGAGCAGTATCCGCAAAGCGCTCCTCCTCCCCGTCCCGGGCTGCCTGACCCACCACCAGAATGTTCAGGTAATCCGCGCTGGACGGCACATGGGGCTCCGTGGCGGCAGCGGTGGTTTCCTCCGTGGTCTCCTCACGGAGCGATTCGGTTCCCACAGCCTCCGCAGTGGCCTCGGTATAGTTGATCTTGGACACCGTCACCCGGTTGATTTTGTTCAGCATGGCGTTATAGTACACCACGCCCGCGATCACCAGCGCCGCAAGCAGCACCAGGACCCCCGCCAGGGCAATGAGGACCGGTTTCTTCCAGCCTCTTTTTTTCCGCTTTTTCTCGTAACGTCCGCTCATGCGATCCCTCCTGGTATCATATGCAAAGCACAGCGCCAATGCTTTTTGCTGCCGTTTTCTTTAAGATAATCTCCGGCGTTTTGAATTGCAACCGCCGCCGCGCGAAACGACATTTTTCAAACGGTTTTGGTCATGAAATACAGAATGCGTCCCGAACGGAACGCATTCTGATAAGGGATCGTTATTGCGCCAAACCCAAGGCCGCCGTCACCAGGATCCCCAGATTGTCCCGGTAGATCTCGTCGAACTGGGTGATGGGCAGCGGGTTCTCCCCTTCCCCGGCCTCAATGGTGTAGCCAGGGCGGCGGAAGGTCTGGATGAACCAGTCCTTATACCCCGCGAAGCTGGATTCGTAGGGAGTGTCCGCCAGGGTGTAGCCGCTGAGTCGGGCAAATTCCTCCCCCAGTTCTTGCGCGCCGGGGACCTGATAGTCCTGGAACTGCCAGTAGATGACCTTGCCCTGGGTGTGATAGGCCAGTACCAGAGTGGGGTCGATCTGCTCGGTGTATTTTGCCAGAGCGATAGATTCCCGCTGGTTTAATGGCGCACGGCCTACGTAGTCCCGGGGACCGGGCTTGGTATAGCCCTGGGCAAACTTGATCTCCCGGGCTTTGAGCCATCCGGCGGGATACTGCAGGTTCAGGTCCACCCCAAGCAGGTTGGCCTTCCAGCCGTTCGGGAAGGGAATGCTGGGATAATTGTCCCCCAGACGGCGGGCAGTCTCGTATTCCAGGGTTCCGGTCTCGATGGCTCCGGTGACCAGATCCACCCCGTCGGGATTCACCAGGGGCACGGTATGGATGGTGGCCGCTTTTACGATATTTTGGGCATCCACGCCGTAGAGCTTCCCGCCGTTTTCCACCGCCTGGGCCAGTTCCTCCATGAATTTCAGCAGCACCGGGCAGGTGATCCACTCGTTGGCGTGGTGAGCGGCCGTGTACAGTACCTTTCGGTCCCCCTCGCCGACGGACAGGGTCTGCACCGGGCGGCCAAAGGCAGTTGTCGTCAGCACTTCGGTTTGTAACATGGGATAGGCTGTAATCAGCTTCTGAATGGTCTCCTCGCACAGGGCGGAAGTCATGGGTATGTCGGTTCGCACGATAGCCACAAAATCACCTCCGATTATGGTATGCACACGCCGGAGAAAAGGTGCCTGGAGGCTTGACAATCCTGCTTTTCAGTAGTATGATTAGTATAACTAGTCATACTATTAGGAGGGACCATTATGCAATTTCCAAAAGGGAAGCACGCCTGGATGGTGAAAATCGGCGAGAAGGGACAGTTCGTGATTCCCAAAGAGGCCCGGGATCTGTTCGATTTGCAGCCAGGGCAGACCATACTGGTACTTGCCGATGATGAAAAGGGCCTTGCCATTCCGCCCAAGGATGTCAGCGAGAAGCTATTCGCGCATATTTTCCAGGAATCAGAGGAGGAATAACATGAGCCGCATTGTTTTTTTCTGTATTCCTGCCCAGGGCCATACCAACCCCACTCTGGGGGTTGTCCGGGAGCTGGTGGCCCGGGGGCATGAGGTGCTGTACTATTCCTACAGCATGCTCCGGGAAAAAATTGAGGCCGCCGGAGCGACCTTCATTGCCTGTGACGAATTTGACGCGGAGCAGCACCTGACGCCTCAGGAGGGAGCACGGATCGGCTCGGATCTGGCCCTGTCCACCCGGGTACTGGTGGACACCACGTTGGCTCTCGACGAAATGGTCTGCGCGGAGATGGAACGGCTGCGGCCTGACTGCATCGTTGCGGACTCCATGGCAGTCTGGGGCAAAGCTGTAGCGCTGAAGCTGGGGATCCCCTTCGTTTCCTCCACCACTACCTTTGCTTTTAATCAACATTCCGCCAAGATCATGAAGCAAGGCCCAAAGGAACTTCTGAACATGGTCTTCTCCATGGGAAAGGTCAGCAAACAGCTCAAACGGCTCCAGGACCGGAGCTATCCGGTGAAGAATATTCTGGATATCATCAGCAATGACGATCAGACCGACACCATCGTCTACACCTCCCCCCAGTTTCAGCCCTGTTCCGAGACCTTTTCGGAGAAATACGCCTTCGTGGGCCCTTCCATCCGCCCGGCCCAGAGCGCGATCCGGAAGACCAGGGAGAAACTGATCTACATCTCCATGGGCACCGTGAACAATGACATGCTGCCCCTGTACCGAAACTGTGTCGACGCTTTAAAGGATACGGGCTATCAGGCGATCCTTTCCGTGGGGAATCAAGTGGACATTTCCCAATTTGGCAAACTGCCGGAGGGAATTGCCGTCTATCCTTCTGTGGATCAGATTGCAGTTCTGGAAAAGGCGGACGTGTTCCTGACCCACTGCGGCATGAACAGCGCCAGCGAGGGGCTCTATTTCGGTGTGCCCTTAGTCATGCTGCCCAAAACCACGGAGCAAGGTGGCGTTGCGGCCCGGGTGGAGCAGCTGGGAGCGGGTATTATACTCAAGAAAACGTCTCCTGCGGCCATACGGGAAGCCATCCAAACCGTTCTGACAGATTCCCAATACCGGGAAAACGCCGCCAAAATCGCGGAAAGCTTTCGAAGCTGCCCCGGAGCCAAAGGTGCGGCGGACAAAATCGAACGCTGCTGCAAAACACGATAAAGGATACTTTCATTTTGCATTTTAAAAAGCTCCCCCAACGGTTCGGAACCGTTGGGGGAGTCGGTTATTACAGGTCCAGCTTCAGATCGTTTTCCTTAATCCAGCCCCATTTGCGGAGCGCTTCACAGAACACCCAGCTGAGGACCGCAGGCAGCACAAAGCAGATCAGCGCCAGCCCAATCCAGTCCATGGCGGTGATGGCCGCCTTTGTGCCGTTGGCGATGTCATTGACCCAGCCGGTGTAGACACCGATCTGGCCCACGAAGCCGCAGGTGCCCATGCCGGAGGACACCGCTGTGCCGTTCATTTCCAGCTTGAACAGGCAGGTGGCCAGAGGGCCGGTGATGGCGGAAGCCAGCGTAGGCGGAATCCAGAGCCGGGGATTTTTCACAATATTGGGCATTTGCAGCATGCTGGTGCCCACGCCCTGCGCAATCAAACCGCCCCAGCGGTTTTCCCGGAAGCTCATAACGGCGAAGCCCACCATCTGGGCGCAGCAGCCCGCTACCGCGGCGCCGCCCGCCAGGCTTGTCAGACTCAGAGCCGCGCAGATGGCAGCAGAGGAAATGGGCAGTGTCAGAGCCATGCCGATGACCACGGACACCAGGATGCCCATCCAGAAGGGCTGCAGCACAGTGGCCCATTTGACGAAGTCACCCACGGCGCTGGCTGCCCTGCCAATGGGCGCCGCCACCAAACTGGCAAAGCCGATGCCCACCAGCACCGTGACAATGGGTGTCACCAGAATGTCGATCTTGGTCTCCTTAGACACCAGCTTGCCGCACTCCGCCGCCACAATGGCCACAAAGTATACCGCCAGCGGACCGCCGGCGCCGCCCATGGTATTTGCGGCAAAGCCCACGGGAATCAGGGAGAACAGTACCAGCGGCGGGCAGTGCAGGGCAAAGCCGATGGCAATGGCAATGCCAGGGCCCACCATGGCCGAAGCCAAGCCGCCGATGGTATAGCCCACCGCGCCCTCTCCGGAGCCGATTTTGACGATTGTCTCCGTCAGAAAGCCGATGTGGAACTGCTGCCCGATGGTATTCAGGATGGTACCCACCAGCAGCGTACAGAACAGTCCCTGGGCCATCGCACCCAAAGCGTCGATGCCATAGCGCTGGAAGGTGAACAGGATATCTTTCCGTGTCAAGAATTTTTTAAGCTTTTCCATATCTCTCTTCCTTGTCAAAATTTATGCGTCCTATTATACATACTGGATTCGATAGTTGCAATCCTTTTTCCAAAAGCGGCCAGAAATTGCTTTTTTCTTTCCCATCCGGGCTGTGTGCAAGAACCCTCTTCTCGAGCTGACGCAGCAGGAAGTGCCTTTGAGGGCGAAACGATCATTTTGCCATTCCCAATTGCCGAAAACTGCCCCTCCTGGAAACGGGAGGGGCAGGGCAATGGATCAGGGAATCAGACAGCGGGGCCGTTGGTGGACTGGACAACGGGGTCGCCCAGGGTCTCCACCTTGGAGTCCTTGATCAGCTTCTTGGGGCAGACCGTAGCGCACAGGCCGCAGTTGTCGCACTTGGTGTAGTCGATCCGGGCCAGGTTATTTTCCACAGTGATGGCCTCATTGGGGCAGATTTTCTTACACAGACCACAGCCGATACAGCCCACGGTACAGGCCCGGGTGGTAGCGGCGCCCTTGGCCATGGAGTTACAGGCAATAACCACATTCCGGTTGGGTTCCACAGGCACGATCAGCTGGCGGGGGCAGACAGCGGCGCAGGCCATACAGCCGACACACAGATCCTCGTCCACCCGGGCCACACCGTCCACCACCTTGATGGCGCCGTACTTACAGGCCTTGGTGCAGGAGCCGTAGCCCAGGCAGCCGAACTTACAGGACAGGGGGCCGCTGCCGCCGACCTTGGAGGCAGCCAAACAGTCCTTAAAGCCCTCGTAATTTGCCTTGACCTTGGCACCCTTGGTCAGGTTGCCGTCCTTGTCATAGGTCTTGGCGCCGGAGCAGCGAACCAGGGCAACCTTGCGGGTGACAGCCTCTGCCTTGACGCCCATGATGGCCGCCATGGCCTGAGCGCACTCGTTGCCGCCGGAGGCACACTTGCCGATCTCCGCCTGGCCGTTCAAAACCGCTTCCGCGTAGGCACCGCAGCCTGCAAAGCCGCAGCCGCCGCAGTTGGCACCGGGCAGACACGCATTCAGCTGGTCCAGACGCGGGTCTGTCTCCACATAGAAGACCTTGGAGGCGGCCGCCAGCACCAGACCGAAGATCAGGCCCAGGCCGCCCAAAACTGCAAAAGCAATCAAAATATCCATTCTTTCGCCCTCCTTAGAAAATGCTCAGGCCGGAGAAGCCCATGAACGCCAGAGCCAGCAGGCCGGCGGCGATCAGCGCAATGGGGAAGCCCTTGAAGCACTCGGGGCACTCGGTCTTGTTGACGCGCTCCCGGATGGAAGCGAACAGGACGATGGCCACGGTGAAGCCCAGGCCGCCGGCAGCGCCGTTGATGACGCTGAGCAGGAAGTTGTAGCCTTCCTGAACATTGACCAACACCACGCCCAGAACGGCGCAGTTGGTGGTGATCAGGGGCAGGAACACGCCCAGGGCCTTATACAGGGCGGGGACAGCCTTCTTCAGGAACATCTCCACCACCTGGACGATGGATGCGATGACCAGAATAAAGGCCACGGTCTGCATGTACTCCAGGTTCAGGGCCACCAGCAGCAGGTTCACCGCGTAGCAGGCTGCAGAGGCCAGGGCCATGACGAAGGTGACTGCCATGCCCATGCCGATGGCGGTATCGATCTTTTTGGAAACGCCCATGAAGGGGCAGATGCCATAGAACTTCACCAGAATGAAGTTCTCACTGAGGATGGCGCTGATAATAATACCGAGAATCGCTTCCATTATTTCGCAGCCTCCTTCTTCTTACTCTTCTGTTCCAGATACTTCATCAGCCACTGGGAACCGGCAATGACAAAGCCCAGGACCAGGAAGCCGCCTACGGGCATAACCATCTGCATAGCGGGGAACTGGGAAGGGATGATGCGGATGCCCTCGCCGCCGTTCAGCAGGCCGCCGCCGAAGGTACCGGAGCCCAGCAGCTCACGGATGATACAGGTGATGACCAGCGCTACCGTATAGCCGATGCCCTGGCACAGGCCGTCCACAGCGGAAGCCAGCACGCCGTTCTTCGAAGCGAAAGCTTCGGCACGGCCCAGGACGATACAGTTAACCACGATCAGAGGGATGAACACACCCAGGCTTTCCGCCAGGGCAGGAATGTAAGCCTGCAGGAACAGATCCACCACGGTGACAAAGCCAGCGATGATGGTTATGTAAGCGGCAATACGGATCTGAGAGGGGATGAAATTCCGCAGGGCGGAGATCAGCACGTTGGAGCAGATCAGGATGATGGTAACGGCCAAGCCCATGCCGATGCCGTTGAACAGGCTGGTGGTGATCGCCAGCGTGGAGCACATACCCAGCAGCTGAACGGTAACCGGGTTCTTGGTCAGCAGGCCCTCTTTAAATTGCTTCTTAAAATTCATTTAAAGTACCTCCTTAACCCATATTGGCAACGCAGCTCAGTGCGGCGTTGACACCGGCGCAGACCGCCCGGGAGGTAATGGTGGCGCCGGTAATGGCGTCCACCGCACCGCCGTCCTTGGCGACGGAGACGGAGCCGCTCATTCCGGCGAACTGGCCCCGGAAAGCCTCACCGGCGGAGGTGGAAGCTGCGGACACAGCGCCCAGGCCGGCAGTCTCAGACTGGCTGATGACGGAGATGCCCAAGACATTGCCGCTGGGATCAGTGCCCACCATCATTTCCACGGTGCCGTTGAAACCGGTGGGGGTAACCTTCACGGCATAACCAGCATCGCCCTCATAGACCGTGGCAACCAGGCCGGTATCGTCCGTAAAGGGAACTTCCTCGCCGCCGCCGGGCAGGACGGCCTCAATGGCCTCCTGGGTCTTCTGGGCATTCAGCTGTGCGATCTTGGGCGCGGTGACGGAGTTCACGGCTGCCAGAGCCACAGCCACCACGGCCGTGATCAGCAGCAGCGTCAGCGCCAGCCGCAGAACATATTTCACAGTGGATTCCGTTTTCATTTCTTCGCCGCCTCCTTCTTGGGTGCGCCGAACTTCACAGGACGGCCGATTCTATCCAGCAGGACAACGCAGGCATTCATAACCAGGATGGCGTAGGACACGCCCTCGTTGTAGCCGCCGAAATAACGGATCAGGATGGTCAGGGCACCGCAGCCGATGCCGTAAACGATCTGGCCCAGCTTGGTAACAGGGGAGGTAACATAGTCGGTAGCCATAAAAATGGCACCCAGCATCAGACCGCCGCCGCACAGCTGCGCAGCCATCCACGCAATGCGGTCATTGCCCTGGGGGAAGAGGAAGCTCAGGACCGCCACGGTGCCGATGAAGGCCAGGGGAATCCGGGGGGTAATGACCTTGCGGTACAGCAGGTACACGAAGCCGATGAGCAGCAGCAGCGCGGAGGTCTCACCGATGCAGCCGCCCACATTGCCCAGGAACATGTCCAGGATGGAGCAATCCGGCATCAGGCCCTGGTGCATATTGCCCAGAGGCGTCGCCGCAGTAACGGCATCAGCAGTGGAAACCAGACCGGCAGCGTTGTGAAAGCCCACCTTGACCCAGGTGCTCATCAGCACGGGCCAGCTGAACATAAAGGCACGGCCCGCCAGAGCAGGGTTTACAATGTTCCGGCCCAGGCCGCCAAAGAGCATCTTCACCACGATAATAGCGAAGAGTGCGCCCAGGATGATGGTCCAGTAGGGAATGGTGACCGGGCAGACAAAGGCCAGCAGCACACCGGTGACGCAGGCGGACAGGTCGTAGATCTTGCAGTGCATCTTGGTGATACGGCAATAAGCCCACTCAAAGAACACACAGGCTGCCACACTGACCAGGGTTACCATCAGGGAGCGGAAGCCGAAGAAGTAAATTGAGCCGATCAGGGCGGGGGCCAAAGCGATCAGCACATCCCGCATGATGGTCTGGGTGGTAATGGGGGAATGTACATGGGGAGAGCTGGAAATCGTCAGCTCATAAAAGTATTTCATCTGTGCCATTGGATCTCCACCTCCTTAAGCCTTTGCTTTTTCTTTGGCAGCAGCGTTGCGGATGAGCTGCTTGGCCACGCGGAAGCCCAGCACCAGAGGAACACTGGCGGGGCAGGTGTAGGCGCAGCTGCCGCACTCAATGCAGTCCATAATGTTATTTGCCTTCATGTCTTCCACATCGTTGGACTGAATGGCCTTGTACATCAGCACGGGCATCAGCTTCATAGGGCAGGCGTCGATGCACTTGCCGCAGCGCAGGCAGCGGGCTTCCTCCACCGCGAACTCGTTTTTCTTGCCCAGAACCGTGATGGCATTGACGCCCTTGATGGTGGGAACGCTCAGGTCATACTGAGACACACCCATCATGGGGCCGCCGGAGAGAACCTTGTAGGGGTTCTCGGAGTAGCCGCAGGCCTCGATCAGGTCGTTGAAGGCGGTGCCGATGGGAACCAGCAGGTTCTTGGGCTCCATCAGGATATCGCCGGAGACGGTGACAATCCGCTTGATCAGTGGCATGCCGTCATAGACCACATCGTGGATGGCCTTGCAGGTGGCAGCGTTGAACACCGCGCAGCCCACTGCCGCAGGCAGACCGCCGGAGGGGACCTCCCGGCCGGTGACGGCGTAGATCAGCTGTTTTTCAGCGCCCTGGGGGTACTTGGCGGGCAGCACGTCCACGGTGATGCCGTCGCTGGCTGCCAAGTGGGCCTTCAGGGCCTTGACTGCCTCGGGCTTATTGTCCTCGATACCGATGTGGCCCTCTTTCAGGCCGAAGATCCGCATAACGATCTTCAGTCCGGAGATCAGCTTCTCGGGCTGTTCCCGGCACAACCGGTCGTCGGACGTGATGAAGGGCTCACACTCGCCAGCGTTGACGATGACCGTATCCACCTTGCCGATACCGCCGGAGAGCTTGACATGGGTGGGGAAGGTGGCACCGCCCATACCGACAATACCGCCCTCATGGATGATATTAATCAGGTCCTCAACGGAAAGGGCATCCACTTCCTCCTGGGTACGCATCTTGCAGTCCTCACACAGGGTGTCCAGGTGGTCATTTTCGATCACCACGCTCATGACTGTAGTGCCGCTGGTGTGGGCCCGCATCTCCACGGCCTTGACCTTGCCGGAGACGGAAGCATGCACAGGGACACACAGGCCCTGGTTGTCACCGATCTTCTGACCGACCGTAACCAAGTCGCCCTTCTTGACGAGGGGCTTGCAGGGGGCGCCGATATGCTGGGACATGGGAATCACGACGATATCCGGTTCCGGGAATATCTGAGTCTCCTTGTCGCAAGCGTACCACTTATTTTCTTTGGGATGAACCCCTCCGAAAAAAGAAAACGCCATATTACTTCACCTCTTTCAAATTTCGCGGAATATACCGCATTATCCGGTATTTATGATACCGCATTTTTTTCCGTTTGTCCACTCTGTTTTTGTCATTGTAGACAAAAAGTTTCCAAAAAGCTATTTTATATCGATACAAGTTAACCGAATAGTGACCAAACGGCAGAAAAAGCACGGAAAGCAGCCCTTCCGTGCGGATGATGGGATTTTTCGGATGCGAAGGAAGGCCGTTTGCTCTGCTCGGAGGGAGGCAAGCCCCCGCCGAGCAGTTGGCGCTGTACGAAACAATCCTTCAAATGCCGAAGACCACCCAGATGTAAATGTATGCCGGGACAATGGCAGCCAGAGTGAAGGGGATGCCGATGCGGAAGAAGTCGGAATTTTCCACCTCGTGGCCTTCCTTGCGCAGGATGCCAATGGCGGCAATATTGGCCGATGCTCCGATGGGGGTGACGTTGCCGCCCAGTGTAGCCCCGGACAGCAAGCCAAAGTACAGCGCTGTGGGATCGCAGCCCATCTGCGCCGCCAGCCCCGCCAAAACAGGGATCATGGTAGCCACATAGGGGATATTATCGATAAACGCGGAGATCAGCACCGAGGCCCAGACGATGATGGTGTACATCAGGAACAGATTACCCCTGCCCAGCCTTGCCAGCAGCGATGCCAGTGCATCGATGACCCCCATGTTGGAGATCCCGCCGATCATGAGGAACAATCCCACAAGCAGGCCCAACGTCTCAAAATCGATGGCCTTCAGAGGACCAAGGGCCGCCTTCCAGCTTTTATGCCGAATGCCGCTGTAGAACAGGCCCATCACCAGCAGAGTACAGCAGATGATGCCATTGGTCTCGGCAGGCAGTTCCCAGCTATCCGGTGCAAAGGACGCGCAGATCAGCAGACCGATAGCCCCAAACAGCAAAACCGTGGGTACATAGTCCGTAACCGCCGTTCTCTGACCCGTTTTGGGAATCAGGGCTTTCTCCTTACGGAACAGCAACCAGACGATGCAGGCGGACAGGAGGGCTCCCAGCTCCACCGCAAAGAAGATGGAGGGCTTGCCCTGGTACCAGAAGAAGTCCATAAAGGTCATGTCCAGCGCGGAGCCCAGCATGATAGCCGTGGTATCCCCCACCAAGGTAGCCGCTCCCTGGAGGTTGGAGGACACGGCGATGGAGATGATAAAGGGTACCGGATTGGTTTTCAGCTTCCTGCAGATCTCCAATGCCACCGGGGCCACCATCAGTACAGTGGCGACATTATCCACAAAGGCGGAAATCACACCGGCAAACAAGCTCAGAGCCACCGCGGCCCACTGAACCGTGGGGACCTTGTCCATGATGGCGTCTGCCATCCGCTCCGGCATGCGGCTGTCAATAAACAGCTGCACCAGGCCCATAGTGCCGCCGATCATCAGCAGCACATTGAAGTCCAGGGCAGGAAGAATCTGCTCCAAAGGCAGCATCCCGCTGAGGATAAAGATCACCCCGGAGGTCAGGGCGATATAGGGCCGGTATTTGCTGAAGCTCAGCATCAGAATGTAGGTAACAGCGAAGAGAATAAGGGCAGACAGCATTTGCGGTTTCCTTTCCATTTGAGAATGTGTGTAGGTATTATAATTCTTTCTCGTTCCTTCGTAAAGCAGTCCCTCGCAAAGATGCGGTTAAGAAATCAAGATAAAAGATATACGACGCAAAATGTCAGATAGGCGGCACGACTGTGTCATTATCGCTGAAAACAAGGCGCAAATGATCGTTTATAGCACCAACGTACAATGGCGCTATAAACGATCATTTAGCCGCCATAGGCATCTCTATCATCCGTGAAGGGAATACCCTCATTTTGCGTTTCTTTCCTGCCTTCCCTTTTCCGCCGTCAACCGGTCCAGCAGTGACACAGCGCCGATAACCACGATGGTCACCAGGAACGTCCCCAGCATGCCTTTCCCCAAAACCGGCAGGACCGCCAGCAGATCGTCAAACCGCAGTTCCATACTACCCTCCCACCAGGGCCAGAATCAATCCTCCCGCAATGACGGAGGCGATCTGCCCGGAAACATTGACGCCAACGGCGCTCATTAACAGGAAATTCTGGTTGTCCTCCTCCCGGCCCAGCTTGTGGACCACCCGGGCGGACATGGGGAACGCGGAGATCCCTGCCGCGCCGATCATGGGATTAAGCTTCTCCTTCCGGAACAGATTCAGAAGCTTTGCCAGCAGAATACCACCCACGGTATCCATGACAAAGGCCACCAGCCCCAGGCCAAGGATCAGCAGCGTTTCTGCCCGGAGAAATTCCTCCGCAGACATTCGGGCAGCTACGGTGATGCCCAGCAGCAGGGTAATGAGATTGGCCAGCACATTCTGGGCCGTCTCAGACAGGGTGTTCAGCACGCCGCATTCCCGGATCAGGTTGCCGAACATCAGAAAGCCAATCAGCGCCACGGCCCCCGGCGCAGCCAGGCCCACAATCCCAGTGACTATAATGGGAAACAGAATCCGCGTCCGTTTGGAGACGGGCCTGCCCTTGTCCTGCATCCGGATTCTCCGCTCTGCCCGGGTGGTGCAAAGCCGGATGATAGGCGGCTGCACAATGGGAACCAGGGCCATATACGAATAGGCTGCCACCAGAATCGCGGCGGTATATCGGCAGTTCAGGGTCTGGGCCACGAAAATCGAGGTGGGACCGTCTGCCGCCCCGATGACGGCGATGGAAGCCGCGTCTTTTAATTCGAAGCCCAAAAGCGAGGCCAAACCCAGAGTAAAAAAGATGCCGAACTGGGCCGCCGCGCCGAAAAGCATCAATCCGGGAGCCCGCAGCAGGGGCGTGAAGTCGATCATCGCGCCGATGCCCAGGAACAGCAGCAGCGGAAACAGCTCATTGTCCGCAATCCCGATCTCATACAGCCGTCCAAGGACTGCCGCAGCTCCGGACTTGGGCAGGTTCACCAGGATGGCGCCGAAGCCCATGGGCAGCAGCAGAGCAGGCTCCATCTTCTTTCCGATGGCAAGATAGATCAGCACGCCGCTGATGCACCACATGATGACCTGGGCCGCCGTGATACCGCACAGATTTTCCACCAGCACTTCCATACGCGTCCTCCCCCGGCAGGGTGATTTCCCTTACCGGTTCATTATAGTACCGTGGAAATGAAAATAGAATCCTTTTTCCCTGAAGGTTCCGGCACGATAAAAACAAATTCCCCGAAAAAGCGCCGTATTTCTGCTTTTTCGGGGAATTTTCAATTTTCCGTCTACTCATCCAGCATCCGGTAGCCTACCCCCAGCTCATTGGTCACATACCGGTTATCCCCCGGACGGCAGCCCAGCTTTTTGCGGATGTTGGCCATATTCACCTGGAGCTTTTTGATGCCGCCGTCGTCCATGGTACCCCAGACTGCCCGGATGATGGCGGAATAGGTCATGACCTTGCCTGTGTGCTGGCTCAGCAGGGCTAAGATGTTGTATTCGGTCTGGGTCAGATGCACCGGCTGCCCACCGATACTGACCCGGCGGCGGTCATAGTCGATGAGCAGATCCTTCGCCGCAAAGGTGCTGCCGGGAGCCGCAGCCTGGAGCCGGTTGACCCGCAGGGCAGCCCGAACTCTTGCCAGCAGCTCCGCAGTGCCAAAGGGCTTGGTGATGTAGTCGTTCGCCCCCAGATCCAGAGCGGAGACCTTGTCGCTTTCCTCGGTTCGGGCGGAAAGGACGATGATCGGCACTGTGCTGTCCACCCGGACCTGGCGTATGAATTCCTCCCCGTCCATATCCGGCAGGCCCAGATCCAGCACCACCAGGTCCGGCATATGGGACGAATAGACCAGAAGCCCCTGGCGGCATCGCTCTGCCGTCAGCACCTGATAGCCGTTGGTTTCCAGAATGGTCTGGATAAAGCAGGCAATGTTCCGGTCATCCTCGATGATCAGTACCTTGTATTTATTGTTCCCCATGGCTGTCCTCCATATCCAGCGTGAAACGGAACCACGCCCCGCCCTCCGGACGGTTCCCGGCGTGTATCTCGCCGCCGTGGGCCTTGATGATGGTACTGCACACCACAAGACCGATGCCCATGCTGCTGCGGCTTGTGTCCGTAGGCGCTTCGCTGTCCAGAAGTCCCGTGAACAGTTGTCCCAGCCGGTCCTCCGGTATGCCGCAGCCGTCGTCCTCTACCAAAAATACCGCTTTTTTGCCCCGGAGCTGGACCCGGAGCCACAGGTTCCGCATTCCCTTGGCATGAAAGACTGCGTTTTCCAGCAGGTTCATCAATACCTGTTCCATGAGGATAGCGTCCATGGGAATGCTGACAAACGCCTCCGGCAGCTCCGCCTGCACCGTCTGGTCCGGATAGTGCTTGTGGAATTTTACCAGCACCGCGTCGATGAGTTCCTCCAAAACCGTATCCCGTTTGGACAGGTTCACCTGGTCCGCGTCCACACGGGTGACGGAAAGCAGATTCTCCACCATCCGCACCAGCCACTGAGCATCGTTTCGAATATCCCCCAGCAGCTTCAGATGCTTTTCCTTGGGCAGCTCCTCATAGCTTTCCAGCATGGCAGAACAGGCTCCATAGATGGAGGTCAGGGGTGTACGCAGATCGTGGGATACCGCCCGCAGCAGGTTTCCCCGCATACGCTCCTTTTCCGCGTCGGCCTTCATTTTCTCCTGACGCTTGAGCTTGGTGGTCAGAGTCCCGGTGAGGATCGCCACGATCAGCATCACCACCGCGGAGGAAATGCACTCCGGAGAGATCAGGTCAAAGGCCCAGTAGGGATAGGTAAAAGCGTAGTTCACCGCCAGCACACTGATCAGTGACGCGGCAATGCCCCAGAAATACCCCTGTGTCCGCCAGGATACCAGGAACACACCCAGTACAAAGATCATAGGAATCATGCTCCGGGTATTAAATTGTTTCAAAAGCAGCAAATTCAGCGCGAATGCCGCCCCCAGTGTCAAGAGCATCGAAATGCCGTCCGTCAGCATATGCTTGTGCAATTTCATCTCATTCACCTCATGGGGGTATTATACCATTGATTTTCCTCTGTGGACACCCCCAGAATTCGCCGTCCCACGACACTTTGGCAAAGATGCGGTAAAAGTTCTCCCTATTCACTTCCCGCAGAAGGGTCAGCTTCCGGCGATACAGAAATTTCTCTGCAAAATCATGAAAATCAAGAAAATTTTGCACAAACACCGCTGCATTTTCAATTGAGAGTTGCATAAACTCCGAATGGGAAGCTGCTATTCCCAAGTTCGCTTTTTTTACTTTTGCGGTCATTTGACCATTTTATGCAATTTAAAGACCATATTATTGCAAAAATCGATAAAGGAATACCGTTTCCTGAACGAGATTGGTTGTTTTATCCAGTTTATCGGTTTTATTCCAATGTTATTTGTCGTTTTTGTCTAGGAAGCGCCTGTTTTTGAGCGTTTCGCCAATTGACCTGAAAGCGTATTTCTGGTATGATAACCTCACAGCAAAAAACGCAGAAAGGAGGCAGCTACAATGAATTGGGCTGCAATTGTTTGGCTGGCGCTGATCGTGCTTTTCCTGCTGGCTGAAGCCGCCACCGTATCCCTGGTTTCCCTGTGGTTCGCGGCGGGTGCTTTGGCCGCCATGCTTCTGTGCCTGCTGGGGATCTCCGTGGGGTTCCAGATCGCCGCGTTTCTGGTGGTGTCCGGGGGATTGCTGGCGCTGCTGCGGCCCCTGGTCCGCAGGTACGTGACGCCGAAGCTCACATCCACAAACGTGGACGCGGTGATTGGCTCCACCGGAATTGTCACTGCTGCCATCGATAACGTGGCCGCCACCGGCCAGGTGAAGCTGGGCGCCATGATCTGGACCGCCCGGAGCACCTCCGGCGAACCCCTCCCCGAGGGCACCAGGGTCAGGGTCGACCGCGTAGAGGGCGTGAAAGCCTTCGTTTCCCCCGCAGATGTCCCCGCAAATGTATAACAAACATATCAGGAGGTAGTTTTATGGGTTGGATCATTTTCGCGCTGTTCATCATCGCATTCGTTATTCTCATTGCCAACATCTCGGTGGTTCAGCAGTCCCGGGCCTATGTCATCGAGCGCCTGGGCGCGTTCCACCAGGTATGGGGCGTGGGGCTGCACTTCAAGGTTCCCTTCATTGACCGGATCGCACGGCGGGTCAGCCTGAAGGAGCAGGTGCTGGATTACCCTCCCCAGCCCGTTATCACCAAGGATAACGTCACCATGCAGATCGATACCGTGGTCTATTTCCAGATCACCGATCCCAAGCTGTACGCCTACGGAGTCGAGCAGCCCATGGCGGCAATGGAGACCCTTACGGCAACCACCTTGCGTAACATCATCGGCGACCTGGAGCTGGACCAGACCCTGACCAGCCGCGACGTGGTGAACACCAAGATGCGGGCCATCCTGGACGAAGCCACCGATCCCTGGGGCATCAAGGTCAACCGGGTAGAGCTGAAGAACATTCTGCCTCCCCAGGACATTCAGAACTCCATGGAGAAACAGATGAAGGCCGAGCGTGACCGCCGTCAGGCCATCCTGCAGGCCGAGGGCCAGAAGAAGTCCGCCATCCTCATCGCCGAGGGCGAGAAGGAATCCGCCATTCTCCGGGCCAGCGCCGAAAAGGAGGCTGCCATTCTGAAGGCCGAGGCGGAAAAGCAGGCCGCCATCCTCCGGGCCGACGGTGAAGCTCAGGCCATCCTGGCCGTCCAGAAGGCCATGGCCGACTCCCTGGCCCTGCTGAACGAAAAGGCTCCCAACGACCAGGTGATCAAGCTGAAGTCCATCGAAGCCATGCAGAAGATCGCCGACGGCAAGGCCACCAAGATCATCATCCCCAGCGAAATGCAGGGCCTGGTGGGTATGGCCAACGGAATTGTTGAGGGCATAAAGGAGTAACCGTTGAGTAACATCAGAAAACTGCTGCTGGTCATCTTTCTGGTCCTGACTCTGGCGGTGATCCTCCTGACCTGGGGCAGCGTGGGCAGCGGCATTCTGGTGCTCGCCCTGATTATTGCCGTCGGCTATCTGCTGCTGCGATGGTTTCTGGATACCCATGATCCCGACGATTATCGAATGGAGGATTAACATGGCAAAAACAGAGGACCGGTTTGTCAGAATCTATGCCCAGGGCAATAGCTTCGGCACAAGAGTCGAGATCTGGGCAGATAAGCACACAGGTGTGAATTACCTGTGGCAGGCCAGCGGCTACGCAGGCGGCCTGACCCCACTGCTGAATCCCGACGGCTCTCCCGTTGTCACGCCATTTCCCAGAAAATACGAAGAATAAGCCCCAACGTCCCCGGCGGACCCCGCCGGGGACGTTGATTTCAAACGGAATAATCGTATTTCCGCAGATGAACGAATACGGCTATGCCTCCCGCTTTTTGAACTGGAGTCTGCCGATCAGCTTGTCCAGTCCGGCGTCCGCCAAATTGTATAGACCCATACCCGCGGCCGTCACGGGAACCCACAGCGCCGTAAACATGGGGCAGATTTGGCCCAGAAAATTCCCCGGCTGTCCCCGGTAGTCCCAAACCTGATAATCCTGGTTCACCAGCAATCCCGTCACCAGCTCCACCGCCGTAATGATGCCCGCACCGCAGCCTGCCCGGGCAGGCTTGGAAACAGGCAACTTCTTTAATTGGCCGATCAGCAGAAAGCACAGTCCCCCAGCTCCGAACATGCTGATATGGCTATAGCCCCGATACAGCAGCTCCAGCCCCACATAGGCGCTGCCGCCGATGCCAAAGAGCGCGATCCTTTTTGCAGCTTTCATGCGCATTCACCTCAGGAAAAGTATTTCCATAATTTTCTGAAAAAATTCCAAATTAATTCTTGACAAAAAAGGGATCTAAGGATATAATAAGGAAGCTGATTTCGGCGGTGCCCGAAATCCTTTGACCACATGGCGGCATAACTCAGTTGGTAGAGTAGCCGGTTCATACCCGGTATGTCATCTGTTCGAATCAGATTGCCGCTACCAGGCCCGTTGGTCAAGCGGTTAAGACACCGCCCTTTCACGGCGGTAACATGGGTTCGATTCCCGTACGGGTCACCATGAAAAATACTCCGATGCGTTTTGCATCGGAGTTTTTTCATTATCCATTGCCGCCAAGAATCTGGGCGATCCGGGCACAGTGTTCCTCCTCCCGCGCCGCCAGACGCCGGAATACTGATCCGAACTCCGAGTCCACCGTCCGGGCGGTGTATTCTGTCACTGCCCGCCGGGCCCGGTGATAGCATTTTTCCAGCACCTTGTCCGGGGAATCCTGCATCGCAGCTATCCCCTTCGGCCTTTCCTTTCCGCCTCCGGACAGGCGGTGCAGTCCCCGCAGGCAGGCCGCAGTCTCCTGCTCCTCCTCCCACAGCCGCCTTGCCAATTCTCTGGCTCTGCCGGTCAGAATTCCCGCCAGATACCGGTAGGCCCCTGCCGCCTCCAGAGAGGATAATACCAGCATCCGCAGATCGTCCCTTTCCGACTTTGTCTGGGGCTGGGCAAATACCCGCTGCCAGACCTGCCGCTCCACATCTTTGTTCCCATTCTCCATGGTCAACGCCCCCCCTTGCTATCAATATAGTCTGGGACTGGGGATTCTTTGCGAAAAACTTTTGAAAAAAGCCTTTCCTTTTTCGGTCATATGTGCTACAATAGAAAAAATACCCCCACCTCAAGGAGGAATGACCATGTCCAGGACCAGCAACAAGGCCGAAATGATTATGGATTATGTCAACCAATTCATTCAGGAAAACGGCTATTCCCCCTCCGTGCGGGAGATCGGCGCAGCGGTTGGCCTGCGCTCCACCGCCTCTGTCAGCTACCATCTCCAGGCCCTGCAGGAGAAGGGGCTGCTGCAAGCCCCCGGCGCCAAGGGCCGCAAGCGGGCACTGGTCACCGGAGCCCGGCCCGGGCAGATCCCCATTGTGGGCGTGGTCACTGCCGGCGTCCCCATTCTGGCGGTAGAGAACCAAGAGGGTACCATGCCTTGGCACGATCCCGGCTGCTTTGCCCTGCGGGTTCGGGGCGACAGTATGATAAACGCTGGAATCCTCAGCGGCGATATGGTGGTGGTCCGTCCCCAGCCCAACGCCGACGATGGGCAGATCGTGGTGGCTCGGATTCAGGACGAGGCCACCGTTAAGCGCCTGCGCCGGAGAAACGAGCAGATCTGGCTTATGCCGGAGAACGACAACTACGAGCCCATCGACGGCACGGAAGCGGAGATCATCGGCATCGTCAAGGCCGTGGTACGGGAATATTAAAATACGTCCGTCCTTTGTGAAAAAAAGTTCTTGACAAACGGACACCAATGGTGTATAAAGAGCATAACTTAATTATGAAACCATTGAAGCGGAAGTAAAGCTGCAAGGCGCATCCACAGAGAGTTCTGCAGAGCTGAGAGCAGAGCGAAAAGCGGGGCAGCAAATGGGCCGCGGAGGGCAGAGGGAAATGGTTCTTCCAGAGTATCTTCTGACGCATTGCCAGCGTTAACGGGCAGACGGTGTGTTGGCATCGTGCTGAGGCGGTCGGATTTTCCGGCAAACAAGGTGGTACCGCAGAAATTATCGTTTCTGTCCTTGTTCCCATAGGGGAACGAGGACTTTTTTTATTGGGAAAGGAGAATGGCACATGCTGAATCCCGGAAGACGATGGCGATCCCTAACCGATCCCATCCATCCAATTCTATAAATACATCACATCAAAAAGGAGTATATTGTTATGAAAAGGGTTATCTCTCTGATCCTGTCCCTGGTCATGATCGCCGCCCTGTTCACCGGCTGCGGCGCTTCCAAAACCACTGAAACCACCCCCCAGACCGCCGCTCCCGCCGCTGAGGCTCCTGCCGAAACTGCCGCTCCCGGTTCTTACACCGTAGCCATCGTGCAGCAGATGGATCACGCCTCCCTGGACGAGATCCGCAACGCCATCACCGCCGAGCTTCAGGCCGTTGCCGCAGAGAAAGGCATCGCCATCGAGATCAAGGAATTCAACGGTCAGAACGACGCCACCGTCCTGAACCAGATCGGCGCTCAGTTGGTGGGCGACAAGGTAGATATGATTATCCCCATCGCCACCCTGGCCGCTCAGTGCATGGTCACCGCCGCCGACGGCACCGGCATCCCCGTGGTCTACGCCGCCATCTCCGACCCTGAGACCGCAGGCCTCACGGGCATCCCCACCGTCACCGGCACCTCCGACGCCCTGAATACCGCCTTCATCCTCGACATGATGCTGGCCGTCAACCCCGATATCAAAACGGTCGGCTTGCTGTACAGCAACTCTGAGGCCAACTCCACCATGCCCATTGCGGAAGCCAAAGCTTATCTGGACGAGAAGGGCATCGCCTATCTGGAAAAGACCGGCAACACCTCCGGCGAGATTACCGAGGCCGCGTCCAGTATGGTAGGCCGGGTAGACGCCGTCTTCACTCCCACCGACAACGTGGTCATGGGCACCGAAGCCTCCGTCGCGGACATTCTGAATGCCGCCGGCATCCCCCACTACACCGGTGCTGACTCCTTCGTCCAGTTGGGCGCCTTCACCACCTGCGGCGTCAACTACACCGAGCTTGGCGCCAAGACCGCCGATATGGCCGTAGACATCCTGCTGGGCGGCGCGGTCCCCGAGTTCCACGTCATGGAGGGCGGCATCATCACCGTCAACACCGAGACCGCCGCGGCACTGGGTCTGGACTACAGCGTGTTCTCCACCATGGCCAATACCATTGTCGGAATCACTGGCGAGTAAAGAATTGCAAAATTCAAGATGCATAATGGAAAATGGTATCCCCTTCTCCGGAAGGGGATACCAACATGCATATTCCCATATTGATTTTTCCACATTTTGCACTTTGCATTGCGCATTGTGCATTCTATCAAAGGAGCGATTCCCATGATCTCAACCGCCGTCATTCTGAGCGCCCTGGAGCTGGGCTGTATTTACGCCCTGGTGGCCATGGCTCTGTTTCTCAGCTTCCGGGTGCTGAACATCGCCGATATGACCACCGACGGAGCCTTCACCCTGGGCTGCGCTGTGTCCGCCACCGTGGCCGTGGCCGGGCATCCCCTGCTGGCCCTCCCTGCCGCTATGATTGCCGGAGCCTGCGCGGGCTTTATCACGGCTTTTCTGCAGACCAAGCTGAATATTCCCTCGATCCTGGCTGGCATCATCACCAACACCGGACTGTACACCATAAATCTGGCGGTCATGGGCTTCTCCTCCAATGTCAACATGCTGCGTACCCCCACTCTGTTCACTCTAGTGCAGCCCTACTTGGGAAGCTTTTTTAAGCTGGTTCCCGCAGCCGTCATAATTGTGGTCATGGGCATTGCGCTGGTGATCTTCCTGAACACCCGACTGGGTCTTTCCATCCGGGCCACCGGCGACAACCCTGACATGGTCCGGGCCTCCTCCATCAATACCGGTTTCACCATCACCGTGGGCCTGTGCCTGTCCAACTCCCTGACCGCCCTGTCCGGTGCCCTTCTGGCCCAGTACCAGAAGACGGCAGACATCAACCTGGGCACCGGCATGGTCATCATCGGCCTGGCCTCCCTGATCATCGGCGAGACCCTGCTGCCCAAGGGAAAGATCTGGATGAAGGCACTGGGCGCGATTCTGGGCTCCATCCTGTACCGTTTCATCATCGCCATTGCCCTGCGGCTGGATTTGCCCAGCGAATGCCTGAAGCTGATCTCCGCCACCATCGTGGCATTGGCCATCGGTCTGCCCGCAATTAAAACCTATCTGAAACCCGCCACGAAAGGAGGAAAGGCCGGATGCTGAAACTCCACAACATTTCCAAGACCTTCAATCCCGGCACGGTGAACGAGAAGACCGCCCTGTCCAGCGTAAACCTCCATCTGGCCCCAGGGGATTTCGTCACCATCCTGGGTTCCAACGGTGCGGGTAAGTCCACACTGTTCGGGGCCATCGCCGGCTCCTTCGTGGTAGATACAGGAGCCATTCACCTGGACGGCGTGAACATCACCAACATGCCCGACTACAAGCGCAGCAAGTTCATCGGCCGCCTGTTCCAGGACCCCCTGAAGGGCACCGCACCCAGCATGACCATTGAAGAAAATCTGGCCCTGGCCTACATGCGGGCCAGCAGCGGCACCTCTCCCTTCTCTATGATCTCCCGGAAAGACCGGGCAGAGTTCCGAGACCGGCTGGCGGAGCTGGGCCTGGGGCTGGAGGACCGGATGAACCACCCCGTGGGCTTGCTCTCCGGCGGACAGCGGCAGGCACTGACACTGCTGATGGCCACCCTGGTAACGCCAAAGCTTCTGCTGCTGGACGAACACACCGCCGCCCTGGACCCCGCCACTGCGGAAAAGGTGCTGGATCTGACCAAAAAGATCGTAGAGGAAAACCACATCACCTGCCTGATGATCACCCACAACATCCCCTCGGCCCTGTCCCTGGGCAACCGGACCATCATGATGAACAACGGCTCCATTGTCCTGGAGCTGGCGGGGGAAGAACGGGCCAACATGACCACGGAACGACTGTTAAAGGTCTTCCACGAACAAGGAATCAGCAATGACCGCATCCTGTTCAGTGCGGATGCCGAATAATCCAAAATCGCCTCCGGAATGTTCTCCGGAGGCGATTTTCATTGGGTTTCTGGGGAATCACTGGGGTTCCTGACCATTCTTTTCTTCCGCTTTTTCAGCTTCCGCCGCTTCTCTAGCTGCCGCCTGGTTTACCAGGAGCCTGGCCGGGTCATGGGGCCGGAAGCACTGCCAGATCAGCACGGTAACGGCTGCCGCGCAGCTCAGGGCCGCCAGCATCTGGCTGACCCGGAAGGGGCCCCAGTACAGGCTGTCCACCCGCAGGCCCTCGATCATGCTGCGGCCCAGACCGTACCAGGCGGCGTAGCCCAGAGCCACCTGCCCATCGAACTTCCGCTTTTTCGACAGGAAATGCAGCAGCACAAAGCCAATGGCGTTCCAAAGGGATTCGTACAGGAAGGTGGGATGGTAATACTCCCACGCTCCGGTGACGGTGTTGTAAAGCCCCATGCGGAAAAAGGATTCCGTGGTCGCGCCGAAGGCCTCCCGGTTGAAGAAGTTGCCCCACCGGCCCATGGACTGTCCGATCAGAAAGCCCAGCAGCACCAAGTCCATCAGTGCGGTGAACTTGATCTTCCTTACCCGGCAGAATACCGCCACCCCCACAATGGCTCCCAGAACGCCGCCATAGATGGCCAGGCCTCCTTCCCAGATGTAAAGCACCGAAATGGGATTGTCCGCATAGTCCGCCCAGGAGAAGATCACATAGTAAGCCCGGGCGCAGAGAATGGAAAAGGGCGTGACCCACAAGACGCCGTCCAGGATGTCATTTTCCGAAATGCCAAATTCCTTGCTCCGCTTGCAGGCATAGAGCACCGCTAGGATCAGACCAATGGCAATGACCAGGCCGTAATAGTGGATGGTCAGCGGGCCCAAAGACAGCGTACGGGCCGGATTTACTTCGATCCCCAGGAAGGGGAAGGAAATGGCGGAATAGTTACTGGGATTCATACCGTCTCCTCCTTTGCAATGGGTGTGATGATGGAAAGGCCGCACCGCGGCTGCTGGACCACCCTGCCCAGGAAATCACAGATCTCCGACGCCTGGATGCCCCGGTAGACCTCCGGGAACCGAAAATAGGCAAAGTCCGAGAAATGGTAGGCGCAGATGCGGAAGCATGTGGAATCAAAGCTGTCCAGGTCCCGGATCCGACGGCCCAAAGCGCTGCGTTTCATCCGCTGGAAGCGCTCCTCCGGGATTCCCTCCTTCACGATTTTCTCCGCCTGCGCCAAAATAGCGTCCCGGACCGTGGCAGCATCCTCCGAGTCGCCGGAGCAGAGCAGCATTGCGCAGCCATCCACGGTCTCGAAGCCGCCGCCAAAGGAGGAATCGATGAGTCCCTGCTCATACAGCCGCAGGTACAGCTCCGAGGACTCCCCGAACAGAGCCTCCGCCGCCAGATCCGCTACCATTTCCATGCGGATAGCAGCATCCCCCGCTTCCAGGGGTTCGCATTTGAAGGCCAGGTTGAACATGGGCATAGCCACTTCCATGGTGCGGGAAACCTCCCCGGCAGGGCAGTTCATGTTCTCCTGCCAAGGCCGCAGCTTCCGACCCACTTCCTTCTTTTCCGATCCCAGCACCTGCCGGGCCATGTCCGCCACCTGCTCCGGATCCATGTCTCCGATGACGCACAGCAGCATGTTCCCGGGGGTATAGAAGGCCCGGTGGCACCGGTACAGCACCTCCGGGGTGATCTCCCGGATGGTCTGGCAGGTGCCCAGAATCGGCACCCGGATAGGGTGCGAGCGGTACATGGCCTGCATCAGGTTGTCAAACACCACACTGTCCGGCGCATCCGCATTCATACCGATCTCCTGGTCGATGATGCCCCGTTCCTTCTCCACACTCTCTTCCGTAAAATAGGGGGTAGAGACGAATTCCAGCAGCAGATGAAGACACTCCTCAAAATGCTCCGTACAAGAAAAATAGTAGGCGGTCATATCATAGCTGGTAAAGGCGTTGGTCATAGCACCCAAGGCGGCAAATTCCGCAGAGACTTCCCGGTCTCCCGGCAAATCGAACATCTTGTGTTCCAAGTAGTGCGCCACCCCCGCCGGGGCGTGGTATTCTTGACCCTCCAGTTCAAAATCCGTGTGGATGGAGCCATAGTTGGTAACAAAGTAGGCCAGCTTTTTGGTGAAGCCCTTCCGGGGAACCACCGTCACCGTCAGACCGTTTTCCAACACCTCGGTGTAGAGGGTCTCGTCCAGCTCCGGGTAAGAAATCCGCTTCATTGGCTTGCTCCTTTCAGGAAATAGGTGGTGTGCAGCTGCATCTGTCTGGCCGCTGCCGCCACATCTTCCAGCGACACCTGCTCCACTGCCGCCATGTATTCCGCAGGCGTCATTTGCAGACCGCTGATGGCAGCGGTGGCATAGTAGCCCTCAATGGAGCCGGGAGAATCGTGAGTGGCGCGGAGGCTGGACAGAATGGCCTCCTTGGCAGCCTTCAGCTCCTCCGGGGTGATCTCCCCATTGCGGCAGGCCTCCAGCTGGGTCAGGATCTCCTGACGGGTCAGCTGTTCCTTGTCAAAGTCGATTCCGGCGGACACCGCCAGAATGCCCTTGGTGCCGTAATACCCTGAGCCCACAGAATAGCACAGCGACAGCTTCTCCCGGACATTCATAAACAGTTTGCTGGTCATGCCCCCGCCAAAGACGGTGTTCATCACCTGCATGGCTGGGAATTCGGGACAGCGGTTGGTGATGGGCGTGGTGAAGCCCATGCACAGCTTCCCCTGGGCTACGTCCATAGTCTCCACCACATCCTGCCCCGGGCAGGAATGGAAAGCCGTCTGGGGTGCCAAGGGCATCACATCCCGCTCCAAATGCTGAAGCAGGGGTTGCAGCAGCTCCGCCACCCGCCCACTGGCCGCGCTGCCTACATAGAAGATCTCGATGGGGCTGGTCCGCAGGCAATGGCGGTAGTGAGCATAGAGTTCCTTCGCGCCGATGGCGGCCACTTCCTCCGGCTCGCCAAGTCTGGGCAGGCCGAAGGTATCAGCAGCACACATGGTCTTCAGCAGCTGGCTCATGGCATAGGCGCGCTTGTCGTTCAGCTCCGACTCGATGGTGGAGATCAGGTTCCTTTTCTCACTTTCCACAAAGGACGTCAGGAAACCGCCGTCCTCCAGGGGAGAATCCAGCAGAAGCTCCTCCAGAAACGAGAGCATAGGCTGCAGCACCTTGTCGCCGGGCAGGGCGAATCGGTCGTCCATGAAGCCGCAGTAAAGGCCTGTGGTCTGGTAGTCGCCTACCCGCCGTACCAGAGCGCTGACGGAAGCGCCGTAGAGGGTGTCCAGGTATTCCGTGATAGAGCGCAGGTCCGGACAGCGCCGGGTGCCCCGCAGCAGTACAGAGGGGAACAGCGCATTCCGGGCCGCCTCTTGCTTCGCCATCTGTCGCACCAGCTGGAAGCTCAGGCAGCCCTGCTTGAATCGGGTGTCCCGGCAAACACGCAGCGTCACACCGGGAAGAAGGGATATGGTTTCAATCATAATTTGCTCCTTGGGGTATTTTCAGTCAGATAATGGATATTATATACCACTTTCTGAAAAATAGGAAGTAGTACACAAAAATTTAAGACTTTTTCTGTTGTCATTTTTCCGGTTCTGCGGTAGAATATATTCTGCAATTGTATGGATTGGAGGGGATCCGCCATGGCATGGCTGGAAATTACCATCGACACCGCCGCAAAGGACTGTGAAGATGTGGCCGCTTTCCTGACTGCGAAGGGTTTTTCCGATCTGGTCATTGAAGATCAGGCGGAATTTGAGACTTTTCTGGAGGAAAACCGGGCCTATTGGGACTATATTGACGAGAAACTACAGGACCAGCTGAAGGGGCTCTCCCGCATCAAGCTGTACTTAGAGGACACCGACATCCAGGGAATGCAGCGGCTGGAAGATGCCGCCGAAGAAGGAAACCTGACCATGACGGTCAGCCCTCTGGCCGAGGACAATTGGGAGGAAAGCTGGAAGGACAGCTATCCGCCCCAGGAAGTGGGAGACACCTTGGTGGTGCTGCCCTACTGGCTGGCGGAGCAGGAGACGCCACGAAAGAAGATCATTCTGGATCCGGGTCTGACCTTTGGCACCGGGGCTCACCCCTCCACACAGATGGTCATGGAGAAAATGGAGCAGGTGGTGAAGCCCGGCTTCCACTGTCTGGATCTTGGCAGCGGCAGCGGAATCCTGTCCATTGCCGCCCTGCGCCTTGGCGCGGAAACCGCCGTGGGCATCGACATCGACCCCAAGGCGGAGGACATCGCCCGGGAGAACGCCGCTTACAATGGATTTTCCGCACCGGAGTTCACCGCACTCACCGGAAATGTCACGGAGGACCAGGCGCTGATGGCTTCCCTGGCCGCCCGGGAATATGACCTGGTGCTGGTAAATATTGTTGCCGATGTCATTATTGGCCTGGCTCCGACGCTGCCCGGCTTCCTGACAAACCGCAGCACCCTGATTTGCTCCGGCATTCTGGACACCCGCCTGGACGATGTCAGTGCCGCCCTGAAAAAGGCCGGACTAACCGTCACCGAAGTGAAAGCCAAGGAAGACTGGCGCTGCGTCACCGCTGTAAAAGCCCTTTGATTCCTCTCTCGGAAAGGAGAAAAATATGAGCATTCCCTACCGCACCCAACGAGTGCTGAACCGTGTGGGCACCGTGGCTTTGGTGCTGGCAATTATCGGCATCGTAGGCTGGCTGTGCTGGGTCATCTGGCTGCAACGCTATGTGGTCTATACCAACGACGGTGCCACCCTGGACTTCAGCCGATCCGCCAACGAGGTCTCCGGCGAGATCGCCGTGCCGCCGGTGGCGGAAGAAAACATTGCCATTTATTATAATGAAGGTGCCAACGCCATCGACACCTCCAACGATCTAACCCAACTCAATGGCTATTACATCACAGCCGAAATGTTCCAGAACAACATGGACAATGTGATGCTGCAGATCGAGCGTCTGCCCTCCGGCACAGCGGTGATGATTGATATGAAGAGCGCTTACGGTTCCTTCTACTATTCCTCCCAACTGGGCGACGCCGTCATCTCCCAAAGCACCGACATTCCTTCTGTAGCCAAGCTGGTGGACCGGCTGCAGAGCAAGGGCTTCTACACCATTGCCCGGGTCAGCGCCTTTCGGGACTACAACTTCGGCCTGAACCATGTCAGCAGCGGCCTGTACATGCTCAGCCGGGCGGGCCTGTGGGCGGACAGTGCGGGCATGTACTGGCTGGACCCCACCAACGCCACCACTACCAGCTGGATCTCCTCCGTAATTCTGGAGCTCAAGGGACTGGGTTTTGACGAGGTGCTGCTGTCGAATTTCTGCTTTCCTTCCTCGGATCAGTACATCTTCAACGGCGATAAGGACGCGGCATTGCAGACAGCTGCAGCCACACTGGTAGCCACCTGCGCGTCCAAAGACTTTTCCCTGTCCTTCTGTGTAGATAACCCCGCCTTCCCTCTACCGGATGAACGCTGCAGGCTGTACCTGGAGGATGTGGATGCCGGCAGCCTCACCACGAAGGTTTCTCAGGCCACCTCCGATAACCCCGAGGCGCAGATGGTCTTCCTCACCGAAAATGCTGACACCCGGTACGACCAGTACAGCGTTCTTCGCTCCCTGGAGGTAGCGGAAGAAGTGGAAGCCCGGAAAGGAAACTGATGTCATTCCTTTCGAAAGCGGTCGGGACACTCCTCCGCGGCAGTGAAGGGATCGTTCGCTGCACAATTGAGAATAAAGCAAGGAGCTGCCCGAATGGGCAGCTCCTTGCTTTATTCTCCTTGCTTCAATGCATCCGATACATAATTGAAGAAGTCCGCCTCCAGCACGGAGCGGGAGTATGTGACCTTGTTGGCCACCCGGGAGGAAATGCGATCCACATATCCATCCTCCACCGTCACCCCTTCCGCAGGGGTGAAGACACCAGTCTGGGCCTCATAGCAGCCTTTGTCCGTCTTCCAGCTGTGATCCATCCAGAGCACCAGCGGTGGTTCCTCGGAGAATACATCCCTTCCCACCAGCAGACGGGAATCGTATTCCACGCCAAACAGGTTGGAGAGGGTGGGCAGAATGTCCAAACTGTAGACCGGCGCATCCACTACAATGTCCCTATCCTCCAGGCAGCCGCTCCAGATGATCAGGGCATTGTGATCCCGGATGAATTTGTCATAACTTTCCACTCCATACAGCTCCGCCAGATAGTCCGACGTATTTTGCCAAGTGCTGCTGCGCTCCAGGCCATAGGGATAGTGGTCCGTGGCCAGGACGACAACGGTATCATCCGCAATGCCCGCTTCCTCCAGCTGCCGTATCAGCGACGCCATGGCGGCTTCCAGTTCGAGCTGGCAGGCATGGTAGCACTTCACCGCCTCACCGCAGTCCATATCCGCCACCTCGTCATAGTGCTTTCTTGACATGGCATTTTCCCTCTGAGAGTACATGCAGTGACCGCTGACAGTCATGTAATAGACACTGAAGGGCTGCCGGTCAATATACTGGGGAACAGAGACATCGATCATTTCCAGGTCGCTTTCCGGCCACACAGGGGTGATACCCTCCAGGCCGCCGTACTGGGCCAGAAACTGGTCGTACCCCAGACGGGTGTGGGTCTTGTCACGGTCGTAGAAGTCCTTGTTGTGATTGTGGTACGCCACGGAATAGTAGCCCAGCTTCTGGAGCTGATGACCCATGGTCAGAAACAGGTCCTGCTGCAGGGTCTCCTTCATACACACACCGCCATTGATGGGAACGATTCCAACCAAATTAGAAAATTCTCCGGATGTGGTACTGGCACCCCAGGCGGGCTGATAGTAATCCGTAAATCGGATGCCCTCATTGGCCATACGGTAGAGGGTGGGCGTCCGCTCCGGATCGATGACCTCCTCGGCAAAGGCCTCGGCTGTGATTAGGATCAGGTTCTTCCCCGCGAACATACCGGTATATTCGTTCTGCTTCGAAGGAATCTGGGAATTCACATAGCTGTAGATGGACGCCACCGTGGAATTCCTTGCGGATTCCGCCAGCGCGCCGCAGTCCAGCCGGACCAGCACATTGTCGGCATAGACAATCTCCGGCTGCGTTTCTTCCGGAACGTCCTGCGCTTCCGTGGGCTGCCGGATCGGAACAGTGGTTTCCGTGGGCATCTCCACGAAGGCCGGCTCTTTCTCCCCGGCAGAGCCATGGGTGGCCTCAAGCGTCAGCCCCATGCCCAAGCCAAAGCTCCGCACAGCGCTGTCAAACTCGTATGCCACGCCAAACCGGGCGGTATCTTCCGTCAGCTGGGTCACCACTGCGGTGCCCAGCAGGTACGCGATCATGCAGAACGCCGCCAGGATCCCCCTTCTCTTCCAACCGGTGGTTCCCGGATGGCAGAACAGGGCGTAAAGCACCGTAGGCAGCAACGTCACCACAATGCGCCAGAAGCTGCGGCCAAGCAGAGAGAGCACCAGATCCAAGTAATCCTTAGCAACACCACCTGCGCCGCTGAAAATGGTAGCCGGCGTCATAAAGGTCTTATAGGCATCCGAAAGGAAGTATTCCGTCAGCCAGATCACCGCCACCATCACAGCCAGACCCACGCTGACCCACTTAACAGCTTTTTCGGAGGAGATCAGGCTGGTGAGCAGTGCAAGAATACCGCCGAAGCCCAGTGCGAAAGCCAGTACCGCCAGCGCTCGCCCAGGTTGGATCTGCTCCGTGATCCAGAAATGGAGCAGAAGCTCATTGTATACAACGGTCAGAATGAGGAATATCCATCCAGGAAAGTATACTTTCCCGAATTCATTCTGGTTCTTCATAGGGTCTCCTTAGTGCCCGTTATGCTTCCGGGCTGGGCTTCTGGGGCTTGCGGCGGCGGTTATTGGAACGGCGGCGGTTTTTTTGTGGCTGATCCCCCTCGCCTTCCGGACTCTTCTGCTCCTTTTTGGGCTTCTCCTGCTTGGGTGCAGAATCCGCCTGTTTCGTGCCTGCCTCCGGATTGGCCTCCGGGTTAGGTTTCCGGCGGCGGGGACGGGGCGGCCTGCTCTCCGCCGGGACAGCAGGTCCCTGGGGTGCCTTATCCGACTGCTCGTCCACAATTTTCTCCGTGCTATAGCGGAAGCGGATGGGCTCCAGCATGGGTTTTTCCTCCTCCGGCTCCTTGCGGGCCCGCTTGCCTCCGCCGGAAATGGGCGCCAGATCCGCAGGGATAGGAGGATCGTTCTTCTTTGCCTTGCCGCTGCGCAGCACTGCGATGTCCGCATTGGCAAAGGTGGAAATAGTATCGGAATTGTCCTCCATGCGCACCTTCACCCGCTGGCGCAGCAGATCCACCTCCGTCACGGTGCCCCGGCCTTCCGGCGTATCCACAAAGGAATCCAGCTTTGGGCTGGTGCGGATCAGATCCTCATAGGCGTCCTGCTCGTATTTCAGGCAGCACATCAGGCGACCGCAGGTACCGGAAATCTTGGTGGGGTTCAAGGACAAATTCTGGGTCTTGGCCATTTTGATGGACACGGGCTGGAAATCGTCCAGAAAGCTGGCGCAGCAGAAGGGCCGGCCGCAAATGCCAAGACCCCCCACCATCTTCGCCTTATCTCGGACGCCGATCTGGCGCAGTTCAATGCGGGTATGGAACACAGAGGCCAGATTCTTTACCAGCTCCCGGAAATCCACCCGCTCGTCGGCAGTGAAATAGAACAGGATCTTGCTGCCATCGAAGGCAACCTCTGCAGACACCAGCTGCATATCCAGGCCGTGGTCCGCAATCTTCTGCATGCAGACCTCATACGCCCGCTTCTCCTTGGCCCGGTTTTCCGCCACGGTTTTCTCATCCTGCGGCGTGGTTTTACGCAGCACCTTCCGCAACGGGGCCACCACTTCCTTTGGCGGAATCCGGTGGTTGCCTCCGGCGCAGATGCCAAATTCCGCCCCCCGGGCAGTATCGATAATCACATGATCCCCAGGGGCATAGGCTGCACCGTCTGGGTCAAAAAAATAAATTTTCTGTCCGGGACGGAATTGGATATCCACAACCTCCACATCTTCCCGGGCCACAGCTTTGATTTCTTCTTCCATTGCATTTCTCCATTCTTGACAGATACAAGATAAGGTATCATCGCGGATAAACGGAATTCACGCCATATCTCATAATATCTCATAACGTATATCTTTACGCTCAGCGGAGGTTCCACTCCAAATACCCGCAGACTGCTGCGGGGGAAACGTTGCTTTGCGTATACTCCAGGGCTTTTTTCAGGCTGCGCACCGCGTCATGCAGTTCTGCACCGGTCCGAAGCTGGGCAAGCTCTCGGGCATAGGGAGAAACCGCACGGATTCCGCTTCGGCAGGCCAGGGCACTTTCCATCAGCTCTACCCAGCTGCTCAGGATCTCAGTCAGGGCATCTCTCTTCCATTTTTCCATGGGCACCAGGGTCTGCATAAGCAGCAGGGTGTCCTTCCCGGCAAACGCCTTGACAAGGCCTTCCGTCTGAGGCGGCAGTTCTCCGCCGGAGCGCAAAAGGGCTCTTGCCTGCCCCAGGAAACCGCCGCATCTCTGAATGGCCCCGGCCAGATCTTCTTCCTGGGCCTGGGGAAAATCCAGGCGCAATTGTCGGTGCAGCGTGTCCTCACTCAGGCCCTGCATTTGCAGCTGGGTACACCGGGAACGGACCGTGGGCAATAATATATCCGGGTTGTCCGTCAACAGCAGAAAAACGCCGTACTTCGGCGGCTCCTCCAGCACCTTCAGCAGAGCATTCTGTCCCGGCAGACCCATATCCTGGGCCCGGGGAAACAGGTAGATCTTGTAATCCGACTCGTTGGGCTGGATGTAGATGTCCGCCCGGGCCTGACGGATCAGATCCACAGAAACCGTCTTCTTTTCCGGATCATCCACAGTGATGAAGTCCGGGTGGTTCCCGTCCCGGATCTTCCGGCAGGAATTGCAGACACCGCAGGGCTTTGTGCTGCCCTGGCACAGAATCGCTGCCGCCAGGAGCTTCGCCAGCGTATGCTTGCCGGAGCCCTCCGGACCGGAGATCAAATAGAAATGGGAAATATGCTTTTTCGCCAAGCTTTCCGTAAGGTTCTGCTTCAGCCGCTCATTGCCGAGCAAGGATTCAAACCCCATATTTCCCTTCCTTTCTTAAAAATTGAGGGCCGCAAAAGTGTTTTTTCGGGTGTTTTCCGTTAACACCGGTGCGGCAGCGCCCAAGGCTTCGCCTTGAGGAAAAACGTTAGATGCTGCTCGCGGAATGGCCACGCCGTTTTATCCCCACAGATCGGACAGCATAGGAATGACCTGCTTTTTTCGGCTCATAACCTTGGGCAGGAACACCGTATTGTCTTTCGGCGTCACGTTAAAGGCCTGACGGATGGTATCGTCGTCCCCCACATAGAGAATCTGGGTTCCCTCCAGCAGCACATCGGTTAGCATCAGCACCATCAGGTCAAAGCCCTTCTCCTTTGCGGTCTTTCGCATCAGCGTCAGGAAAGCATTTTTGCGCACAAGGACACTGGAACTGTCCACACAGGTCACCTGGGACACCGCCAAGCTGTGGCCCGCGATGTGGAACTCCTTGTAATCCGTAAACAGGATCTCCTCCGGAGCTTTGTTATCCAGAGCGGCAGAGAAAATGGCCTTGCCCAGTTCGTCCAGAGACACATTCGCAATTCGCGCCATCCGCTCCGCCGTGCGGATATCCCGCTGGGTACAAGTGGGCGATTTGAACATAACCGTATCGGACAAAATCGCCGCCGCCATCATCCCCGCCAGATTCTCCGAGGGCATCAGGCCCCGGTCCTGGAACATGCTGGCAATAATGGTATTGGTAGAACCCACCGGTTCATTGCGGACATAGATGGGGCCACTGGTCTGGATATCCGCCAGGCGGTGGTGATCAATAATCTCCAGCAGTTCCGCTTCCTCCAGTCCTGGAACAGACTGGGACGCCTCATTATGGTCCACCAGTACCACCCGTTTCCGCCGGGGGCGCAGCAGATGATAGCGGGTCAGAATGCCCACAACCCTTTCATGCTCATCCAGAATGGGATAGCTGGGATGGCGGTATTTCAGCACCACTTCCCGTACGTCGTCCACCCGGTCATCCAGATGGAAGCAGACCATGCCCTGGGTGTTGCAAATGCGGCCTACAGGCGTGGACTGGAAAATCAACCGGGCAGCCCGGTAGGCATCAAAGGGTGTGGTGATGATGCAGGTCTTCGTGGGAAAATCCCGAAATTCCATAGGCAGCTCCGCCTGGCACAGTACCAGGCAGCTGACATTCCGCTCCAGTGCCCGGCGGATCATGTCCGGCTGGCAGCCGCACAGAACAATGCTCTCCTGCTTCTGGAACAGCAGATTCTCATGGCTCTGGGGAAGGGCGATGGTGACCTCTCCTGCCACAGTGTCCGTGTCCTCTCCGGCTTCATTGAGGACCTTTCCCTCCAGCACAGATAATACATTGAACAGTGGCACCTCCTCCAGAACGCAGGAGGTGATATTGGACATGTTGTAATTGGCAATGTCCGTCCGGGACAGAATTCCATAGAGGGTGCCGTTTTCCCGAGCCACGGGAACAGCGGTGATGGCAGGATAGTCCTGGAATTCATCCCAGGCCCGCCCCACGGTGACGCCGGTACTCAGGATGGGCGGCGTATCAAAATCCAGATCCCGCACCTGGTTATAGAGGTCCGCGATATATCTCGGCGGCTGGAAGCCAAAACGGTCCAGCACGATCTGCGTCTCATCCGAGACCCGGCCCAGGCAGGCGGCTTCATACTCCCGCTCACCGCAGGCGTTGCGCAGGGCAGCATAGGCAATGGCTGCCACAATGGAATCCGTATCCGGATTCCGGTGTCCGGTGACATAGATTGGGTCCATAGTTACCTCCGGTTTTTTTAATCAGGCTGTGACCTCTCCTGCCAGGCTGCGGCGGAAAAGCAATGCAATCTCCTCCGGATTCATACCCTGGCCGATAGCCCACATAAGCTTGGTCATGGCAGCTTCCGTGGTCATGTCCCGGCCCTGAATGACGCCCAGTTCCAGCAGCTTGCTGCCCACCTGGTAGACCGCCAGGTTGGCGCTGTCATAGAGGCACTGGGTGGTAACCACCACGCTGACGCCATCCTCCACACACCGGCGGATTCCCCGCAGGCCCCGATGAAGCACATTCATGCCGCCTAATCCAAAGGCCTCGATGACGATTCCCTTGTAACCCATGGCCGCCAGCATGTCAAAGACCGCCGGATTCAGGCCGGGGGTCAGCTTCAAAAGGAAAACGCTCTGACTGATTCCTGGGAAGAAGCCGGGCTGTCCATCTCTCGGCGGCAGGACCGCAGGATCCACCACCAGCCCTAAGTTACTGACTCTGGCCACATACCGGGCATTGACGCTTTCAAAAGCGGAGAAGCCTGCAGCCCGGACCTTTACCGCCCGGCAGCCCAGCATGACCTTCCGGTCAAAGGCCAGGAACACGCCGGGATATCCCGATGCCGCCATGGCAAAGGCTGTGCGCAGATTGTCCGGCCCATCTGAAAGGATGTCCGCCAACGGCAGTTGAGAGCCGGTAAATACCACAGGGACATCAATAAACGGCAGCATAAAGGTCACGGCGGAGGCAGTATAGGCCATGGTGTCAGTGCCGTGGGAGACCACAATCCCGTCAAAGCCCGCCCGATCCTGAAAAATTCGTCCGGCAATTTCCTGCCATTCCTCCGGGCCGATGTTGGAGGAGTCCAGGCACATCACGTCCTGAACGGTGATGTCATAATAGGATCTGAGCTGCTCAAGCTCCCGCTCCATCACATCGGAGCGGCGGGGCTCCAGCCCTTCCCCTCCGGGTACGGAGGCGATGGTTCCGCCGGTGGTCAACAGCAGGATCTTCTTTCGCGTCATGGAGGATCCCTCCGGAAGAGATGATTTTGGTTGGACAGGCAGAACCCGTTCTTCCTACGCTTGCTTCCAATCCAGTGCGTATCTTCTTTATTATAGCCCTCGTCGGGGAAAATAGCAAGAAAAATCCCCGTTCCGGGACAAAAACGGAAGCAGAAAAATCCGCTTCCGTTCTTTCTTTTTTGGGTTGAGGGGAGTGGATCATTCGCTTTCCGACGGCATGACCAGTCGTTCTTCAATCCGCGTCAGGGCTTTTTCCATACCCGCCGCGCAGGACACAGTCACCTTATCCAGGAAGTTGTCATTGTAGGCTTCCAAAGCCTTCTCAATGCGCATCACCCGGCTGTAGCTATAGTCGCCTTCGCTGTCCGCCGGCTTGACCGTGTAGATGGGCGTATAGCTGTAATCCGTCACCTTGGTGACACCGGTACTGGAATCCTTGGTGATCTCAATATCCAGGATGATGGAATAGTTGGTGCCGCCCCGCTCCCCATCGCCGAAGAAGTCTCCCAGGGAGTAGGCCACCAGAGTCCCGGCCACCTCGTCATAGACGATGGGCTGTACCAAATGGGGATGCGTGCCGATAATCACGTCCGCACCGTTCTTCTGCAGCAGGGAGATGATGGTTCCCTGGCTCTTGCTGATATCGTCGTTATACTCGCTGCCCCAGTGGAGCATTGCCACAGTAATGTCAGGTTTTTCCGCCTCCACGTTCTTCAGGATCGTCTCAATGCGCTCCTTATCCACCTTCTGATATTCGGTGGCATAGTCGGTGTAAAGCAGGTTCACCAGGTTCTCATTTCCCGCTGGCATACCCCGGCCTCCCAGCCCTTTGGTGAAAGCCACAAAGGCAACCTTGATGCCCTGGACCTCGGTAATGGTATACCCCTTGGAGGCGCGGAATTCGCTGGCGCTGCTGTAGGCCCCCAAAGGCTCGATCCCCGCGTTCCGGATTGCCCGCAAGGTCGCATTCAGGCCATTCAAGCCGTTGTTAATGGAACAGGAGTTTGCCATCTGCAGCAGATCCACACCGGCAGCCCGGAGGCCCTGCAGAATCTCCGCCGGGGCAGAGGTAGTCTCCGTACCGTAGGGCTCCCCGCAGACGTTTCCCTCGAAGTTCATCACAGTCAGATCCGCGTCAGACAGGATCGCTGCCACATCCTTGAAGGCGCTGCTGTAGTCATAGCCGCCTGCGGTCAGGCCGGAGGTGATGACACTGTCGGTAATGTTTAAATCTCCCGCCGCCTTGATATGAATGGTGGTGGTGGGACTCTGCTGGGCAGGAGAGGTGGCCCTGGTGGCCAGGGTGGGTGCCTCGGTCTGCGCTGCCTGCTGGAAGGCCTGGACGCTTTCCTCACTGCCGCCCATGCGCTGCACCAGCAGGTAGATCCCCACGCCGCACAGCACCAGCACAAAAACCGCAAGGATCAGCATCCGCTTCATATGTTTCGCTTCCGCTTCCCGCTTTTTTCGCTGGGCTTCCCGTTTTTGACGGCGTCGCTGCATATCCTCGTCGTATTGCGGCATGCTTCTCCCTCCCCGCAAATTTTTTCTTATTATACCGCATTTTCCCCCATAACACAAGAGGGCAGAATGTGAACGTTATTTTAAGGAAGCTCCCGACAATTTGTTCAGAGGTTCCTCATGGAGAAATATTCCCTGGTTTCCTCCGCGTTCCGGAAAATCTCCTGCTTCAGTGCCTCCAGAGACGGAAATTTCTGCTCCGGGCGCAGGAAAAAGTGGAATTCCAGTGTCAGCTCCCGGTCATACAGGTCTCCCTCGTAGTCCAGGATCCAGGGCTCCACAGTGACACTGTGGCCCTCCACCGTAGGCCGGGTGCCGATGTTGGTCACAGCGGGATAAACCCTATCATCGATGCGGCAACGGCAGGCATAGACGCCGAACTTCGGCACCGCCAGCCCCTCTGGCAGCCGCAGGTTGGCGGTAGGGATTCCCAGACGCCGTCCCAACTGGTGGCCGTGAACAACCTTGCCGCTTAAGATATGGGGATGCCCCAGGAACCGTACCGCCGTTGCCATATCTCCGGTTTCAATCTGGCTCCGGATATAGGTGCTGGACACCCGGATGCCATCCATGATCTGCTCCGGCACCACGGCTCCGGGAATTCCCCAAGCCGCACAGGTTTCCGCAAGCAGCCCGGCAGTCCCCCGTCCCTTGTTGCCGAACCGAAAATCCTCGCCGCAGACAAATCCTGCCGCGCCGTATTCCCGGATCAGCATTGTCAGGAAGTCCCGCCAAGGCATGGCGCGCATCTGCTCATCGAAGGGCAGGGTGATGACGGTATCCATGGCAAACCGCTCCCGCAGGAGCTTTTCCCGGTCATAGGGCGTATTGATCAGCCTTGGCGCATTTCCGAGCACCAGCGTATCCGGATGGGAACCGAAGGTCACGACACCGGCCCCACAGCCATCGCGCTCCGCCAAAGTCCGGCACTCCCGCAGCAATGCCGCGTGGCCGATGTGAACCCCGTCAAAAAATCCCAGGGCATAAATTGTCTTGTTCATAGGTGTCACCGAATGGGAATGCAAAATGCGCAAGGCACAATGCAAAATGATCTGTCTTTTCTTTCCGGATTTTGCGGCGGCGCGGCATCATTCGACTTCAAAAAAGCTTTTCACTGTTGACATAACACCGTTTTCCACCTTAGCCAGCATGAGAAATTCCCCATTCTGGCTGTAAGCCCGGTAAGTACCGTCTGGAAGGCTCCGGGAAAAGGAATTGCCGTTGCGGCAGCGTGCTTCCTGATTGGCTGTCAGCTTCACCGCAGGGTAATTGCGGAACATGGTATCCACACCGCGGAGGTACCCTTCCGGTTCCCGGGCATTCAGAAGCTCCAGCAGCGGCACCGCTTCCTCTATGGTATACTCCCCTGCTGTCACCCTTCGAAGCTGGGCCATACAGCCGCCGCAGCCCAGGGCTTCACCGATGTCCTTGCACAGGGTGCGGATGTAGGTGCCCTTGGAGCAGCGCACCCGCAGACGGACATCGCTGTCCTCCATTCCCAGAAGCGTCAGCTCGCGGATGGTGATGGGACGGGGCTTCCGCTCCACCTCTTTCCCCTTCCGCGCCAGATCGCAGAGCTTCTGGCCGTTAACCTTCAGGGCCGAGTACATGGGCGGGACCTGCATGATTTCCCCACGGAAGCGCACCAGCACAGCTTCCACCTGATCGGCGGTCACATGGACCTCCTGCTGTGTCAGCACCGTGCCGGTGATATCCTCGGTGTCGGTGGTCAGCCCCAGGCGGAGCACCGTCTCATAGGTCTTTTCCGCATGCTCAAAAAATTCCACGCCCCTGGTGGCCCGGCCCACGAACACCGGCAGGACGCCGGTAGCCATGGGATCCAGGGTTCCGCCATGGCCGATCCTGCGGGTATGGAATACCCCGCGCAGCCTGGCAGTCACATCCTGGCTGGTCCACCCCTGGGGCTTATCTACGATTACAATTCCATTCATTTTTCCATTTCTCTTTGGAGATGCAAAATTCAAAATGCATAATGCAAAATTATCGTATCGCTTCGCATTTTTATTTCAATCGTGCGCTTCACGCACACCAACATTCAACATTTAGCATTCAGCATTCCGCATTATTTTCCCAACATCGCTGCCTCTACCGCCTTGACCGCTTCGTCCAAGGACATCTGTAAAGAGGCGCCTGCCGCACCTTTATGCCCGCCGCCGCCGAACTTTTCGGCAACCTTGGCGGCATCAAAGCCAGGAACCGCCCGGATGGAGATCTTCACCTCTCCGTCCGCCGTCTCCCGCAATGTAGCTGCCATGCGAACCCCCGCCACTGTCCGTGGGAAGGAGGAAATATTGTCCATATCGTCCTCGGTGACACCGATCTGCTTCTCCACACTGCGGGGAATGGCGCAGATGGCCATTTCCCCGTCCCGAATCAGCTCCAGATGCTCCACAATCCAGCCCTGAATCCGCAGGCGGCCCAGAGTGTTGGTCTCAAACAATTCCTGATTCAGCTCATAGATTCTGGCTCCCGCTTTGGCGCACTGTGCCGCCACGGCAAAGGTGTGCGCGGTGGTATTGGCGAAGCGGAAGCAGCCGGTGTCCGTGGAAGCGCCCACATAGACCGCCTCCGCAAGGGGACGGTCCGCAGAAATCCCCATCTCCATCAGCACATCCCAGACGATCTCAGCGCAGGAGGCGCTGCCGGGGTCCACCAGTTCCAGCTCGGTAAAGGAGGTGGCAGAGCCGTGGTGGTCAATGCGCAAATCGATCCCGCCAAGCAGCTGCTCAAAGGCTTTGGGCAGCATACCGGGGGACGCCACGTCCACTGTGACCACAACATCCCCTTCCTCCGCTTCCGGCTTGGTCAGGCCCTCATGGAGCCACTGGAATCTGGGGGTGACTTCCTTGTTAAAAAGCACATGGGCCGTTTTTCCCAACTGCCGGAGCCCTAAGCACAGTGCCGCAGTAGATCCCACAGTATCTCCGTCGGGGCGGCGGTGGCTCAGGATGCAGTAGCGGTCATGCTCCAGCAGAAACCGCGCTGTCTCATTCCTGGTCAGGGTCTTCATCGTTTTTCACCTCAAGGGAGTTGATGAGCTTCAGCATTTTCGCGCCGTAAAGGATGGAATCATCCTGGGCCCAGACGATCTCCGGGCTGTAGCGCAGCCGCAGGTTGCTCCCCAGCTGACGGCGCAGGAATCCCGCAGCGGATTTCAGCCCTGCCATGGCATCCTTGGCTTTGTCCTCCTGGAGGAAGGAAACATAGACCTTGGTATAGCGCAGGTCGGGCGTGGTTTCCACACGGGTAATGGAGATCATGACGTCCTGGACACGGGGGTCCTTGACCGTACGGAGCAGTGCGGACAGCTCCTTCTGGATCTCCTCATTGATGATTGCAATTCGATTGGATGCCATAGTTTTCTTCCTTTCGTAAGGGGAAATACGGAATTTTTTCGCCGCGCCGCAAAAGCGGTGCGGCGAAAAGGATCAGCGTTTCACTTCCTGCATGATAAAGCACTCGAAGATGTCGCCTTCCTTGATGTCATTGAACTTGACGACGCTCATGCCGCACTCGTAACCGGCGGTGACTTCCTTGACTGCGTCCTTGAAGCGCTGCAGAGAGCCAATCTCGCCCTCGTGAATGACGATGTTGTCCCGCAGAATCCGCACCTGGGCGTCCCGAGTAACCTTGCCGTCCTTCACCATACAGCCCGCGATGGTGCCAATGGCGGAGACCTTGTAGGTCATGCGCACTTCTGCGTGGCCGATAACCACTTCCTCGTACTTGGGAGCCAGCATGCCCTTCATTGCCGCCTCGATCTCGTCGATGGCATCATAGATGACACGGTAGAAGCGCATATCCACATTTGCCCGCTGGCCGTTGGCTGCGGCAGCGGCATCGGGACGGACGTTGAAGCCCACGATAATGGCGCCGGAGGTGGAAGCCAGCAGGATGTCGGACTCGTTGATGGCGCCGACACCGGCATGGATGACCCGGACACGGACCTCCTCGTTGCTCAGCTTCTCCAGGGAGCTCTTGATGGCTTCAGCAGAGCCCTGCACGTCAGCCTTGACGATCAGGTTCAGCTCCTTCATCTCGCCCTCCTGCATCTTGGCGAACAGGTTGTCCAGGGTTACCTTCTGGTTCAGCTTGGCCAGGGCGTCCTTCTGGGCCTGGCGGCGCTGCTCCACCAGCTCCCGAGCCATACGCTCATCGGTGACGGCGTTGAACTCGTCGCCGGGGGTTGGAACCTCGGCCAGACCGGTGATCTCCACAGGCACGGAAGGACCGGCGGTTTTGACGGTACGGCCCTTATCATTGGTCATAACACGGACGCGGCCCACGGAAGTGCCGGCAATGACGATATCGCCCTGGTTCAGAGTGCCGTTCTGCACCAGCAGGGTGGCCACAGGGCCCCGGGTCTTGTCCAGACGGGCCTCGATGACGGTACCCTTGGCCCGGCGATTGGGGTTGGCCTTCAGCTCCTGGACCTCGGCAGTCAGGATGACCATCTCCAGCAGCTCCTCCAGGCCCTGGCCGGTCTTGGCGGAGATGGGGCAGATCACCGTGTCGCCGCCCCATTCCTCGGGGATCAGGTCGTACTTGGTCAGCTGCTCCTTGATCTTATCGGGGTTGGCGGTGGGCTTATCCATCTTGTTGATGGCAACAATGATGGGCACCTCCGCCGCCTTGGCGTGGTTGATGGATTCCACGGTCTGGGGCATGATGCCGTCGTCCGCCGCCACCACCAGGATGGCAATATCGGTAGACTTGGCGCCCCGGGCGCGCATGGAGGTAAATGCCGCGTGGCCAGGAGTATCCAGGAAGGTGACCATATTGCCGTTTACATCCACGGTATAAGCGCCGATGTGCTGGGTAATGCCGCCAGCCTCTCCGGCGGTGACCGAGGTCTTCCGGATGGCATCCAGCAGGGAGGTCTTGCCGTGGTCGACATGGCCCATGACCACCACCACAGGGGCCCGGGTCTCCAGTTCTACCGCAGTGTCCACATGATCGTCGATGATCTGCTCCTCGATGGTGACGGTGACTTCCTTCTCCACCTTGCAGCCCATTTCGGTAGCCACAAACTCGGCGGTGTCGAAGTCAATAACCTGGTTGATACCAGCCATGACGCCGTTCTTCATCAGGCACTTGATGACCTCGCTGGCGGTCTTCTTCATCCGGGAAGCCAGCTCACCCACGGTGATCTCGTCAGGAATCTTGACCGTGACAGGAGCCTTCCGGGCGACCTCCATCTGGAGGCGGCGCATCTTCTCCTGCTCTTCGTTTCTGCTCTTATTACCCTTGAACTTGGCGTCCTTCTTGTTCTGCTGCTGGCCCTTCTTGCCGCCGATACGCTGCTTGCCGCCCTGGAACTTCTGGGCCCGCTCGGAAATCAGGCTGTCCACCCGGTCATCAAACCGGGCCGAGTTGACCTGCACGGCAGAGGTATCCACCACACGACGCTCCCGCTTCCGTTCCGGCTCCTTGGGCTTCTCCTGCTTCTCAGGCTTGGCAGAGGGCTGGTTGTTCTGCTGCTGGGGCCGATTGTTCGCATTGGGCTGGTTCTGGGGACGGCTGCCCTGCTGGGGCGCAGCCTTGGTTGCTTCGGTCTTGGGCACTTCATCCTTGAGCTCGGACTTGGGAGCTGTGGGCTTCACGGCAAAGACCTGCTCAATGGACTTGATCTGGTTCTTCTGCGTCATGTAGTCGAACACCACATTCAGCTCTGCATCGTTCAGCACCTGGGTATTGGACTTGGGCCTGTCATAAAACTTTCCAATAATCTCGGAGATCTCCTTGGGGGTCACACCGAAGTCGGCGGCGACCTCCTTCACGCGATACTTAACAAAACTCATCTATAAACGCACCTCCAAAATGTGAAAATGCAGAATGCAGAATGCAAAATGCAAAAGGAGGTTTCACATTTGGCATTACACATTTTACATTTGTATTCGCCGGAAGCCGACGAATACAGGTCTATGGACTACTTACTTCTTTCCTTTTCTCAAATTCCTTCTATGGGCTTTCGCTTCTGCCTGGTGTTTTTGAGCTTTCTCCGCCTTGGCATTCAGGACTTCCAATGTTTTGGCGAACTTTTCCGGTTCGCCCAAGGCATTCACCAACGCCAGCGCCAGCCGGGGATCCGTAATGGCGGCGATGGCCAGGCTGGTCCTGCCCACCACAAAGCCCATTTCTTCCTTGCTGGCCTCCAGCCGAACACATTGCTGATCCGTACCCGCGGCAAAGGACTTGGCCCGACGCCAAGTGTGGTCGGAAGCATCCCCGGCCACCAGGATCAGGTGGGCCTTCATCCCTCTGGCAGCGGCACCCACAGGCTCCTCTCCCAGCTCCGCCATGCCGCCCTTCCGGGCCAGGGACAGATAATTCAGCGCTTTATTCATTTCCCCGCTCCATTTCTTTGGCAAGCCGGTCATAAACTTCCTCGGGAATGGTCACTTCCAGGCTCCGATCCAGGGCCTTGGAGCGCAGTGCTTTTTTCAGGCACTCGGGATTGGGGCAGATATAAGCCCCCCGGCCCGGCGCCTTGCCGCCGAAGTCCAGGCTGACATTGCCGTCAGTCCCCCGGACGACCCGGATCAGCTCCCGCTTCGCCTTCCGCTCCCGGCAGCCCATACACTGCCGCTGAGGAATTTTCTTCTGCATGCGAACACCTCACACCACTGGGAGATACGAGGTATCAGACAGGAAAACCATCTGATATCTTGTATCTTTCTTATTCTTCCTCTTTTTCTTCTTCTACAGTCTCAGCCGCTTCTGCGGGCTCTGCCTGAGAGGCGGGCTTGATATCAATCTTATAGCCGGTAAGGCGTGCCGCCAGGCGGGCGTTCTGGCCCTCCTTGCCGATGGCGAGAGACAGCTGGTCGTCAGGGACGATAACGCGGCAGGCCTTCTGACCCGGGATCAGGCTGACAGAGATCACATCAGCAGGGCTCAAAGCGGCCCGGACATATTCACAGGGGTCCTCGCTCCAAACCACGATGTCGATCTTCTCACCGCCCAGTTCTTCCACGACAGCACCCACACGTCCGCCCCGGGGACCGACGCAGGCGCCCACGGGATCCACACCTTCCATAGTGGCCCGGACGGCCATCTTGGAACGGGAACCGGCTTCCCGGGCGATGTTTCGAACTTCCACCTGACCGTCGGCAATTTCGGGAGTCTCCAGCTCGAACAGGCGGCGCACCAAGTTGGGATGGGTCCGGGACACATGGACCAAGGGACCCCGGTTGGCCTTATGGACTTCCAGGACGTAGACTCGGATCAGGTCGCCCTCGGAATATTTCTCCCCGGGAATCTGCTCGCTGGCCCGGAGCACCGCGTCAGAGGCGTCATTGCCCTGACCGATGCGGATGAACATATCGCCGGTACCGGGATCAATGCGCAGGACAGTGCCGGTCAGCAGCTCCTGGGCCTTACTGGAGTAGGACTCATACATCACGCCCCGCTCGGCTTCCCGGATGCCCTGGATGACCACCTGCTTGGCGGTCTGAGCGGCGATACGGCCAAACTTCTGGATGTCCACAGGAATGGAGACACTGTCGCCAACCTGGACATTGGGATTGATGCGCCGGGCGGCATCGATCTGGATCTCCAGAGCGGTGTCCTCCAGTTCCTCCACGGCGGTCTTTACGATATGCATGGACAGGCCCTTTTCGCTCAGGTCCACCACCACATTGTCAGCGGGGACGTCCCGGCGGTCCTCCCGGTCCTTCCGGTATGCGTTGGTCAGCGCCTGCTTCAGCCGCTCAACCATGTAATCCACAGGGATGCCCTTGACCTTCTCCAACTCCCGAAGGGAAGCGAAGATCTCCGCGCCGATGTCCACCTTCGGTGCTTCTGGCTGTTTCTTGGCTCTGGTATTTCTGGCCATTTTTGATAATTCCTCCTATCAGAATTCCACGCGAAGCCGCACCAGTGCGACCTCCGATTTTTCAAAGGTGATGGTTTCCTTTCCTGCCTCCACGGTGATTCGGCCATCTTCATACCCGCGCAGCACACAGGGGATCTCCTTCAGGCCGTTGCGGGGACGATACAGCTTTACGGTAACGGGGCTGCCCAGAAACCGCTCAAAATCCGACGGACGCTTCAGTGCCCGCTCCAGGCCGGCGGAACAGACTTCAAAATGGTAGGAGCCCGGAATGGGGTCCTTTTCGTCCAGAATGGGATCCACGGCACGGGAAATGGCCTCGCAGTCATTGATGTCTACGCCGCCCTCCTTATCCAGATACAGCCGCAGGAAGTATTCGCTGCCCTCCCGGACATACTCCACATCCCACAGCTCGCAGCCGTGGGCTTCCACAATGGGTTTTGCGAAGCTGGCAACCAGCTCGGTAACTTTCATGCAAACAGTCCTTTCCGAAAACTAACAAGAAAGAGAGGCGCTTGCGCCTCTCTTTGCCTACATACTACCTTAATTACAGTAGTAGTATACCACCGTTTTCCCGATTTGGCAAGAGGGTTTTGTCAGAAAAACGGACAAACTTTTTGTTTTTTTACGGGAATTTTTTCACTTTTCTTCCTTACCCCGGAAAAAAGCAAGAAAACCCGTCCGTAAAATGGGCAGGTTTTCTCGTTAAAAGGAATTCTTTTCCGCCGTCAGCCAAGGAAAATAGCGCCAGCTGCCCAGACAGCCAGCAGCAGCACGGGATAGGCGAGATAATTTACGGCCCGGTTTTGCTCGCCCTTTTCTCCATTGTAGAAGTGAATCGTCATGACACCCATAGGGGAAGCCATAAAAAACATGGAACTCAGGCTGCACACCAAGGCGGCAGAGGCACCGGCGATGTTCCGCACCGACGGGTTCTTCCGCAGCATCCACATCACCGCAAAGACGAAAATCAGGCAGCCGCCGTAGGTCACAGAGAGCATGGAGCACCACAAAATGGCGGAGACCGTGACCACCACCCGGATCAGGGTGTGAGACACCGACTTCTCTAAGAACCTCCTGTAAAAATACACCATAATCAGGGCCATGACCAAACCGAAGACCGGGTTCCGCGAAGACAGATCCAGCACCTTTCCGCTCATGGCAAGGTTATAGGGGATCTCACTGAGGACTGCCAGCCCAGCTACGCGCAGGCAGTAGTTCCGGAAATTGGCGGTATGCTGCACGCCTTCCGCCAGCAGGAACGCAAAAATGGGCACAGCACATGTCTCCAGCGCCTGCAGGACCAGTGCCAGCGTGGCATAGATCATCACGGTATCGGAGCCCTGCATGGCTTCCAGCAGCTGCTGGGCAGAAATCTGCCCCAGATTCAGCAGCCGGTTTTGCAGAATGCTCTTCCCCACAATGCCCAAGGTCAGGAACAGCATGCCCCAGGCATGCAGAGCGCTGCCGGTCAGGCCGGAGGCTTTTGTATCTTGGATTCTCTCCATAATATGGGTCTCCTTTCAGGAACTGGGAAATTCACCCTCCCGGATCAGGCGCCCGGGAGCAGCACCGCCACGGCGTAGGCGGGCAGGGTCAAAGTTTGGCCCTCCTGGGTGACGGGATTGCCGTCCGCGGACAGCTTCGCCGCCAAATGCCAATCTTCATAGCCGGTCAGATTTGTCACGGCGCTCTCCGGGGAGATGTTCATCAGCACAATGCACTCCCCCAGGTCGCAGCTTTTGCGGAAGGCACTGACGCAGCCCAGATTCAGCCCGGTTTCCGCTGTGGTTCTGCCGTGGGAAATGGCGGGAATGGCATTGCGGATGGCGATGACCTGGCGGTAATAATTAAAGATGGACGCATCGTCGCATCTCTGCTCCTCCAGGGACCCGAAGGGGTATTTTTCCGGCAGTTGACAGTCCGGAGGCAGATTTGTGGTGCCGCCGTCCCGGGCAGTGTTCCAGTACATAGGCGCCCGTTTGGAGGGATCGTTTCCGGAGCCCACCATGCCGATCTCCTCGCCGTAGTACACAAAGGCACTGCCGCTCATAAACAGGTTCATGGCTCCCGCCAGTTTGGTTTTCAGAGCGTCACCGCCGCAGAAGCCCGCAATGCGGCCCACGTCGTGATTTGACAGGAACGGCGCGTCGATATAGTCCGGATTGGATGCCCGATAGGCCGTATCCGCTTTTTCCAGCGCTGTGGCATAGGTGGACACCGTTTCAGGCTTTCCGGCGTTTCGCAGCACTGTGATAATCTTTCCGCTGGAATCGCCGAAGGGATAGTCAAAAATACTGGTGATGCCGCTTTTGTACATCTCGGCAATGGACGCGAAGGAATCCCACACCTCTGCCACCAGATAGACATCGGGTTTGTAAGCGGAAGCCGTCTCCTGGAGCCAGCTCAGCGCTTCGATATTCTTATCGGTGTTGCCGGTATAGAACTCCTTGGCCGCATCCAGACGGAAGCCCGCCACACCCTTGTCCAGCCAAAAGCGCATGATGTCGCCGATCTCCTGTCGGACCAGCTCGCTGTCCAGATTCAGGTCCGGCATGGCGGAGCTGAACTGGGATTCATAGTACCAATCCGTCCCCGGCACCTGGGTATGGGCCGTTTTAGGCTCCTTTGTAAAGTTGTAGTAATCCACATAGGGACATGCCTGCACATCCGGCTCAGCATCTCCCAAGCTTTGCAGATAGGCCGCCGCCTCCTGGAACCAGGGATGGTCGGAGCCGGTATGGTTCACCACCAAATCCAGTATCACATGAATGCCCCGCTTTTCGCACTCTGCCATGAGGGTTTCGAAGTCCTCCATGGTGCCGTAGTCCGGATCGATGGCGTAATAATCGGATACATTATATTTGTGATAGGAGGAACTGGGATGAATGGGCATCAGCCAGATCCCGGTGATCCCAAGATTTTGCAGATAATCCAACTGATCGGTGACGCCTTGCAGGTCGCCCAGCCCATCGCCGTTGGAATCGCAGAAGGAATAAACAAAGATCTCATACCAGGTGCGGTAGTTGTCGTCTGGACTTTCTCCCAGCGCCTGAATTTCCGAAAGGGCCAGCTTTGTCTGCACCGCTTCCTGAAAATCCACAGCCGCCCCCGAGGACTCGGGGGCGGTGGCGGATTTATCGGTTTGTGCTTGGGACGCACAGCCGGTCAGGAGCGCGGAAGTCAGCAGCAGGCACAAAAGTCTTGCCATGCGCTTCATGGTCATCAGCCCTTGACTGCGCCGCCCATGGCTTCCTGGTAGAACCGCTGGGTGATCATGAACAGGATGGAGATCGGGATAGACACCAGCACGGCGCCTGCGCAGAACCGGACGAACCAGGTATCCACATATTCCTTTTCCAGCATGTTGAACAGGCCAATGGAGACCGTCCAGTACTGGCTCTTCGCGCCGGCGATGACCTTGGCGAAAATGAAGTCCATCCAGGGGCCCATAAAGGAAGTGATGACCTGATACACGATCATGGGCTTGCACAGAGGCAGGGTGACCTTGGTGAAAATCTGCCAGCGGGTGCAGCCGTCCATAGCAGCAGCCTCGTCCAGGGACTTAGGAATGGTATCCATATAACCCTTCATGACGAAGAAGCCAGTACCTGCACCGGACGAGAAGCAGATGATTAGGGACAGGTAGATTTTGTCGCCTTCGGTCATGCCCAGAGCCTTCAAAATGAAGTACACAGCAACCATGCTCATGAAGCCGGGGAACAGGTTGATAACCATTGCCATGTTCATGTAGGGCTTGCGCATCTTCCACTTCAGGCGGGAGGTACAGTAGGAAACCGCCAGCACAAAGAAAGTGGAGATCAGACAGCTGCAGCAGGAAATACCGAAGGTATTCAGGAACATCCGGGGGAAGTTGATAACGTTCCGCTCAGCAAACAACGCTTTATAGTTATTGAACGTGTATGCTTTGGGCAGAAAGCTCGAAATGAACTGGCCCTTGCCGTCCCGGAAGGACTGCATGATGACCCAGAAGAAGGGCATCAGCCAGATAACGCACATAACCGCCAGGAAGATGTAAGTGATTACATCGCCGGTGATCCGCTTGGCCTTCATGCCGCCATCTATTTTCTTAGCCATTATTTGAAGCCCTCCTCATCCTTATAAGATCCGCTGGAGCGATAGGTGACCAGAGAAACGATTGCCAGTACAACAAAGGTAAAGATACCAATCACAGCGCCCAGGTTGTACTTCTGCTGGTCAACCGACAGCTTGTACAGCCAAGTGACGAGCAGGTCCGTATCGCCCGCAGACATACCAACCTGCAGGGGTTCGCCACGGGTCAGCAGGTAAATCACGTTGAAGTTGTTGATATTGCCGGTGAACTGTGTGATGATGTAAGGCGTCATCACGAAGATCATGTAGGGCAGGGTAATGTTCATGAACTGCTGTACAGGGTTGGCGCCATCGATAGTGGCAGCCTCATATTGCTCTGCAGGGATATTCTGCAGAATGCCGGTGACCTGCATAATGGTGTAGGGAATACCGACCCAGCAGTTGATGATGATGACCATGACCCTTGCCCAGGTGGCATTGGTCAGGAACGGAAGCTTCGTTGTAATCAGGCCCGCATTCATCAGCATGGTATTGATAATTCCGTCGGACATCATCATGGAACGGATGATCATCAGGGACACGAACTGGGGAACCGCAATGGTCATGGACAGACAGCCGCGCCAGAAACCTTTGAACTTGATGGTTTTGCGGTTGATGATGATCGCCACAAAGGTACCCAGGAAGAAGTTCAGGAACGTGGCAAAGAATGCCCACACCAGGGTCCACACCAGGACGCTGCCGAACTGTCTGCCGATGACGGAGCCGGAGTCGAAGATGGCAATGAAGTTCTTCAGACCCACCCAGTCAAACAGGACAAGATGGTCGCCTTCCTTGGAGTAGTTCGTAAATGCCATGCTCATCATGTAGAGCAGGGGCAGGATGGAGAACACTGCCAGACAGGCGGTGGGGGCGAACATCAGCAGCTTATGTACGTTCTCGTCGAACAGGGACCGGATATCGTCCATAAAGGTGACCTTTTTGCCCTCGTTCTTCAGGCAGATCGCCTTGTAGCCGCTGCGGACGGAGGCGCGCCACACCAGAACCAGCAGCGCGATAATGCACAGGGAGGCAATGCCATACAGCAGAATGAGCTGAGACTGGTCTCCCATGACGTACTCATATACGCCCTCGTCATCATTCCAGACTTCTTCCATCTCCCGCCAGCCCAGGCTGGGGAGCATAGAGATCCAGTAAAGGCCGCCGTTGGGGATCGCCAGGAACGCGATGACGCCAACTTCAATGGCCAGGAAGATCAAACCCTTGATGATCTGACCGTTCAAAATGTTGGCAAGGCCCATGACCAGGCAGGACAACCATACCATGGGACCACCATTTTTCAGCGCAGCAACCAGGGAAGAAGGATCGGCAGCCTTTTGCCGTGCAGCTGCAGCTTTGGTTAACGTATTGGACACGTTATCATCTCCCTTTGTTTTGGCCGTCTCAAAGGGAACGGCCTGTATTTGTCGTGATAGGCAGCAGGGGATTCGCAGGGGTCGATGCCTATATCGGTCTTTTGCGTAGGCGCAACATAGGCATCGGCCCTTGCGGGAGCATGTAGATCTCTATCCTAGAAAGATTGGCGGCAGTCAGGTAAATCTGACTGCCGCCAGATTTAACTTAGGGCAAAGAAGCTGTATTCCAAATTACAGACCGGAACCGTTCAGCGCGCTGTTCCAAGCCTCGGTCTTCTCAGCAGCGTTGCCGTCGTTGATTTCGCCGTTGGCCAGAGCCTTGCCCAGGGACTCAGCATTGGTCCAGTAGGTGCCCATCTCGGGGATAGAGGGCTGCAGTTTGGAGGTGTTGGCGATGGTATCGTTCTGAGCGACAGCAGCCACATTGGTGGAGTACTCAGCAGTGTCCAGCAGTTCGGCGTTGCAGGGGATGACTTCGCCGTTACGCAGCTCGAAGTGCAGATCCTGCATCTCAGCGGAACCCAGCCATGCTGCCAGAGCGTAAGCGGCCTTCATGTTGGCGGAGTTGGGGTTGACGCCGTAAGCCTTGGAGCCGGAGAAGGAGTACAGCTGCTTCTCCTCGCCGTTGATGGTGACGCAGGGCAGCTGAGCAGCGCCATAGTTCTCACCCAGCGCTTCCTCAACATTCTTGGCATCCCAGGTGCCGGAGAAGATGGCGCCCACAGTGCCGTTGCGCAGACCGTCCATGCCGGCACCGCTGGCATCGTCGATCATGGTGCCAGCAGCCAGAGCGTTGGCAACATATGCAGTAGCGGAAGCACCAGCCTCACCGCCGAAGGTGATGCCGGCGCTGCCGTCGGTGCCGTCACCGAACATGGTGCCACCGACAGCGAAGAAGAAGGAAGGCATATACCAGGTGTTGGTCACAGGGAAGGCAACGGTCTTCTTGGCCATCATAGCATCCAGGGACTTGATATCTTCCTCTGTGTAGACGGACTTGTCATAGTACATGAACCAGGTGTTGCCGGTGAAAGGAACGCCATAGACACCGTCACCGCTGGTAACGGACTTGACCATGGTCTCGGAGTTAGTGGACTTGACCTGCTCCAGAACGTCGCCGCCCAGCTTGGCGATAGCGTTTGCCTGAATCAGGGTGCCCAGCTGGTCGTTGGCGAACATGAAAACGTCAGCGGCAGCGGAGGGGTCCTTGCTTACCTGACCGCCGGCATCGCCTTCGGCGCAGACTTCAAAGACGAAAGTGATGTTCCACTCAGGATGGGCTTCGTTAAACTTGGCACAAGCCACCGGCAGGAAGCTGTTGGCATCGGCCTGATCTTCCTGGGGACCCCAGACCTTCAGGGTGATGTCCTTGACCTCGGCGGGAGCCTCGGGAGCATTGGTTTCGCCGCTGGAAGCAGCCTTGGTCTCGGCGGGCTTTTCGCTGCTGCCTCCGCAGGCCGCGAACAGGCCGATGACCATAGTGCAAGCCAGCAGCAGTGCAATGATCTTTTTCATTTGTTGTTTCCTCCTATTGTTAATAATAATATGCAATCACAGCGTTTCGCTGTAACAGCCTTTATACTTCTCATCCTCTGAAGGAGAACGAGAAAAGGGGGGGCATTTTTGGCAATACCGCCACTATTTTACAATATAGCATGTGCCATTATCCAGTGTCTAGGCACAAAACCGCCAAAATATCCCAGATTTTCTTGGGGATTCTCCACAACTGCCTACTTGATCGCATCCCAGTTGGCACGACCGGTTCGCTTCGCCAAGGCAAGCAGCTCCCCCGCCAGAGCGTCTGTGACCTGGCCAGGCACCAGACGCCAGCGCCAGTTGAAGCCCACCGTACCAGGCTTGTTCATCCGGGCCTCATTGCCCAGGCCCAGGTGATCCTGGATGGGGATGATGCAGTCCTTGGCAACCGTAGTCATCACCAGGTTAATGAGGACCTTGTACATCTGGCTTTCCGGGGTATAGTAGTCACACAGGTAATCCCGAACCTGCTTTCTGGCATCTTCCTCCAGTCCCGCGTACCAGCCCGCCACGGTCTCATTGTCGTGGGTGCCGGTGTAGACCACGCAGTTGGAATTGTAGTTGTGGGGCCAGTAGTCATTGGCCGCGCCGATGTCGGCAGGATCGATGGCAAACTGCAGTACCTTCATATTGGGGCAGCCGCTGTCTTTCACCAGCTTCCGAACGCCGTCGGTCATCAGTCCCAGATCCTCCGCAATGACGCTCACATCTCCCAGCCGCCAGCGGATGGTATTGAACAGCTCCATGCCCGGGCCCTTTTCCCAGTGGCCTTCCTTGGCGCTGGAGGCATATGTAGGAATGGAGAAATACTCGTCAAACCCACGGAAATGATCGATGCGCACCACATCGTAGAGTTTGAAGCTGTACCACATCCGGCTGCACCACCAGTCGTAGCCGGTGCTGCGGTGATAGTCCCAACGGTACAGGGGATTGCCCCAAATCTGGCCGTCGGCGGCAAAAGCATCCGGCGGGCAGCCCGCGATGGCAGTGGGGGCGTTGTGCTCGTCCAGCTGGAACAGCTCCGGATGGGCCCAGACGTCCGCCCCATCGGGGGAGACATAAATGGGGATATCCCCCACGATCTGGATATGGCGGGCGTTGGCGTAAGCCTTCAGCCTGGTCCACTGCTGGTCGAACTTGAACTGCAGATACTTCTGGAATTCTACGTCGAAGTACAGCTCCCGGTTGTAGTAGTCCAAAGCAAAGCCCCAGTGCATCCGGATATCCTCCGGCCACTGACGGAAGGGCGCACCGTGGAAGAATCGCTTCAGAGCCATGAACAGGGCATAGTCATTCAGCCACCAGCCGTTTTGGCCGCAGAAGCGCTGATACTCCGGGTTTTGGCTGATATTGCTACGCTCATAGGCCTTGTGCAGCAGAGCGAGCCGGTTGTCATTGAGCTTGTCAAAGTCCACCTTGGCAGGGTTGGTGCCGAAATCCACGGCATCGCACTCCTGCTTTGTCAGCACACCTTCTTCGATCAGTGCTTCCAGGCTGATCATATACGGGTTTCCGGCGAAGGCTGAGTAGGCCTGATAGGGGGAGTCATCGGAGCCGCCGTGGGCTGTCGCTCCCAAGGGAAGGATCTGCCAGTAACGCTGACCTGCCTTGACCAGCCAGTCTACAAAATCATACGCCGCCCGGTCAAAACAGCCAATGCCATACTGAGACGGCAAGCTGGTAACGGACAGCAGGACACCTGCATAACGGTTCATAACACATACTCCTTTTTTCTATCTCAATCGTCGAAGAAGTCCTGAGATATGAGATAACGAATGCTTATCCTATATCTCTTCAAAGCGTAGGATCTTTGCCTCATAGGGTCTCAGGGTTTCCGCTTCACCTTCATAGTTGGCGATCAGCACTTCGGCATTTCGGAAGGCTTCGGGAATGTCAAATCCGGCTTCCCGCCCGGAGAAATTGCAAACCACCAGCATATGACCCCTGCCGGTGTCCCGGGTGTAGGCAAAGACCTGCTCGTCCTCCGGGCACAGCAGGGTGAAACTGCCGTCCCGGAACTCCGGAACACGCTTGCGAAGGGCGATCAATTTCTGATAGTAATAAAAGATGGAATTGGGGTCCGCCAGAGCCGCCTCCGCGTTGATCTGCCGGTAATTCTCATTCACCGGCAGCCAGGGCGTTCCCGTGGTGAAGCCCGCGTTGGGTCCGGAGGTCCACTGCATGGGGGTTCTGGCATTGTCCCGGCCTCTGGCCCAGATGGATTCCATCACATCCCGGGGATCATACCCCTCAGCAGTGCGCTCCCGGAACAGGTTGTGGAGCTCCAGATCCTGGTACTGCTCCAGGGGAAGGCGGATATTGGTCATGCCCAGCTCCTCGCCCTGGTAAATATAGGGCGTACCCTGCATGCCATGGAGCATGGTGGCCAGCATTTTCGCCGACTCCACCCGATACTTTCCATCATCTCCCCAGCGGGAGACAATGCGGGGCAGATCGTGGTTGTTGAAGAACAAGCTGTTCCAACCGGCACCGTACAGTTCCTGCTGCCAGCGGCGGAAGCAGTCCTTCAGCTTTGGCAGGCTCAAAGGCGCCAGGTCCCACTTGTCCTTCCCCGGCTGCTGGTCCAGGCCGATATGCTCGAACTGGAAGACCATGCTCAGCTCGCTGCCGTCCGGAGCGCTGTAGAGCCTTGCCCGCTGGGTGTCCGCACCCCAGGCCTCGCCAACTGTCACAAGGCCCGCCTCCAGGAGCGCCTCCCGCGACAGCTCCCGGAAATACTCGTGAAGCCGGGGACCGTTGGTGGTGATCTTCTTGTCCGGCTCCTTGGCGATCTGATCAATGACATCCAGCCGGAAGCCCGCCACGCCCTTGCTCACCCAGAAGCGGATGATGGCATACAGCTCCCGGCGGAGCATGGGATTTTCCCAGTTCAGGTCCGGCTGCTCCACAGCGAACTGGTGGAAGTACCACTGCCCAAGCTCCGGCACATAGGTCCAGGCAGAGCCGCCGAAGGCAGCCCGCATATCGTTGGGCGGTGTATCCGGAGTTCCGTCCCGCCAGACGTAGTAATCGTGATAGGGATTGTCCCTGGATTTCAGGGCTTCCCGGAACCAAGCATGCTGATTGGAGGTGTGATTCAGAGTCAGATCGATGAGAATGCCAATGCCCCGCTTCCCACTTTCTGCGATTAACTCCTCCATATCGGCCATGGTCCCGAACATGGGATCGATGGCCCGAAAATCCGAAATATCGTAGCCGTTATCCACCTGGGGCGAGGCGCAGATGGGGCACAGCCAGATGGCGTCAATCCCCAGCGTCTGCAGGTAGTCCAGCCGGGACAAGATGCCCCGCAGGTCTCCCACGCCGCTGCCGGTGGTATCCTGGAAGCTCTTTGGGTATAGCTCATAGAAGACGGCGGATTTCCACCAGCCGCCTATACTTTTATCGAGAATGACGTTTGCCATACGAATCTCCTTATTTCTGGCCTTCCGCAATTTTCTCCACCGCTTCGTAAACCCGCAGCAGCTCACCCACGCTCCAGGCCTGGGCAAAGCAGCCCTTGCTTTCCGTGGGGAAATCGCCGTCATAGATCTCCGGCAGCTGCCCAACACAGCCCTCCCGCAGCATGGGCTCCAGAGCCTCCAGCTGGGTGCGCACATATGCCGCAGCCTCCGGCGTATTGCCGTGGGTCTTCAGGTACGCCCGGTAATAGGCCCCCAGGGGGAACACCCAGACCGTGCCCTGGTGGTAGGCCCTGTCCCGCTTCGCCTGAGGGCCGCCGTAAAAGCCATGATACTCCGGATCCTCCTGCTGGAGGGTCCGCAGACCGCAGGGGGTATACAGATACCGGCGCACCGTGTTCACTACACTGCGCTCCTGGGCAGGAGAGAGCATGGTAAAAGGCAGGCTCACCGCCCAGATCTGATTGCACCGCAGCTGTTCATCCGCAGCGGTGCCGGACAGGACATCCTTCAGATAGCCCTTGTCCTGCATATAGAACTTCTCCACAAAGGAGCGTTTGACTTTTCTTGCCAGCGCACGGTAGCCGCTGCCTCCGCGCCCCAGCTCCGCCGCGAAGGCTTCCATGATCCGTAAAGCGTTATACCAGTAGGCGTTAATCTCCACAGGCTTGCCATGCCGGGGCGTGGGCAGATAGCCATCAACGCAGACGTCCATCCAGGTCACCTGGTCCAGACCTGCTCCGGCGGAGATCAGTCCGTCGGTGTCCATAGCGATGGCATGATGGGTGCCCCGCTTATATGCTTCGATAATCCGTTCCAGGCAGGGATAGGCCTCCTCCAGGAATTCCCGATCTGACGTGCGCTGAACATACTGCCAGACGCAGTCAATCAGCAGCAGAGCAGCGTCCACCGTATTGTACATGGGCTGGGTCTCGCCCTCCGGGAACAGGTTTGGCACCAGCCCGTCCTTCTCATAGGCCAGGAAGGTTCGCAGAATACTCTTGGCATCGGCATACCGCCCTGTTGCCAGGCAGCAGCCGGGCAGGGCGATCATGGTGTCCCGGCCCCAGTCGCTGAACAAGGGGTAGCCCGCCAGAATGGTCTTGCCATGGGTGGAATCCCGGTGGGCAATAAACGCGTCCGCCGCCAATACCAATTGTCTTGCCATGGGAGCTCGGAAGCCGCCGCTCTCCTGAATCTGACGCAGCCGGGCTTCCTGCTGCCGCAGGATTTCCCAGCCGGAGCGGGACTCCTCCTCCAGGGAGAACAGAATCTCAAAGCGTTCCGTTTTGCCGGACTGCACAGTTTTGGTCACCGCACAGCAGGAGGCAGCCAGTCCCCGTTCGGGCCGGCCGTCCTTCGCGTCCTGGGGATAGGCCAGAAGCTGCCAGCGCATGGGGCGCTTCTCCGCTTTGGCATCGGTCTTCATATACAGGCTCTGACCGCCGGAGGTGATTCTGCCGCCGCGGTAGACAAAGCGCCTGTCCAGCCGCTCCACCGCCTCTTCCTTTGGGGCGAATTTCAGCTGGGGAACAACCTCCAGCGTGCAGGGTTCACCGGAGCCGTTTTCAATAGTGTACAGGACAGCCGCCGCATTCTTTTCCCAAGCCATACACAGCCTGCGTTCCACACGGACGCCGTCCACATCATAACGCCAAAGGGGCGTCGTTTCAAAAGTAAAGCTGCTTAAATTCCGAAAACCGTCCTCAGGCCCTCTGCCGTCGGCAAAGGTCTGGGTAGACAGATACTCGTCCCGGTCATCCAGCCGCAGGGTCTCGCTGAGCCGGTGGACCATGGTAATACGCACATTGGGCGCCTTCACCGCCGCTACCAGAATCCCCTGATCGCACCGGGGCACAGAAAAAGCCGCCGTGGTGGACACATAGCCACCAAGGCCGTTGGTCATCAGGAAAGAAACCTCCTGGGCTCTGTCCCAGGTACGCAGATCCTGTTTTCCGTAAGTAAAACGCATAGCGTGCTCCTTCCCGCAATAAGGGAAACGTTTCCATAGTTTCGAAAAGTTTCGTTTTTATAAAGTATAGTACTTTTCCGGGAATTCGTCAATCATTTGAAAAGCATCTCAAAAAATTCAACATTATCACCAAATTTGCAGGATCAAACTTGTGAAAAAATCCCATAGAAAAAGTCTCGGTTTTCCTTTCCGAAACATGTCGAAACTATTTTTCCCGATTCGTTGCAATTTGCCTGGAACTATGGTATATTGGTTGCAGGAAGCATCAGGAAAGGTGGCATTTTCATGGCGACTCTCGAAGATATCGCGCGTTCCCTGGGTGTATCCAAAAGCACCGTCTCCAAGGCACTGAGCGGTGCGGGAGATGTCAGCGAAGCCATGCGCAGATCCGTAGTGGAAACTGCGGTGGAACTGGGCTATTCCAGGCCCCTGCGCGGAATGGAGGCTCCGCGGCTTGCTGTGTTTGTCACCAATATGGAGTATTCCCGCCCTGAAGACTTCGGTTATGACATTCTGGTGGGCTTCCGGAAGATGGCGGAACCCGCCGGTTACTACGTAAGCATCATTCCCCTGAACCATCAGCTGGAGCACAGCATCGGGTATGACCAATACATGATGCAGGGCAACTACCGGGGCGGCTTATTCCTGGGACTATCCCTGGATGACCCCTGGCTGAAGGATTTCGAAACCTGCCGGACTCCCACCGTTCTTTATGATAACCGAATCTTCGGCAATCCCCGGGTGACCTATGTAGGTGCGGATAATGCCGAGGGAATGCGCCTGGCTGTTCAATATCTGAAAAGCCGGAACCACAAAAAAATCGGCTATCTGAGCAGCGCCCTGGGGGCTTTTGTCTATCAGCAGCGCTATCAGGCCTTTTTCCAGGCACTGCAGGAAAACGGACTGCCCTGCGACCCGGGTCTCGCCAGAAACTCCTATTTCACCTCCGTATGCATGTCCGATCATCTGCCCGCCCTTCTGGCCCAGGGCTGCACTGCCATTATGTGCAGCCACGACAATCTGGCCATCAGCGCCCTGGCCCACTGCGCGGAAATTGGGATCCGGGTACCGGAAGACATCAGCATCCTGGGCTTTGACGACCTGCCCCTGTGCCGCTTCACCCAGCCGCCGCTGACCACCATCCGCCAAAACCGGACGGAGATCGGAAAAAGCGCTTACTGCGCCCTGTCCAGCCAGATCGGCGGTGTCCCCCTGAGCACCTTCCTGCTGCACACGGAGCTGATCCCGCGAGCCTCCTGCGCCGACGCCGCAGGGTAGTAAAAACAGGAAACCATTCCCGAAAAGGGTCTTCCCTCCTTCATCCAACATTTTTTAAAAAACGATCCCGGAAGCGGTTTAATCACCGCTTCCGGGATGTTTTCATTTTTTTGTCCGTTCCTTCACCAGCATGGGCGTAAACATGGGTTTTCCAAAGCGGTCCATAAACCGCTGGCATTTGATCAGAAACGCATAATACACGTTATAGCCGCAGCCGTACATGGTTTCCGTGTTGGCCATGCCCTTGGCAAAGATCACATCCGCCGTTTTCAGTGCCTGCTTCGCCTCCAGTCCCAGCATGTCCAGTTGGGTACCGGGGACCCGGTTGCCGTTGTCAATGACGGGGAATGGGAGCCCCACCGCCGCCGCGTCCTCCCGGGTGGCATCGTTCTGGGCAATGCCGCCCCGAACGCAGAAGGTGATCTCCAAATGGGGATATCGCTGGGCGATGGTCTCCGCGAAGATCCGGTCAAATCCGATCTCTCCAGCGTTGTCCGTCAGATACAGTAGCCGCTTCCCCGCTTCCAACTCCCGGCAGAATTCTCCGTACACCTCCTGGTCCAGCTCCATATCCAGGGCGTTGTCCAGCATTTGGGACAATTTCGCAAAGCTCACCTGCCCCTGGAGGGCCGAAAAGTCCAGATAGTTCCCCAGGATTGCGAATTGCAGCCCCGCAAGCACCGGATCCTCAGCGGAAGTGACCTTCTCCCGGAGCATAGGGAGCCGCTCCAGCACGAACCGGTTGGAGTCGATCTTCTCCTGGCGGAACCGGTCGATATCCAGACCATAATGCTTGTGAAGAAGCTCCGCCGTCTGGGGACTGAACCAAGGGGCGCTGACACCCTCCGGCGCCGCCAGGTACATCCGCATCATGTCCTTGGCAAAGGCCATGGTCTGCTGCTCCGTTCCCAGGGGTCGGACCAGCTCTACATTCCGCCGCAGGTGACACAGCAAGCAGTAGGAATCGATGGCGATGCTCATACCTTCAGCTTCAGAACCAGCTTCTTCAGAGCGTGGGGCTCATCCAGGTGAACGCCGGGCATATGGGCATCCTCGGGGTACACCACATAGCAGTAGCCCTGTGCAATGCGCATATAATCCACGGGGCCTGCGTACATGCCCTTGTCCTTGGCGGTGTTGAACTCGCCGTCCAGGGTCAGTGTCTCCAGGGGCGCCCAGCCCACGGTCTCCTCGCCCTCGACAATATACTGAATGTCCAGATACTGCCTGTGGGCTTCACACAGCTTACCCTCCGCGCTCTTGGTGGTACCTTCCTGCACCAGGATCTTGTTGCCGCCGGACAGCTGGATGGTGCCGGGGACCCACTCCTTCATGTCGGCAACCGCCTGCAGGGCCTCCTCCAGGCCGGGGATGATGGGGGCATAACGGCCCAAATCTTTAAAGGGACATACGATCATAGTAGGTACTTCCTTTCATAAATAAATTCAAAAATTGATACGGAAATCATTTACAATTTTCCATTTTCAATTTTCAATTACAATTTCAGCAGATCTTCAAATTGTTCGATCCTTTCAGCGTATCCTTCCGGCGTTCCAAATCCGTAAGCCGCCCAGATAAAGGGAACCCCTGCCTCCTGGGCAGCCTCGTAATCGCCCTGGGTATCACCAATGTAGGCACAGCTATCGACCCTGTACCGCTCCATCAGGGTTCGGATGGTCTGTCCCTTGCTGGTGCCGGTATCGCCGAAGCACAGGTGGCTTTCGATATACGGTGTCAACCCCAGCTTGCTGATACACAGCTCCGGGTAGCCCCGCTGGCTGTTGCTGACAAGAAAGAGCCGATGACTTTTCGCCAGCTCAGCAATGGTCTGCCTGACCTTAGGATAGCCGATCTTGCAGGGGCCTTCCCGCAGATGCCGGTTCTCCGTGGCCATGCACCGCTCCATCAGGCTGTAGCGTTCCTCCTTTGGAATGGAAGCGAAGAGCTGATCCGCAATCTCCGCCATAACCTTACCAAAGAGAGATTTCAGGGTCTCCGCGTCCACGCACAGGTGATCCAGCCCTTCCTGCTTCAGTTGGATATTGTACCCCTCCGCCGCCAGGGCCCGGGAGTCCCACAGGGTGCCGTCAATGTCAAAAATCAGGCTTTCGTATTTCATTTTGCCTCCAGATGCCGCTGGATGCAGCCCATAATCATGTCCAGGGCCACCACATTCTTACCGCCCTCCGGGACCACGATGTCGGCATACTTCTTGCTGGGCTCCACATACTGCTCGTGCATGGGTTTCACAGTCTCCTGATACTGGGTCAGTACGCTTTCCAGAGTTCGGCCCCGTTTGTTCACATCCCGCTTAATTCTGCGGCACAGCCGGACATCGGCATCGGTGTCCACATAGATCCGGATGTCCATCAGATTGCGCAAAGCTTCATTCTCAAAAATCAAGATGCCCTCCACGATGATGACCTTTTTGGGAACCACATGGATGGTCTCGTCACTGCGGTTGTGGACCGTGAAATCGTACACCGGACACGCAATGGAATGCCCCCGGCGCAGCTCCTCCAGATGGTACACCATCAGACTGGTATCGAAAGCGGCAGGTTCGTCGTAGTTCAGCAAACACCGCTGCTCGTAGGACAGATCATCATGGCGCTTGTAGTAATTGTCGTGACTTAAAACCGTAACCTCATCTTCAAATTTCTCGATAAGTCGCCGCATCAGCGTGGTTTTTCCGCTGCCGGTGCCTCCGGCGATGCCGATCACAAGAACATCATTTTCCATAAGCTGTCTCCCTCATCCATTCAGTAGTTGATAGGAAAGCCGGATTATCTCCGGATCGTCCCGGCTGTTGGTGATAACCACTTCCCCGTCCCCGTTTTCCAGCAGATCCGCCGCTTCCAGCCGCCGCCGGGTCTCCCGGGCCGTACCTTCGCCGCCGTCCAGTAACGTGACACCGCTGCCCAGCACCCGGGAAATGGCCCCGGCGGCAAAGGGATAGTGGGTGCAGCCCAGCACCAGGGCGTCCAGCTTTCCAATGTAAGGCGTCAGAATGCGCCGCAGCAACTCCTCCGTCTCCGGCGCTCCCGCCCGGCCCTGTTCGATCAGCTCCACCAGTCCCGGCGCGGGAATCTTGGCGACAGAGCAGTTCTCATCAAAGCGGTGGAGCAGACTGTCGAACTTCTCCTCCCGCAGTGTCACTTCCGTGGCCATGACCCCCACCCTGCCGCCTGGGAAATGATCCGCCGCCAGCTTTAAGGCAGGCTCGATACCGATGATAATGCGCTCCGGATAGATTTCCCGCAGCTCTTTCACCGCCGCCGCGGTGGCCGTGTTGCAGGCAAGAACCAGGGCTTTGACGGGGTATTCCGTTATCAGCTTTTCCGCCGCCGCCATGGTCAGGTCCCGGACTTCTTCCGTGGGCCGGGAGCCGTAAGGGGCATTGGCCGAGTCTCCAAAGTATAAATACCGCTCTCCCGGCATCCACCGCCGCAGGTGCCGCAGTACGCTGATTCCGCCTACGCCGGAGTCGAAGACGGCAATGTAATCCTGTTTTGTCATGCTCTCACCCGAAAAATTGGTTTGTTCTATTTTAGCAAATTCCGACGCTTCTTGCAATGCTTCGTTGACTTTTTCTTGCAATTTTGATATGTTTGCAGTATCAAATTTGTGGAGGTCAGCCTATGAACCGATATTTGTTCGTCATCGACTATCAGAACGACTTTGTTGACGGTGCCTTGGGCTTCCCCGGTGCGGAGAAGCTGGATGCCAAGATTGCCGCCAAGGTCCGCGCCTACGGCAAGGGCCATGTGCTTTTCACCCGGGACACCCATTTCGAAAACTACCTGGACACCCGGGAGGGCCGCAATCTTCCGGTTATCCACTGCGTCAAGGACTCCCAGGGCTGGCAGGTCTACGGACAGACCGCCCAGGCTTTGGCAGAGGTGGAGGCCCCGGCCATCGACAAGCTGTCCTTCGGCATGGATGTCACCGATCCCGCCACCTCCGCGGTGCTGCCGGAACAGGCCGATGAGATCGAGCTGGTGGGCCTGGTCAGCAACATTTGCGTGGTCAGCAACGCTGTGGTATTGCAAAGCCGCTACCCGGAGGCCACGATCCTGGTGGACGCAGCGTGTACGGATTCCTTTGACAAAACACTGCACGAAAAGGTACTGGATGTGCTGGAAGGATTCCAGGTCAAGGTTGTAAACCGGTAAAAGTGCATAACCAAAGGCTGTCCCTCATGATTCCCGAAAATCATGAGAGACAGCCTTTTTAGGATAGGGTACGAAGAAACGCTTCCAGCCGATCCAGACCTTTTTTCAGCTCTTCATCACTGTAGCAGTAGGACAGGCGGATGTATGCATCGGAGCCGAAGCAGCTTCCGGGGACGGCGGCGACCTTGCCCTCCTGAATCATCCGGGTACAGAAAGTTGCGGAGTCCATACCGAACTGGGCGATCCGGGGGAACACATAGAAAGCGCCCTGCGGTTCCGGGAAGTCCAGCCCCATTCCCCGCAGCCGGGTGCAGACATAGTCCCGGCGTCCCGCATAGATCTCCCGCATGGAAGAAACATCCGTTTCCAGAGCGGTGACAGCAGCCTCCTGCACGAAGGTGGGCACCGCCGTGATCTCGGCGGCGCTTAACAGCAGCAGCCGGTCCATAACATACTCCGGGCAGGTCAGGTAGCCCACCCGCCAGCCGGTCATGGCGTAGGGTTTGGAAAAACTCTGGCACAGGATCAGCTTGTCCTGCAACTCCAGGTCCAGACTCAAATCCGGGCAGGGTCCACAGTAGGAGAGCTGGCCGTAGACATTGTCGCTAATGACAAAAATAGGCTTTCCCAGCACCGCCTCCTTCACCGCCGCCAGGCTCTCCCGGGAAAACACCACGCCGGTGGGATTGCAGGGAGAGTTCAGGACAATGGCCTTGGTCTTGGGCGTGATGGCGGCGTTCAACGCTTCCAAAGTGATTTGGAAATCCGTCTTTGTCACGTCCAGATGCACCGTTTTGGCCCCGGCAATGGTGGCGATGGTCTCATACAGGCCAAAACCGGGAGTCGGAACAATGATCTCCTCTCCGGGATTCAGGATGCCGAAAAGGGCCGTGAACAATGCCTGGCAGGCCCCCACGGTAATCAGCACCTGGTCCGGCGCGGTCATATGCCCCCGGGCTGTCTCGAAAGCCGCCACCGCTTCCCGCAATTTATGGGTGCCCTGGTTGGGGGCATAGTGGGTCTGATTGGCATGTAATGCCGCCACAGCAGCGGCTTTGATGGCCTCCGGCGTGTCCAGATCCGGCTCGCCGATGGTCAGCATGGCGCAGTCCGGGATCTGCCGGGCCAGATTGGTATACACCCGGATGGCGCTGCGCTTTAGGGAAGATAAATTTTGATTCAATGGGATCATAAAAATCGCTCCGCCAGACCCTCAAAAAAGTCCGCACCTTTCAATAAAATGGATTCGTCAAAATCGAAGGTATCCGCGTGGAGGGCCGGGGTATCGCCCACGCCCAGGAAGAAGAACATGCCGGGAAGCCGCCGCTGGTACCAGGAGAAATCCTCCGCCGTCATGCAGGGCGCATCCAAGGGGGTAAACGCTACGCAGGCACGGACAGCTTCGTACAAGTCGGGCGGGTTCATAACCGCAGGGTAGCCGTCGTTCATATGGACGTTCACTCTGCAGCCGCAGATTTCTTCCAATTCCCTGCCGATGGCCCGCAGCCCGTTTTGGAGGGATACAAACACATCGACCTGAAAGGCCCGCAGAGAGCCCTCCAAATGGGTATGGGCAGACAACGCATTGCGGACGGTGCCGCTTTGAAACTTTCCGAATTTCAGAAGCCGGAAGATTCCATCCGGCAGTGCCCGCTCCATGGCATATGCTTTCTGATAGAATTCCACCCCGGCCATCAGTGCGTCGATCCCTTCAGCGGCTTTGGCAATGTGGGCAGATTTTCCGTAGATATCCACCGTGACCTCGCAGGAACGGGCCATCAACTCGTTTTTTCGGCTGGCAATCTCCCCGGCGGGAAGTCCCGGCCACAAGTGCAGGCCGAAGACGGCTTTAACATGGTGCTGTTCAAACACGCCGGTTTCGCAAAGGTCTCTGGCGCCGCCTGTGGTCTCCTCCGCCGGCTGGAACACCAGCAGCACGTTGTGAGGCAGGTCCTTTTTTTCGTTCAGCCGCCGGGCCAGCTCCAAGAGAATGGCCATGTGCCCGTCGTGGCCGCAGGCGTGCATTCTGCCTTCGTGCCGGGAAGCGTATTCCGCTCCGGTACGCTCCGCAATGGGCAGGGCGTCGGCATCCGCCCGGAACGCAATGGCATCTGGTCGGTTGTAATCGAACCAAGCGCACAGGGATCCTTCCATGGGCGTGAAAAGGACGCAGTTCAGTCCTGTCAAAGCGTTTTTTAGATACGCCATGGTCTCCGGCAACTCCCGGTCCAGCTCCGGAATTCGGTGCAGCGCCCGACGGTCCTCGCAGATCTGCATAAACTTGCCCTCCCGTCTAAAAATTCAGCCCCATTATACTCGGAATTCTGCCCAGTGTCAATTTCCCGCTTGTGTTTCCGGCCAAAAGATGGTAGGATAGACAATCATAAAATCAACAAGGAGCGAACAGAAATGAACGCACAGGAAATAATAGAGTACATCCGCACCTCGGAAAAGAAGACCCCCGTGAAGGTCTACGTCTGGGAAAAGGCCCCGGTCTCCTTCCCCAACTGCCGGGAATTCCCCGCTGGAGAGGGCTGCAAAATCGTCTTCGGCGACTGGAAGGACGTGGCTTCCGTGCTGGAGGCCAACGAATTTACCCATATCGAAATCGAAAACAACTGCCGCAATTCCGCCATTCCTATGCTGGACCTGAAGAATATCCCCGCCCGCATTGAGCCGGGCGCCATCATCCGGGAGCAGGTGGAGATCGGAAAAAACGCCGTCATTATGATGGGGGCCATCCTGAACATCGGCGCCGTGGTGGGCGAGGGCACCATGATCGACATGGGCGCTGTCCTGGGTGGCCGGGCCACTGTGGGCAAGAACTGCCATGTGGGCGCCGGGGCAGTGCTGGCCGGTGTCGTAGAGCCCGCCTCCGCTACCCCTGTTATCGTGGAGGACAACGTGCTCATCGGGGCTAACGCCGTGATCATCGAGGGCTGCCGCATCGGGCATGACGCCGTGGTGGCCGCCGGGGCTATTGTGGTTGGCGATGTGGCCCCCAACACCGTGGTGGCCGGCTGTCCCGCCAAGGTCATCAAGATCAAGGACGAGAAGACCACCGGGAAGACCGCCCTGGTGGACGCCCTGCGAACCCTATAATGCTCCCATATCTGCACATTTTTTGTCTTCCGGAATACCATGGAATGAGCGGTGAAGCTCAATAAAAATCTTTCGGAGGTATTTTTATGTGCAACAACAACGGTCTGTGCGGCTGCTTCGGCAACAACAACTGGTGGTGGATCATCATCCTGATCCTGCTGTTCTGCAACTGCTGCAACAATAACAACAACTGGAACGGCTGCGGCTGCGACAACAACAACTGCGGCTGCTGCTAAACAAAGAAATGGCGCCCCACCGGGGCGCCAAATTTTTATTTGGTTCCGAAAATCCTGTCGCCCGCGTCATCAAGGCCGGGGACGATGTAGGCATGCGCATTCAAGCGCTCATCCACATCCCGCCATGAGTTTCAACTGTTCCGGGCCAGAAAATCCCGGGCAGCGGTGAGCACCTGACGGTCCGATTCAAAGGTCAGCGTCTCGACAGCCCGGTCAAAGGGCAGCCAGAAGATCTCCGCCACCTCGCTCTCCTGGGCGGCGGTGTCGGTGGACAGGGCCTGGGCCAGGAAGAAAACGACCTCCTTCAGGCAGCCCTCGTAGGGGCTGTATTCGATGGTCTTCCGAAAGCCGTCCGCAAATGCTACGTTCAGGGCAGTCTCCTCCCGGATCTCCCGCCGGGCTGTCTCATGCTCGGTCTCCCGGCCCTCCACATGGCCCTTGCAGAGGGAGAAGTGGCCCTTCTGCATCTTTTCGATCAAAAACAGCGGCCCGCCGTTTGTGGCCGTGTAGATGATTGCACCGCAGCTTTTTTCACGCAGCATCGTTCCGTTCTCCTTTTTATTTGGTTCCGAAGATCCGGTCGCCTGCGTCTCCCAGGCCGGGGACAATGTAGGCATGCTCGTTCAGGTGCTCGTCCACAGCCGCCAGATACACTTCCACATCGGGATGGGCCTCCTGGACCGCCTTCACACCTTCGGGGCAGCCGATGATATTCATCATTACGATGTTCCGGCAGCCGTGCTGCTTCAGGAAATCGATAGCCGCAATGGCGCTGCCGCCGGTAGCCAGCATGGGATCTACCACAAAGACCACCCGGTTGCCAACGTCCTCAGGCAGTTTGCAGTAATACTCCACAGGCTTGTGGGTCTCGGGATCCCGGTACAGGCCGATGTGGCCGATCTTGGCAGAGGGGATCAGGGACACCATGCTGTCCACCATACCCAGGCCCGCACGAAGAATGGGAACGATGGCCAGTTTCTTGCCGGAGAGCATACGGCAGTGGGCAGTGGCCACAGGCGTCTCCACCGTTACTTCCTCTGTGGGCAGGTTCCGGGTAGCCTCGTAACACATCAGGCCAGCGATCTCGCCCACCAGTTCCCGGAATTCCTTAACAGGCGTCTCCTTGTTGCGCAGGATTGCCAGCTTGTGCTGGATCAGGGGATGATCGATTACGTGTACAGTTGCCATGGAAGTCATTCTCCTTTATTCGTATTTGTTTTTGTATTTACGTTGGAAGTGAAAAGCGATGGGTGCTTTCCATTTTCAATTTACCGCCCTCATTTTTTCCATCCGTTCCCGTTCCGCCTGGCTCAGGCGAAGATAGTTGGGGATCAGCGCATTGCCGTCTCCCGGCTCTCCGGCGGCAAGCTTTTGCTCCGCCAACAGCGCCACGCCCACAGCCCGTTGATGCATTCTATGCTCCGGCGGCAGGATCAGGTTGGGAATGTCTGCGGACAGCGTGCGGTAGGCAAGCACGCAGCCGTCGCCCACCAGGAAGATGGGTCCTTTTAGTGTCTTCAATTCTTCTGCCAGGTCTGCCAGCGCAATGGCCCGGTCCTCCCGGAGCCGTTCCCGCTTTCCCTGGTTTACATAAAACAAAGCGTTGTACACCTGGCTTCTCCGGGCATCCATGCAGGGGCAGACATAGCCCTGGTAGGTCCCCAGTGTTTCCACCATGGCTTCCAGGGTGGAAACACCGCAGCAGGGCAGCTCCCCGCCCCAGGCGAACCCCTTGGCCGCCGCCACCCCGATGCGGACGCCGGTAAAAGAGCCGGGGCCCTCCGCCACCGCCACAGCGGTAACCTCCCGAACCGTTTTCCCGCACTGCTTCAGAAGTCCCTCTGCCATGACCAACAACGTCTGACTATGGGTCAGTCCGGTATTCTGGTAGCTCTCTCCCAGCAGTTTTCCGTCCTCCGTCAGCGCCACGGACGCAGCCTTGGCGCTGGTTTCAAAGGCTAAGATCAGCAAGGAAGTCCCCTCCTTCGATGGTGATACGCCGGGCATCCTCCCCCAGCTTCTCCAGGGTCACGGTAACGGCGTCCTCCATGGCATCCGCTACGTTCTCACTCCATTCCACGGCACAAACGCCGTGGCGCTCCAGGTAATCCTCCCAGCCAATGTCCCACAGGTCGTCAGCCGAGTTCAGCCGGTACATGTCGAAGTGGAACAGCGGCAGCCGTCCCCCCAAGTACTCATTTACAATGGTATACGTCGGACTGGTGACAATGTCTTTGCAGCCCAGTCCCTTTGCCAGGCCCCGGGTAAAAGCGGTCTTACCGGCCCCCAGTCCGCCCCGGTAGGCCAGAATGGTCCCCGGCGGCAGAAGCTTCCCCAGTGCTGCCCCCAGAGCCTCGGTCTCCTCCGGGGAATTGCTCAGAAATGTCATAGTATTATCCTCATGCGGACACAAAGCCCCGCCCGACAATGCGTCACTTTGCATTCTTTAACTTCTCCGCCTGGTCGGCGGTAGCCAGGGCGTTGATGATCTCATCCAGATCGCCGTCCATAACGGCGTCGATGCGGTACAGCGTCAGATTCACCCGGTGGTCGGTGACCCGGCCCTGGGGGAAATTGTAGGTGCGAATCCGCTCGTTGCGCATTCCGGTGCCTACCTGGCTGCGGCGCAGGCCGGTGACTTCGCTTTCCTTTCGCTCCTGCTCGATCTCGTAGAGCTTACTGGCCAACATCCGCATACATTTTTCCCGGTTCTGGACCTGGCTGCGCTCCTCCTGGCAGGCCACCACAATCCCCGTGGGCTTGTGGATCAGCCGGACGGCAGAGGAAGTCTTGTTGATATGCTGGCCTCCTGCGCCGCTGGCCCGGTACACCTGCATCTCGATATCCGCAGGGTTGATCTGGACATCCACCTCTTCCATCTCCGGCAGCACTGCCACGGTGGCGGTGGAGGTGTGGACCCGGCCGCCGGATTCGGTCTCCGGCACCCGCTGGACCCGGTGAACGCCGGACTCGTACTTCATCCGGGAGTAGGCCCCCCGGCCGTTGATAATGAAGTCCGCTTCCTTGACGCCCCCCAGCTCCGTCTCGTTGTAGTTCATCAGCTCGATGGTCCAGCCCATTTTGGCAGCGTACATGGAATACATGCGGAACAAGCTGTGGGCAAACAGGGCACTTTCCTCACCGCCTACGCCGCCCCGAATCTCCACAATGACGCTTTTCTCATCGTTGGGATCCTTGGGCAGCAGCATGATCTGCAGCTGCTCAAGCAGTGCTTCCTTCTGATTCTTGGCCTGGGCATAGGTCTCTTGGCAAAGCTCCTTCATTTCGGGATCCGCCATCAGCTCTTGGGCGTCTGCCATATCCTTCTGGGCCTGGCAGTACTGAGCGTAGGCCGTGACAATGGGCTCCAGGTCATTTTTCTCCCGCAGCAGCCTGGCTGCCTTCTTCGGATCGGCGTAAAAATCCGGCTGCTCGGATTTGGCGCAAAGCTCTTCGTATTTATTGCAGAGGGCTTGTAATTGGTTCAGCATAACTTGCTCCCGAATTGTAAATTTACGATTATTTTCGACTTTTTTCCAGACATATATCCTTTTTTCAAAGGGTATGTTAAGTTCGTCGAAAGACATTCAAAACACAGCTGGCCGTGTCCGTCAGAACCTGCGTCCCTTTCAGCCGCTCTGCGCCGTCCTTGCTGATGCGATAGACATGGGGCGTCATGGACAGCAAATTCTGCACCTGCTGTCCTTCTACGGTAAAAGAAAAGCGGATGGGAACGGACATGACCCGCGAAAAGCCCGGAAACTCCGGAACGGTGTCCTTTTCTTTGAAATCCAACCGGTCATAAATAATGGATTTCAAACCCAAAAGGTGATCCTGGGCAGCCAAAATCTGGAGAAAGAGACCATCAGGACGCAATACCCGCCGAAATTCCCCGGGTACTGTCAGGGCAAACAGACTGGTTACCAGGGCCGCGCTGCCGTCCTCCACCGGAATGTGGGACGCGGTAGCGCAAAGCCAAAGCTTTCCCTTGTACTTCGCTGCGGCGCAGCGGACAGCTTCCTTGGAAATATCCATTCCGATCAAAGGTGCTCCCAGTGCGTCGGACAGCCGGGCCGCGTAGTACCCTTCTCCACAGCCCACATCCAGGATCTGACCGGAAATGCCCAAATCCTTGGCCGTCTCGGTCAAAGCTTCGGCGATGGGGGCATAATACCCCGCCTCCAGGAATTCCCGCCGGGACAGCACCTGCTGTCGGGTATCCCCAGGGTGCAGGGAATGCTTCTGCTGCACAGGGAGCAGATTCACATACCCCTGGCGTGCAATGTCGAAGCTGTGGCTTCGGGCGCAGACATAGCGGCTGTCTTCCCTATTCAGTTTCTCACCGCAAACCGGGCAAATCAAACCCATAGTCTCACCCTCCGTCCTATACTATACCCTATTTTTCTTCCCACGTCAAATAAGAATGAATAATTGGATATGAAAAAATGAAAGGAGTGGATTTCATGCGGCGCATTCTGGCACTGCTTCTGGCCGCTGCCCTGCTGGTTCTGCCGGTCCGGGCGGCGGAGGGCACCAAATATGTGGCCCTGACCTTTGACGATGGTCCCTCCGGAAAATATACCCGCCAGCTGCTGGACGGGCTGTATGACCGGGGCGTAAAAGCCACATTCCTGTTGTGCGGCTACCGGATCAAGGACTATCCGGACATCACCCAGCGGATCTTCGACGAAGGGCACGAAATCGGCTATCACGGCTATTCCCACCAAAACATGTCGCAGATGAGCCGCCGGGACATTGCCGCCGAGATCATGGATACCCAGGCTCTGCTGCCGGAGGGCTGCGATCCGGTGTTCCTGCGTCCCCCAGGAGGCTGCTGCAGCGATGGCGTTCGGCAGGTTGCCCGGGCAAGACAGCTTGCCATCCTGAACTGGTCTGTGGACCCCAGGGACTGGGCCACCCACGACACCGCCGCCATCGAACAGGCCGTGCTGAAAAACGTGAAGGACGGAGACATTGTGCTGCTGCATGACATGACCACCAGCTCCGTCCAGGCGGCGCTGGACATCGTGGATGTGCTGCTGGCCCAGAATTACGAAATCGTCACCGTGTCACAGCTTGCCAAGGTCCGCCGCACCACCCTCAAACCAGGCCAGGAATACTGCTGCTTTCCCAGGAAAGAGGAAAATAATCTCAATAAATGATCGCTTACGTTTGCACCAACCGTAGGGCGGGGGCTTGCCCCCGCCGTGCAGTAGGCAGTCGCGAATTCGCCGGTACCGAAGCGAATACGGGCATTTTCTCGCTGGCGTGGGACAGCCATAAGCCCTACGTTAGGTGCGTTTTCAAACGGTAGGTGCTGCAATAAACGATCATTTATCAGACGATTTTCCGCCTGGGGCGGATTGCTTTTCCCAGAAAAAAGAACGCGGCCAAAGGGCGATGTTCATAAGACAGTTAAAGCGGCGTGACGAAAGCGGTCACGCCGTTTTTCATATGCAGGATAGTCGCAAAGCGACGCAAGGAGACAGCCTTGTTTGGAACACAGGAAAACGAAACGCACATACGGAGCGTATAGAAGTGTGCTCTTTTCGGAGGATGCTGAAAGAAACAAACTGCAAGTTAGCGCTCTCTTTTATGTCTATCAACAAGTAATAAAATCAGCATTACAATCCATGCCACCCATGCAATCAAACAACCAATTCCTTGATATTGAGTATCTATAATGATTCCCAAAATGAACGGCAACGCCATAACTATCATTCTTTTCCCATAAGCCCTACACATAGCGTTTTCATCATATTTCTTTCGTTCATCTTTAGACTTCATATTGTAACCGGACAAAAATCTGGCAGCATTCCCATTTGATTTGTAAAAATATATTCCAAATAGAAACATGATTACTGCCATCGCAAAATCAAAAACAATATAGAACATATCACATAGTTCCTTTCAGCCCGGTCAATTCCAGTTTGTCGCAACCTATTTTCCAAACAAATCACTGTGTGTTCCGGTACGGGCCAATGTGAGTACCAGGACATCATCCTCAACGCGGTACACCAGAAGCCAATCCGGCAGGATATGGCACTCTCTGTGCCCAATCCAATCCCCTGTCAGCGCATGATCTTTATTTCTCTCCGGCAGCGTTTCTCCACGGGACAATCTCGAATAATGTTATCCAGCAGTTCGATGTCCAGGTGACGCTTCAGCGCCAGTTTATAATCTTTTTTGAACTGGGTCGTCCAAGCAATATCGCGATTCATCGTTTGAGCTCCTGAAGCGCCTCTTCCACATCGGAGTAATGCTTGATGCTGGGATCCTTGGCAATTCTTTCCGCTTCCAGCATGGCGGCGATGGTTTCCTTATTCGGCTGATCCAGTCTAACCTCAAAGGGGAAACCACCTACCCGGAGGGACTGCCGCAGGAAAACATTGATTGCAGTGGTCAGATTCATGCCCAATTCCCCATAAAGGGTTTCACACTGCTTTTTAATTTCGCTGTCCATACGGACGCTAAAATTTGTACTGGCCACAAAAACAACTCCTTTGCAATTCTTTTATCCATATTATATGCTGTTTGCATTGCAAAGTCAACTCAATGGGCGCAAATTAATTGTAAACAGCAAAAAACAAGCAGGTGCCTGCGTACTTGTCTCAGGCACCTGCTTCCGTGTTTCAAAAACTGTCTTACGAACACCCCGCTAATGGCCGCGTTCTGGGGTGGTTAGCCGGGCTGGTTTTCAAAGGCGGTATACTCACTTGCCGCATTCATTTCATAGTAAGCCAGAAGAACCTGCTCTGCAACGGGTGCCAGAGAGGAACCATGGGCAACTTTCTCGCCATAGATCGCTACCGCAACGTCCGGCTCCGCAGCATCCGCTCTGCGGGCAAAGCAGACGAATGCACCGTGGTCAGAACCGCCGGAGGCATGCTCGGCCGTGCCGGTCTTGGCGTAAACGATGACCTCGTCCTTCAGGGGCCACACGCCGTCAGCGTCGCCATACTGGTCGCTCCAACCGCCAAAATATTTGGTTGCCGTGCCGCCGGGGTAAGTGATGACCTCTCGCATGCCCTCCATGTAGGCATCGATGGTGGCCTGCTGCATCTGCAGCTGGCTGACGACCTGCGGCTCGTTTTCGTAGATCAGGGTGCGGTAGTCGGAGGACACCACCCGGCTCAGGAAGGTGGCCTTCAAGCGGGTACCCTTGTTCGCCAGGGTGGAGGCATAGACGCACAGCTGCAGCGGGGTGATCCGGTTTTCGCCCTGGCCGATGGCGCCCAGAATACGGTCGCCGACGGCGAAGTTACCGTTAACACCGGAGCCGTAGACCTCACGCTTCCGGTCGGGGGTGTTCCGGGCCCCGATCTTCTCCACCAGCTCAATGCCGGTGGGCTCGCCCAGCCCCAAGGCTTGGGCGGTAGCATCCATCATCTGCCAAGTACACCGGTCACCCAGCTCATAGAAGAAATAGTTGCAGGAGAAGCACAGCGCCTTCACCGCGTCAATTTTACCGTGGGTGGCATGGCTGGAGGTCCAGAACAGGCAGGCAGGTGCAAAGCCCTCGTACTTGTCGTAAACGCCCTTATCCTCGATGATCTCGCCACTTGCCAGGATGGGCTGGCCAGCCTTTTCCTCATTGGTATACACATTTTCCATGGCCGTGATCAGAGAGCACATTTTGTAGGTGGAGCCGGGAGCGTAGGCGGCACCAAATGCCCGGTTGAAGAAGGGCTTCAAGGGATCCGCCTCAATCTCTGCCCAGTCCTCATACATGGTGGCCAGATTGTAGCTGGGATAACTGGCGCAGGCCAGGATGTTGCCGGTTTTGCACTCCATCACAATGACGGCCGCACCCTCCGCGTCCAGGCCTGTGTGTTCACCGGCTTCCGTATTCTGCTCCGGATCGGTGATGCGTTTCATGACCTTCTCCAGAGCATCCTCAGCCACCTGCTGGATGGAAATGTCGATGGTGGTCTCCACGTTGTTGCCGGCAATCGGTTCATGGAGCTTGTAGGTGCCGTCCTCCAGCTTTTCGTTCCAATAGTACTGTTTGATGATGGCGCCGTCCTTGCTGACCACGTCCACACGGGTGCCGTCGATGCCGTGGAGGTATTCCTCAAAGGCCAGCTCAAAGCCGGTCTTGCCCACCAACGCATCCATGGAATAATCCTGCTTCTGGTATTCCGCCCACTCGCTGTTGTTCATAGCACCCAGATAACCCAAGATATGAGCGGCGTACTTGGTATGGTATTCCCGGACGGTGGAGGATTCCACCATCAGGCCGGGAGTGTTCAGCTCCAGGATGGCGGACAACTGCTCGTCGGACACATCCTCCAGGAAGGTATACGTAGGCAGATTGGTGAAGCCGCGCAGATCGAATTCGTAGCGGAAGCCGATGACCGCCCGGGCGTCCTCGTCGGACCACTCCTCGGGAATCTTATACTGGGTGCGCATTTTCTCCACCAGCAGCGGGGCAGTGATGTCCGAGTCCAGGCCGTTATGCACCATGAACAGCTGGAAATTGTTCTGCCAGGAGGTGTTGAACTCGGTCAGGGTGTACTCAAAGGGGCGGCTCCTGGTAATGGGAAAATGGTCGGAGTATTCGATCCCCAGCTCCCTGCACTTGTGCACCAGACGGTACAGCGCCTCATTGGTTTCGTCGTAAGACTTGATAACGTAATGGTTGAACACCAGATCGTAGGAGGCCCGGTTGCCTACCAGCACATTGCCGTTGCGGTCCAGGAGATCGCCCCGGGCGGCACGAACGGTGGTCAGGGTGGTGTAAGTCTGGGTGTTGTCGGTATTGCCGTCGGTCTCGATGATCTGCAGGACAAAGAGCTTGCCGGCGAACAGGAGCAGGATGAAAGCGAACAGGACCACAAACAAAACGGCCCGGAAGCGGCTTATTCTTTCCATGTGTTTCCTCCAATCTGGCCGATCTTATAGATCAGGGGGTAAAGCGGAATCATAACGACGGCGCTGAAAATGCCGGTGAACAGGAACGCGCCCAGACGGCCCCAATGGGTCAGGCCCGTCATGATACCGACTACGAACAATCCCAGCTCATAGAGTACCTGGGCCATACCCGCGCACAGTACGATGGCGCCTCTGCTCCGATTCCAGTACATCTGCCGGAACATGGCCGCGCCGATGCCCAGGAACGTCAGCAATCCGATGGAATAGGCGTTTGGCGCGGTTCCGGAATAAAAATACAGTACAGATGCGATCAGCACAAACAGGCTGCCTACTTCGGTGCCCTCAATGACGGTGATCAGCAGAATCACGCAGACCGCCAGCTCCGTGGTGGCTCCAAAGATGCTGACCTGACTCATGATCACGTCCTGGATCACCAGCGCCAGCACGATGGTCAGGACATACAGCCCCCATTTCAGCAGCCGCAGTCGCTGCTGTTGGGTCAGGCGCATGGTCTTGAGCCAGGTGGCAGACCGGGCATCCGGCTTGAATTCCACGCTTTTTCTTCGATATTTCTTAGCCATAGCGCCGCCTCATCCAACCGAGCCGGTGGAAGCCGTCGGCGTCGTTGCCTCCGTGGCGGCCTGGGCAGGCTCCGTACTCTGGGTCGAAGAGGTCACGGTGCTGACCTCCGTAGTATATTCCGTAATGATGAAGACCTGCTCCAAGGAGCTGATCTCCGCCGCGGGGTCCAGCAGGGCGTATTTTGCCACGCCGGTCTCCTCAAAGCCCGCGTCCACCACATAGCCCATGATCAGGCCCCGGGGGTACACGGTAGAACCGGAGGTGACCACCTGGTCCTTGTTGCGGATAATTGCAGAGGAGGGCAGATAGTTCATCCGCAGCAGCGACGCGTTGCCGCTGGAGTAGCCGCCTTTCACCATGCCGTTGTAGCCGGAGGTGGCAATGGTGCCAGAAATCTCCAGGGTGGAGTCCAGTACGGTGGTCACCTCCGCGTAGTTGATACCGACCTCGGTGACCAGGCCCACCACTTCGCCGTTGGCGGTAATGGCACACATGTTCTCCTGGATTCCGGCAGCGGTACCCCGGTTGATGGTGAAGGTGTTTTCCCAGTCGGTGGAACTCCAGCCGATGATATAGGCATCCACCATCTTGTAGTCCTCATGGGTCTCCTGCAGGCCGGTCAGCTGCCGCAGGCGCTCGTTTTCACGGGAGACGGCATCCGCCTGACGGGCCACGTCCTCCATTTCCGCGATTCGTTTCTCCAGCACCTCATTTTCCGCTTCCAGCGCTTCATAACGGAACATATAGCTGTAGTACTTCTCCGCCGTGGAAGTCAGAGCGGTGCCGGCTGCCCGGAAGGGGGCCAGCACACCCTTGACAACCAGGTCAGGGACGCTGGTATTGGTGATGCCGCTGGCAATGGCCAGGGCCACGGTCAGCAGTCCCGCAATGACCAGGATGATCTTCACCCGGGTCGTAAACAAATTTCTCATAGAATATCCTCCATCAGTTCCGGTGCCAGGTTCCGCAGCGTCTGCCCCAGACGGCACACAGGGAGTCCCATTACATTATAATAATCGCCTACCATTCTCTCGCAGAACAGCGCCGCGCCGCCCTGGATGCCGTAAGCCCCGGCCTTATCCATGGGCTCTCCGGTGGCGACATATTTTTCGATCTCCTTTTTGCTCAGCGAGCGGAAGTGCAGGTCGGTGACCTCCGTAAAGGTCTCACACTTTTCGTCCCGGAGCACGGTGCAGCCGGTCATTACCTGATGATCCCGCCCGGAGAGCAGGGTCAGCATTCTGACCGCTTCCGCCGGGTCCGCAGGTTTCCCCAGGACCTTTCCCTGGCAGACCACAATGGTGTCCGCGGCAATGACAACATCCTCCTGCTGCCGCGGAACTGTCATAGCCTTCGCCCGGCTGACCCTGGCCACCTCGTCAAAGGGCGCTTTTTCCGGGTCCATGGTCTCATCAATATCCGCCGCCCGAACAGCAAAGGGAATACCGAATAGACCCAAAAGCTCTTTCCGCCGGGGGGAACCGGAGGCTAGAATCAGTTGCATAGTATTGTAAACGTCCTTTCCGTAATGCTGAATGCTAAATGCTAAATGCTGAATTATACTGGTTTTGCAGTTTTACATATGGCTGTCAGGATGCTCAACAGTTCGGAAACATCCTGATCCAGACTTTCATACTGCGCTTTTCGCAAATAGTCTGTTCTATACAACAGTGTCAGCCAATAATGCGTTTCGTTCGCTTCTTTGAGCGCAATGCTCATTTTCGCAAGGAAATCTGCTTTGCTTTGACCTCGTTGCGCTTCGGCAATGTTTGCACCAATACTCGTCCCGCTGCTTAAAAGTTGCTTTGAAAGGACATATTCTTTGTGCTCTCTCGTCAGATATTTATACAAATTCACAATTCGCACCGCAAATTCGATGCTTTTTTCTACAACAGCATTTCCATCCATAACTCTCTCATTTAGCATTCAGCATTCAGCATTTTTTATTCGACTCCCCGAAGGTATAGTCCCCGTGTGCAGGCTCCGGGATCAAATCCGTCGGGGTTCAGGTACTCGCCCAGAATTCTGTCCACTTCTTTTCCGTTTTCCGTAGTGAAGTACAGACGCAGTGCCCATAGGCCAAGCTTGGCAAGATCGTCCTGCCGGTCCAGCCAGCTGAGCTTTCGGCCGTTGAGCAGGACGCTTCGGCAGCTGTCTCCGTCCTTGATGATGGGGAACTCCGCTCCGGTTTTGTCCATGAGCTTGGTGGTCCGCAGATGGCAGTCGCACTCGCCGGTGCGGTTCCGGATAAGGCAATGCTCCGTGAGCATCAGGGGCAGGCGGCCATAGGCGAGGAGCTCAGCGTTCACCGCCTTGCTCAGATCCCGGATCTGTGGCAAGGTCATCTCAAAGCTCACCGTAGCCGAGGACAGTTCCAATGACCGCAGTACGTTCATGGAACCGGAATTAAAAATGTTCAGACCGAAGTCGCCGTGAATACGCATCCCCGCCTCCCGCACCGGGAGCAGCAAGCCCAGATTGCCTACCAGGGCATCCTTGACGCCCAGTTCCCGCAGCGTAGCAAGACCCACATTGATTTTGGGCAGCTCGCCGTCGTGAACGATCCGGGGCAGTACCACCGCCAGGCGGCCCCGCTGCACAAGGCGCGCTGTCATGGCACTGTCCGCCAGCAGGATGTGCATGGGGACATACAGCATGGCCGTCTCCAGATTCAGCAGTCCCGGCGTCAGCTGCTCCCGGGAGGTAACCTGCACCGTCAGCCCCGGCAAACCGCTGGGGCCTTTGATCGCCGGGATGGCCTTGGGCTTACGCAGGGGATGCTCCTCCCGTCTTGCCCGCAGGGCGGTGAGTTGGTTCAGCACGTCCCGGCGCATGGCATTGACAGCTGCGGCGGAGATCGTCAGACCCGGATCCACATGGGTGCGCACCTCGGCACAGCGGTAAGGCGTACCGCCGGTCTTAGCCACCCGCTGTGCCAGCGCCGCGCCAGTCAGCGGCACATTCCGTGCCAGCTCCGGCATAGGTCCCTCCACCCGGCAGGTTCGTCCCTCCGGATCCGTGGCCGTCAGAGAACTTCCGTCCACGGACACCACCGCCCGGAAGGACAGGTCCACCAACTGGGTTTCCCCGGCCTCATAGGACTGCCGGGCGGACTGGAGCCACTGGGGATCCTCCTGGGTCTCCTGGCGGACGCCGAACATCTTCCGGTCTACCCGTCCGGTGTAGTAGCCGTCGGTAAAGCCCTGGCGGTTAAAGGCAGTGTACAGCGCCTCCACCATGGGCTTTGTCACTGTCCCCTCGTCCAGGGCCTTACGGTAGACCGCAGTGACAGTAGCCACATATTCCGGCCGCTTCATACGGCCCTCCAGCTTCAGGGAAACCACACCCATCTCCTGCAGCTCCTGGAGGTAAGCCACCAGGCAGTTGTCCTTCAGGCTCAGGGGGTACTTGTTTTCCCAATGGGTATAGCCGTAGCTCTGACGGCAGGGCTGGGCGCAGCGCCCCCGGTTGCCGGAACGGCCGCCGATGACCGCAGACATATAGCATTGACCGGAATAACACATGCACAGCGCGCCATGGCCGAAAACCTCGATCTCAATGGGAGAATTGGCACAGATATAGCGAATCTCCTCCCGGCTCAGCTCTCGGCTCAGGACCACCCGCTTCATGCCCATGGCAGCGCACAGCTGGACACCGGGCAGAGAATGGACGCTCATCTGGGTGGAGCCATGGATGGGGATATGGGGTGCGATCTGACGGCACATCTGCACCACGCCCAGATCCTGAACGATGAAAGCGTCCACATTGTTCTGGGCGGCATGGCGGATCATTTCCGCTGCCTCCTTCATTTCCCGATCCGCAACCAGGGTATTCAAGGTCAGATGGACCTGGACACCCCGGATATGGCAGTATTTCACCGCATCCACCAAAGTCTGGGGGGTAAAATTTTTCGCGCTCTGGCGGGCATTAAAGCTGCCGCAGCCCAGGTAGACCGCATTGGCTCCGTTCTGCACCGCCGCGCGCAGGGCCTCCATGGATCCCGCGGGCGCCAACAGTTCCAGCATAGCTCTCTCTCCATTTCAAACAGGCTTGTGCCGCCTAGGTATACTATCGCACTTTATACTTGCGCACATTATAGCACAGCAATCGGAAAACTTCCAGCCCTTCCGGGAGAATTCAAGAAAAATTAAAGACGCGTTCAAAAAAGTGGGGAGTTCGCGTCAGAGCGGAGAGTGGAGTGGAGTGAAGTGAAGTGTGGAGTGTGGAGAGTGAAGTTGCCAAATGGTAACTATTCCGTCGTACCCCAAGTTTCTCATATAAACGATCATTTACCGCGCATATTTTGCCGTGACTGAATAGTTACGCCAAATGTTTGCTGCGATGCATTTCCATGTAAAATGCCAGACGAAAGAGGGCGACTTCCTCCGTCGTCCGACTATGTGCGGTAAAATGCGCTGCAGCAAAAGCTTCGGTAACGCCACTCTCAACGCTCCACACTCCACTCTGTTTTTCCCTTAACCAAAAATTAAGGAGTTTTTCGTTGCAAAGCAGATTTTCCTGTGCTACAATGATAAAAAATATCTTAGGAGAGCCACATGTTCAAAAAATACCTGTTCTGTTTTCTGGTCTCCATGGTGCCCTTTATCGAGCTGCGGGGCGGCGTGCCCTTCGCAGTGGGCATGGGGCTGAACTACTTCACAGCCCTGGGGATCTGCGTCATTGGCAATATGCTGCCGGTGCCCATTATCTACCTGTTTGCGCGTAAAGTGCTGATCTGGGGCTGCGGCAAGAAATATATTGGAAAAATCTTCACCTTCTGCTACGAAAAAGGCGAGCACGGCGGTCATAGGCTTATGAAAAGAGCAGGTCGGGGCGGGCTGTTCGTGGCGCTGATGCTTTTTGTAGGCATCCCCATTCCGGGAACCGGTGCCTGGACGGGAACTCTGGCAGCGTCCTTCCTGGACATGGGCTTCAAGTCCACCGTGGGTGCCGTCTGTCTGGGTGTCATTATGGCAGGTATCATCATGGGCGTGGTCAGTCTGACCGGCGTGCATGTGTTTGGTCTGTAAACCGATATACCATACTATCAGGAGGAATTATTTATGTCTGACTGTTTATTCTGTAAGATCATTGCCGGGGAGATCCCCTCCGACAAGGTCTACGAGGACGAGACCGTCTACGCCTTCCGGGACATCGCCCCCCAGGCGCCCACCCACATTCTGGTGATCCCCAAGGAACACATTTCCGGCTGTAACGGCGTCACGGCAGAAAACAGTAGCCTGGTTGCCCATATCTTCGAGGTCATTCCCCGGATCGCCCAGACGGAAGGCCTCACCGGCGGCTACCGGGTAATCAGCAATTGCGGCCCCGACGCAGGGCAGACCGTGCCGCACCTGCACTTCCACATTCTGGGCGGCAAGCAGCTGACCCTGGAAATGGCTTGACAAAGCACAACTTTGCGCTATAATACTCTCAGATCGCACAGCAATCTTCGGGGGGCCGGACGCATCCGGCTGAGATTGGACTCCGTAGTCCTGACCCGTGAACCTGATACGGTTAATACCGTCGGAGGGAAAGATGCGGATATGAGGAAAACGGAACGTACCGCATTGCATCATGACGGATTGCAATGCGGTACTTTTTCTTATGGAGGTTGTCTCTATGCAAATCAAAACCAAGCGCTTGACGGAAAGCGCCATGCTGCTGGCCATGGCCATCGTTCTGGAGGTCGTGTCCAAGGCCTTCATCCCCGAAATGCCCTTCGGCGGCCAGGTGACCCTGGTGAGTATGCTCCCGGTGGTGCTGATCTCCTACCGCCACGGCGTCAAGTGGGGCCTGGTATCCGGCTTCTGCTACGCCCTGATTGAAATGGCCCTGGGCGCCAAAACCGTAGCCGCCGCCTTCCAGCCGGGCTATTTCGGTGACGAGGCTCTGATCCTCAACGCCATTATCATGTGTGCGCTCGACTATGTGCTGGCCTTCACTCTGCTGGGCCTGGGCGGTATTTTCCGCAACAAGATCAAAAATCCCGGTGTTTCCCTGATGTGCGGCTCCCTGGTGGCTTTGGGTGCCAGATACCTTGCCCATATTCTCTCCGGATACATCCTGTTCTCCGGCTGGGCCGAGTGGTTCTTCACTCAGGATGGTTTCCCTGCCTGGGGAGCAAGCCTGGTGCAGTCTTTGTCCCCCTCCGCGCTGGGCTGGGTCTACTCCATCGTCTACAACGGGATCTACATGGTACCGGAGATGATCCTCACCGCCATCGCCGCGCTGCTGATTGCCAGGGTTCCGAAGATCGTGACAAAAGTTAGCTGAAAAACCACTGCCGCTTCGCAGACGCGAAGCGGCAGCTTTCGGTTGATGGGCAATCTTTTTTATGCTATCATAGTCCGGAAAAAGGAGGGAACCTCATGGGAACCTTTGTCATGCGCACTGTCACTTCCGGCGTGAAATTCGACCTGTATGCCGCCAACGGGCAGACAATCCTGACCTCGGAAGTCTACCGCACCGCCGCCGCCTGCCGCAAGGGGATTGAAAGCGTCCGCAAAAACGCACCCAAAGCAGACATTGAAGATCAAACCGGTGTCGCTTTCCAGATTCTACCCCACCCCAAATTTGAGCTGTACACGGACAAAAGCGGCGCTTTCCGTTTCCGGCTGAAAGCCAGCAATGGGCAAATCATCGCCGTCTCCGAGCCCTACAGCACCAAGGCAGTATGCCGGGACGGCATTAAAAGCGTGAAGGAAAACGCCTCCCGCGCGGAAGTGGACGAGGTGCTGATTCGGGGCATATCCTGATGTGCTCGATTCATTTCAGCCGCAATACCGTACAAACGAAAAAATGCCGTTCGGCGGGAACAGGATTCTTTTGTGAAAGAGTTCGGTTTCTCTCAGGTTTTTCGGACGAATTTTTCCTTGCACCGGGGACAGGTAATGGAAATCTTGCCCTTCCCTCTGGGGACCCGGACCATCTGATGGCACTTGGGGCAGTCAAAATAGCGGTGCTGCCGGTCTTTCAGCCGGTCAAAGAACGCCCAAAATTTCCGGTTCTCCTGATAGCGCTGATAAGTGTTGCGGGACAGGCTGCGCCAGATCGCCCAGATCATCAGGCCGTAACTGAGCACAAAGAAAATCATGTTCAGCCTGGCTGACCTGCACCACACCGAGATCAGGCTGGTAATCAGTCCGGCGCCCAGAATCACCATATTCAGCCGGTCCGTGCCATAGCGTCCGACCATAAAACTGCGGAGTCCTGCCGATACCTTTGCGGTAAACCGTCGAAACAAACCGCTGATTCCACTCATAGAAAAATCACCTTTGCGTACAGATTCCTTGTCCTTTATTATATTGCAAAATATGCCGAATGCAACTGTGTTGGGATAAAGTTAACGGATTGTTTAAGATTTCATTAAGCGGGAAATTCCAGTGGTTTCCCCTTGGCGAACCGTGTAAAATATGTTATACTGTGTCGAGAATATTCTTTTTTGAAAGGAGGCGAGGCAGTGCAGATCCCCAACGCACAGGATATTCCCGAGGTGGAAAACGCCGCCGTCCCTATGGGCGAAGCGCCGGACGCCATTGCTGTAAAGGATCCCGAACCGTCGGAAACCATCTCTCAGGAAGCGCCGTCTGCAGAAGATGACCCGTTGGCGCCTGCCGCTCTGGTCCCGGAAGACATGTATCCCACAGAAGCAGAAGACGCTGCCCCGCCGAAGCGGGTGCGTCCCGAACGGATCATGGGCATCATCGCCATATTGGCCGCGGCGCTGCTGCTGACCATGGCAGTGCTGTGCATTCCCTATTTTAACCCCAGCGAGGATCCGGAAGCTCTGCCCCAGCGGCACGATCCGGTGAAAAACACGGAGGCCCTGCCCGAAACGATTCTGGAACCCACCATTTCGGAAACAGAGCCGGAAAATCCCACCATTCCTCCGGACCCCAATCCTTACGACCGATACGATTTTCAATATAACCGCAACAACTATCTGCTGCTGCAAAATCTGAAAAGCTATCCCGGCGTGGATGTCTCCGCCTACCAAGGAGACATCAACTGGAAGGCCGTGAAATCCTCCGGCATTGACTTTGCCATCATTCGCCTGGGCTACCGGGGTTACGGCAGCGGCAAACTGGTGGAGGATGACTACGCCAAAAAGAATCTGACCGGCGCCGCAGATGCGGGACTGAAGGTGGGCGCCTACTTCTTCTCCCAGGCGCTGAACATTCAGGAAGTGGACGAAGAAATCACGTTCATGCTGAAGATTCTGGGGGAGCAGTACCTGGATATGCCCATCATCCTGGACTGGGAGATCCCCACCTCGGACGCCCGCACCGCAAAAATGGATATCCGAACCCTGACCGACATTCAGCTGCACTTCTGCCAGGTCATGGAAGAGAAGGGCTACCAGCCCATGATCTACTTTAACTGGTACCAGTCGGAGCACCTGTACTACCTCAGCGAGCTGGAGGACTACCCCTTCTGGCTGGCGCTGTATCAGGACCGGATGACCTACCCCTGGAAGGTGGAAATGTGGCAGTATTCTGACAAGGGCAGTGTCCCCGGCATCTATGGCCCCGTGGATCTGAACGTTTATATGCCAGGCTGAAGAAAATGAACCGCAGACGCGTTTTTTGCGCCTGCGGTATTTTTCATGCAAAGCCCTTGCATTCTGCATTCAGCATTTAGCATTCTGCATTTCTACTCTCGCCTTCCATGTCAATCCCTTTGGGTAGAAGAAGCGGAGCTTTTCTTTGGCGACGAAAATGTCCATGGTCTGCGCCGTCCGCAGTTCCCCGTCCAGGTTGATGGCATTGGGTCTGTCACAGGTAATCTTCAGGCGGTCCGTCTTAAAATAGCGGATCAGCTCCGGCAATTCCCGGTATCGTCCGTTCTTATATTTCCCGATGATAGCGGGAACCTGTAGCCGGCGAACCTTCTTGACCAGCAGCACATCCAGCGAACCGTCCGTGGGATCCGCCTCCGGCACGGGATTAAAGCCGCCGCCGTAGTACCGCCCGTTGCAGACGCAGACGAAGGTTTGCTCCCCGTCGATCTGTTGGCCGTCGATTTCCACTATGTAGTGCTCCCCAATACCCCGGATCACATTCACCACCGTGGACGCGGCATAGGCCCGGAAGCCGTCCAGCAGCGGCAGCCGCTTATACCGGGCCACATCGGTGCCGATCCGGGCGTCCAGTCCCACAGAGCATATATTCAGGGCGAAGTCCTCATTGCAGCGGATCAAATCCAGGGTGATCTCCTCGGCATCCATCAGCCGCTCCAGATCAAAGAAAGCCTTGGGATCGCTGAAAATCCGGACAAAATCATTGCCGCTGCCGCCGGACAGCACCGTCACCGCCGCATTGTCAAACCCCGCCGCTCCTGAAGCCACTTCGTTCAGGGTACCGTCGCCGCCGCAGGCATAGATACGCACATCTTCTCCGGCCTGGGCCGCTTCCCGGGCAAGCCGCCGGCACTCCCCCGGTGCCTGAGACACCTCGATCCGGTAGTCCAGCCCCCGGCTGCCGCAAGTCTCCCGGATGGCGGCAGTATAGTCCGCCGTTCGGTTCCGACTCCCCGCTGCGGGATTGATGATGAACAGATGCTTCATAAAACCCTCTTTTCAGTGTGGAGTGTGAAGGGTGGAGTGTGGAGTGTGGAGTTGATTTCAGAAAGAAAAACATTGGGCCATCTGTGTGCACATCTTACCATAGAAACGACCAGAACTTTTTGCTGTGCAGAAAGTCCGCAGCCCAACTCCACTCTCAACTCTCCACTCTTCACATTCCCTTATTTCTTTCGTCCACCGTCCGTGTACATATAGTAGTCGCACTTAATCATGCCGTTGTAGAGCTTGCGCTTCTTGGTTGCGCGCTGGCCGAAGTAGTGCTCAAACTCCGGTTCCGAGGTGATGATATACTTTTTCCAGCCATCAGCGTATTTCAGGTGCCGTCCCAAGGCTGCGTAGAGACGCTGGGCACTCTGCTGCTCCAGCATCCGCTGGCCGTAGGGCGGATTGCAGATGAGGATACCGCTGTCCGTGGGCAGGCTCATTTTCGTGGCATCGCCGTCCCGGAACTCGATGATTTCGCCAACTCCGGCCTTTTTCGCGTTGGCCATGGACAAGGAAATGCACTTAGGATCGTTATCGGAGCCCAGGATTCGGTAATTTCCCTTGAACTCCCGATCCTTGGCTTCCGCCCGGACCTCTCCCCAGACCTTGGGGTCCACCCAGGCGAAGGCTTCCCCCGCAAAGCGGCGGTACATGCCGGGGGCCTTGTTTCTGGCAATCATGGCAGCTTCAATGGGAATGGTGCCGGAACCGCAGAAGGGGTCCCACAAATATTCCCGCCCCCGGTAACGGGTCAGCTGCACCATGGCAGCGGCCAGTGTCTCCCGTAGGGGCGCATCGTTGCCGATGGCCCGGTAGCCCCGCTTGTGCAGACCCGGTCCAGAGGTGTCCAGATACAGCTGTACCCGGTCATTCATGATGGAAAATTGCAGCTGATATTTCGCTCCAGTCTCGGGGAGCCAGGAGACGCCGTATCTTTCCCCCAGCCGCCGGGACGCCGCCTTTTTGACAATGGCCTGGCAATCGGGGACGGACATGAGCTGGCTGTTCAGGCAGTGGCCCTTGACGGGAAAGCTGCCATCCTTGGGGATGAAGTCCTCCAGGTTGGCCCTGTAGACCCCCTGAAACAGCTCTTCAAAGGTCTTTGCCGGAAAATCCGCCAGTACGATGAGAATCCGCTCACCGGTGCGCAGGCAGACGTTGGCCTTGGCCATAGCCCGCTGGTCGCCGGAAAACAACACCCGTCCGTTCTCCACCCGGACGTTTTCCAAATCGAGACGACGCAGCTCTTCCCCCGCGATGCCCTCCAGGCCAAACAGACAGGGGACAGAAAATTCATAAGTTGACATAATTCCTCCAAAAACAGAAGGTCAAGGAATGATCTTCTTGGCCTTGATGTATCGTTCCTCCTCAGAGAAGACGCAGCCGCAGTATTTCTGCATGTAAAATCCATGCTCCCGGGCAAAGTTCTGGCCATCTCGGAAATAGGGACGGAAATCCCGGTATAGGAACTGGACGCCGTATTCCGCTGCCGCCCGCTCCGCCGTCTCCCGCATCAGCTCGTGGTTCTGATAGGGGCTGATAAACAGAGAGGAGGTGAAGCTGTCGAAGCCTCCCTCCGCTGCCTGACGGGCCACTTCATACAAGCGGATCTGATAGCATTTCACGCAGCGGTGGGCAATGTCCTCCGCAACCTCCCGGACAAAAGGCCGCAGGGCATAGTCGTCCCGCAGGATCAGAGGCAGCTCGATGGTGGCCGCGTACTCCTGCAAACAGTTGCGTCTGGCCCGGTACTCGGTGAAGGGATGGATATTGGGATTATACCAGAACCCCGTGACCTCGATCCCGTCGGCACGGAGTATTTCAATTGGCTGATTTGCGCAGGGCGCACAGCAGATGTGAAGCAGAGTTTTCATAGAAGCCTCCCGAAACAGTTTGGGCCTATCATACCACAATCCTGAAGCTATGACAAGGAATGGGCGGAAAATAACCGTTTATCACAGCGTTTACGATAGTGGTATCAAAGGCAGATGCCGCCCCCTATGCACAGGAAACGATCACTTCCCCCTTTCATTTTACATTCTGCATTTTTCCAAGCACTCCGTCCGCGTAGATTCCGGTCACAGTGACGTCCCGGAGCTGGTTATGCAGGTCTTCCTCTTCTCCGCATTCCATGTAAATCTTCACATAGTTGGGAGCGTGGCCGGTAAAATACCTCCCGTCCTTTTCCTCAAACAGAACACGCTGGACAGACCCCACTAATCTTTCCCGGTAGTCCAAGCTCATTTCCTCCGCCACAGCAATGGCCTCCCGGCTGCGCTGCTCCTTGGTGGCATTGTTGTGCTGCCCCGGCATCTTGTCCGCCACTGTGCCGGGACGGCGGGAATAGGGGAAGATATGCATGTCCGCAAAGCCGCACTTACGGATAAAGGCCAGGCTATCGGCAAACTCCTCCTCCGACTCCCCCGGGAACGCCACGATCATGTCCGTAGTAACGGCACAATCAGGGAAATAGGATTTCAGCAGGCAGACACTTTCATAATAACGGGCAGTATCGTACTTACGCTTCATCCGCTGCAGCACCGTGTCGCAGCCGCTCTGCATGCTCAGATGGAACTGGGGGCACAGGTTCGGAAGCTTCGTCAGTCTGCTGCAGAAGTCCTCCGTGACAATCCGCGGCTCCAGAGAGCCCAGCCGGATCCGCAGCTCCGGAACCGCACGGCAGATCGCCTCGATCAGCAGCGTGACCTCCGGCTTTCCGGGCAGGTCTGCCCCCCAGCTGGCGATCTCAATGCCTGTCACCACGATCTCCCGGTAGCCCCGGTCCGCCAGCTCCCTGGCCTGCGCCACTGCCACCTCCAGCGGTGCGGAGCGGATGGGGCCCCGGGTGTAGGGGATGATGCAGTAGGAGCAGAAATTCACACAGCCGTCCTGGACCTTCAGCATAGCCCGGGTTCTCTCCTCCAACCCTCCGGCAGGAAGAACCTCAAATTCCCGGCGGCGAAGGGCATTATCCAGATTCTCTTGATGGGACCTGTTTTCCAGGGCGGACAGAAGCATGTCCAAAAATTCCTGCCGGCTGCCGCTGCCGCCGATGACATCAATGCCCAGCTCCCGGATCACCTCCGGTTCATGCTGGGAGTAGCATCCACAGACGGCAATTACTGCCTCTGGGTGCTCCCGGCGGCACCGGCGGATGACCGCCCGGTTTTTCTTGTCCGCCACCGCAGTGACGGAGCAGGTGTTGACCACATAGCCGTCGCAGGGCTCGTCAAAATGCCCGATTTCCTGGCCCTGTTCCAGCAGCAATCGCTCCATGGCCTGGGTCTCATATTGATTTGTCTTGCAGCCTAAGGTATAAAATGCGATCTTCATTTGTTAAAACCACCAATATTTTAAGTCATTAATTGTGTTAATCGTCCAAACCGACAGTTGCATTTTCCCAAAATAATGCTATAATATTTTGCATCTACCATCTGGCAGGTAGATTGGAGTCGATCCTAGATTGTTCTCCCCATTATACACGAAAAAAATATTTTTGTACAGTTTCCGGGGGGACTTTTATGCGGGAATTTCAAATCAGCCTTCGATCGGTTCAGGATGTCCAGGAATTTGTGGGGCTCGCCACTACCATGACCTTCACCGTTCTGGTGGATGACAATCACCATCGGGTCAACGGCAAGAGCTTTATGGAAATGTTCTGCCTGGACTTTACCCATCCCCTGACCGCTTCCGCCGAATGCAGCGACGCCGAATTCGAGCAATTCCGCACTGCCGCCCAGCGGTTCCTGGTCACCAAATAAATATGGCTCTAGTAGCACCGTCCTGGGAATACTCGGGGCGGGTTTTTTATTCAGTTAGGAGTGAGGAGAGCAGACATTTTATTGCTCCATTTCCTATTTAATATTTATCCCGAAGGGATTCCTTAACTCCACTCTCCTAACTCCTCACTCCCAATTGACTTTTCCGTCCGCGCCATGGTATAATGAGTTGCACGTCTTCAGGAGGATGTTCCTATGCAATTTCTATTCTTTTCCCTCTTTGCCGCCCTTGTGGTGGTACTGGACCAGATTGCGAAATATCTGACCGTAGCCTACATTCCGCTGCACGGATCGGTGCCCTTTCTTCCCGGTCTGCTGCAGCTGACCTATGTACAAAATACCGGCGCGGCGTTCTCCTCTTTCGAGGGCCAACAGTGGTTGTTCGCAATTATTTTTGTGGTCTTTACCGGGGTGCTTCTGTATGAATATTTCAAAAAGCCCATGCCCTTTACGATTCTGGAGCGGTTCTGCATCGCGGCCATTTACGGCGGCGGCCTGGGCAATATGATCGACCGGGTACGCCAGGGCTATGTAGTGGACATGATCGAGACCACCTTCATGGAGTTTCCCGTGTTCAATGTGGCCGACTGCTTCATCACCTGCGGCTGTGTGCTGCTGATGCTCCATTTGATTCTGTTCAACAAGACCTTCTGGAAGGACGAGAAGAAGAAATGACCCTGATTGCGGATATTGCCGGGGAACGGCTGGACGCTTTCCTGGCCCGGCGGGCGGGGAATATGAGCCGGAGCGCTGCCCAGAAGTTGATTGAAGACGGCCTGGTGACCCGCAATGGCAAGCCCGGCCGGAAAAATGATAAGCTGAATATCGGCGACAGCATCACCTATACCGTTCCCGAAGCCAAGCCCGTAGACATCGTCCCCACCGAGATCCCTCTGGACATCGTCTACGAGGACGACGATCTGCTGGTAATCAACAAACCCAAGGGATTGGTGGTCCATCCTGCGGCGGGACATGCGGATGACACCCTGGTCAACGGACTGCTGTACGCCCTGGGAGACTCCTTAAGCGGCATCAACGGGGAACTCCGGCCCGGCATCGTCCACCGTATCGACAAGGACACCTCCGGCCTGCTGGCTGTGGCAAAGAACGACTATGCCCACACCATGCTGGCCTCCCAGCTGAAGGACCACACCATGGCAAGAACCTACGATGTCATTGTTTGCGGCAGTCTCAAGGAGGACAGCGGCACCGTGGACGCCCCCATCGGACGGCATCCTACGGACCGGAAGAAGATGTCCGTCACCCAGCGCAATTCCAAGCCCGCCATAACCCACTGGGAGGTCGTGAAACGCTACCGGGGCTACACCCATATTCGCTGTCACCTGGAGACCGGGCGAACCCATCAGATCCGGGTCCATATGGCCTATATCGGTCATCCGATTCTGGGGGACACGGTATATGGCCACAAAAAGGCAGAACTGGGCCAGGACAGCCAGTGCCTCCACGCAGGCGTTCTGTGCTTCCGGCACCCCAGAGACGGCAGGCCGGTGATGGTCTTTGCGGAGCTTCCCCAGTATTTCCGGGATGTGCTGGACAAATTGGAAAAATCAGCAGACGAATGATAAATGCTGAATTACGGTATCCCTTCGGGATTTGTTTTAATTCATCCCCAAGGGGGATACCTTCATTCATCATTTTGCGTTCTGCATTCAGCATTAACAAAGGATGAAATTTATGGCACTTTTTTCGGATGTTCTTCTCACCGTGGATTATGACCGGACTCTGACAGCTCCAGATTCCTCCATTCCTGAACGGAATCTGGAAGCCATCCGGTATTTTATGGACAACGGCGGCGCGTTTACCGTCAATACCGGGCGCAGTGTGCCCATGACCAAGGTCTTCCGGGACAAGGTGCCGGTGAACGCGCCCCTGCTGCTGTACAACGGCTCCGCAGCTTATGATCTGGGTCGGGGGCAGCTGGAATTCTGCCACGAAATCCAGCTGGACATGTGGGAGACGGTGCACAACTGCATGGCGCTGTTCCCCGACCTGACGGTGGAGGTTCAGGGTGTGGATGCCCACTACCGCTTTACGGAAAATCCGGCCTGGGATGCCTTCAGTGACAATAACCACTGCGCTCGTGGCTTTGCCAAACCGGGAGATGATCTGGGGCCCTTTTTGAAATTTTCCCTTTACGGAGAAATCCGGGACGTCACCGTGGCCTCTCTGTTCGACGGCTCCCCAGAGGAACGCCGCCGGATGGACGAAGCAGAGCAGCAGCTAAAACAGCATTTTGGAAATTACTGTGAAGTCTTCCGGGCTGCTACCAGGATCATTGATGTTCACGCCAAAGGCGTCTCCAAAGGCCGCTCTGCCCGGGAGCTACAGCATCGGCTGGGCAGAAAGATCCTGGTCTGCGTGGGCGATGCGGAAAATGACCTTCCTATGCTTCTGGACACAGATTACGCCTACTGCCCCGCCGACGGCATCGTGGCTGACCGGTTCGAAAACGTGTGTAAGTGTGCCGATGGTGCTGTGGCAGATGTAATCTACAAAAAAATTCCGGAAATCTTGAAAAAAGGCGCTTGACAGATTTGCATATTCATGTTAAAATTCTATGGCTGAATCAGCTAGTGAAACGAATTCGCGGGTGTAGTTCAATGGTAGAACACCAGCCTTCCAAGCTGGATACGCGGGTCCGATTCCCGTCACCCGCTCCATAGAAATGCGCCAGTAGCTCAGCTGGATAGAGCAACTGCCTTCTAAGCAGTAGGTCGGGGGTTCGAGTCCCTCCTGGCGTGCCATTCAGCTACAAGTGAAGATATATGGTGGATATGGCCTAGTTGGCTAAGGCGTCAGATTGTGGCTCTGAAGATCGTGGGTTCGAGTCCCATTATCCACCCCATAAAAAATACCTGAGGCTTTGCCTCAGGTATTTTTTATGGGGTGGATAATGGGACTCGAAAGGGCAGCCGAGGCGAAGCCGAGGTAAAAAAGTGTCCGGTGGGCACTTTTTTTAGTCCGTGGGAGAGTCCTTGGTTTTCTGCCCACAGTCCGCAGGACTGTGGGCAGAAAACCATTACCATCGCAACAGGCCTATTCGACGTGCAAACGCCATCGTTTGTACTCAATCCAGCATAAACTTTGCCCACGCGTATGTTACGTCATTAACATGCTCATTCCAATAAAACAGCCTGTCAATGTACTGTTGTCTGCGCTGCTCAACCGCTTCCAAGCAATGGTCTGTTCCAAGTCTGTAAACAATTGCGCTAAGGTCATAGATCGGATACCCGATTGCATGTCCCGTTGTATGAACAACCGCACACGCTTGCCCGATCGCATGGCAGATTGCGATATCCTCCTTGTTGTCGATTTCCTTTGCAAAGGCATGGCAATCCAATATTTTTCGCTGCGCAAGGTGCATTTTTATTTTTCCGCCTGCCCAATCCCAAGCCGCTTCCAATGCTTCTCTTGGCCGATTTTCGTCCGGATATTTTTTCTCCAGCAGTGCAATGGATTCATCGGCAAATTCAAAAGCCCACAACGCTATGGTCCTATGGTCCTGACCATGGAGCAATGCAATTAAGTCCTGCAAGCACTCCGAATCCTTCCCAAAGAGTATCTGGTTTTTCCTTTTTTGCCGCCGTCGTACTTCGTTCACCCAATTCACATGAATCCCCCTGGTAAATTCAGCTTATTCCTAATAAAGCACACTATATCAGAACTGTCAGGAAAAAGCAATACACCCGGAACCCGGGAAACGAAGCGGTTTGTGGCCCGGAATGCAACTTCATTTCCAGAACCCAGGAGACTGACGGTTCCTGGAAGATCACATGGGAATGGTCAGACTATCCGGAGCAATGGCATATCAGCAAAAATTGGTGGAAATCCGACCTGATCATTAAAAATGTGCGCTTTTACAACGCCATGACACGGTAATGCCTCCCGCATTTTATCCGAAATTCCCCTTTTCTTTTACACCGTCACCTACATCTTGTGATTTTTCTTCCATTTTTCATCCCACATCTTGTGTTTCGACAGATTTTTCACCTTCCCTATGTTATGATGTCCCCAAGCTGGTGGGGCGGAGGCGAATGACCGCTGCCGTAGCATCATCTTCTCCGCTCCCACAGCCCCCCTCCAGAATTTTCGCCGCCAACTCCCCAGGCGGTGCATCCGGAGTCAGATCAGATTGGCGCAGGGCTTCCTCTCCGTCCACGCCATCGCTGAGTAAAATCAGCGCCTCCCCCCGACGTAGGGACAGCTTCTCCACCGTTTCCCGGGTCTGCGTGATTGAGATCCCCGGCGGTGGCGTAGCTGTCCCGATTTTTTCTGCCCCCCGCCGGGTCAGAACCCAGGATGGGGCAGCCCCCCATTTGTAGATCGCTGCCGTCCCCGCTTCCAGGGAGATCACAGCCAAATCTATGGTCACCGCCCCGGCGCTGCCCCGAAGGGCTAAGAGACTGTTCAAAGACCTGAGGGAATACTCTGCCGGGAATCCCGCCGTCAGCATTTTCCGCAGCAGCGTTCCCGCTGTGTACCCCTCTTGGGCCGCCCCCAGGCCGGTGCCCATGCCGTCGCACAGAAGCACACAGTATCGGCAGCCCGGTCCGGCGAAGGCCAGGCATTTGTCCCCGTTGGCCCGTTCCTTCCCCCGGGACCGGGCGGAGACCTCGATGCGAAAGGCAATCTCTGGCTGTTCCCCCCGGCGTGCCAGCTTGTCCGACAGCCCCCGCAGGTAGTCCCCCAGAAACCGGTACTGCTGCACCAGCGCTGCCCGGTATTCCCGCTGGCGCTCCCGGTCCGCTTTCAGATTCCGCAGCTGCTCCTGGGCCCGCCGCAGCTCCGGGATCAGCCGTCCGGACTTGCGGCAGTCCGCGTCCAAGGGATGCAGCAGCATGTCCGCCGTCAGCCGGGACTGCTCTGCGCAGTTCTTTCGGGCAGAGCAGTTGGCGCAGGCGCGCTGCTTTACCTTCTCCAGCAGCGTTTCCTGGTCAATGGGCGGCGGCTCGATCTCCAGGAGTATCCGCTGGACGGTGTTCATCACCTCCGCCCCAAGTTCCAGCCGAACCTGGGCCAGCCCTGTCTCTCCCCGCCGGTGGACAATCTCTGGTCTGGCAGGCAGCAGCGCCCCCAGAGCACCGCCCAAAAACAGGCCCGGCAGAGGTGTCACATCCCATAGACTGCACACCAGCATGACCACAATGCAGACCGCCCCCGGCGAGGCATAGCGCTGCCATCTCTTGTCGAAGGGGATCATCCGCACGAAGTAGGCCATACACATCACCGCCGTCATGGGGACCTTGGTGATCTGGGCCAGGTCCAATCCCAGCCCTGCCAGTGCCGCTGCCGGGAAAGCCCCGTTGACCGCCAAGGCCCCCGCAGCAATGTACCCCAGCCCCAGATAAGGCCCCACTGACACCCGGGCCAGGGCCAGCACCGCCACGCCTCCCACCAGCCAGTCAGTAATCGTGTCCCGGCATCCACCCGCCTGGGTGAACAGCATGCAGGCCAGCAAGGCCATTGCCATCCGCAGCACGAAGATTTCCACCGGCGTTTCCTCCTTCAGGATCATCCGGAAGGTCAGCCCCGTCACCGCTGTGAGAAAAGCGGCAATGGCAGGGATCATCAGCGGCTGATCCTTGGCCTCCTCCCGTTTGCCCAGCAGCAGTGCCAGCAAGCCTCCCGCAGCGGACCAGACAATCCCCTGGTTTCCCGCCGATCCCCAGAAGGTGGGGTATCCCGCCATGGCCCCCAGGCAGATCACCAGCGCCCTCCAGCCGGTTGCCGAGCAAATCAGCCCCATGGTCAGAGGTTGGGGCGCATTCATCAGGCTGGCCGCGCTGAGCAGGAATCCGCTGCCTGCGCAGGCCAGAACCATCCCCACGGACCGGACCCTGGGGTCCAGCATCATACGCTGCAGGCTCCGCCGCCCCCGGCGGAAATACGCTTCCATGGACACCATCATTCGTATACCACTGCCTTTCCTTGAGATAGAGAAATCCTATCACGCCGGAGAAAAATATTCCGTCGTAATCAGAATGGGCAGAAAGTTTCTTGCATCAGCGCCGCCGCCGTTGTATAATATAGCTATTATTGCGTAGGAGGCGCACCCATGGGCAGAGAATTTGAACTGAAATATCGGGCAGATCCGGAAAAATTAGACACCATCCGACAAAAATTCAGCGGTTTCACTTCTTTCACCATGGTGACCGCCTATTATGACACCCCGGAAAGAACGCTCTGTCAGCGCCGTTGGACGCTTCGGCGGCGGCTGGAAAACGGACGTTCTGTCTGCACCGTGAAAACCCCGAAGCCCGACGGCAGCCGGGGCGAATGGGAGCTGGAATGCCCCTCCATCACTGACGCGGTTCCGGAGTTATGTAACCTTGGTGCTCCTAAGGAGCTGCTTGCCTTGACCGCATCCGGAGTTACAGAGGTCTGCGCAGCCCGGTTCACCCGATTGGCTGCCCCGCTGAAAATTACCGGCTGTACCGTTGAACTGGCTCTTGACCGGGGATGCCTGCTGGGCGGCGGGAAAGAGCTGCCTTTTGCCGAAGTGGAAGTGGAACTGAAGGGCGGTAGTGAGATTGCCTGCGTGGCCTTCGCGGAGGGACTTGCCCGGGAATTCGGCCTGGCCGTCGAACCTCTGAGTAAGGTTCAGCGTGCCATGGCGCTGGCCCAGTCCTAAGGAACCTCCGAATCAATACATTTCAAAATCAGGAGAGAGACAGAATGCCGAACCTTGAAAAGCTGTTTTCCAAATATGACCGCATGGTCCTTTTTGACACAGAGACCACGGGCCTGTCCTACAGCCGGGACGAGATCATTGAATTTGCCGCCGTGGCTGTGGAGCTGGCAGGCGGTGCGCCTCAGATTGTCCGGGAATATGACGAGTTGGTGGCACTGTCCCCCGGCGGTTTCGTCCCGCCGAAGATCGAGCAGCTCACCGGCATCTCCACCCAGGATCTGCGGGAGCGGGGCCTGCCCAAAACCCGGGTCTGCCGGGATATCGCCGAGCTGATCCAGGGCAACACGCTGCTGCTGGCCTACAACGCCCATTTTGACCTGAGCTTTCTGTTCTACATGCTGCTCCGGGACGGAGACCCCGCCATCCTGAAAGGGAAGGACAAGCTGGACCTGCTGACCGTCTATCGGGACCGCCACAGCTATCCCCACAGGCTGTGCAATGCCATTGAGCAGTACGACCTCTCCGGCAAGGTAGTCAACTCCCACCGGGCGGTGGACGATGTTATTGCCACGGTGGCCGTCATGGAGGAAATGGAGAAGGAAAGGGACGATTTAGACTGTTATGTCAACCTATTTGGCTACAATCCCAAATATGGTATTGAGGGAAAAGCCATCAGCTCCGTGACCTACAAGCCCCAGCCCTATAACCCCAAACGTCCCCTGTACGAAGCATAAATCGATACATATGGGAGGTACTTTTATGTTAAATGAATCCGCCTACGCTTTGGGTGCCAACCGCTCCTGCATCCGGGACCTGTTCGAATACGGCCGTCAGCGGGCCGCTGTGGTGGGAGAGGAAAACGTCTTCGACTATTCCCTTGGCAACCCCTCCATTCCCTCGCCCCCGGAAGTAAATGAGACCGTCCATGCAATTCTCCAGGATACCGACTCCCTGCTGGTCCATGGCTACACCTCCGCGGTGGGTGACTATGCCACCCGGAAGGCCATTTCCGACGATCTGAATGCCCGGTACGGTGCCCAGACTGCTCCGGAGGATTTCTTCATCGGCTGCGGCGCTGCGCCGGAGCTGGTGGCGGTGTTCCGGGCCCTGGCAGTTCCCGGCGGGGAACTCCTGGCCATTGCACCCTATTTTCCGGAATACAAGCCCTTCGCGGAGGAGGCGGGGCTGACCTTCCAGGTCGTTCCTCCGGACGTACCTTCCTTCCAGATCGATTTGGATGCCGTAAAGCGGATGATTACCCCCAACACCCAGGCTATTCTGATTAACTCCCCCAACAATCCCTCCGGTGTGGTTTACACCCGGGAGACCCTGATAGCCCTGCGCAGAGTCATTACCGAAAAGATCATGGAGTACGGACACACCATCTACCTGATTGCGGACGAACCCTACCGGGAGCTGGCCTACGGCGTGGAGGTTCCCTTCATCCCCCACATCTATTCCGACACCATCATCTGCTACTCCTACTCCAAGTCACTGTCTCTGCCCGGCGAACGGATCGGCTATGTCTATGTCCCCAGCGACGCCACCGAAAGCAAACGCCTCTATGCCGCCATCGCAGGCGCTGCCCGGGCGGCAGGTCATGTCTGCGCCCCCAGCCTGTGGCAGAAGGTCATTGCCCGGTGTGCCCACCTGCGGCCGGACCTTAAGAGCTATGACCGCAACCGGAAAGCCCTGTACGAGGGGCTGACAGCCATGGGCTACGAAATGGCCAAGCCCGACGGCGCCTTCTACCTGTTCATCAAAGCCCCCGGCGGAGACGCCAATTACTTCTCCGAATGCGCCAAGGAAAAGGACCTGCTGCTGGTGCCGGGAGACGGCTTTGGCTGTCCCGGATATTTCCGGATCTGCTACTGCGTCAGCTATGAGATGATCCAGCGGAGTCTTCCTGTGTTTGAGGCACTGATGGAAGATTTCCGGGAAGAATAAAAAAGCATATGAAACCGCGCGCCGGGAGGCTATTCCCAGCGCGCGGTTTTCTATGGTTATGCGGAGGCAGTTTCCGGCGTCTGCTCGGGTTTCAGCGTCCGGACGCCAAAGAGGAAGAAGACAATGTGGAATAGCCACACGCAGACCAGGACAATCCGGCCCACAGCCACCTGACGCATCATAACAAAGCCGACGCTCATAAGAAGCGTCACCGTTACCATGACGCGGACCTTGGTTTTCTTCGTCATGCCCTTGCCCTGGACGTAGCTTTCCAGATTGTCCTTGTAGAGCTTGGTGCCGATGAACCAGTTGTGCAGCTTCTCGGAGCTTTTGCCAAAGCAGAAAGCCACCAGCAGCAGAAAGGAGGCGTCATGAAGGAATGCCCGGGCCAGGCCCAGTCGCTGGCGTTCCCCGCCGGACAGGGCATCTCCCAGCTCCCCCACTGGAGTGTCGTAGCCCTGGGGAAGGGTCATGATGAAATCGTGGACGGAAGCCTTTTTGCAGGCCGCCATGATCTCCTCGTCGGTGGCGTCCAACTTTGCGATGCGAAGGTTGCTACGGATGCTGTCGTGGAACAGATGGGGCTGCTGGGTGACAAAACTCTCCATATCTCGCAGATTGGCAGTGTTGATGTCTCCTACCGCTCTGCCGGACAGGCTGACCCTGCCCTCCCGCACCTCCCAGAAGCGCATGAACAGCTTCAGCAGCGTGGACTTGCCGCTGCCGCTGCGGCCAACAATGCCAACGATCTGATTTTCGGGAACATCCACAGAAACATTGTCCAGGATGGTTTCCTGCCCGTAGGCGAAGCGCACGCTTTCCGCAGCAGCGCCTGCAAAGGTAATGTCAGTTCTTCCTGTCACCTCTTTCACAGCCGGAGTCTCCTCCAGGATGTCCAGCACCCGGTTTCCGGCGGCAAAGGTGTTCTGCAGGGTGCTGCCCAGGTTGGCCAGAGCCACCGTAGGGCCGAAGGAACTCATCAAGGCCACCGTGGGAATCAGCACGCCGTCAAAGCCCACCTCGCCGTTTTGGTACAACGCGATGGAAGCGAAAAGCATGGCAAGATCGAACAGCAGAAGAACGGTATTCCCTGACCGCACCGATCAGGCGTTTGTTGATCATCATCTGGTCTGTTCCCTCCAACTTTCTGTTTTCATGCTGAATTCCTTTGTACAGAGAAAATGATCGTTTCGCGTTCGCTGGATGCATGACGGTCATTTTCCAGTTCGCTGTGTCAAACCTGGCAGATACCTTGTTAGCGTCAGCTAACTTACGGATAAATCGTGTGCGGCCGCACAAGTTAGTGGCCGCTAACCTCCATATCCTAACATGTACCCAACAAAATGTCAACTGTCGGATTCTTCCAGTCTGATTTTATGCTGAACAGAGAGAACCGGTTATCTCGTAAGGCTCCGACCGGACAGACTTCACCGAAAACGCCTTGCCAGTGGCATCATTGACATGGGACTGGCGCATCCCGCAAGTCATGCCATCCATTTCCAAAATAAATCTGACCATACCATAAACAACGCAAAAAGCCAAGGCCTTCAAAGCTTTTTGCGTTGTTCCGTACGGATTATCGTAAGATAAACGCTCATTGAGATGCTGTAATGGTATTTCCTTTATTCTGACAGATTGCATTCGAATCTTTGCCAGTCATGCTGCGAACAGTTCGTCCAGGGTCCCGAAGTGGTAGCCCTCTTCCTCCCATTTGGTCAGCAGTTCGTCCAGAATTTCTGCGTTGGTTTTGGATGTGGAGTGCAGCAGCACCACCGCACCGCTGTGGGTCCTTGGCAGCAGCTTAGCGAAAGCCTCTCCCGCTGTGGGCTGAGCATCGTTATTCCAGTCCACATAGGCGAGGCTCCAGAATACCGTCTTATAGCCCAGCTCCTGGGCCATTTTCAGGTTATCCTCACTGTAGATCCCCTGGGGCGGGCGGTAGTATTTGGGCAGCTCCTGTCCGGTGGTCTCCTTGTACAGTGCTTCCAGATCCCGTAGTTCCTTCGCAAAGGTTTCCTTGTCGGAGATCTTGCTCATGTCATAGTGGTGCATGGTGTGGTTGCCTACGGTGTGGCCTTCCTCCACCATTCGCCGCACCAGGTCGGCGTTCCGCTGGATGTAGTTGCCCACCAGGAAAAAGGCGGCGCTTACCTGGTGCTTTTTCAGCGTGTCCAGAATCTTCTCCGTGCAGCCGTTTTCATAGCCGGCGTCGAAGGTCAGGTACAGCACCTTTTGGCTAGTGTCTCCAATGTAGGCGGCGTCATAGCGCTTAAGCTGGTCCACGCCTGCGTTGCCAATGGGGGCCGCGCCCTCCTGACGGAAGCTCAGACCCCAGGAGCCGGTTTCCAGTGCGCTGCCGGAAAATACCCCAATGGCTACCGTGATCGCCACAGCCAGGGCCAGAAGTAAGATCATCAGATCCCGTTTCCTCATAAAAATCCCCTCCTTACGGACAATCTATGCCCAAAGGAGGGGATTATACCCATTTTTTATTGTCCGCCGTGGAGGTACTTATAGTCCCAGTCCAGGTCAAAAAGCTTGTTGCCCTTCTCCATGGGGCAGCCGGTGTACAGATCGTCCGCCAGCTCCCGCAGGACCTCCGCAGGCTCCAGACATTCGATGTAGAAATCCGGCAGAGCCTCCTCGCCCAGACGCAGCCCCAGAATCGCACCTGCGATGGCTCCTACCGCGGCACTGCGGCCGGAGTGATTTACGGCAGTAATCATGGCACTGTCGAAATCCCCACCGCTGGTCAGGCAGGCGTAGACCGCTCCCGCAAGCACCTGGGCCGCGGAATCACATCCCAGCCGCTCCATGACCTCCACCTGGCTCAGTCCCGGGGACTCGGCATAGGTGATGGCGTGGCGCACCAAGGTGGCAATCTCAAAGGCCTGGCTGTACTGGTGGCCGAACTGCTCCTTCATATCCTCCACCGCTTCGTTGACCAGGGGCTTTAAGGGCGCCCCCGGATTTCGCAGAAGTCTGCTCATGAGGTGGCTCAGCACCGCTCCCGAAAGAAACGCTGTGGGACTGCCATGGGTCAGGGCTACGGCTTCCGCCCCCAGCCGGTCAATCTCCTGTTGGTCCATCCGGTCCTCATGGAAGAACAGTCCCACACCGATAGCGGTGGTTAGGGCGCAGGGAGAGCCGTCAGTGTTGACGGGTGCCTCCAGGGTCCCCAGGTTGGGGCGGTTCAGGGTGTCCAGCATCCGGGTGTCCATGCAGTGGCGGCGGCACAACTCAGCGCGGCGAAGAAGCCAGCAGTAGGTTTTGCTGGGACGGCCCCAGGAACGCTGAGACGCTGCCCATTCCCGGCTGCTCACGCCGATGTATTTTATGAAGGGCGCCATTTTCCCCAGCATCTGCCCCCGGGTCAGCCCCAGAAGCAGACCATTGCAGGTAAACGCCGCCAGCTGGGTATAGGAGGTGACGTCGGCATACCCGTTGACCAGGTCATAGCCCAGCAGGCCGTGGGGACCGTAGTCCTCCTGGATCTCCTGCCAGCTGCGGCTGTCCACGGTATAGCCCATGGCGTCGCCCACCGCCATTCCCAGCAGGCACCCCCGGTAGGACGATTGCGAAACAGCCATTGAACAGTCCCCTCCTCTCCAAAACCTTGTTTTTATTATAGCTGTCTTCCCGGGAAAAGGCAAGGAAAATATGCCTCTTCGGAGTTTTCTGTTTACATAATATCTTCGAGAGCCACCAGCGCCTTTTGCAGCTGCTCCTCCTTCAGGCCAGAATAGTTCACCACCAGGCAATGCTGATCCTGAGCTCCGTCGTGATAGTATTCGCTCAGGGCTTTTACCCGGATCCCTGCCGCTTCCAGCCATTCCGTCAGGGCCTGGTCCGAAAGAAACGTGTCCACTTTCAGTAGAAAATGGAGTCCCGCATCCTGTTCCTGGATCGTCAGACGGTTGGAAAAAGCACATGCTTCCAGACTGGCTACCAGGGTGTTCCGGCGGTTTCTGTAGAATTTCCGCATGCGGTTAATGTGCTTTTCAAAATAGCCCCGGCTGAGAAACCGGGCCAGCGTGTACTGCTCAAAGCTGGGCACCGTGCAGCTGTAGAACCCCAGCTGGGCCTGGAACTGCTCCATCAGGCCTGTAGGCAGAACCATATAGCTGATACGGATGGACGGGGCCAGGCTCTTAGAGAAGGTGTTCATGTAGATCACGCGGCCGCTGCTGTCCAGGGACTGCATGGCGGGTTTTGGATGGGCGTCGAACCGGAATTCGCTGTCATAGTCATCCTCGATGATCCACCTTCCCGCTTTGGCCCAATCCAGAAGTTCCGTCCGGCGGCTGACCGGGGTCACCAAACCTGTGGGGAAATGGTGGGAAGGAGAGAAGTGCAGCACATCGGCGTCCCGCAGACTTTCCGGCACCACGCCACGGCTGTCCAAGGGCGCGCTGACGCAGCGGACGCCACCGGCAGCATAGATCTTTCGGATCTTGTCATAGCCTGGTTCCTCCACGGCGTAGGTCTTGTCCCGGCCCAGCAGCTGGATCAGCAGGTTGTACAGGAAGTCTGTACCCGCGCCGATGAGAATATTATCCGGGTCCACATGCATCCCCCGGAAGGCTGCCAGATGGTCCGCGATAGCCTGCCGCAGCTCTGGGATTCCCCGATTGGGCAGGGGCAGCAGCAGGGCTTCCCCATAGTCCAGCATGACCTCCCGCTGCAGCCGGGACCAAACGGAGAAAGGAAACTGCTCCGTGCCGTTGGCGGTCAGATCCAGCAGGTATTCCCGGGGGACAGCCGCCTGGGGGGGCTGGCTGGGCAGGGATTGGACCCGGCGCTCCACCGCTTCCACGAAGTAGCCCACCTTTTCCTGGGAGCGGATATAGCCCTCGGAGAGCAGCTGGTTGTAGGCGGTCTCCACAGTGATCCGGCTGACCTCCAGATTTTGGGCCAGGGCCCGCTTGGAGGGCAATTTTTCCCCGGGCTTCAGGGCACCGGAGAGAATGTCGCCCCGGATACAGCGGTACAGCGCCTCGTACAGCGGCACACCGGGGGATTTTTTTATCTCGTAGGTTAACATAAAAATGTCAGAAGATTTCCCGGGCCGCGTCAATGATCCGCTGGATGTCCTCGTCCGTGTGGGCACTGCTCAGGAACATGGCTTCAAACTGGCTGGGAGCGGCGTAGATGCCCCGCTGCAGCAGGCCGTTGTACCACAGGCGGAAACGCTCCTGGTCGGAGGAACGTGCCTGGTCATAGCCGGTGACGCTTTGCTCCGTGAAGAAGACCGTCAGCAGGGAGCCCACCCGGTTTACCTGGGCCGGGACGCCGGACAGGGCTTCCTTCAGTCCCGTTTCCAGCATGGCGCCCTTCCGCTCCAGCCCGGTGTAGATCTCCGGGCTGCCGTTCAGAATTTTCAGCTGAGCCAGTCCTGCCGCCATGGCTACGGGGTTGCCGGACAGGGTGCCTGCCTGATACACGGGACCCAGAGGGGCTACCAGCTCCATCAGCTTCCGGCTGCCGCCGTAAGCGCCGACAGGCATGCCGCCGCCGATGATCTTGCCGTAGGTTACCAGATCCGCCCGGACGCCGTAATATTCCTGGGCACCGCCGGGAGCCAGACGGAAGCCGGTGATGACCTCGTCCAGGATCAGCAGGGCTCCGGATTCGTCGCAGAGTCTGCGCAGTCCCTGCAGGAACCCTGGCTGAGGCGGCACTACGCCCATGTTTGCGGCTACCGGCTCCACGATCACTGCCGCCACCTGCCCGGGATTGGCCTTCAGCAGGCCCTCCACACTGGCAAGGTCGTTATAGGAAGCGGTCAGGGTGTCTCCGGCAATTTCCCTGGGCACGCCGGCGGAGTCCGGTGTGCCGCCGGTGAGGGCTCCGGAACCGGCTTTCACCAGCATGGAGTCGGAATGACCGTGATAGCAGCCCGCAAATTTGATGATTTTGCTGCGGCCAGTGGCTCCACGGGCCAGCCGCAGGGCGGACATGACCGCCTCGGTGCCGGAGTTGACCATGCGGACCATCTCCACACCGGTCATTTGGCAGACCAGCTTCGCCATCTCCACCTCCACCGCCGTGGGCGCGCCGAAGCTGAGACTCTTCTTAACGGCCTCCATCACGGCCCGTTCCACTTCCTCCCGGCAGTGGCCCAGGATCAGAGGGCCCCAGGAGCAGATCAGGTCGATGTATTCCTTTCCATCCACGTCCCAGACATGGCTGCCCATGCCCCTGTCCAGGAACCGGGGATAGGTGCCCACGCCTCGGCAGGCCCGCACCGGAGAATTGACACCGCCGGGCAGGACCTTCTGGGCAGCTTCAAACAGCTGTTCCGATTTTGTCATTATCCCAAATCTCCTTTTTTCATGGCTTGGGCCAGCTCTTTGGCAAAGTAGGTGATGAGGATGTCCGCTCCGGCCCGGTAGACGGACAGGGCGCTTTCGCACATGACCCGGTACTCGTCAATGAGCCCGGCCTTTCCGGCGGCCTTGATCATGGCGTATTCGCCGCTGACGGAGTAAGCTGCCAGGGGCAGGTCAAAGGCATCCGCGCACTCCCGGATGATGTCCAGATAGCTCAGAGCGGGCTTGACCATGAGGATGTCCGCACCCTCCTGAACGTCCAGAGCGCACTCCTTTAACGCTTCCTTCCGGTTGTGGGGGTCCATCTGATAGCCACGGCGGTCCCCAAAGGCTGGGGCGGAACCGGCAGCTTCCCGGAAGGGTCCGTAGAAGGCGGAGGCATATTTGGCGGAATAGGACATGATGGGCGTGGCTGCAAAGCCGTTTTCATCCAGCACCGCCCGGATGGCGGCAACCCGTCCGTCCATCATGTCGGAAGGGGCTACCATATCCGCACCTGCCTGGACATGGGACAGGGCGGTTTTGGACAGAACCTCCAGGGTCTTGTCATTGTCCACAGTATGGCCGTGGAGAATGCCGCAGTGTCCGTGATCGGTGTACTCGCACATACACACATCGGTGATGACATAACAGTCCGGGTACTGCGCCTTGATGGCACGGATGCCCTGCTGCACCACACCGTTGGGATCCCAGGCGGCGGACCCGCAAGCGTCTTTATGCGCGGGGATGCCGAACAGCAGCACCCGGTTGACCCCGGCCTCACGGCACCGGGCGATTTCCTCGCAGACACGATCCGGGGAATAGCGCCACTGACCGTCCAGAGAGGGAATGGGCTCCCGGATGTCGGTTCCCTCTACCAAAAACAGAGGATAGACCAGGCTGTCCGGGGACACTCTGGTTTCCCGCACCATACGGCGCAGAGTATCGCTGGTCCGCAGTCTGCGGGGACGAATGACAAGATCCATAGGTTTACACTCCTTTGATGCATTCGATCAGAGAATCCATGGTGGCTTCTCCGGCCGTGGCAACGGCAATGCCGTATTTTTCTGCTTCCTTAGCCGTCTGGGGCCCGATGCAGCAGCCCAGCACATTGGAAAAGTCCGCGCCCGGCAGGCTCTCCACAAAGCCCCGGACGGTGGAGGCGCTGGTGAAGGTCACCAGTACTTTGCGTTTCAGCAGCGCCAAAACGTTTCCGGAGTCCGGTGCTTCATAAACGGTATCATAGCACGGAACATCCTCGAAGGGAATTCCGTTTTTGGTAAACAGCTCCGGCAGGGCATCGCTGCCCCGGCTGGCCCGGCACAGCAGCACCGGTCCTTCCGCCTGGGCCATAAGCTGGGCAAGATTGTCCGAATCATAGATTTCCGGCACCAGGTCCGCCCGCAGGCCGTATGTTTCCAGAACGGACGCGGTTTTGGGACCGATGGCCGCCAGCTTCACCCCGGCCAGAGCCCTTGCGTCATGTCCTGCTGCAAACAATCGCTTGAAGAAGATTCCCGGTCCAGCCGGGCTTGTAAACACCAGATAGCGGTAAGTACCAATCCTTTCGATGGCACGGTCCAGTTCCGGGCAGTTCGCCCGTTCCACCGTGCGGATGCAGGGATAGTTGGTCACATTGGCTCCCAGCTGCCGCAGCCGGTCACAGAGGGTACCGCTGCGGTCCGCCGGACGGGTAACGATGATCTCCTTTCCCTTCAGAGGCAGGCGGCCAAACCAGTCAAACCGGTCTGACAATTCGCAGACCTTGCCCACCACAACGATGGCCGGACTTTGGATCTTCGCCCGCTCCGCTTCCCGAGGAAGCTGCTCCAGTGCGGTGATCACCTTCCGCTGCCTGGGAAGCGTGCCCTGCTCCACAATAGCCGCAGGCATTTTCGGCTCCATGCCCGCATCCAGCAGACCCCGGCAAATTTTTGGCAATGCGTTGACGCCCATGAGAAATACCAGGGTCCCGCCGGTGCGGCAAAGGGCTTCGTAGTCAATCTGAAGTTCGGAACCGGCTCTGGCATGGCCGGTGATGATGTGTACGGAGGAACAGTAGTCCCGGTGGGTCACGGGGATTCCCGCGTAGGCCGGTACCGACAGCGCCGAGGTGACGCCGGGCACCACCTGATAGGGAATCCCATGTTCCTCCAACAGCTCCAACTCCTCGCCGCCCCTGCCAAACAGGAAGGGATCGCCGCCCTTCAGCCGCACCACCCGCTTCCCCTCCAGCGCCTTGTCCAGAAGAATCCGGTTGATCTGCTCCTGGGGCACCTTATGATGGCTGGCTTCCTTGCCCACGTCAATCCGCTCTGCATGGGAAGGAATCAACGCCAAAATGTCCGGGCTCACCAAGCGGTCATAGACCACTACTTCCGCCTGCTCCAGGGCCTGACGTCCTTTTTGGGTCAGCAGGCCGGGGGCCCCGGGGCCTGCCCCCACCAAAATCACATTTCCGTTCATGGGCTTTTCACGTCCCTTCTTTCAGCTTCCGGGCCAGTTCCCGGCCCAGGGCTTCGGCGTCCGACTTGGGGCCGGTCAGTTTCCCTTTCCGAATCACCGTTTCATCGGGACTGACATACAATCCCGTTACTGTCAATTGCTCGCCTTCTGTCACAGCATAGGCTGCCACGGGGGAGCTGCATCCTCCATTCAATTCCCGGACAAAGGCCCGCTCCGCCTGGGCGCAGGAAGCGGCATCGGGGTCCTGAACCGCTTCCAGGCACCGGGTGTCCATCCCCAGACGGGTCTGCACCACCAGAATTCCCTGACCCGCTGCGGGAAGAATTTCCTCCGGGCCAAAGTAACGGCTGATCCGGCTCTCCAGCCCCAGCCGCTTCAGGCCCGCTGCCGCCAGCATCAGGGCGGAAAACTCCCCGGCATCCAGCTTTGCCAGCCTTGTCTGCACATTGCCCCGGATTGGCCGAACTTCCATTTCGGGGAACAGGGCCTTCAGCTGCAGCTGCCGCCGCCGGGAGGAGCAGCCGATGGGCTTTCCGGGGTCCAGTGACCTGATGCCCTCCGGCAGCACCAGCACATCCCTGGGGTCCACCCGCTGGGAGAAGGCCGCGAGCGGCAAGTCCTCCGGCACCTCCATGGGCATATCCTTCAGGGAATGGACAGTGAAATCCACTCTGTTTTCCCGCAATGCCTGGTCCAGCTCCCGGACGAACAGGCCCTTGCCGCCGATCTGGTCCAGAGTTTTATTCAGGATTTTGTCACCGGTGGTCTTCATAGTCACCAGCTCCAGCTCCGCTTCCGGCATGGCTTTGGAAATGGCATCCATAACCATTTGGCTCTGGATCACCGCCAGCTTGCTTTCCCGGCTGCCGATTCTGATTTTCATTCCAGTTCCTCCAATACCCGGCGGATTTCTTTTGCCGCCCGAGCGGTTTTGTGGTGGTCCTTTCCAGTGGATACCACTCCCGCGATCAGGTCCTCCCCTGCACAGATGGCGGGGAAGTAGAAGCTGCACTCCGCTTCACAGTCTGCCACGGATATGGGGATGCCCCTGCCAGACGCTTCCTCCCACACCGCGTGATTCACCTGCCGGTCTGCGGTGGCGGCGATGGCGAGAAAGGCCCCTTCCAGATCTCCTGGCTGGTAGGGCCGCCGGAGCCAGGTGAGCCCGTCAGCTTTGCATTTCAGCTCCGGGGCGATCACTTTTATCTGACAGCCGAACAGCCGCAGGGTGCCAATTCTCCGGGCCGCGATGTTCCCGCCGCCAATCAGTACCACGGTTTTCCCGGTGAGGTTCAAAAACAACGGGAACCGGGGCGCGCAATCCGATACGGCCTGCCGCTGCTGCCATTTATGGAACTTGTCCAGTTCCTCCCGGACGATGGTGCGCATCTGCGTCAATTCCTCCGGGCTGCCCGGGCCGCCAGTGCCCAGGGCATCCGTGTCGTAGCACCGGAAACGGCAGGCGCAGGCCGGGTCAATGTCCCTGGGCACCGCCAGATCCACGGCCACCTTGGGAGGATTGGCTACAGTTTCCAGCTGTGCCAAAGTCAGTGTATAGTGAGGACTGGACGTTGCCGAAACCAGAGCATCCAGTCCCTCCAATGCTTTTATTCGGTCTTCAAAGGCCACTACGGAGCACCCGGCGGGAACCACCGTTTCACCATGGCGGTAGCTGCGCAGAGTCACCTGGACCTGCGCCCCGGACTGCTGCAGAAGTTCCGCCGCAAGACGGCCCATCTGCCCATTGCCCACCACCAGAATCCGTTTTCCCGGCAAGGAACCCAGCTCCTGGGTCAGAAGCTCCTGGCAGCGCTTTCCCATGGAGGGGGTGCCCCGGGTCACAGTGACCTCCGTCCTGGCCCGTTTCCCGGCGGTGACGGCCCTGCGGAACAGGGCGGATAGGGTGGGGTCTGCGGTTTTCGCCTCCTGGGCCAGCTCCATGGCGGTGCGCACCTGGGTAATGATCTGGTCCTCCCCCAGAATCTGGGAATGTAGCCCGCAGGCCACCTCCAGCAGGTGGTTTGCTGCGTCCTCTCCACAGCGGGTGGTGAAATAGGGTTCCAGCTCCGTCTCCGTCACTCCTGCCCCATGGCACAGCAGCCGCCAGGGGGTCTGGGCGGACCCGGTTACATACAGCTCCGTCCGGTTACAGGTGGACAGCAGCACGCACCCTTCCACCCCCGGCTGCTGCCGGAGCCAGGCCAGAAGTTCCAGTACACGCTGTCTGGAAAAGGCCAGACGTTCCCGCAAATCGATAGCCGCCCGGTGGCAGTCCAGGCCGGACATGATTAGATTCATGGATTTCCTCCTTCATGATCCAGCGTTTTCACAGCCGCCAGACAGTGGGCAGCAAACAATTCCCTTATCCGGGGACATTCCCCAAGTCCCCGATGGACGCAGCGCACCGAATATCCGTCGTTTCTCAGCGACGCTTCCCAAGATACCAAATCTTTCCTGGCATGACCGCCTGCTGTGAGCAGAAAAGGAGCCAGCATCAGGTTCCGGAGCTTCGGCCGATGGGAAAGCGTTTGCTTCATTGCTTCCAGTGTGGGTTCTCCCTTCATAGCGGCCACATAGAGCCTGTCACACCGTCTTTGCAAGACCTGTTCCAACCGGACATAGGCAGCGTTTCCGGAGCCCTCGCCGCCGTGGCCCATAAGCACGAGGGCTTCCTCCTTCTCCAACGGCGGCAGCCATTCCATTAGCGCATCCGCAGTGGTTTCAAAGTCCGCATCCGTATACAGGAGGGGCGCCCCCATAGCAATCCGCATCTGCTGCCGGTATGATATCAGCTGATCCATGAGCCGTTGGTATTCGGCACCCCGGGTCACATAGATGGGCTGTACTGCCACTTGGGCGACGCCCTCCGATGCCGAGCGCTCCATAGCCTGGGATACGCTGTCAACCGCGAGACGCTTCTCCGCAAGTCTCCGGCGGATGGTATCGCTGGTAAACGCCCGGCGCAGGGTCCATCCTGGGCAGGCAGCGGCCAAAGCCTGCTCTGTAGGAGAAATCGCCAACTCCAATGCATCAGGATAGGCGGTGCCGAAGGACACGGCCAGAATCACGTTTTTCATGGATGGTGTCCCCTTTCCCGCATAGAAAATAAGAAGCAGCCCTGCGGCTTTCTGCCCGGAGAAGGCGGAAAAGCCGTGAGCAGGCTGTAAAATCTATGGTATACTGTAGCCTGTTTTTTTCGGGTTGTCAATCCTTTTCGGACACAGAGCTGTACAATCTGCGGAAGCTTCCGTCTTGCGTTTACAGACGGAAGCTGGTATAGTGAATGCAGAATTTTCCGAAAAAGGAGGCACTTCCATGGCCCGAACCAACAACTATCTGATCCAGGCACGTCAGGCGAAGCAGCGGTTTCTGACCTACGATTCCCAGGCTCTGATCCGAAAATTAAACCTGAAAGCGGATGAAGATTTTCTCTATGTCCCCATGCTTTGCCAAACCTACCGAATCCGCCGCACCACGGGAGATATCGACCGGTTCAATGGCGAGGCCTGGGTGGATGCCAACAGCTATGAGGAGGTCATGACCCTGCTGGATCTGGTCTGCGACAGCCGGGAGGACCGCCGCCCCAGCGGCAGGTGGAAAAACATGTCAGCCTTCGGACTGCAGTTCCACCAAAATCTGCTGGAGGGCACCCGGGACCCCTGGGCGGAAGCGTTCCAGGCAGACCAGGAAGGGTTTCGCCGGGCCTGCATCGCTCTGGGTGGGAAGCCCCTTCCCAATGGGGATATCGCCTATGCCATTGAGATGTTCGACGGGCTGCCTGTTGCCCTCCAATTGTGGCTGGGTGACGAAGAATTCCCGCCGAACCTGCGGCTGATGTGGGACGAAAATGCCGGGATGTATATCCGCTATGAGACCATGTATTTCGCCAAAGCGCTGCTGCTGGACAGGATCGCGGAGGAGATGAAAAGCGAATAAGAGAACAAGGAGGGAAAGCCATGGCCTACCGGGTGGCAATTTGTGACGACAGCGGGGAGGACGCGGAATTTGTCCGGGAGCTTCTGGAGCAGTGGGCGCAGCAGCGTCAGATCGACATTCAGGTGGAAGTGTTCTCTTCGGCGGAAAGCTTCCTGTTCCGATACGCTGAGGACAAGGCCTTTGACATCCTCCTGCTGGATATCGAAATGGGAGCCATGGACGGCATGACCATGGCGAAACGGGTGCGGCAGGACAACGAGGCAGTGCAGATCGTCTTCATCACCGGCTACTCCGACTACATCGCGGAGGGGTACGAGGTGGCGGCGCTGCATTACCTGATGAAGCCTGTGAACCGGGACAAGCTGCTGTCCGTCCTGGACCGGGCTATAGAGAAGCGGATGCAGCAGGAGCGGTGTCTGAATCTGGAGGCCTACGGGGAGCTGGTGCGCATTCCCTTCTATGAGATCCGCTATCTGGACGTGCATCAGAATTACGTCACCATCCACGGCAAGCGGGACTACACCGTCAAGCGCTCTTTGGGCGAATTCGAAAAGGAGCTGGACCAGCGGTTCTGCCGGGTGGGTCGGGGGCTGATCGTGAACCTGAAATTCATCCGGAAGGTCACGAAAACCGAGGTCCACCTGTCCGATGGCACGGTGCTGCCCCTGCCCAGAGGAGCCTACGAGCCGCTGAACCGGGCAATCATTCAGCAAACATAAGGGAGTTAAGAGAATGCTGTTATTACAATTTGATGAAACGAAAAATGCCATTATCGATCCTGATATGGTACATCACGCGATACCTGATTTTCCGGAAACTGTCGTTTCCGTTTTTTCCCATTATTTATTTGCGTCTGTTCTGAATTTTCTCGGAGGGAAAGTCATCGCACAGACCCATGATGTAGACGGGATCTGGCCTGTGTACGAGGTTTCCTACAAAGGAAAACGCTTCGCGTTTTATAAAGCCAGATTGGGGGCGCCTGCCTGCGTCGGCTCTTTTGAGGATGTGATCCCAATGGGCGCAAAACGGATCATCCTGCTGGGCAACTGCGGTGTGCTGGACAGGCGCATCAAAGACTGCGGCATTATTATCCCCACCAGGGCCATCCGTGACGAAGGCACCAGCTACCATTATGCCCCCGCCGGGGACTACATTGATGTGAATACAAAATATGTGGAGGATTTTATTTCGGTTCTGGAGGAATTTGGCTATCCCTATATCAAAGGCATTACCTGGAGCACGGATGCATTTTACCGGGAAACCAAAGCCAAGGTTGAAAGCAGGAAGAAAATGGGGGCAGTCTGCGTAGAGATGGAATGTGCCGCTATGCAGGCCATGTGCAATTTCAGAAATGTGGAGTTTTTTCATTTTCTTTACGCCGGGGACAATCTGGACCACACCTCCTGGGATCCCAGAAGCTTGTCGGGAACCGCCAGACTGGAGGACAAGGAGAAAATCGCTTTGCTGGCCTTTGAACTGGCCTGCAGGATAGCATAATCAGGAGGACCCAATATGTCCTTCCTTTCCAAACAGATCGACAAGCGCCTTGCCGCCTACCAGCGGGAGCTGATTGCGACCCACTATCAGGAAGTGGAAAATATGTACCGGCAGGTCCGGGGCTGGCGGCATGACTACCGCAACCACATCCAGATGATGAAGGTGCTGGCGGCAAATGGGGACCTGGAGGGTCTCAAGGCCTACCTGGATGAACTGGATACAGACCTGAATACCGTGGACACTGTGGTGAAGACCGGAAACGCCATGGCGGACGCGATCCTGAACAGCAAAATCTCCCTGGCCAAGGCCAAGGGCATCCCCGTCCAGGTGGATGCCCACATTCCGGTACGGCTTAAAATGTCGGAGCTGGACCTGTGCTGCATTCTGGGCAACCTCTTTGACAACGCCATCGATGCCAGCCTGGCCCTGCCCGAAGACCAGCGCCTGATCCGGGTGTACATGGATATGAAAGGCTCCCAGCTGTACATCTCCTTTACCAACTTCACCGCCGCCAAAAAGCTTCCCAAGGTGGGCAAGCGGTTCCGGACCACCAAAGGCGAGGGCCACGGCTTCGGCCTGGTGCGCATCGACAACATCATTGAGCGCTTGGACGGTTACTTAAGCCGCAACAGCGAAGACGGAGCTTTTACTACAGAGATTCTAATACCGCAAAGCTGAGATGAGAGTGGAGTTTGGAGAGTGGTGTGAAAGGAAACTTGCCTCGTACCATGTAACCTGTAGCACCCGCCATGGGGTCGTTTTCCACTTTTTCGTTGGATGGTACGGAGCCGGTTTTTCTGAGAATAACTCCACACTCCACTCTCTACACTCCACACTGATTTACAGTTCGTCCCCGGATTTGAACGGTTCGTCCCCGGAATGTGCCGGGGGCGGATTTTTGTGATAGAGTATCGTCACGAGGTGATGAATATGAACGAAACCAAAAAGCCGAAATACGGTATCGGCCAAAATGTGGCGTGGATGGTGGATATCGCCTGGAAAACCAGAAAACGGGTGATCTTTTTCTGCCTGCTGACCGCTGCGCTGGAAATTCTGTACAATCTGACGCAGCTGTACATCGCGCCCCAGATCCTGACAAGAGTGGAGCAAAGGGTGCCTTTGGGAGAGCTGATTGCCACCATCGGCTTCTTTACCGCCGCACTGTTTCTGACCACGGGCTTGAAGGAATATATTGATCAGAACGTCATGTTTCCCCGGGTCGATGTGCGCACCGTCATCATCGGAAAAATTGGTCAAAAGTGCAATATGACCTCCTTCCCCAACACCCTGGACCCGGACTTCATCAAGCTCCGGGAAAAGGCCCACATGGCGACGGAAAACAACCGGGCAGCCACGGAACACATCTGGGCTACCCTGACCTGCCTGCTGCAGAATGTGGGCGGGTTTCTGGTGTACCTGACGATTTTGTCTAACCTGGATGGGCTTCTGCTGCTGGCGGTCATCGCTACCTGTGTGGTGGGCTTCCTGGTGTCCCGGTATACCAACAACTGGGTATTTGCCCACCGGGAAGCGGAGGACAAGTATTACGCCCAAAAGCGCTACATCCGGGACAAAGCGGAGTCCGTGACCATTGCCAAGGACATTCGGCTCTTTGGCCTGCAGGACTGGCTGGACGAGCTGATCGACCATGTACATAACGTGTACCTGGATTTCCGGTTCCGGGTGGAGCGGATGCGGCTGCTGGCAGACGTTACAGAGGCCCTGCTGACCATGGCGAGAAACGGCATTGCCTATGTTTACCTGATCCGCATGGCCCTGGAGGAGGGGCTGGGGGTCCCAGAATTTTTGCTGTACTTCACGGCGGTCTCCACCTTCACCAGCTGGGTCATGGGGATATTGCAGCAGGTTTCCAAGCTCCACAAGGAAAGTCTGGACATCTCCTGCGTCCGGGAGTTTTTGGAGTACCCCGAGCCCTTCCGGTTTGAAGAGGGCAAAGCTGTGCCCTGGGCGGACGGTTATGAACTGAGACTGGAAAACGTGTCCTTCCGCTACCCCGGTGCGGAGGAGGATACCATCCACCAGTTGGACCTGACGGTACATCCCGGGGAGAAGCTGGCCATCGTGGGTTTCAACGGCGCGGGCAAGACCACCCTGGTCAAGCTGCTGTGCGGCTTGTTCGACCCCACCGAGGGCCGGGTCCTGCTGAACGGGCAGGATGTTCGGGAGTTCAACCGCCGGGAATACTACGCCCTGTTCAGCGCGGTATTCCAGGAGTTCTCCATCCTGGATGTGACCGTGGCGGAAAACATCGCCCAGACCAACAAGAATATCGACTGGGCAAGAATTGACGACTGCGTGGAAAAGGCTGGCCTGACCCAGACCGTGGCAGCGCTGCCCAAGGGTCTGAACACCCATGTGGGCCGGGAGGTGTATCTGGACGGCGTGCTGTTCTCCGGCGGCCAGACCCAGCGGCTGATGCTGGCAAGGGCCCTGTATAAGGACGGCCCTATTCTGGTGCTGGACGAGCCCACCGCCGCCCTGGACCCCATTGCCGAAAACGACATCTATCAAAAGTACAACGATATGACCAAGGGAAAAACCTCCCTGTTCATTTCCCACCGTCTGGCCTCCACCCGGTTCTGTGACCGGATCCTCTTCGTGGCAGACGGCCACATCACCGAGGAAGGGACCCACGAAAGTCTGCTGGCTTTGAACGGCGCATACGCGAAGCTGTTCGAAGTCCAGAGCCGCTACTATCAGGAAGGGAGGGAATTCTGATGGAGGAAGAAAAGGTAAGCCTGCGCCGCGCTTTTCAGCTGCATTCTCGGGCGGCGAAGGAGCTTCATAAGATCGGCCCCAAGCTGTTTCCGGTCATTACCCTGTATGCCATCGTTTCAGGGCTGCTGCCCTATGTGACGGTTTTCTTCTCCGCCCAGATCCTGCAGGAGCTGGCGGTCCTGCGCCGGGCCGAGGTGCTGTGGAAATGGGTGGCTGCCGGGGTGTTTTGCACGGGGCTGGGCGCAGTAGCGAAAGCTTTCCTGTATCAGCGGAACGAAACCCTGTTTGACGACCTGTATGGACGAAAGGAACTGCTGTTTGTCCGGAAGATGTTCTCCCTGGACTACGCGGATATCGACAAGCAGGAGACCCACGACCTCCGGGATCAGATCCGGCAAAATGAGAACTGGTCCGGCTGGGGCCTGATGCGGACACCGGAAGTCTATGAGCAGAGCTTGAAGGGCATTGTGGGCATTTTCAGCGGCATTGCCCTGACGGTAAGCCTGTTCACCTCACCCGTTCCGGAAACCGCCGGAGTGCTGACCGTATTGAATCACCCTGTTTTTATCGCGGTGCTGGCCGCGCTGATCCTGTTCATCACATGGCTGGCGGGGAAATGCAACCTCAAGGCCATCTCTTATTGGAGCAGCGCCGCGGAGGAAGCCACATTTGGGAATCGCCTGTTCAGTTTCTTCGGCTTTATCGGGACGCAGAAAGGCAGAAACGCGGACATCCGGATCTACGATCAGCACAGGTTGGTCAGTGCATACTGGGATAAAAATATGTCCTTTGGCGCAGGCGGCACCATTGCAAACCCCATGGGTATTTACTGCGGACTGGGAACCGGCATTACTGTGCTGATCACTGGATTTGTGTATGTGTTCACCTGTCTGAAAGCCTGGGGCGGCGCCTTCGATGTGGGCAGCGTGACCCAGTATGTGGGAGCGGCCACAGCCTTGTGCGGCAGTATCTTTGAACTGACGGCTCTGACCGGCATTCTGAAAACCAATGCCCCCTATCTGGAAAAGACCTTCCAATTCCTGGACATCCCCAATGCCATGTACCAGGGCAGCCTGACCACGGAGAAGCGCTCCGACCGGCAGTATGAGGTGGAATTCCAAAACGTCTCCTTCCGCTACCCCGGCTCGGAAGTCTGGGCGCTGAAAAACGTGTCCATGAAATTTAAAGTAGGCAAGCGTCTGGCCATCGTGGGGGAAAACGGCTCCGGCAAGACCACCTTCATCAAGCTGCTGTGCCGGCTCTACGATCCCCAGGAGGGGCAAATCCTCTTAAACGGCATCGACATCCGCAAGTACAACTACCGGGACTACATGGGCATCTTCTCTGTGGTGTTCCAGGACTTCCAGCTCCTGTCCCAGCCCCTGGGGGCCAACGTGGCGGGCAGCAATACCTATGACCGGGAGCGGGTGACGAAAGCGCTGATTGACGCGGGCTTCGGGGACCGGCTTGCCACCCTGCCGGAGGGACTGGACACCCAGCTATTTAAGGACTTCACCGAGAACGGGGTGGAGGTCTCCGGCGGCGAGGCCCAGAAGATTGCCATTGCCCGGGCATTGTACAAGGACGCCCCCTTCATCATCCTGGACGAGCCCACCGCCGCCCTGGATCCCATTGCCGAGGCGGAAATCTACAGCAAATTCAACGACATCTCCGGGGACAAGACCGCTATCTACATCAGCCACCGCTTATCCTCCTGCAAATTCTGCGACGAGATTGCGGTGTTCCACAACGGCCAAGTCATCCAGCAGGGCACCCATGATGCCCTGGTGTCCGACGAAACCGGCAAGTATTACGAGCTCTGGCACGCCCAGGCCCAATACTATACGGAATCCGCATAATGGAAAACACAAAAAAGATTGCATTCCTTCTTTTAACGGGGACAAGCAAGCATTTTGCGGATTTTTAAAAAATGGATAGACATGCGGAAAATTTCTGAATCGGACAATATACAGACAAATTCCGGCAGCCTGTGGCAGGCTGCCGGAAAAATATGTCTTTTAGCCAAGAACGGTACCATCGGGGTTGAACAGGGGCAGCTTTTCCAGATAGATCAAATCGGAGCGCTCCTGGGCATCGCCTTCGGCCAGAATTGCCATACGGCCGCAGATATTGCCGCCGGCCTTCTCCACCAAAGCTTCCAAGGCTCTCAAGCTCTCGCCTGTGGAGATCACATCGTCCACAATCAGAATCCGCTTGCCCTTCATCAGGGCGGCATCGGCGCCGTCCAGGTACAGCTTCTGCTCCTTGGCGGTGGTGATGGAGTTGACGGTGACGCTGAAAATGTCCCGCATGTACAGCTTGGGACCTTTGCGGGCCAGGATGTACTTGGCGTCACCCGCCTGGCGGGCCATCTCATGGGCCAGCGGGATGCCCTTGGCCTCGGCGGTGATGATGTAGTCATACTCCGGCGCCCGGGCCAGCAGCTCACGGGCACAGGCCACGGTCAGCTCCTGGTCGCCGAAGATGACAAAACCGGCGATGGACAGCTTGTCATTCAGAGGGCAGATGGGCAGATCCCGTTCCAGCCCCACCAAGCTCATCGACGTGGTTCGCATCGGCAAACAGCTGCTGATGACCCGGAGAAGTCTCACCACTTTCTCCATCGCCAACGACATTGCCAAGTATTTTGCCATCATTCCCGCCATCTTTATGACGCTGTATCCGGGCCTCGCAAAGCTGAACATCATGGGTCTGGCCAGCCCCACCAGCGCCATTCTGTCCGCGCTGATCTACAACGCTCTGATTATTGTGGCGCTGATTCCCCTGGCGCTGAAGGGCGTCAAGTATCGGGAGGTTCCGGCAGGCAAGCTGCTGAGCCACAACCTGCTGGTCTACGGCCTGGGCGGCATCGTCATTCCCTTTGTTGCCATAAAATTGATTGATTTGATCGTAGCGCCGCTGTTGGGGGCACTGTGAGGACAAAAGGAGGCATTTTCCTATGAAACATACCATTTTTCGCGCCATTGGCCTGGTTCTGGTGATGACGCTGCTGTGCGGCTTTCTCTACACGGCGGTTTGCACCGGCGTGAACCAGCTGCTGTTTCCCTATCAGGCAAATGGCAGCGTCATAGTGATTGACGGCAAAACCTACGGCTCCGAGCTGCTGGCGCAGCAGTTCACCAAGCCAGAGCATCTGTGGGGCCGCCCCATGAATCTGGATCTGACTTCCTTTACCGACGAGGACGGCAACCCTGCCATGTACGCCTGGGCCAGCAACAAATCCCCTGCCGGGGAGGAAGAAGACACCCTGATTCAGGAGCGGATCGACGCTCTGCTGGAGGCCGATCCTTCCATGGAGGGCACCCCAATCCCGGTTGATCTGGTGACGGTATCCGGCTCCGGCCTTGACCCGGAGATCAGCCCGGAAGCGGCGGCGTATCAGGTACACCGCATTGCCCAGGCCCGGGGCATTTCCGAAGAAGCCGTGCAGGCGGTGATTGATACGTACACCACCGGCCGCTGGCTGGGCATCTTTGGAGAGCCCCGCGTCAACGTGCTGAAGGTCAACCTGGCGCTGGACGGGATCCTGACAAACGGGGACTGACGGATTTTGAGATGAACATCGCAAAAATCATGATCCCCAAGGTGTCCACGGTATTTCTTCACGAGAACGATACGGTTCGGCAGGGGCTGGAGCGGTTTCGCAGGCATGGCTATACCGCCGTTCCCGTGCTGAATGAAGACGAACAATATGTCGACAGCGTGACGGAGGGAGATTTCCTCCGCCACCTGCTGGCGTCCGGGAGTGTAGACCCAAAGCTGCAGGAGCGCAGCCGAATTGGGGACATTGTTCGGCAATGTTTCTGCCCCGCGCTGCCCATTGACGCGGACTATTCGAAAATGGTGTCCGCTGTGCTGAACCAGAACCTTGTGCCCATTGTGGATGGGCGGAATACCCTCTGCGGCATTCTGACCCGGCGGGGCGTCATCTGTTATCTGGATGAACTGGTCAAAGCCGGAAAATCCACCAAGCCGGCATTCCAGACGAACAGAAGCCGAAGGTATTCGACATGTTCTTCTGCGGTGCCAACCGGATTGCAGACAGCCGGAGAAGTATGGGGCTTGGGCTTCCGCTTTGCAAATCCATTGTCACTGCCCACGGCGGCAGCATCTCCGTTTCGGACAATCCGCCCCACGGAACCGTCTTTACATTCACATTACCCAAAGGGGAGGTCACACTGAATGAATAAACCGCTGATTCTGGCTGTGGAGGACGACGCGCCCATCCGCAATCTGATTTCGACGACTCTGAAAACCAACGATTACCGCTACCAGCTGGCATCCAACGGCAAGGAGGCCATTCTTGCCGTTTCCACCCAGAGCCCGGACATTGTGCTGCTGGATCTGGGCTTGCCGGATATGGATGGGGTGGAGGTAATCCGCACGATCCGCTCCTGGTCAAACCTTCCGATTATTGTCATCAGCGCCAGAAGCGAGGAGCGGGACAAAATTGAAGCCTTGGACACGGGAGCGGACGATTATCTGACGAAGCCCTTTTCTGTGGAGGAGCTGCTGGCAAGAATCCGTACCACCCAGCGCAGACTATCGTTCATGTCTTCGGAAATGCTGACGGCAGGCTCGGTCTTTGAAAACGGAAAGCTTCGGGTAGATTATGCCGGTGGCTGCGCGTATCTCGATGGGCAGGAGCTGCACCTGACACCCATCGAATTTAAGCTATTGTGTCTTCTCTCCCGAAATGTGGGGAAGGTTTTAACGCATACATTTATTACCCAAAACATCTGGGGGCAAAGCTGGGACAGCAACATGGCCTCCCTGCGGGTCTTCATGGCGACTCTGCGCAAAAAGCTGGAACCCACCCCGGATTCTCCCCAGTACATCCAGACACATATTGGCGTGGGATACCGTATGGTCAGGGTTGAGTGAATTCTTCTGGCGCGCGGCGTCCATCTCTGACTCGGTTTACGCATTTAGACCTCAAAAGTCGTTGCAGCGCAACGGCTTTTTTCTCAATTTAGGAGGAGTGGTATAGGTAATTCGGAAGCCGAAAATCGGGTTCTAAATGCGGAGAAAGCAATTTTGTCGACATCGCAACCCCTTCTCATTCGATTGACACCCACTTCCAATGTGATATAATGCAGGAAATCGAGTAGGAGGGGCTGACTGAAAAGTCGCCCCGACCTCTGGTACACTTCAGAGAGAATCCCATATTGCCTCCTGCGGATGTGCCAAACCCGCAGGGGCATTTGTCCGTAGAGAAACAGAAAACGACCAGATATCCCCTATTTCAAGGGAATATCCTGGCCGTCAAGCAGCACTGTGGATTGTTTCATAGCTATTTGCAGCGGAGAATTTGATTTGCCAACCCAGGAAATCTATGATATAGTAGTGATACCTTTTATAATAAATGGCAGGAGATGTCCATGCGATACGGAAAATTGATAATTGGTCTGTTTACTGCTGTTTTGCTGGCGGCTGCTGTGTTTATCGGATCTCTGGAACCGAAGACGGAACCAAAAGAAGTGTTTCCATTTTCTGTGACGGTCCGGTCCGGTGAAGAAACCGAGAAGATTGATTGTTGGAAAAACACAGCGGGAGCGTATTATGTGTTTCTCCCAAGCTATGCGGAGCTGTCCGATACCTTTGTCCGCATCGATGGGAAAGCGTCGGTATCCATCAACGGTCAGCCGGTTCAGGACGGTACGGCCTGCGCTTCCCTGCAATTGGATATACCCTACTCCTTTGCTTATACAACCAAAGCAGAACGCCTGGACACGACCTTGACCTTTGTTCGCTCCGGGAATGTGCCGACTGTGTATATCGATGTGCAATCCGGCAATATGGACTATATTCACGAGGAGAAGGGCAACCAGGAGCCCGGACAGATGCGGCTGTACAGCGGACGGGGGGAGCTGGAATATGCGGGGCATATTGCCAGCATCGGCGGCCGGGGAAATTCCACCTGGCTCAGTGAGAAGAAACCCTACAGTCTGTCGCTGTCCTATGCGGCGGACCTTCTGGGAATGGGAGCCGCGCAGAACTGGATCCTGCTGGCCAATGCATACGATTCTTCCAATCTGCGTAACAAAGTCGTTTATGACTTCGCCCGGGAAATCGGTATGGCGTATTCGCCGCAATGTCAGTGGGTAGACCTGTACTTAAACGGCGATTATGTGGGACTGTATCTGCTCACTACCCGCAACGAGATCCACTCCCAGCGGGTAGCCATTTCCCAGGCGGATAGCTTCCTGGTGTCCATGGAGCTGGAGTCACGGATGAAAGAGCAGGACATCCCCTATGTGAGTACCGGGAATTCCGCCTGGCTGGCTTACCGGATCCATGATTCCTCTGTGGGAAAGGCTACCCTGCAGGCGCTGCTGAAATCTGTGGAAAATGCGATTCTGGCGGAGGACGGAGTGGATCCCGTAACAGAAAAGACCTATCTGGAGCTTATCGATCTGGACTCCTGGGCCTGCCGGTATCTGGTCGACGAGGTCTTCGGCAATTTTGACGGCGGCTCCTTAAGTGAATTCTTCTACTATGACGGAAACTCCGGATCGGAAAAGCTCTATGCAGGTCCAATCTGGGATATGGACAACTGCCTTTCCCGGGATGGATATCCACCAAACTCCATCTGGGCAGGACGTCCCCATCTGTGGAACAGTGACGACACACCGCTGTTCTATGCCCTGTGGAAAAAGGAAGCATTCCGCCAGCGGGTATTGCAGTTGTATGCCGAGGAATTTCGCCCCGCATTGGAACCGCTTCTTAGCAATCAAATCGACGAATATCAAGCGCAAATTCTGCGCTCCGCCCGGGTGAATGCCATTCGATGGGACATGGAGGATATTTCCGCGCAAGCAGAGAATATCCGCAGCTACCTGGAAAAGCGTTTGGAATTCCTGAATGACTACTTTTATGGAGATACCGATTATTGCCTGGTGCAGGAAGCGGATCCCGGCGGTGTTTGGCGCTGTTATGCGGTCGCTTACGGAGAAAGCCTGTCCTGGAGCTATTATTACATGGACACGGAAGATGGGCGGTATCTCGGATATTACACCGCCGATACAGACGAACCCTTTGATATTGCGCAGCCGGTATATTCCGATGTGACGATCTATCCCAAATGGGAATTCTCTGAGAGCGAACCGGCATCCGGCGGTCAGAATTCTTCTATCCCACTGTGGACCCTTGCGCCGCTGACGGGTATGCTGGGTATGCTGGCGATTTTTTTCTTAACCGACTGGATCCGTTCCCGGAGAAATGGAGGTGGGAAACGTGGACACACAAAATCCCGTGAAATACCGTCACGAACTGAAATATAACATTACAGCCGCCCAATTGCAGCTGTTAAAGGTCCGCATCGGACGCCTGATGTCTCTGGACAGTCATGTGGGATCCAGCGGCGGCTACACAATCCGCAGCCTGTATTTTGACGATTACGATAACCGCTGTTTTTGGGAAAATGAAAACGGCACCGATCCCCGGCAGAAGTTCCGCATCCGGATCTACAACCATTCCCCAGAGCGGATTACTCTGGAATGCAAGCGTAAAGAGCGGGGTAAGACCCTGAAAACAGCCTGCCCTCTGACCTTGGCCCAGACGGAACTGCTGATGGCGGGCAAGGTAATACCAAACATCGGCCAGCAGCCGCCGCTTTTGCAAAAGCTGACATTGGAGATGCTGACCCACCGGCTCCGGCCTGTGGTCATCGTGGAATACGATCGGATTCCCTATGTCTATCCAAACGGAAATGTACGGGTCACCCTGGACACCAATATAGCGTCTTCCTCGGCGGTGGGGTGCTTTCTGGATGCGCAGATTCCAAAGCGGCTGGTAATGCCCCTGGGACAGCAGCTGCTGGAAGTGAAGTACGACGAGTACCTTCCCGATTTTCTATACCGCAGCCTGCAGCTTCCATCTTTGCAGCAAACTGCGTTTTCCAAATATTATCTCTGCAGAAAATACACAAGATAGGAGAGAACTATGAGTTTCAAAGATATTTTCAAAAAGTCTTTTCTGGAGGGGTACGCCTCTGCTGAGATTACCACCACAACGGTGATTGTTGCCCTGGGCATTGCCTGTGTCCTGGCGCTGTACATCTTTTTTGTGTACCGGGTAGTCACCCGCAAAACCTTTTACTCCAAGAATTTCAACATCTCCCTGGCGGGGGTCACGGTGATCACCGCGGGGCTGATCCTGACCATGCAGTCCAGTATTGTACTCTCCCTGGGTATGGTGGGTGCACTGTCCATCGTCCGGTTCCGTACCGCCATCAAGGATCCTATGGATCTGATGTTCCTGTTCTGGTCCATCAGTGTGGGCATTATCTGCGGCGCGGGTCTGGCCCAGATCGCGGTGATTCTGTCTGTGATCATCACCGTGGGCATTCTGGTGCTGGATCACCTGCCTGTGGCGAAGGCCCCCATGCTCTTGGTGGTGAATGCCGACAATCCGGATGCGGAGGAAGTGGTCTCCCGGGCGGTAGCGAAGTACGTGAAGCATTTCAACGTCAAGTCCCGGAACATGACCCAGAATTCTCTGGATCTGGTGGTGGAGCTGCGCACCAACCAGGGAAGCCAGCTGCTCCGGGAGGTCATGGCCCTGGAGGGAGTGGTCTCCGCATCGCTATTGTCCCATGACGGAGAAGCAACGTTTTAAAGAATGCTCAATGGTTGTACCATGAAATCCAAAAACCTGTCATCCCTAACTTCATGTATGGGATGACAGGTTTTTTCAGATCGGCTATGTCCAGATGCCGCTCATTCAGCATTATTTCCCTCTGCCGATCATTTCCTCTGGATGAAATACCTCGTCGAACCGTTCTGCGCTCAAAAAGCCCAGAGCCATGCAGGCTTCTTTCAGGGAAATGTTTTCCGTATAGGCTTTCTTGGCGGTTTTCGCGGCATTTTCATAGCCGATGTAGGGGTTCAGAGCCGTGACCAGCATAAGGGAATTGTGGAGGTTGCCCTTCATCTTTTCCCGGTTGGCCTGAATGCCCACCACGCAGTGGTCGTGGAAGGACAGCATAGCGTCGGAAAGGAGCCGGGCAGACTGCAGGAAATTGTAAATCAGCACCGGCATGAACACATTCAGCTCGAAATTGCCCTGGCTGGCAGCAAGGCCTACGGCGGTGTCGTTGCCCATAACCTGAACCGCCACCATGGTAACGGCTTCGCATTGGGTGGGGTTGACCTTGCCGGGCATGATGGAGGAGCCAGGCTCGTTCTCCGGAATGGTGATCTCTCCCAGTCCCAGCCGGGGACCGGAGGCCAGCCAGCGGATGTCGTTGGCGATCTTCATCAGGTCACAGGCCAGAGCCTTCAGGGCCCCATGGGCAAAGACCAGCTCATCCTTGGAGGTCAGAGCATGGAATTTGTTAGGGGCGGTAACGAAATCCTTTCCTGTCAGCTCTGATACAGCGGCGGCCACGGCGGCGTCGAAGCCCTTCGGCGCATTCAGTCCGGTGCCCACGGCAGTGCCACCCAGGGCCAGCTCCTTCAATCCCGGCAGGGAGCGCTGCAAAAGGCGCTTGTCTTGCTCCAGGGAAGTCCGCCAGCCGGAGATTTCCTGGGAGAAGGCAATGGGCGTGGCATCCTGCAGGTGGGTCCGGCCGGATTTCACTACCCCGGCGTTCTCCCGCTCCAGCTTTTCAAAAGCCGCGGTAAGCACGTCCACAGCGGGAATCACCCGATCCTCGATGGCAAGCACGGCGGCAATGTGCATGGCAGTGGGGAAGGTGTCGTTGGAGGACTGGGACATGTTGATGTCATCATTGGGGTGCAGCAGCTTCCTTCCGGCGATCTCGTTGCCTCGGTTCGCAATGACTTCGTTGGCGTTCATGTTGGACTGGGTGCCGGAACCGGTCTGCCAGACCACCAGGGGGAAATGCTCCGACAGGATGCCGCCAATAACCTCGTCGCAGGCGGCACAGATGGCAGTCTTTTTTTCATCGGTCATTTTTTCCGGGCGCAGGCTGTGATTTGCTATGGCGGCAGCCTTTTTTAGAATGCCAAAGGCGTGGATGATCTCCTTTGGCATGGTCTCCAGCCCCACGCCGATGGGGAAATTCTCCACACTGCGCTGGGTCTGAGCGCCCCAGTACTTGTCGGCAGGGACTCGGACCTGGCCCATAGAGTCGTGTTCCATGCGGTATTCCATACGATTACCTCCGCTTTTTTGTTTCATGATAGCAACCCAAAAAGCCGTTGTCAAGGGCGGGAATGCGCGGACAGAATTATGAAGTTTATATTAAGTTCACGGATTTTCGTTGACAACCAGAAAAACTATGCTATAATGCCTTAAAGTTATCAGTGATAACTTAATTTTATCTAAGAACAAAACTGGAGGAAATTAATATGGTATTCGAAGCAGTGGCAAAGGTTATCGCCGAGCGCACCGACTGTGCTCCTGAGGATGTGAAGCTGGACAGCACCTTCAAGGATCTGAACATCGACTCCCTGGACACCGTGGAGCTGCTGATGAACCTGGAGGACGAACTGAACGTGGAGATTGAGCTGACGGAGAAGGTTGAGACCGTGGGCGATCTGGTGAACTTCATCGAGACCAACTGCATGGGTTAAGGCTATGATCAAATCGGAAATTTGTGAAATACTGGGCATCCAATACCCCGTTTTCCAGGGCGGTATGGCCTGGGTGGCGGACGGTAAGCTGGCGGCAGCCGTATCCCAGGGAGGCGGTCTTGGCATCATCGGCGCGGGCAACGCTCCGGCAAGCTATGTCCGGGAGCAGATCCGGATCGTCCGGTCTCTCACCAACAAGCCCTTCGGCGTCAACATCATGCTCTTAAGCCCCTTTGCCGACGAGGTAGCCCAGACTGTAGCCGAGGAGAAGGTGGCGGTGGTTACCACTGGTGCGGGCAATCCCAGCAAGTACATGAAGCTGTGGCTGGATTCGGGCATTCATGTGATCCCCGTAGTCCCCTCTGTTGCCATGGCGAAGCTGGTGACCCGGCTGGGAGCCAGTGCGGTCATTGCCGAGGGCGGTGAAAGCGGCGGCCATGTGGGCGAGCTGACCACCATGGTGCTGGTGCCTCTGATCCGGGACGCCACAACCTTGCCTGTCATCGCAGCCGGCGGCATTGCCGACGGACGGGGCGCGGCGGCAGCGTTCTTGCTGGGCGCCTGCGGCGTTCAGATGGGCACCCGATTCTTAAGCGCGGAAGAGTGCAATATCCATCCCACCTACAAAGAGAAGATCGTCAATGCGGGAGACCTGTGCACCATGGTCACCGGGAAGCGTCTGGGTCATCCGGTTCGGAGCCTGCGGACCCAGTTCGCCCGGAACTATTCTAAGGCCGAATACGGCGGCATGCCCGATGAGGACCTGGAAGCCCTGGGCGTGGGCGCTCTGCGGCTGGCAGTGAAAGAGGGCGACGTGAAAAACGGCTGCTTCCTGTCCGGTCAGTGCGCTGCTATGGTCAGCAAGGTGGAGCCCGCCGCGGACATCCTCCGGGATGTGATGGAGGGCGCGGAGGAAGTGCTGAGAGGTGCCGCCAAATGGGTCGAGTAGCCTTTGTTTTCCCCGGGCAGGGGGCCCAGTACCCCGGCATGGGGAAGGAACTGGCGGAAGTTTCTCCTGCGGCAGCAGAGGTGTTCCGGGCTGTGGAAGCACTCCGGCCCGGAACTGTGCAGCAATGCTTTTCCGGCACAGCCGAAGAATTACAGCAGACCGAAGTTACCCAGCCCTGCATGGTGGCTGTGGAGCTGGCGGCTGCGGCGGCATTGGATGCGGCAGGAATACACGCGGATATGACTGCGGGGTTCTCCCTGGGAGAACTGGCCGCGCTTTCTTACACCCATATTGTTGATATCTCAACATCTTTTCGTCTGGTTTGCCGTCGGGGGCAGCTGATGCAGCGTGCCGCCGAAGACCATGACACCGCTATGGCGGCGGTTGTGAAGCTGGGAAACGAAACCGTGGAGGGAATCTGCAAACAGTTTCAGAATATGTACCCTGTGAACTACAACTGCCCTGGCCAAGTAACGGTGGCAGGCCTGAAATCGGAAATGCCCGCCTTCTCTGCCGCAGTGAAGGCCGCAGGCGGACGGGCGCTTCCGCTGAAGGTCAGCGGTGGTTTCCACTCTCCGTTTATGTCAGAGGCTTCCGAAGCTTTTGGGAAAACCCTGGAAACCGTGACCTTCTCCCAGCCTGTGATCCCTCTGTATTCCAATGTCACCGGACTTCCCTATGGGGAGGATTTTCACGAACTGCTCCAAAAGCAGATCTGTTCCCCGGTGCGCTGGGAGACCATTGTCCGAAACATGATCTCTGCGGGGGCCGATACTTTTGTGGAGGTGGGTCCCGGCAATGTGCTGCAGGGACTGATCCGCAAGATCAATCCAAACGTCAGAACCTTCGGTGTTTCCGATAGAGAAACGCTGAATACCGTTATTCAGGAGGTGGCAGCATGCTGAAAGGAAATGTAGCGCTCATCACCGGCGGCTCCCGGGGCATCGGCGCCGCGGTGGCAAAGAAACTGGCCTCCCTTGGCGCGGATGTAGCCATCGTGTATGGCGGCAACGCAGAAGCTGCTGATGCGGTCTGCCACGAATGCCGGGAGACTTACGGTGTCAAAGCTCAGGCCTACCGCTGCAATGTGGCGGACTTTGCTGCCGTCAAGGAGCTAGTGGGTAAGGTCAAGGCGGACTTCGGTACGGTGAATATTTTGGTGAACAATGCCGGAATTACCAAAGACGGACTGGTAGCCACCATGCGGGAACAGGACTTTGATGTCGTCCTGTCCGTGAATCTGAAAGGAACCTTCAACCTGATCCGCCACTGCACCGGGATTTTTCTGCGCAACCGGGGCGGACGCATCATCAACATCGCCTCTGTTACGGGCATCATGGGCAACGCCGGACAGGCCAACTACGCCGCCAGCAAGGCGGGGATCATCGGCCTGACCAAATCCGTGGCCCGGGAGCTGGCCCCCAGAGGGATTACCTGCAATGCCGTAGCCCCTGGCTTCGTTGATACGGATATGACCAAGGGCTTGCAGGGCAGCCCCTTGGCAGCAGCCATTCCCCTGGGACACATGGGAACGCCGGAGGATGTGGCTGGTGCCGTGGCCTACCTGGCCTGCGCGGGCTACGTCACCGGAGAAGTGATCCGGGTGGACGGCGGCATTGCCATGTAACATAAAAGGAGAACCTTATGACAACGAATATTCGCAAAGTGGTGGTCACCGGTCTGGGCGTGGTTAGCCCTGTGGGCAGCGACATGGAAACCTGCTGGAGCAATCTCACTGCAGGCGTCCACGGCATCGGCCCCATCACCTATTTTGATACCGCAAATTACAAAGCCAAACTGGCAGCCCAGGTTCAGGGTTTCGATCCCAAGACCTATATGGAGAAGACCGAGACCCTGCGCAGCGACCTGTTCGCCCAGTACGCCATGGGCGCAGCCTGCCAGGCAGTGACGGAAAGCGGTGTCATCGGCACTCTGCCGCCTGAGCGGGTGGCGGTGTACTTCGGCTCCGGCATCGGCGGACTGAACACGGTGTCCACGGAGATCGACAAGTTGAATAAGCGAGGCCCCCACCGGGTTTCTCCCCTGTGTGTGCCCATGATGATCGCCAACATGGCAGCGGGCATGATCGCCATCCGCTACAACTGCCAGGGGGCCGCTATGCCTGCGGTCACAGCCTGTGCCTCCGGTTCCAACGCCATCGGCGAAGCCCTCCGGGCCATCCGGCACGGCTATGCTGACGCGGTGATCACCGGCGGCGCGGAGGCTTCCATCGTTCCCGTGGGCATTGCGGGATTTATCAACATGCAGGCTCTTTCCACGGCAGAAGACCCGAACGCGGCATCCCTGCCCTTTGACGCCCGCCGGGGCGGCTTCGTCATCGGAGAAGGTGCGGCAGCCCTGGTGCTGGAAGAATATGAGCACGCGGTGAAGCGTGGTGCGAAAATCTATGGCGAGGTTTGTGGTTACAGCTCCACCTGCGACGCTTACCACATCACCGCCCCCCGCCCCGACGCCGACGGCGGCGCCAGAGCCATGCGCATGGCATTGGAGGAGGCAGGCTACCAGGCGGGCGAGAAATTATACATCAATGCCCACGGCACCGGCACCCCCCTGAATGACGCCGGCGAGACCCTGGCCATCAAGAAGGCCCTGGGGCAAGAGGATGCCCGCAGAGCGTACATCAGCTCCACCAAGTCCATGACCGGCCACATGCTGGGAGCGGCAGGCGCGATTGAGGCTATCGTCTGTCTGAAGGCTCTGGAAACAGGCATTTTCCCGCCCACCATCAACCTGCGGGAGCCGGATCCAGCCTGCGACTTAAACTACATTCCCATTACCGCCGTTCAGGTCAGCGCGGACATCGCCCTGAGCAATTCCCTGGGCTTTGGCGGACACAACGCCTGCCTGGCCTTCCGGAGGGTATGACCATGAAAGAATCCGATATCCGCAGATACGCCCAGCTTATGGGAGAATTGGGACTTACCGGGCTGGAAATCAAAAACAAAGACGATGTGGTACGGCTGGAGCGCTCTTATTCCGCCGCTCCCGTCTCCACTCCGGTGACGGTGATGGATTCCGCACCGAAAGCGGCGGACCCGGACACCGTCAGTGTCACGTCTCCCATGGTGGGCGTCTTCTACCAGGCCCCGGCGGAGGATGCGGAGCCCTATGTAAAGGTTGGGGACCAGGTTCAGGCCGGCACCGTACTGTGCCTGGTGGAGGCCATGAAGATGATGAACGAGATCACAGCGGAAAGCGACGGCACCATTGCGGAAGTTTGCGTGAAGAACGGCCAGGTGGTGGATTATGGCCGGGAGCTGTTCCGCATCAAGAGGTGAGACAATGAATCAGGAAGCAATCAAGAAAATACTGCCCCACCGGGACAACATGCTGCTGCTGGACGCGGTGGAGAAAATTGACGATACTGCCCACGGGATCTACCATGTCCGGGGAGACGAGTTTTTCCTCCAGGGGCATTTCCCCGGAAACCCGATAGTGCCCGGCGTGATCCTGTGCGAGATCCTGGCCCAGTCCGCCTGTGTGCTGCTTCAGGATCAGATGGAGGGCGGCAAGACCCCAATGTATACGGGGCTGAACAACGTACGCTTCAAGTCCCCGGTGCGTCCCGGCGACACTTTTGAGACTCGCTGCCGCATCACCCGGGCCAAGGCCCCCTTCTATTTTGCCGAGGGCCAGGGCTATGTGGGAGACCGGCTGTGCCTGAAAGCGGAGTTTTCCTTTGCCATTGTGGGAGAATGAGCCATGTTCTCGAAAATATTAGTAGCCAACCGGGGCGAGATCGCGGTGCGGATCATCCGGGCCTGTAAGGAGATGGGCATTGCCACCGTGGCGGTGTACTCCCAGGCGGACCGGGATGCCCTCCATGTGGCTCTGGCGGAGGAAAGCTGCTGCATCGGCAGAGCGGAGGCGGCAGACAGCTACCTGAACGAGGAACGGATCCTTAGCGCGGCCCTGGCCACCGGAGCCGCCGCCATCCATCCCGGCTACGGCTTCCTGTCGGAAAACGCCCATTTTGCCGCCCTGTGCCGGAAAAACGGGATCGTGTTCATCGGCCCCAGCCCCCAGTCCATGGAGCGGCTCAGCGACAAGTCTACCATCAAGCGGCTCATGGCGGAGGCGGGACTGCCCATTATCCCCGGTACGGAGGTTCTGCCGGGAGTGGAACAGGCCAAGACGGAAGCCCAGAGAATCGGCTACCCCGTCATGCTGAAGGCCCGCTCCGGCGGCGGCGGACGGGGCATCCGTCTGGTGGAGAATGACCAGCAGATGGAAACCACCTTCCCCCAGGCCGAGGCCGAAGCCATTGCCGCCTTTGGAGACGGGGCGCTGTACTTAGAAAAGTATGTGTTCCCTGCCCGGCATGTGGAATTTCAGGTTCTGGCAGACGAACAGGGCAACGCCGTGTGCCTGGGAGAGCGGGACTGCTCCGTCCAGCGCCGCCATCAGAAGCTCATGGAGGAGTCTCCCTCTCCTGCCGTCAGCCCTGAAATGCGGGCAGAAATTCTGCCCAAAGTGGTCTCCGCAGTGAAGCAGCTGGGCTATGTGGGTGTGGGTACGCTGGAATTTCTGCTGGACCGGAAGGGCAATTTCTGGTTTATGGAGATGAATGTGCGGCTGCAGGTGGAGCACACCGTCACGGAGATTCTGACGAATATCGACCTGGTAAAGTGGCAGATTCGCACCGCCGCCGGGATTTCCCTGAGCATTACCCAGGAGGATGTCTCCCTGCGGGGCTGCGCCATCGAGTGCCGGGTCAACGCCTTGGCTCCTGGCAAGGTGGAGCTGCTTCACGTTCCCGGTGGTCCCTTTGTGCGCTTTGACACCTGCCTGCTGGCAGGCGGGACCGTGACCCCTTTCTACGACGCATTGCTTGGCAAGCTCATCGTCTATGCGGGCACCCGGGAAGAGACGGTGCGGAAGCTGAAAGCCGCCCTGTGCGAGTTGGTTATCGACGGCGTTCCCAACAATGTGGAGGAACAGTTGTCCCTGATCTCTGACAAGCGGTTTATGGACGGAAGCTACGATCTGACGTTCTGCACCTGGCATAACAGAAAAAGCACAAATAAATGATTGTTTATTGTGCGTAGGGGGCGGCATCCTTGACGCCCCCTACGCACCTCAATCCATTATTGCCGCGATAAACGATCCTTTATCCGATAACCGTTACCGAACCTTTTCTTGGAAAGGAAACAACCATGTCCTTTTTAAACTTTCGAAAACCCACCAATGAACTGGAAGCTGGGGGCCGGACCGCCGCGCCCGTCCACAGTGACGAGAGTGAGCCGGAACTGACCTGTCCCAACTGCCACAAATCCCTCCCGGTGAGCCGTCTCTGGGCCAACCTGAATACCTGCCCCTGCGGCCACCATTTCCGCATCAGCGCCCGGCAGCGGATTCGGATTCTGACGGACCGGGACTCCTTTCGGGAGATGGATGGCGATCTGCGGTCCCGGGACCCCCTGTCCTTTGCGGGCTATCAGGCGAAATTGGAAACTGCCAGGATCTCCAGCAGCGAGACCGAGGCGGTAGTCTGCGGCACGGCGGAAATTCTGGGGAGCCCATGCTGTTTCTTTGCCATGGAGCCCTCCTTCATGATGGGGTCCATGGGCACCGTGGTGGGAGAAAAAATCACCCGGCTGTTTGAATATGCCCTGGAGAACCGGCTGCCGGTCATTGGCTGTACAGTGTCCGGCGGCGCCCGGATGCAGGAAGGGCTGCTGTCGCTGATGCAGATGGCTAAAACCAGCGGCGCGGTGAAGCGCCACTCCGATGCGGGCCTGCTGTACATCGTGGTTCTCACGGACCCCACCACCGGCGGTGTCACGGCCAGCTTCGCCATGGAGGGAGACATTATCCTGGCGGAGCCTGGGGCCACCATTGGCTTCGCAGGAGCACGGGTTATCGAACAGACTACCCGAAAGCAGCTGCCCAAGGGCTTCCAGAAGTCAGAATTCCTGCTGGAACACGGCTTTGTGGACGCCATCGTCCCCCGGAAGGACCAGCGGCAGACCCTGGGGGACCTGCTGAAGCTTCACGGAGGTGAGACCCAATGAGCAAAACCGCCTATGACCGGGTAAAAATTGCCCGGGATCCCAAGCGTCCCACGGGAATGGACTATATTGGCGGCATTTTCACCGGCTTTTTCGAGCTGCACGGTGACCGCCGCTATGCTGACGATCCGGCCATTGTGGGCGGGCTGGCTTACCTGAAGGGAAGGCCTGTCACCGTCATTGCCATCGAGAAGGGCCGCACCACCAAGGAGCGCACCCGCCGCAGCTTCGGCACACCCCGGCCTGAGGGCTACCGCAAAGCCCTGCGGCTGATGAAGCAGGCGGAAAAATTCCACCGTCCGGTGATCTGCTTCATTGACACCTCCGGAGCCAACTGCGGCTTCGGCGCGGAAGAGCGGGGCCAGGGCCAGGCCATCGCGGAAAATCTGATGGAAATGATGACCCTGAACACCCCGGTGATTTCTATTCTCATCGGCGAGGGAGGCAGCGGCGGGGCCCTGGCTCTGGCGGTGGCGGACCGGGTGTGGATGCTGGAGAATGCCATTTACTCGGTCATTTCTCCGGAAGGCTGCGCTAGTATCCTGTGGAAAGACCCGCAGAAGGCGGATATCGCCGCTGAAAATTTGAAAATTACCGCTTCCGACGCATTGACACTTTCGGTAATTGAGCGTATGATTAAGGAAGACGATTTGGGTCAGCCTTCGTTTTACGCCAGGATCCGGGAGTTGCTCACTGCGGAGCTTGCGGTTCTGGAGAAAAACGACCATCTGCTGGAGGATCGCTATGCGCGCTTCCGCAGGATCGGAAAAGGAATCTGACCATGCCTATTTACCAAAAATTCTGCCGGGAGCAGTTTGACTCCCAGGGCAGACTCTCCGACATATCCTTCCACTACCCCGATAACTTCAATTTCGGCTACGATGTGGTGGATGCCATCGCCATGGAAACCCCAGACAAGCGGGCCATGGTCTGGTGCAATACTGAGGGCGAAGAGCGGACCTTCACTTTCAACGACATCCGCCGCCTGAGCAACCGAACAGCCAATGTGCTTCGCTCTGCTGGGATCCAACGGGGCGACTATGTGATGGTGTGCGTGAAAAAGCACTATGAATACTGGTATGTGTCCATTGCCCTGCACAAGCTGGGGGCGGTCATGGTGCCGGTGACCCATATGCTGACCGTGAAGGACATGCGCTACCGCATGGACTGCGTGAAGCTCAAGGGCATCATCTGCACCTATCAGGACGGCGTGCCCCAGAGCCTTCTGGAAGCGGCCAGAGAAAAGGCTCCCGGATGCGTCCTCTGGACTGTCCAGCAGGAGGTTCCCGGTTTCCGAAACCTGAGCCGCGAGATTGAGGCAGCCAGCGAGGATTTGCCCCGGCAGGAAACCGCTGTCTCGGACTCCATGCTTCTGTACTTCACCTCCGGCACCACCGGCTATCCCAAAGGAGTCATCCACGACTTTTCCTACCCCCTGGCCCATGCGGTCACAGCCAAATACTGGCAGCAGGCGGAGGACGGCGGACTCCACTTTACCGTGGCGGAGACCGGCTGGGCCAAATCCTCCTGGGGAAAGCTCTACGGCCAGTGGTTGGTGGGCAGCGCCGTCATGGTCTTTGATTTTGACAACTTTGACCCCAAGCAGCTCACTGCCATCATCAACCAGTACGGCGTGACTTCTTTCTGCGCACCGCCTACGGTATACCGCTACCTGGCCCGAAAGGGCATTCCGGAAATGCCCACCCTGCGCCATGCGGCCACTGCCGGGGAGCAGCTGAACCCCCAGGTTTCCCGCCGCTTTACAGAGCGGACCGGCCTTCCTCTGATGGAGGGCTACGGCCAGACCGAGACCGCGCTGCTGCTGGCAAATTTCCGTGGCTTCGAACCCGTGGTGGGTTCTCTGGGCAAGCCCTCTCCCCAGTACCGGGTGGAGCTGCGCGATGCCGACGGTTCTCCTACTCCGGTGGGGCAGATTGGCGAAATTGTGGTGGTGCCAAAGGACGGAAAACGTCCCATCGGCCTGTTTTCCGGGTACTTAGGGGATCCGGACCGTTACGAGAAGGTCTGGCGTCATGGTGTCTACCACACCGGTGACTCTGCCTGGCAGGATGCGGACGGCACCTTCTGGTTCCATGGCCGCTTTGACGATCTGATCAAGACCGGTGGCTTCCGGGTAGGCCCCTATGAGGTGGAAAACGTTCTGATGGAACATCCCGCCGTGCTGGAGTGCGCGGTGGTGGGCATTCCCGACGAGCTTCGGGGCCAGGCCATCAAGGCTTTTGTGGTGCTGAATCAGGGCCATGCCGCCGGGAAGGATATGGAAAAGGAACTCCGGGAGTTTTCCAACGCCCGGATGGCAGAATACAAATGGATCCGCGTCATCGAATTTGTAGACGCCATTCCGAAAACCATCAGCGGTAAAATTTGCAAAGCGGCACTGCGGCGGTAATTTCCCGTCCCATGCCGGGACAGGAGAAACCATGGCAGAGCGACAGAAAAATATGCGGGAACGGCTGCTGCTGGCAGGCATCGATGAGATCAATACCCAGGGTGTCACCGGCTTTTCCATCCGCCGGGTGGCGGAGAATTGCGGGGTATCCTGCGCCGCGCCCTACAAGCATTTCAAGGACAAGCGGGATTTTATCGCTTCCATCATAGAATATGTCAACGAAAAATGGGCCCAGCGGCAGAAGGAGATTTTGGCTTCCTGCGGGGAAAGCCTGCGCCAGCAGATCGTGGAGGTTTGTGTGGGGTATGTGCGGTTTCTCATGGAGAATCCTTTTTTTCGTTCCATTCTCATGCTGAAGGATGCGGAATACGACAACATCTACCACAAGACCCGGGGGGAGATGAGCAGCCGCAGCCAGCAGCTGGAGCGGGATTTCTTCGCAAGCTCCGGCATGGACCTTGCCACCCAGCGCCGGAAGCTCCAGACGGTCCGTTCGCTGATCTTCGGCACCATGTTCCTGTACGATACCGGAGAGATCCAGTACAACGAGGAGACCATGGAAAACCTTCGCTTCAACATCGACCGGGAGTTTGATCTGCCATGACAAGAGACTATCTGCGCAAGGTGCATTATCACGAGACCGACAAAATGGGTGTTACCCACCACACCAACTACATCAAGTGGATGGAGGAAGCCCGCATTGACTTTTTAGATCAGATCGGCTGGAGCTATGCCCGGCTGGAGCGGGAGGGGATTCTTTCCCCAGTCATCGGCGTGGAGTGCCGGTATCAGCATTCCACCACCTTCGACGACACTGTCCGCATCCAGGTAGGGGTGGAGGAATTCTGGGGTGTGAAACTGATTATCCGGTACCAAATGACCAATGATACCACGGGAGAAACAGTGCTCACCGGCAGGACCATTCACTGCTTCACATCCCCAGGGGGGCGGCCTATCATCCTGAAAAAGAAGTTCCCTGAGTTGGACCAGGTTCTTCGGACGCTGGCAGAGGGAGCGAAAGAAGAAACTCCATAAGCGGTCAAATATCTGTATGTTTTTTGGATCCCATGGAACCGCCCCTGGTCAAGAAGACCAGGGGCGGTTCCTTTTCGCATTGCCGTCAAAATTTATAAACTGTTTACTACTGACCCACTTTTCCTTTCTTCCAATCTGTGGTAAGATACCAGTAATCGGATGGATGAGGTGAACAGAAATGGGAACATGTGTTATCTTCTGCGCCGGGTCGTTTGATTGTCTGGTGCAGCCCCTGACGGCGGAGGATTATGTCATCGCTGCCGACGGAGGGCTGCGGCACACGAACCGGCTGGGTATCACACCCAACGCGGTGCTGGGAGATTTCGACTCCCTGGGCTTTACCCCGGAAGGGGCCAACGTCTTCCCGGTGGAGAAGAATGACACCGATTCCATGCTGGCTGTTCGGCAGGGACTTTCCCTGGGCTATCGGGAGTTCCTGCTCTACGGAAGTCTGGACGGACCGCGGCTGGACCACACCGTGGCCAATTTCCAGACATTGCAATTTCTGGCGGACCACGGCGCTTACGGGTACCTGGTGGGAAAAGACTATCTGGTCACTGTGCTGAAGGACGGAAGCGTTACCTTTCCCGCCGGGTGTACCGGGATTATATCCGTTTTCTGCATGGGCCCGGATGCCCGGGGAGTGACGGAGCAGGGACTATACTATCCACTGGAAAACGGCGTGCTGACCAGCGGCTTTCCCCTGGGGGCCAGCAATCACTTTACACAGAGCGAAGCAAGGATCACAGTAGAAAAGGGAAGCCTGCTGCTCCTTTGGGACAGGAAGAATGGCCTCCCGCTTCGGTGATAATTTCACATTTTCCATACACACAGCCTTTTATAGATAAGACAGGAGGCATGCTCCATGGAGCAAACAAAATGGATACCCAGCATTCCTGCGGAGGAGGGCTTGACTTCTGAACAGGCGGCCCAACGGACTCCGGCGGGTGCGGCAAAGCACTCCGGCAAAACGGAAAGAGAGATCATCCTAACCCATTGCTTCACTTTCTTCAACCTGATCTTTGTGATCCTGGCGGCCCTGCTGATTATCGCCCGGTCCTCGGTGCTGAACATGGGATTTCTTGTGGTGGCGGTCATCAATACCGTCATCGGCATTGTGCAGGAAATCCGGGCCAAGCGGGCAGTGGACCAGTTGACCCTGGTGGCAGAGCGGCCGGTGAAGGTGGTCCGGGACGGAAAGCTGCAAGAACTCCCGGCAGAGCAGCTGGTCCGGGATGATATCGCGGAATTCGGTCAGGGAGATACTTTGCCAGCGGACGGTATCATTCGAAGCGGCGAGCTGTGGCTGGACGAGTCCCTGATCACTGGAGAGGCGGAGTCCGTGGCCAGGGCTGAAGGGGACACCGTCCAGTCCGGCAGCATCGTCCTGGCAGGCCGGGGCCGGGTGCAGCTGACGGCGGTGGGCGAGGAATCCTTTGCGTCTCAGCTGTCCCAGGAGGCCAAGCAGAATCCCAGAGCTCGGAAGTCTGAGATGATGCGTTCCCTGGACAGGCTGATTCTGGCGGTGGGCATCGTCCTGGTGCCGGTGGGTGCGTTTTTGTTCTATCAGGAATTTGCGGTGCTGAAGCTGGGGTTTTTGAGCAGTGTGGAAGGCACTGTGGCGGCATTGGTGGGCATGATCCCCGAGGGACTGTACCTGCTGACCTCCATTGCCATGGCAGCGTCGGCTCTGAAGCTCAGTCGGAACAAGGTTTTGGTACAGGATATGAACTGCATCGAAAGTCTTGCCCGGGTGGACGTGCTGTGCGTGGACAAAACCGGCACCATCACGGAGCCGGATATGGAGGTGGAGGACCTGGTGCCGCTGTCCCACCGAGGGCCTGAGTATCTGGAATCGGCGCTGAACGCCATGTACGGCAGTGTGGAACCGGACAACGCCACTGCCCGTGCCATTCATGAGCTGTTTGACGGAGAAAGTGACTGGACCGTGGAAAAGCGGATTCCCTTCTCTCCGGAGACAAAATGGAGCGGTGCGGTATTTGCAGAACAGGGCGCATTTGTTGTGGGCGCACCGGAATTCATCCTGGGCGACCGCATTGGGGAATACCGGGAGACAATCGACAGCTGGACCGATCGGGGCAGCCGGGTGCTGCTGGCGGCGGGCTATCAGGGGGATCCCCAGCCCCACGCCCTGGATCCGGAACTGGTAGAGCCTCTGGCGCTGGTGATTCTCAGCAGCCGGATCCGGGAGCAGGCCAAGGAGACTTTTGCCTATTTTGCCGATCAGGGTGTCGCCATCAAGGTCATTTCCGGTGACGATCCACGGACCGTCAGCCAGGTGGCCATCCGGGCAGGCATCGAAAATGCGGACGCCTATGTGGACGCCGCCGCCCTGGAAACCGACAGCGATTATGCCGAGGCGGTGCGGGACAATGTGGTTTTTGGCAGAGTAACACCAGACCAGAAGCGCAAGCTTATCGCGGCGCTTCAGAAACAGGGCCATACTGTGGCCATGACCGGTGACGGTGTCAACGATCTGCTGGCAATGAAGCAGTCCGATTGTTCCATCGCCATGGCCTCCGGAGCCCAGGCCGCCAGTCAACTGGCCAGCTTGGTGCTTTTGGAATCCGGTTTTTCCGCCATGCCCGGGATTGTGGCTGAGGGGCGGCGGGTCATCAACAATATTCAGCGTGCGGCCACGCTGTTCCTGGTGAAGAATATCTTCTCTTTGTTCTTGTCCGGGATCTCCCTGTTCACCGACTGGCCCTATCCTCTGCAGCCCATGCATTTGACGCTGATCTCCTCCCTGACCATCGGTATTCCTTCCTTCTTCCTGGCCATGGAGCCCAATTATGACCGTGTCAGCGGCCACTTTCTGCGAGGTGTCCTGCGACGGGCCTTCCCGGGCGGCCTGACCAATGTCTTCGCGGTACTGCTATGCCAGGCCTTTATGGCCGTATTCGACCTACCTGCCGAGCCAATTGCCACTGTTTGTGCCGGAATTCTGGCTGTGGTGGGCATGATGGTGCTGTTCCAGGTCTGTAAGCCCTTTGATACCTTCCGGAAGATCATCTGGGCCAGCATGCTGACGGCGCTGGTAGTGACGTTTACTGTGCTGGGGGATGTTTTTGCCCTAACGACCGGGACAGTCCAGACCAAACTGGTGATGCTCACGCTGATGCTGATGACGCCCACGGTATTCTTTGCCATGCAGCGGCTCTTTGACTGGGGAGACCATTTGGTCAGCCTGCTGAGACGGTCATTCCGTCGGAAAAAATAACGCGCATAAAAAATGGCCCCTCTTTGTATGTGGTAATGCCGGATTACTCTTGCTGTGATACCTATCGTATTACAGGTGAGTCCACGTTTTTTCAATTGGGGGCCATTTTTGCTGTCAACCCCACCCCCTGTGTGAGGAGTGACCGGGAAGTTCGAGGGCGCTGATGCTTTCATGGAAATTTCAATCCACACTCCCCGTGTGGGGAGTGACCGCCACGGTGGAGGAGCAGGTAAACGGCATCTATATTTCAATCCACACTCCCCGTGTGGGGAGTGACTAATTCATTCCTCCTCTTGGCGGCATCTCACAGATTTCAATCCACACTCCCCGTGTGGGGAGTGACTCCAGGATCAGATCAAACAGAAGTATGCCAACGGTATTTCAATCCACACTCCCCGTGTGGGGAGTGACCCACATAGAAAGGAATAAGGTCGCCGACATTAAAAATTTCAATCCACACTCCCCGTGTGGGGAGTGACTATCAACCGGATTAAAGAATTATAGACGGATTAACAATTTCAATCCACACTCCCCGTGTGGGGAGTGACGCCAGTACGGCCATAAGGGGGACGTCGTTGCGCTATTTCAATCCACACTCCCCGTGTGGGGAGTGACTGACCTGAGCCGTCACAATCTGAGAGCTGTCCAGGAGATTTCAATCCACACTCCCCGTGTGGGGAGTGACAGCGCGAGGCGGCTTACCGTGAGATTTGTGCCGATATTTCAATCCACACTCCCCGTGTGGGGAGTGACAAGGCTCCTACTCTCAGTGACGAGTGGATTAGAATTTCAATCCACACTCCCCGTGTGGGGAGTGACCGCTGGCCCAAGTCATCGGCAAGGAGCAGATCCATATTTCAATCCACACTCCCCGTGTGGGGAGTGACCTCCATCGGAGATGCCAGGAAGAATCCACTCCGGAAATTTCAATCCACACTCCCCGTGTGGGGAGTGACTCTGACTGAAATGTTGGTAATCAGCCAGAGACTGTATTTCAATCCACACTCCCCGTGTGGGGAGTGACCACGTCCACTGTGACGGACTTGGCCACCTCCGCATTTCAATCCACACTCCCCGTGTGGGGAGTGACCTGATGATCTTGCTCCTTCTGCTTTGCCTTTCAATTTCAATCCACACTCCCCGTGTGGGGAGTGACCTGGTGATCCTGGCAGTGTCAGTTTCAATGTCAACATTTCAATCCACACTCCCCGTGTGGGGAGTGACTCGGGACAATCCTTGTGGGCCTCCTCAACCTCATATTTCAATCCACACTCCCCGTGTGGGGAGTGACGGCAGGCCGAAAGTGTAAACACCATCACCACCGTTATTTCAATCCACACTCCCCGTGTGGGGAGTGACGCTGTATGGAGGAAAGAACAACCTGACCGCTGTTATTTCAATCCACACTCCCCGTGTGGGGAGTGACAACAAAACCATATAATGTAATTACTAATTGATCGATTTCAATCCACACTCCCCGTGTGGGGAGTGACTTGATGCTTTCTTCGCCTCCGTTCACTCAATTATTATTTCAATCCACACTCCCCGTGTGGGGAGTGACGGCACGGACAACCCTTTGGGTTGCGGGAGACAACAGATTTCAATCCACACTCCCCGTGTGGGGAGTGACAAGGCAAACGGGCAATCCGTGACGGCGTAGTCCTTATTTCAATCCACACTCCCCGTGTGGGGAGTGACCGGAAGTGTGTACGGAACTACCACTAGGACCAAAATTTCAATCCACACTCCCCGTGTGGGGAGTGACGGGCAGGGGTTAAGCCCTTGCCCCTATTTGTTTAGATTTCAATCCACACTCCCCGTGTGGGGAGTGACGAGAGGTTTCCAAGGTTCCCAAATACATCAAGGATATTTCAATCCACACTCCCCGTGTGGGGAGTGACTTGAGGCCCTTGCCCGTGGTGGTAGCCGATATACTATTTCAATCCACACTCCCCGTGTGGGGAGTGACCATCTGCCCCGCTGGTTGCATTTCGTGGCTCATATTTCAATCCACACTCCCCGTGTGGGGAGTGACGTACGGTGTGGACCCGGCTGATATGGCCGCCCTATTTCAATCCACACTCCCCGTGTGGGGAGTGACGACACCGGCTCCACCTGGTCGGCCTTGCCCTTCTATTTCAATCCACACTCCCCGTGTGGGGAGTGACGTGGTAGTATACCTCAATGACAGTGGCTTTGTCGATTTCAATCCACACTCCCCGTGTGGGGAGTGACGAACTGCCCTTCGTAGACATCCCATTTGCCGTAATTTCAATCCACACTCCCCGTGTGGGGAGTGACTCGATTCCTTACTACGTGGATAATGAAAAATGAAATTTCAATCCACACTCCCCGTGTGGGGAGTGACCCAACCGGATCAAGAATTCTTTTGGTGCACCTGAGAATTTCAATCCACACTCCCCGTGTGGGGAGTGACTGGCTTATGACTGCGTGGTCCAGCGCTTTGACAGTATTTCAATCCACACTCCCCGTGTGGGGAGTGACTTGTCCTCTCTGATCCAAGCATCAGACAGCGTAGATTTCAATCCACACTCCCCGTGTGGGGAGTGACTTCGCACACCTCGGCGAAGTTCCCATCTACCAGGCTATTTCAATCCACACTCCCCGTGTGGGGAGTGACTCGTAAACCCGGTATTGGTATGCTACATGCCCGTATTTCAATCCACACTCCCCGTGTGGGGAGTGACCGGACGTCAATCATGACTTTGTCAAGTCTTTTACGATTTCAATCCACACTCCCCGTGTGGGGAGTGACCTCATTTTCGCCGGTAAAAAGTTCGGATGTGGCATATTTCAATCCACACTCCCCGTGTGGGGAGTGACCGGCATTTGCCCCGCTGGTTACACATTGCCGCTCATATTTCAATCCACACTCCCCGTGTGGGGAGTGACCTGCCTGTCGGCGTGACCTGGTCTGCGACCGATATTTCAATCCACACTCCCCGTGTGGGGAGTGACGCCACCTAGTTTGGCATCCTCTTTATCGTCTGCTTTATTTCAATCCACACTCCCCGTGTGGGGAGTGACCGCTGTATTTCGGCCTGAGGCAACTGGGCAAAATATTTCAATCCACACTCCCCGTGTGGGGAGTGACCCAGGATTGTAAGGACTTTGACGAACACTTAGAAGATTTCAATCCACACTCCCCGTGTGGGGAGTGACTAGCGCCGGTATCGTCATCAATAACGATCAAACCATTTCAATCCACACTCCCCGTGTGGGGAGTGACAGCAGCAAACCGGTTCAGCAAAACATGGGGAATCAATTTCAATCCACACTCCCCGTGTGGGGAGTGACGTCAGGACCAATTACATCCATGAACCGCTCAAAATATTTCAATCCACACTCCCCGTGTGGGGAGTGACATGACGGTCTGTCAAGCGTCACAGTGGGAGCGGTATTTCAATCCACACTCCCCGTGTGGGGAGTGACAAGACGGTGGCTATGTGGTACTTCCTTACGGAGAATTTCAATCCACACTCCCCGTGTGGGGAGTGACTGTACACCGCCCACGCTACCGACGTCCCTGGATGATTTCAATCCACACTCCCCGTGTGGGGAGTGACGGAACGAAAGCTCGTCCACGGAGGTAAAGACATTATTTCAATCCACACTCCCCGTGTGGGGAGTGACTCCGAGCGACTTTTAACCACTTCATTCCACAGACATTTCAATCCACACTCCCCGTGTGGGGAGTGACTCTTGCAGGCCATCCAGCTGGGCTACACACTGGCCATTTCAATCCACACTCCCCGTGTGGGGAGTGACCTGCCGGTAGATCTAAATGCGGTGCTGCGGCATTTGATTTCAATCCACACTCCCCGTGTGGGGAGTGACCAGCAGTGCCGGAGCAGCCCGCCAGTGGGAGGGCTATTTCAATCCACACTCCCCGTGTGGGGAGTGACTTCCCTGCGATCCTTTATGGACCGGCACACCAAAATTTCAATCCACACTCCCCGTGTGGGGAGTGACTGTGTCGTAGGTGCTGGAGCCGTGATACGCCAGATTTCAATCCACACTCCCCGTGTGGGGAGTGACGTACTCCACCGACAACCAGAACCCGGACAGCATCATTTCAATCCACACTCCCCGTGTGGGGAGTGACGGAAAACGGGCAATCCGTGACGGCGTAGTCCTTATTTCAATCCACACTCCCCGTGTGGGGAGTGACCAAAGCCTATGTTTGTATATGGGGTGGGAACGACGATTTCAATCCACACTCCCCGTGTGGGGAGTGACACGGGCGGCTCCAGATTCGAAGTTGGAGCGACAAATTTCAATCCACACTCCCCGTGTGGGGAGTGACAACGCCTTGCTGATTAGCGTCGTCAAGGGGAATATTTCAATCCACACTCCCCGTGTGGGGAGTGACCTAACCAGTTCTGGGCCGACATTTACATTTCCAACATTTCAATCCACACTCCCCGTGTGGGGAGTGACCGAGACAGGAGAACTTGACGCCCTCTATGGCAATATTTCAATCCACACTCCCCGTGTGGGGAGTGACCTAATCTTCCGTATGTACAACCCGGCGGTTGCACATTTCAATCCACACTCCCCGTGTGGGGAGTGACCTACAAACGCATTATTGTGGGCTTGCCTTGCGCCATTTCAATCCACACTCCCCGTGTGGGGAGTGACTAGTAACGATTAAGTAACCTCTATTTGATCGTATGATTTCAATCCACACTCCCCGTGTGGGGAGTGACAATGTAGACCTCGAAAATCAGGTAATGTATATTCATTTCAATCCACACTCCCCGTGTGGGGAGTGACCTATATCACGCATGGTTTTGGAAGCATAAACCTATTTCAATCCACACTCCCCGTGTGGGGAGTGACACCTTCCATTTCGCGCTTACGCCTTGATCTGCAATATTTCAATCCACACTCCCCGTGTGGGGAGTGACGGTCAACCGAGACCACCGCCGTCATCATCATCGGATTTCAATCCACACTCCCCGTGTGGGGAGTGACGATTTGCCGAGCGGAGTAGGCTCATGTAAGCACATTATTTCAATCCACACTCCCCGTGTGGGGAGTGACGCCAACCGTCTGCATGATGTCGGCAGGGATGGGATTTCAATCCACACTCCCCGTGTGGGGAGTGACGCCGCCATGGTAAAGGGGCCGTCATAGCCGGTCTTGATTTCAATCCACACTCCCCGTGTGGGGAGTGACCGTCGTCATCTTCTGCAGGATCCGGCAGGCCGTGATTTCAATCCACACTCCCCGTGTGGGGAGTGACTCCTACGCGCGGGCGTGTGCGCGGGCGAACATTGATTTCAATCCACACTCCCCGTGTGGGGAGTGACGGGCGGGACATGGTAGGCGTTGCAGGCCCGGTCCTATTTCAATCCACACTCCCCGTGTGGGGAGTGACGACAAGTGGCTTGGCGGCGGCGAAGCCGGCCCGATTTCAATCCACACTCCCCGTGTGGGGAGTGACTCGGCTCCGGGAGCGCGGATGAGTCCTATTACGGCATTTCAATCCACACTCCCCGTGTGGGGAGTGACTCCGCACTACTACTCAAAGCCAGTGGAATAGTACATTTCAATCCACACTCCCCGTGTGGGGAGTGACCGTCTTCGATTTGTCTTTATTTTATCACACGCGGATTTCAATCCACACTCCCCGTGTGGGGAGTGACCGAAATGGACAGCGAACGTTATCGCAGGATCCAGATTTCAATCCACACTCCCCGTGTGGGGAGTGACGTGGTGGTGGAGCCGCCGGCCGCCGCCTCTGGTGGTATTTCAATCCACACTCCCCGTGTGGGGAGTGACTAAAGAAAAAGAAAATAAAAAAGAAAAAGACGAAATTTCAATCCACACTCCCCGTGTGGGGAGTGACCGGAGGTCTCCGACACCACCTTGGGCACCACCTCCGATTTCAATCCACACTCCCCGTGTGGGGAGTGACAGGCCGGAAAGATCAACCTGATCTGTCTGTGCGAATTTCAATCCACACTCCCCGTGTGGGGAGTGACAGACGGGACATCGTGTCTATAAGATCGGCGGCCTATTTCAATCCACACTCCCCGTGTGGGGAGTGACATTCTAAACGTCCTAAGCCTGATTTATCTTTAAAGATTTCAATCCACACTCCCCGTGTGGGGAGTGACTCTCGGCCTGATAGATCGGGACCTCACCAAGGTATTTCAATCCACACTCCCCGTGTGGGGAGTGACTGTCAAGCTCTTCTTCAGATAAATCCATATGGAGAACATTTCAATCCACACTCCCCGTGTGGGGAGTGACATCAACATCCAGGGCAGCAGAAGGGTTAGCAGTAAAATTTCAATCCACACTCCCCGTGTGGGGAGTGACCTAAATAAATGGCCATTACTACGCTTACCATAAATTTCAATCCACACTCCCCGTGTGGGGAGTGACCGACATACCATAGTGCTTAGCCAAATCAGCATTATTTCAATCCACACTCCCCGTGTGGGGAGTGACTCTCTGATAGCTTACTACGATTATACAACAACTATTTCAATCCACACTCCCCGTGTGGGGAGTGACAGCAAGTATTGCAGCCCGGAGTGTCAGAGGAAAGCATTTCAATCCACACTCCCCGTGTGGGGAGTGACTTCTTACTTCCGGCTTGATAACTGCGAGACAAGAATTTCAATCCACACTCCCCGTGTGGGGAGTGACTGTTTAGTGATCCCGTCAACATAGGGACATACGATTTCAATCCACACTCCCCGTGTGGGGAGTGACAGTTCCTACAACAACGCCAGAAGAAGCCGTTGCAATTTCAATCCACACTCCCCGTGTGGGGAGTGACCGGTGGGGGCCACACTGTCCGGGATCGTCAGGCTATTTCAATCCACACTCCCCGTGTGGGGAGTGACTCCGCAATATTCCCCTCCGGCAGGGACTCCACAAATTTCAATCCACACTCCCCGTGTGGGGAGTGACGCACAGTACACAAAGCTGGTAGCCATTGTTCCTATTTCAATCCACACTCCCCGTGTGGGGAGTGACGGTCTGATCGACCACTTCTAATTAAGACGTCCAGGATTTCAATCCACACTCCCCGTGTGGGGAGTGACGCCTTGCTGTAATTATCGGCAAGATTCCACGAAGCATTTCAATCCACACTCCCCGTGTGGGGAGTGACTAAAATCAGCCCATTCCTTTTTCACGGATTCGGTATTTCAATCCACACTCCCCGTGTGGGGAGTGACGCTGCCTGTATCGCAACCGTATGTTCGGCTTTGGAGATTTCAATCCACACTCCCCGTGTGGGGCAATGTCATCAACTTAAGGATTCCATTTCAAAGTGTCAAAATAAAAGCCT
>JBJDYN010000159.1:0-109651 GCA_051867395.1 Faecousia sp. | reverse complement strand
CTGTTACCTATGTCACTTCACTATCTGTTACCTATGTTACTACTCTATACATCATCGACCCTCCCGCTGGCTGACGAAACAGAGCGTGAAAGACCGATCCACCAGCTCAAAAACCATGTGAAAAGCGGGAGGGTCAATGACCCTCCCCTACAGGAAAAAATTCATCAGCCAGGTCAGTCTGTCAGGAGCAAAAGGAAACCTCCCCGCCCTCCAGCCGCAGCTTCACCCTGCTGGGCTTTCGGGAGCAGCGCAGCAGGAAGCTCGCCAGCGGCCCCTCCACCTCGGTCTGTACCAGCCGCCGCAGCTGCCGGGCCCCGTCCCTGCCGCAGCACTTGCCCAGCAGAAATGCCGCCGCCTCCTGGGGGTATTGCAGCTGGGTTCCCAGAGCCTGGGTCCGCTCCTGGAGCTGGCGCAGATACTTCCAGGCAATGGCCTCCATGGCGGATTTGTTCAGGTTCTCAAAACGTACCGTCTGATCCACCCGGCCCAGGAACTCCGGGGAAAAGGCCTGCCGCAGCGCCTGGCCCATCTCTGCTTCCTTGCCAGCGGCGCAGAAGCCCAACCCCTCCCCCCGGAGCTGGCCGCCGACGTTGGAGGTCATGACCACAATGGCGTTCTTGAAGCTGACCCGCCTGCCTGTGGAGTCCGTCAGAACCCCTTCCTCCATGATCTGCAGCAGAATCCCCAGCACATCCGGGTGGGCCTTTTCCAGCTCATCCAGCAGCACCAGGCAGTAGGGCCGCCGCCGGACAGCCTCCGTCAGCTTGCCGCCCTCCTCGTAGCCCACATATCCCGGAGGCGCGCCGATCAGCCGGGACACGGACTGCTTCTCCATATATTCGGTCATGTCCAGCCGGATCATGGCCTCCCGGCTGCCGTAGACCTCCTGGGCCAGCGCTCGGCAAAGCTCCGTCTTTCCTACCCCCGTGGGGCCGGTAAACAGCAGGCAGGCAATGGGCCGATTGCCGTCCCGGATGCCGGAATACCCCCGGCGTACCGCCTCCGCCACAGCGGAAACCGCCTTCTCCTGGCCCACCACTTGGCTGGACAGAAGCCCCTCCAGATTGAGAAGCCTTTCCCGCTCCCCTGCCGTCAGCCGTCCCACAGGGATTCCCGTCCGGGCGGAGACCACCCAGGCAATGTCCGAACCCGTAACGCTGCGGCTCCGGCGGCCCTCGGCAGGCTTGGACAGGGTCTGCATTTTGTCCCGCAGCTCCGCCGCCCTTTCGAATTGCCGTTCCCGTACTGCGCCCTGGAGCTCCTGCTCCAGTTCCTTCCGGGCCGCGCCGCCCCGGGAATTCTGCATCTCCTCCATTCGGGCCCTTGCCGCCCCCTCGTCCAGCAGGTCAATGGCCTTGTCGGGCAGGTACAGGTCCGACAGATACCGCACCGACAGCCGCACCGCCTCCTTCAGGGCATCCTCGGTAATCCGCAGATGGTGGTGCCGTTCCAGTCCCGGTTTCAGCGCCCGGAGAATGGCAAGAGTCGCGTCCTCGCTGGGCTCCTCCACCACCACCGGACGGAACCGCCGCTCCAGAGCCGCGTCCTTCTCAATATACTTGCGGTATTCCTCCCGGGTGGTAGCCCCCAGCATCTGCAGCTCTCCCCGGCCCAGGGCAGGCTTGAAGATGTTGGCCGCGTCAATGGCCCCCTCCGCAGCCCCCGCCCCCACAATGGTGTGCATCTCGTCCACAAATAGAATCACGTCTCCGCTGCGCCGGATCTCCGCCAGGACATCCCGCAGCCGTTCCTCGAATTCCCCCCGGTACTTGGTGCCCGCCACCAGGCTTGCCATGTTCAGGCTCACCAGGCGCTTTTCCTTCAGCTCCGGCGGCACATTGCCCATGGCCATCCGCTGGGCAAGCCCTTCGGCAATGGCGGTTTTGCCCACCCCCGGCTCTCCCACCAGGGCGGGATTGTTCTTGCTCTTCCGGCACAGGATGCCAATGACCATGTCGATCTCCTTCTCCCGTCCGATCACCGGCTCCATGGTGGATGCCTTGGCGATAAGATCCTCACTGAACTGTTCCAAAAGCTTCGTAGAGACCGCCTCCTTTTTTCCCTTCCCGGGAGCCTCCCGCTCCCAGCGCAAATAGTCCACCGTATGGGTAAACAGCGTATCGGCGCTGACGCCGTTCAATTGCAGCAGCTCCCCTGCCGCGCTGGTTTCCCGCCGGGCCATGGCAAGCAGGATATGCTCCGGCTGGATCTGGCGGCAGGAGAGCTGCTTTGCCTCCCGGGCGGCAGTGCGCAGGATCTCCTTTGCCTCCCGGGTCAGGCCCTGGGGCAGCGGCAGGTCCGGAGTCCCGGCGCCGTAGAGCAGCTGGGCCATGGCCTCCGTCAGATCCGGGTCCACCCCCAGCAGCCGCAGCAGCTGCCCCGTCAGCCCTGGCTCCCGGGCTATCACCAGCAGCAGATGGACGGAGCCCACATAGCTGTGGCCTAAGTCCCTGGCCTTCTGCCCCGCCTGCTGGATCAGCTCGGCGGTGAGTGTATGATATCGCATGGATGTCCTCCATCATTTGCGCAAAACGCGCAGCTTTTTCGTATCTGAGATTTTCAAAATGATCGTTTAGCACAGCACCCACTGTAGGGGAGGGTCATTGACCCTCCCGCCAGCTGAAAGTTTTTGAGCGGTCAAATCTGTAGCTTTTTGTGAAAACCAGCACTGGCAGCAACCTATTTCACACTCTGTTCCGTTACCAAGCGGGAGGGTCAATGACCCTCCCCTACAGTGGGTATGCGCATAAACGATCATTTGTCATTGGATTTGGGAGAGTAAGACCCTATGGTAACTTACGGAAAATCATCGCCAAGAGAGGAAAAAATTATTCCTCTTTTTTTTGAAAAAAGGAATTGCATTTTCGGAAATACATGCTACAATGAAGATACGTTACGTACATAACGTACACCATATACAAGATTTTGGAGGTAAAACCATGGCTTACAACATTACTGACGCTTGCGTCGCTTGCGGCTCCTGTGCCGAGCAGTGCCCCGTCGAGGCTATTTCCGAGGGCGACGGCAAGTACGAAATCAACCCCGATATCTGCGTTTCCTGCGGCTCCTGCGCCGAGCAGTGCCCCGCCGAAGCCATCGAGGAAGTGTAATTTATTTACAAACCCAAGACTTGCCTGCGCAGTCCTTGCGCAGGCAAGTTTTATTAGAGAATCGTGAATCAGTTTGAAGGGAATTCCAAGCTTTTCACGATTGTCCTTCCCCTACGGAGTGATTATGGAGTATTTGCCCAATGGCTTCACCCTGGAAATTCCTGCGGGAGCCTTCCCCTTAAGCACCGATTCCATGGTGCTGAGTCATTTTGTCAAGCTTCCAAGAAATGCCCGTGTCCTGGATCTTGGCTCCGGCTGCGGCACCCTGGGGCTGCTGCTGTGCGCCAAAGAGGACAGCTGCACTGTCACCGGCATGGAGCTGGAGGAAACTGCCCACCTGGCGGCTCTGGAGAACATCCGCCGCAACGGTTTGGCGCCCCGCATGGAAAGTATATGCGCCAGCCTACAGTCGGTATCTGAGATGTTTTCTCCCGGCAGCTTCAACCTCTGCGTCTCCAATCCCCCCTACTTTTCCGGCGGCCCGGCAAGCAGCCAAACGCCCCTGGCCCGCCGGGAGGACGCCTGCACCCCGGTGCAGCTGTTCCACACCGCATCCTGGGCTTTGAAATTCGGCGGCGACTTCTTCCTCGTCCACCGCCCGGAGCGTCTGGCGGAGCTGATCGCGGCGGCAGCGGAAGAAAATCTGGAAGCCAAACGCCTTCGGCTGGTCCGCCACCGGCCGGACGGCCCCGTCAGCCTGATCCTGCTGCAATTCCGCAAAGGCGCGAAACCAGGCCTACAATGGGAGGAGATCGTCCTTCATCACCCCGACGGAACCCCGACCCGGGTCTGGCAGGAAATCTACCACTTGTGAGAGTGGAGTGTGGAGTGTGGAGTTAAGGTGTCCCTTCGGGACGAATAAAAATTTTCCATTCCGTAGGGGGCGGCATCCCTGACGCCCCTTGTGACGGCACTGCATGCAAAAGGGGCGTCAAGGATGCCGCCCCCTACGGAACGCTGCCTAGCATTGGAATACCATTCCCTTTATCATTGTACATCTAACGAAGATAAGACATTTTCTAATCATCCACGAAGTGGATACCACAACTCCACTCTCCAAACTCCTAACTCAACACTCCTAACTCAACACTCAACCAAGGAGGAAACCTATGCCCGGAACACTCTATCTCGTCCCCACGCCCATCGGGAATCTGGGAGACATCTCCGTCCGCTGCCGGGAAACTTTAGAAAACGCGGACTTCATCGCCGCCGAGGATACCCGGGTGACCCTGAAGCTTCTCAACCACCTGGGGATCAAAAAAAGCCTTGTCAGCTACTACGAGCATAACAAGGCATTTAAGGGAGAAAAAATCGTGGACCGGATTCTGGCTGGTGAAACCTGCGCTCTGGTGTCCGACGCCGGCAGCCCCGCCATCTCCGATCCCGGCGAGGATTTGGTGAAGCAGTGCGCCGAAGCGGGGATCACCGTCTGCGCCATTCCCGGCCCCTGCGCCGCCATCACCGCCCTGAGCATCTCTGGGCAAGCCACCGGCCGGTTCTGCTTCGAGGGCTTCCTCTCCACTGCCAAGAAAAGCCGCCGGGAGCATCTGGACTCCCTGAAAAAGGAGCAGCGCACCATGATCTTCTACGAAGCCCCCCACAAGCTGTTTAATACCCTGGAGGACCTGCGGGATGCCTTCGGCGCTGACCGCAGCATCAGCCTGTGCCGGGAGCTGACCAAGCTCCACGAGGAAGTGGTCCGCACCACTCTGGGGGAAGCGGTACGGCGCTATACCAAGACCCCGCCCAAGGGAGAGTTCGTCCTGGTCGTGGCGGGAGCCTCCCAGGAAACGCCGGAGGCCGTGCCGGAAGCGGACGCCGCCGCAAGGGTCGCCCAGCTGATAGCGGAAGGCCTGAGCCGCAAGGACGCGGTGAAGCAGGCCGCCCAGGAGCTGAACCTGCCCAAGAATACCGTATACGAGATTGCACTGAAAATCCCTGAATGACCGCGGTCATTCAGGGATTTTTCGTCAATTGCTTGATACAATCCTGACACACGTTCCTCCGGCGGTACAAAACCAGATCCCGGGAGGAACCGCAGAATATACAGGACGGCTCATACCTCTGTAAGATAATCCGTTCATTCTCAATATAGATCTCCAGCTCGTCCCGTTCCTCAATGTCCAGCGTGCGGCGCAGCTCGATCGGCAGGACGATCCTGCCAAGGTCGTCTACTTTTCGTATGATCCCTGTAGATTTCATGCAGTCATCCCCTTTCTGGCAATTCCAGCCGCTATCTGCTATCAGAAACGACTTATTTGTTTTATCATTATAGTAGCTTCTTTCCCAGGAGTCAAACACTTTTTAAAAATCATGTCACATTTTGTGCAAAATACCCATGCATTTCCCAGCAAGGATAGCATATTGTACACCATGGGAGGGATGGATGTGGTAATGAGCTGGATCTGGACAGGCATTGTGCTGGTCAGCATTCTCTGCGCGGCGGTCTCGGGAAATGGCGCCGTATTGGCAGCGGCAGCGCTCCAGGGGGCCCAGGCCGGGGTGACGCTGGCAATTTCCATGGCGGGAGCCATCTGCCTGTGGTCCGGCGTGGGTAAGCTCATGGAGGCCGGGGGGATTACGGACACCCTTGCGGGAGCCTTGAAGCCGCTGCTGCACCGGCTGTTCCCCTCCACTAAGGAGGACGCAGCCCTTTCCCGGGACTTGAGCGCCAATATCTGCGCCAATTTTCTGGGCCTGGGGAATGCCGCTACCCCCATGGGCATCCAGGCAGCGAAGCGGCTGAAGCGGGGTGACACCGCCACGGACGAGCTGTGCAGACTCATCGTGCTGAACACCGCCTCCATTCAGTTAATCCCCACCAATGTGGCGGCAGTGCGCAGCGGTCTGGGCTGTGATACGCCCTTTGACATTCTTCCGGCGGTGTGGATCACCAGTCTGTGCTCCGCGGGTCTGGGGGTCACGGTGGCCTGGCTCCTGGGAAAGGTGTGGAAACGATGACAGACTATCTGGTTCCCCTGCTTCTGTTTCTTGCCGCCGCTCTGGCTCTGCGGAAGCAGGAGAACGCCTACAGTATTCTGCTGCAGGGAGGCGCAGAGGGGCTGCGGTTATTGGTTTCCATTCTCCCGGCGCTGATCCTGCTTCTGACCGCAGTGTATATGCTCCGGGCCTCCGGAGCCATGGAGCTTCTCAGTGGCATTCTGGCCCCGGTGCTGACCTTCTTCGGCATCCCGCCTCAGACCGCCATGCTGGTACTGATCCGCCCCATCAGCGGCAGCGCGGCCCTGGCGGTGGGGGCGGAGCTGATGGCCCAGTACGGCGTGGACTCCCTGCCGGGCCGCACCGCCGCCGTCATGCTGGGCTCCACAGAGACCACGTTTTACACCGTCAGCGTCTATTTCGGCGCCGCCGGAATTCAGAAGACCCGCTACACCATTCCGGCAGCCCTGTTTGCGGACTTTGTGGGCTTCTTCATGGCATCGCTGACCGCACGGCTTCTGTCCTGAACGTAGGTCAGGACATAGGTGAAAACACACAATGCACAGTGGGAATGGAAACGTGTCTTTGCTGTTCCACACCCGGTGCGCAGAACCATTCCTGGTAAATGATCGTTTCCTGTTTCTGTGCGTAGGGGGCGGCATCCTTGACGCCCCTTTTGCACGCAGTACCGTCACAAGGGGCGTCAAGGATGCCGCCCCCTACGAACTGTAAACGATCATTTACAGCAAGATATTTAGGTTCGACTGAATAGATACCATTTATCTTATTATTAACCAGCCGCATGTGAATAAATCCCTTTTTCCGTTTTGGAGGATTCGGAACGGGAAATGTCAAAACGCTGCCCGGAGAGCTTCCTTGCTCCGTGGGCAGCGTCTAAGGAACTGTTCAGAAATTCGTTTTGAATAGATGGCGAAGGATTTTTCGCTGGCAGCAAGGCGGAAAAGCGCAGGAATACCTGGTGTATTTCAAGCTTTGACAACGAAGCTGCCAGCGAAAAAGACGAGCCAGAATTTAAAAGTAATTTCTGAACAGTTCCTAATCATTCTGTCTTTGTCTGCGCAGCCTTGGCCGCGCTGCCGCTCCTTCTTCTTCTGCGGCGGCGGGGACGGGACGGGATTTCCGGGTCCGCCTTTTCCGCCCGGCGGGCATAGGCTTCGGCGGCTTCGGAGGTGGCTTCGTAGGTCAGACGGCTGACGCGGATCAGACCGTCGGGCTGCTCCGACAGCCGTACCCGGATCAGGAATTTGCCATCCTCCGGGCAGGTGGCCATATCCATGTACCGGTGTCCCGGCTGGGAAAACCACCTGGAGCCCAGCATCCGTCCGCCGCAAACCGGACAGAAGTTCTCCTCTCCGGCCATGGCGCTTAACGCCGCATGCTTGTCGGCGTAGTCATAGAATACCTTTCTGGCGATGCAGCCGGGCAGCTCCGCGCCGTGGAAGCCGTTCTCGTGGTTTTTCAGAGCCTCGTCATACTCTGCCGACCCCCGCTCCAGATCCAGCCGGGCGCAAATCAACGCGGTGTGATAGGCGTCCCCCAAAGCGTCATGGGCAGGCCGGGTGGCCTCGATGCCGAAAACCTCCATGGCGGTCTTCAGGGCCTTCTGGGAGGTGGAGCCGTCGGTCTGGGCATTGAAGATCATCTGGGCATTGTACCACCGCTGGGTAAAGCCGGTGTCCAGGCCGTAAAGCTGCAGGTTTTCCCGCAGGATGCCGATATCGTCGAAGCCCCAGGTCAGGAACACGATGTCCTCCCCGCACCAGCTCCGGAACTGCTCCACGGCCTCCGGGAAGGGCACACCCTCCTCCCGCAGCTGGGTCTCCTTGATGCCGGTGAGCTTGCTGACCCGGCGGTTTAAGTGCCGGTAGAATTTGGGCTTCACCATGATCTGGAACTCATCCGCCACTTCTTTTTCCCAAGTCAGCCGTACAGCGCCGATCTGGATGATCTCGCCCCGGATCTGCACCGGCAGCACCTTCTTGGAAGAGGGAGACCCGGGCCAGGGCTGATTCCATTCCATATCCAAAACGATGTAATTCATTGCAAAAACCTCTGCGCTCCATAATCTTACGCTTTATCATACCACATCCCGGCGTCATCTGTAAACAACAACTTTTCCGAAAAAGTAAAAAAGCAGAACACAAAGCGCAAAATTTCCCTCCATTTTGCATTTTGCATTCTGCATTTTTCCTTTTATTTGTCCATGATATTTTTCCGGTCCAGCTCTCCCTCCTGCCAGCCGGCGCTTTTGCCGCAGACCGGGCAGGGGTCGCAGGCCCGGATGCCCTCATAGGCGTAGCCGCAGTTCAGGCACCGCCAGCGGATAGGCTCCTGCTTTTCCGTCAGGGTTCCGGTGGTGAGCTGCTCCTGGAGGCTCAGAAATTGGTTGTGGTGGAGACCCTCGATCCGGGCGATCTGCATCCACAGCAGGGCAGCGTCCTTGAAGCCCTCCCGGCGGGCCATCTCCGCGAAGCCGGGATAGGCATTGTCGTGCTCATCCCGCTCTCCCTCCGCCGCGAAGCCCAGGTTTTCGGCGGTGGAGCCCAGCTGGAACGGATACCCCGCCTCCACGTCGATGTTTTCGGCGCAGCCGCCCAGCCGCTGGAGCATTTCCAGAAACTCCTCCGCGTGGACGGCCTCGTTGGCGGCGGTCTCCTCAAAGACCCGGGCAATCCACTCGCAGTTGTCCTCCCTGGCCTTCTGGGCGTAAATGGTATACCGGGTTCTTGCCTGGGACTCCCCGGCAAAGGAACGGACCAGATTCTTCCTGGTTTCGGAATGAATAAATTCCATATTGGCATCCCCTTTCTGCCCACAGGATGCCCAGAATTGGGAAAAGTATGCAAAGTCGCAGCCGTCTTCAAATCTCACATCCACTGTAGGGGAGGGTCACCGACCCTCCCGTTTTGTTCACGATATTGAGCGGTTGGGTGTTTCGTTTCTGCGAAAGCCAGAGATTGGAATCAAGGCATCTCCTTTTCACACTCTATTCCAAAAGATAGCGGGAGGGTCAGTGACCCTCCCCTACGGTATAAAAGCAGTCTTCTTTCCATTTCAGAGGATTATTCTCGATATATGTCCATATTTTTTCATAGTCATTTTGGTTACGGATAACATGGTCATGAAACGATCTTTGCCATACTTTCTTCCCGTTTTCCCTGATGCGAATTTTCTTTGTAACGGACATTTTGTATTGTCCAATGCAAACCGACAGATCCCGCGAACCGCTATCTGAATTATCCCCTGTTACAATAAAAATCACGTGAATATGATTCGGCATAACAACATACTTGTCCAGCTTGATTCTGGGATTCAACCCCGGTATCTTCCGAAGATGTTCTTCCGCAATCTTTCCATATTCGTTCAATCGACCCGGGGTTCCGAAAATACATGTTTTGTCATAGGTACAGATGGTGATAAAATAGTAATTAGGTGTGGCATAGTCATAACCGGGAATTCTGGGACTTTTTCGCTTCGGGAAATCCATAATTTCACCATCTTTCAGAACGATTGTGCAAAGAAAACTGTAGGGGAGGGTCACTGACCCTCCCGAAAGCTTCGGTATTTTGTGCTGTTGGAACCATCTTTTTGGGGGAAAGCGCATCAGATTTCACGCTCTGTTTCGTAACCAGGCGGGAGGGTCAGTGACCCTCCCCTGCAGTGGATGCTGCCATAAATGATATACCCACTGCGGGCTGTCAAAACCCGGAGGATCTGTCATCCTCCGGGCATCATGGTATTCTCTTACAGCAGATCCTTTACCAGTGACAGCGCTGCCTCGTCTGCTACCAGGGTGAAGTCCGGGTGCAGCTGCAAAATGGAGCCGGGGGCCTGGGGACGGATGGGTCCGAAGAAGCAGTCCTTCACCGCCTGGGCCTTGTTCTCGCCGTTGACCACCAGCAGGACCCGCTTGGCCTTCATGATGGAGCCGATGCCCATGGTGTAGGCGTGGGTGGGAACGTCCTCCCGGGACGCGAAGAACCGGGCGTTGGCATCGATGGTGGAGGCCGTCAGGGCCACCTTGTTGGTGCCCTTGGCAAAGGCGTCAGCAGGCTCGTTGAAGCCGATGTGGCCGTTGGGGCCCAGGCCCAGCAGCTGCAGGTCCGCGCCGCCGAAGGCATCGATGACCGCGTCGTACCGGGCGCACTCGGCTGCCGCATCGGGGTTCATGCCGTTGGGGATATTGCAGTTGGCCTGGTCGATGTTCACATGGTCAAACAGGTTGTGGCGCATGAAGTAGGCATAGCTCTGGTCGTGATCCTTAGGAAGGCCCACATACTCGTCCAGGTTCACAGTTCTAACCTGAGAGAAATCCAGGTCGCCGCTTTCGAACTTCGCAATCAGCTCCTTGTAGGTTCCCACAGGGCTGCTGCCAGTGGCCAGACCCAGAACGCAGTCCGGCTTCAGATAAATCTGGGCGGCAATGATATTGGCGGCTTTGCGGCTGACATCCTGGTAATCCTTGGCGCGAATCAGTCTCATGAAAAATACCCCTTTCAAAATACTTGTTTTCGGGCGGAATGCCGAATTTCCGGAATATCGCCCCAGGTTTTCTTGGGTGTATTGTAACATCCTTTTCAAAATCTGTACAGCCCTTTTTCCATTTTTCAGTTAATTTAGATAAATTCCTCATTCTTTCCTGTCCATCGCCCTAATCTGGCCCTATTTTATATTACGGTTTTGGTTATGTATTTATTACCAGATTTCGGTATAATGGCATCAGATCTGATACGGGAGGTATCTACTATGGAAAAGAAACAAACCATTTCCACCAGACGGCTGGTGCTCGCGGCGCTGCTGGCTGCCCTGACGGTGGTAGGCTCCGCCCTGCGGATCACCCTGCCCCTGGAGGTTGCGGGCACCACGTCCTTCCACCTGGGCAACATCATGTGCGCCCTGTCCGGCATCCTGCTGGGACCCTGGCTGGGCGGCGCGGCAGCCGGCCTGGGCTCCGCCATCTATGACATGACCAATCCCCTGTACATCTCCGAGTGCTGGATCACTTTCCTGACCAAGGGTGCATACGGCCTGGCTGCCGGTCTGGTGGCCTGGAGCGGGAAAAGAAACTGGGGCTACGGCAAGGCTGTGGCAGCCACCGTCACCGGTGCCGTGACCTACGCGGTGCTGTACCTGGCAAAGAGCTACTTCTACAGCGGCCTGCTGCTGAAGGGCCTGACCCCGGACGCCGCCCTGGCAACGGTCATCGCGAAGCTCCCCGCCACCACCTTCAACGCGGTTGTGGCCATCGTCTTCGCCCCCATCCTGGCCATTGCCATCCGCAAGGCCCTGGAGGAAAACCACATTTCTCTGAAGTAACCGAAAAACGGCAAAAAGGAAGGCAGCTCGCCCGAGTGATGCCTTCCTTTTTCTGTCATATCGCCTCCCATTGCCGGGGGAAACGTAACGAAATATTAACATATCATTTTTCTCCTATGATATAATATAGAAAGCGAACCGATATCCGTTGCACCTGACTTTTTCGTGTAATGGATCGTTTATCGCAGCACCCACTGTAGGGGAGGGTCATTGACCCTCCCGTAAGGCTTACGCATTCCGAGCAGTTGGATCAGCCCCATTCTGTGAAAACCAACGACGGGAGCATCGGATTTCACGCTCTGTTTCGTTACGCAGCGGGAGGGTCAATGACCCTCCCCTACAGTAGGTGCGAACGAAAACGATCCTCTTTATGAAAAGCATGGGGATGACTGAATCGTAACACAGAATAAACACAGAAGGAGAACTGGCATATGGCAAAGAAACTTGTCGTTTACTACTCCCGCAAAGGAGAAAACCACATGCCCGGCGGCGTCCAGGTCCTGGAAAAGGGCAACACCGAATACGCTGCGGAGTACATTTGTAAAGCCCTGGACGCTGACATCTTCGAAATCGACACCGTGAAGCCCTATGCGGTCAACTACCGGGAATGCTGCGCGGAAGCCTGGGCGGAGGCAAAAGCCAATCTTCGTCCGGAGATCAAGGGCTACGTGGCCGATATCCGCCCCTACGACACCATTTTCGTCTGCTACCCCTGCTGGTGCGGCACGGCGCCCATGTGCGTCTTCACATTCCTGGAGCACTATGATCTGACGGGAAAGAAGATCGTCCCCCTGTGCACCAACGAGGGCAGCGGCATGGCCCACAGCGAGCAGGATCTCCAGGCCTCCTGCCGAGGCGCAACGGTGGTTCCCGGCCTGTCGGTGAAAGGCCATCAGGCAAAGGACAGTGAAGCCGTCATCGCAGCCTGGGCAAAGGAAAAGGCGTAAAAACAGCCCATGACCGATTGCGTCATGGGCATTTGATTTGCGTTACCAGAGCTCCAGCATTTCCTGGTTTTCCGGCAGGATATCGAAATTCCGCAGATCTCCTTTCTCCACCAGGTACGCCCCCAGCTCCTCCAGCTGCCGGGCGCTCTCGCTGCCGTCCCGGAAGCAGGCCACCGGGCTCCAGCCGAAGCGGAGGTTCTTCACCGTGCCGTCCCAGGTGCCGCCCTTGCCCATTTCCGCCTGGGCCACGAACACCATCCACCCCAGGGCATGAATACAGCGGTTGCGGCTTAACGCCCTCTGGGAGGAAAAGGGCTCGTCGAAGTCCTCTTCGCTCAAAAACAGCACATTTCGAAGCCTGGGCTGCTTGCTCAGCTCCTCCGCCACAATGCTGATGACCTTGCCTCCCGCCTCCAGGCAGGCGTCCTGGGCCGTTCGATCCGCACCTCTGGCATTGCCGGAGACCAGGACCATCCCCTGCTCCGCAGCAAAGCGGCCCACGGCGGCGGCAAATTCCCGGTTTGGTTCCCGCAGCTCCCGGCTGCCCACCAGCGCCACGGCAGGTGTGTGCAGGAGTTCCAGGTCCCCCTTGGCCCACAGGCAGCCGGGGCTGTCCAGGCCCAGACGGCGGCGCAGCAGCGGCGGATAGTCCGGGCTGACCCGGGTAATGGGAACGCAGTCAAACCGGGCCGCCTGTTTCCGATAGAATTCCAGCACATCCGCCTGCCCCAGCAGGTCCAGAATCCGACGGGCCATCTCCCGGTTATACCCCAGCCGAAGCAGATCCCCTTCCTCCAGCTCCCGGTCCTCCTGGGGCTGCCGGGCATACCGCACCCGATCCGCCAGGATCCGCAGCTGGGCCGTGATCAAGGGTCTGCGCTGCGGGTCCCCCAGATGGCTGGTCAGCAGCAGGAAGCCCTTTTCCCGGGGCGTCAACGCAGCCGCCTCTTGGGAGGCACAGGCGTCTTGACCTCTTCCTCCGTCAGACCGCCATCGGCCGCCAGCACCATGGGCTGAATGGTGAAATGGCAGTATTTGCAGACCTCCTCCAGCTTGGCCTTCTCCGGAAAGTTGCTGACGATGCTCCAGGCCACGCCCTTTTTCTTGGCCCGGCCGGTCCGGCCGATGCGGTGGACGTAGTATTCATTTTCCTCCGGCACATCATAGTTGATGACGCAGTCCACATCGTCCACGTCAATGCCCCGTGAGGCCACGTCCGTGGCGATGAGGATCGGCAGCTTGCCCTCCCGGTAGCGCTGCATAGTCTTCTCCCGCTGGCTCTGGCGGATATCGCCGTGGATGCACTGGCAGTCCATACCGGCGCGCTGGAAGTCGTCGCTTAAGCGCTGGCACATGTGCTTGGTGTTGCAGAAGATCATCACCCGCTCATAGCCCTGGGTGCGGATCAAGCGCAGAGTGGTCTCCGCCTTTTCCAGGGGGGTGCAGGTCAGGCTGAACTGGTCGATGTCCGGGCGGTCCTCCTTCTCCGGCTCCACGGTGATCTCCACCTCATCCCGCTGGTACATCCAGGACACAGTCATGACCTCCTGGGAGATGGTGGCGGAGAACAGGCCCAGATTCTTCCGGTTTTTCACCTTCTCAATGATCCGGGTCACATCCTTGAAGAAGCCCATATCCAGCATCCGGTCCGCCTCGTCCAGAACCACGGTCTGGATCTTGTCCAGGCGGATGGTCTTGCGGTTGTAGTGGTCCATGAGCCGTCCGGGGGTGGCCACCACGATCTGGGGCTTGCGCTGGAGCTGCTTGATCTGGCCGCCGATGCCCGCGCCGCCGTAGAGCACCGCCACCCGGATGCCCTGGAAATAGGTCAGCAGACCCCGCAGCTCGTCGCCGATCTGGATGGCCAGCTCCCGGGTGGGAGCCAGGATCAGGCCCTGAACCTCCTCAGAAGCCGGGTCCACATGCTCGATCATGGGAATACCGAAGGCGAAGGTCTTGCCGGTGCCGGTGGGAGCCTTGGCAATGACGTCCCGCCACTGCATAAAGTAAGGAATGGCCTCGGCCTGGATGGTGGTTGGGTAGCCGTAGCCCTTCTGCTCCAATGCTTTCAGCATCGCCGGAGACAGGCCCAGGCTTTCAAATGTAACGTCCATGTTTCTCTTTCCTTTATCTAAACATAATTTTCTGTCATTGTAGCATTCTTTCTTCGGTTTTGCAACCATGGAAACAGTGTGGAGTGTGGAATGTGGAGTGTGGAGTTAAGGTGTCCCTTCGGGACGATTAAAATAATGTGGGGAAGGCAGTCGAGTCTCCATTCCGTAGGGGGCGGCATCCCTGACGCCCCTTGTGGCGATACTGCATGCGCAAGGGGCGTCAAGGATGCCGCCCCCTACGGTAAGTATCTTCTGGCATTGGAATACCATTCCCTTTATCATTGCGTATCTAACGAAGATAAGGAAATGATTCATTCATCCACGAAGTGGATACCACAACTCCACTCTCAACTCTCCAAACTCCACACTGAAAAAGGGATGCGGCTTTTACTTCCGCATCCCTTTTTCTTTTTATCCCTTCAGTCCCCGGGACTGGCGGTCCATGTCCTCCACAACGATGTCGTAGATCTCTCCTAAGGAGGCGCAGTATTCCAGCACCTTCCAGGGCTCGTTGGTGTGGTAGTGGACTTTAATCAGGTCCTCGTCCCCCACCGCCAGCAGGCAGTCGCCCTGGAAATTCTCTACGAAATAGGCGTTGATAGCATCTTCATCCAGGGCATGTCCCTCAATCAGCAGCTGGGTATCATACCGAAACTCCGTCATATTCCGCCTCTTTCTTACAGGTGCAGCACCCGGTCCTTGATCTCCTGGGTCCGGCCCTGGTTCCAGTACTGGGTTCCGATGTAGCCGCAGGTACGCCGGGCCACATTCATCTTGCTCTGGTCCTTGTTGCCGCACTGGGGGCAGACCCACACCAGCTTGCCGTCGTCCTCCTGGATCTCGATCTCGCCGTCAAAGCCGCAGACCTGGCAGTAGTCGGACTTGGTGTTCAGCTCGGCGTACATGATGTTGTCGTAGATGAACTGCATGACCTCCAGGACGGCATCGATATTATTCTGCATGTTGGGCACTTCCACATAGCTGATGGCGCCGCCGGGGGACAGCTGCTGGAACTCGGACTCGAAGGCCAGCTTGGTGAAGGCGTCGATGGGCTCCGCCACATGGACGTGGTAGGAGTTGGTGATATAGCTCTTGTCCGTAATGCCGGGGATGATGCCGAAGCGCTTCTGCAGGCACTTGGCGAACTTGTAGGTGGTGGACTCCAGGGGCGTGCCGTAGAGGGAGTAGTCGATGTTCTCCGCGGTCTTCCACTGCAGGCACTTGTCGTTCATCTTCTGCATGACGGACAGGGCGAAGGGCTTGGCCTCCTCGTCGGTGTGGGACTTGCCGGTCATGTACTTGACGCACTCGTACAGTCCCGCGTAGCCCAGGGAGATGGTGGAATAGCCGCCATAGAGCAGCTTGTCAATGGGCTCACCCTTCTCCAGACGGGCCAGGGCGCCGTACTGCCACAGGATGGGGGCGGCGTCGGACAGGGTGCCCTTCAGCCGCTCGTGACGGCACTGCAGGGCGGTGTGGCACAGCTCCAGCCGCTCCTCGAAGATCTCCCAAAATTTCGTCATGTCCCGGCCGGAGGACAATGCCACGTCCACCAGGTTGATGGTGACCACGCCCTGGTTGAACCGGCCATAGTACTTGGGCTTGCCGGGCTCATAGTTCTTGGCCCGGGCCACATTGTCCCAGCCGTTGCCGGAGCGGTCGGGGGTCAGGAAGCTGCGGCAGCCCATGCAGGTGTACACGTCGCCGTTGCCCGGGGTCTCGCCCTTGGACAGCTTGTACTCCTTCATCTTCTTCTCGCTGATGTAGTCCGGCACCATCCGCTTGGCGGTACACTGGGCAGCCAGACGGGTCAGATACCAGTAGGGGGTTCCCTCCCGGACGTTGTCCTCCTCCAGCACATAGATCAGCTTGGGGAAGGCGGGGGTGATCCACACGCCCTTCTCGTTCTTCACGCCCTCGTAGCGCTGGCGCAGGGTCTCCTCGATAATCATGGCCAGGTCCTTCTTCTCCTGCTCGCTCTTGGCCTCGTTCAGGTACATAAACACCGTGATGAAGGGAGCCTGTCCGTTGGTGGTCATGAGCGTCACCACCTGGTACTGGATGGTCTGGACGCCCCGGCTGACCTCCTCCCGGAGCCGGTCCTCCACCACCCGGGAGATAACCTCCTCCGAAGGCGCGATGCCGAACGCCGCCATTTCCTTTTCCACACTCTTGCGGATCTTCTCCCGGCTGATCTGGACGAAGGGTGCCAGATGGGTCAGGGAGATGGACTGGCCGCCGTACTGGTTGGAGGCCACCTGGGCGATGATCTGGGTGGCGATGTTGCAGGCGGTGGAGAAGGAATGGGGCTTCTCGATGAGGGTGCCGGAGATCACGGTGCCGTTCTGCAGCATGTCGTCCAGGTTCACCAGGTCGCAGTTGTGCATATGCTGGGCATAATAGTCGGAGTCATGGAAGTGGATGATGCCGGCCTCGTGGGCCTCCACCACCTCCCGGGGCAGCAGGATCCGCCGGGTGATGTCCTTGCTGATCTCGCCGGCCATGTAGTCCCGCTGAACAGCGTTGATGGTGGGGTTCTTGTTGGCGTTCTCCTGCTTGACCTCCTCGTTGTTGCACTCGATGAGGCTCAGGATCCGGTCATCCGTCGTGTTGGACTGCCGCAGCAGGCTGCGGGTATAGCGGTAGGTAATATATTCCTTGGCAACTTCAAATGCGCCGTGGGCCATGATGGCCTTCTCCACCAGATCCTGAATTTCTTCCACGGACGGGCTGCGGCCCATCTCCTCACAGGAGATCTGAACGCTCTGGGAAATCCGCTGAATCTGCAATGGGGTCATGCGCACCTTTTCATCCACTGCATTGTTGGCCTTGGTCACGGCCATAATAATCTTGTCGATGTCGAAAACGACTTCCGCGCCGTTGCGCTTGATAATCTTCATGAGGGTTCCTCCTTGGACGCTATGCTTCTATATTTCCTCGTGCACGCTCTATTATACTAGATATTGTGGTTTTGTCAAGTCCTGCCTACAAAATATTGTGCATTCGTTTTTTAAGGCAAAAAGTTATCCTTTTTTGTCCCCTGTTTTCTCTCCTTTGAAGCGGGAGAAAGTTGCCTCTTTTCCGCCAAGCAGAAAAGAAAGGTTTGAAATGCGAGGCAGAATATAGTATAATCACAAAAAGCGCTCTTAACATAATTCTGCTTTTTTCCCTGCGAAAAATGAAAGGAGAGTTTCCCATGCCAAAATCTTTCGGCGTTTTACCCTCCGGCGAAACCGCCTCGCTGTACACCATATCCTGTGGTCAGCTTCAGGCTGCCGTGTCCGACTACGGCGCGACCCTGGTAAAGCTGCTGGTTCCCGATCCGGAGGGCAGCCTTGCGGACGTGGTGCTGGGCTATGACGACTGCAACGGCTACCGCCAAGGCACCGCCTGCCTGGGGGCCACCGTGGGCCGCAACGCCAACCGCACCAAAAACGCCTGCTTCGTCCTGGGCGGCAGGACCTATGCCATGACACCCAACGAAGGCGGCAACAACCTCCACTCCGGCCCGGACTATTTCTTCAAGCGGCTGTGGCAGGTCGTATCCTGTCAGGAAGACGCCATCACCCTGGAGCTGCGCAGCCCCAACGGAGACCAGGGCTTCCCCGGGAACGCGGTGATCCAGGTAACCTACGCCCTGGAGCCGGAGGGCAGGCTGGTCATCACCTACAAGGCCACCTGCGACAAGGACACCGTGTTCAACCTGACCAACCACAGCTACTTCAATCTGGCAGGCCAGGAAAACACCGACGCCGCCGTCCGCCAGCTTCTGACGATCCCCGGCCGGTTCTTCAACCCCGACGATGCCGAGAACATCCCCACCGGCGAGCTGCGTCCGGTGGCGGGCACCCCCATGGACTTCCGCTCCCCCAAGCCCATCTGCCGGGACATTGACGCGGACTACGAGCCTCTGAAGCTCCAGGGCGGATACGACCACAACTGGGAGGTCTTCTGCGATCCCTGCGCCATCCTCCACGACCCTCTCTCCGGCCGGTCCATGGCGGTCACCACCGACTGCCCCGGCATCCAGTTCTACGCGGGCAACTTCCTGGACGAAACCGGCAAGGGCGGCGTCCACTACGGCGCCCACGCAGGCATCGCCCTGGAGACCCAGTATTACCCCGACTGCCTCCACCACCCCGACTGGCCCCAGCCCATCACCAAGGCCGGAGAAACCTACCGCAGCCGGACGGTCTATCGGTTTTTTTGAGTGTGGAGTGTGAAGTGTGGAGTTCGTATGGAGTTAGAAGTTTTCTGATTTTTTCTATACTGCTATACCATTTGGAAATCTGCCATCCCAAAGCAATGCAAGGGATGGCAGTTTTTCGATATCGTTAGCTAAATAATTGTTTACCGCAGCAATGTTAGATTGGTGTGCGTAATAAAGCGGCATCCTTGACGCCCCTTGTGACGGTACTGCATGCGGAAGGGGCGTCAGGGATGCCGCCCCCTACGCACAGTAACAGTAAACGATCATTTACACAAATATGCATCTCTCATGCGGCACTTGAAATCTCCATACAGGGCTGAACCCCCGGACAACTCCACTCTCCACTCTCAACTCTCCACTCTCCTAACTCCCATGCACTTCCGAGTCGGCTCTGCATAAACTGTCCTATAAGCGCCTTTGCTTATTCTCAACACGGGAGGTAACCCTTATGTCAGAGCAAAACACGGACACCCCGCGCCGCGGTGCCACCGGGGTCCGGGACACCATGTCCATCCACACACGCAAGATTACCGACTCCTGCCGGGATAAGGACTGTATCGAGGACCTGCGGGTGTACTTAACCTGCGGCTCCCAGCAACTGCTGGACTCCGCCGCCAACGTCCGGGTCCGCTGCGCGGAGCTGCTGAACACCTACATCGATGTGGAGCCCGTGGCCTTCGACCGGAACCACTACTGCATCGACATCACCTTCTACTACCGCATCTTAGCCGACGCGGTGGTAGGCACCTGCCGCCCCACCACGCTGTACGGTCTGGCGGTCTTCTCCAAGCGGGCAGTCCTCTGCGGCGAGGACAGCCGGGCCCACATCTTCCGCAGCGACACCCGCATCGGGGAGCCTGACGGCATCACCCAGGCCTACGCCAACCGCCCCACCGCCGTGGTAGAGGTGCTGGACCCCATGGTCCTCAGCTCCAAGGTTCGGGACGCAGCGGACTGCACCGGCGATACCGTCACCGCTCAGATCCCCACCGGCATCTGCTCGCTGTATGATGAGGAATTGGTGCTGTCCGGCGGCCAGCGGCGGCTGTTTGTCACATTGGGCCAGTTCTCTCTGGTCCGTCTGGAACGGGACGCCCAGCTGGTGATTCCGGTGCTGGACTACAGCATCCCCTCCAAGGAGTGCTGCGACAGCGCCGGCGGCTGCGCCGTAGAGGATCCCTGTGAAATGTTCAGCCGCATTCCCTTCCCCGCCCAGCAGTTCTCTCCCAGAAGCTGCGACGAGAAAAAAGAAAAAGACGAAACCAGCCAAACCTGCTGACCCGTGCCGGAGGGGCTTCCCCTCCGGTGCTTTTTTGCTTTCAAGATACGATTCCGATTTCCTGCCGTAAATGATCGTTTACTGTTCGTAGGGGGCGGCATCCTTGACGCCCCTTGTGACGGTACTGCATGCAAAAGGGGCGTCAAGGATGCCGCCCCCTACGCTAAGTGCACAAGCCTTTGATGCGCATCGCATTTCGGCAGATTGCCGCGGTAAACGATCATTTACCATAGCACTGCACCAGCGGTCGAGGGGCCCAAAGGATGTTCGTCTACCACCCAAAGTGCGTAACGCATTCGCCGCGGGCCTTGCCCGCTAAACGATCATTTACGGCAGGAAATCCAGCTGCAGCGGAATCGTTACAAGAAAATTAAGAATTCCCCGCCCGCCCAACGGTGGACAAACGGCGGCAAATATGGTATATTATAAGCTATCATAATCTGTCCTGACAATAAGGAGGACACAAATGGGCAAACTAATCGTAATCGAGGGCACCGACGGCTCCGGGAAGTCCACCCAGTTTGGGCTTTTAACCCAGCGGCTGGAGCGGGAAAGTATCCGCTTTCAAAAGCTGGTGTTCCCCCAGTATTCCGAGCCCAGCTCCGCGCTGATCCGCATGTACTTAGGCGGCGAGTTCGGCACGAACCCCAACGATGTCAACGCCTACGCCGCGTCGGCTTTCTATGCCGTGGACCGCTACGCCTCCTTCAAGAAGGTCTGGGGCGATTGGTACGCACAGGGCGGTCTGGTGGTCTCCGACCGCTATACCACCTCCAACGCCGTCCATCAGGCCTCCAAGGAACCGGAGGAGAAGCAGCCGGCATTTTTAAAATGGCTCTACGACTTTGAATACGATAAGCTGGGCCTTCCCCGGCCGGATCTGGTGCTGTACCTGGATGTCCCCACGGACTTTACGGAGCAGCTCCTGCGCCGCCGGGAGCAGGACACCCATACCCACGCGGATATCCACGAGCAGGACACAGCGTATCTCGCCACCTGCCGCCGCGCCGGAAGGGCAGCCGCCGAATACTACGGCTGGACCGTCGTTTCCTGCGTCAAGGACGGCGTTATGCGCAGCATCGAGGATATCCACGAAGAAATCTACCGCCATGTGGCGGCATGTCTGGAGGAAATAAAATGATTTACCTGTTACTGGGAACCGGATTTGAAGAAACCGAGGCCGTGGCCCCACTGGATCTGCTGCGCCGGGCGGGAATTTCTGTGGCCACTGTGGGCATCAACGGCAAGGTCATCACCGGAAGCCACGGCATCCCCATTGCCGCGGACCTGGAGCTGGGGGAAATGGACCTGACCCAAATGGACGGCATCATTCTCCCCGGTGGCTTAAAGGGCGTGGCCTCCATCCGGGCCAGCCGGGAGGCCATGGAGGCCATCCGGTTCGCCTGGGAAAACGGCAAGCTCACCGCCGCCATCTGCGCGGGCCCCACGGTGCTGGCGGACCTGGGCATCCCCGACGGTAGAAAAGCCACCTGCTACCCCGGCTGTGAAGCCCAGATGGGCAGCGCCAATATGGAGCCCAATGCTGCCGCCGTCACCGACGGAAATCTGATCACCGGCACCTCCGCGGGCTGTGCCATTCCCTTCGGACTGGCCATCGTCGCCGCGCTGAAGGGGCCGGAAGCCGCGGAGGCTGTGGCGAAACAGATCGCCATCCGCTGACCAGGAGGAACACACTATGGATAACAAGCAATTCCCGGAGGAGAACGGCATCCCGGAGCCGGAGGAAACTCCCGTGATCCAGGATCTCTCCTTCGTGCCGGAACCGCCGGAGGAGGAAGCTGACCCCATTCCGGAGGAGACTCCCTTCCCGGAAGAAGTCCCTGTACCGGAACCGGCCCCCCTTACCGATGGGGTTTCTCCTTCCGAGGAGCTTCCCACACCGGAGCCAGTCCCCTTTGCAGAGGAGCCTTCCGCATCTGAGGAACCTCCCATGCCGGAGCCCCCCGCCCAGGAGGAACCCGCCCCGTCCTTTATGGACCGGATCCCGGATGTGGAAGCGGACTACCCGCCTCAGCCCCAGGACCCGTTGACCGAGCCCCAGCTGGGGCAGGAAATTACGCCGGATGAGCACGCCATCAAATACAATGGCCTGCTGGACCACGGTGAGGAAGAGCCGCCCTTCGATATGGACCTCCTGAACGAATTCGCTCCGCCTGCGGAGCCGGAACCGCCCCAGGAGGAAGTGGACGACCAGGAATACCGGGACAACGGCAGCGAGTTTAACGACATGTTTGAGGCTTCTGCCCCGGAAGACCAGGTACCCAGCCACCAGCGTCCCACCCGGAAGGGCCGTCCCAAGCGGAAAAAGGGTGAGGGTTTGCTGGGCATTCCCAACATTCTGGCAACCGTCGTGTGGCTGGCGCTGATTCTGGCCATCGGCGTGACCCTGGGCCGGATGCTGTGGGTCTGCGCCGCCGATGTGCTGGCCTTCGGACGGGAGGACAAGCCCGTCACCGTCACCATCTACGAATCCGACACCATGGAGGACATCACCGAAAAACTCTATGCCCAGGGCCTGATCCGCTACCGGAGCCTGTTCAACCTCTATGCCTCCATATCCGACGCCCGGGAGGACATCCAGGCCGGCATCTATGACCTGAACACCCGCTACGACTACCACGCCCTGGTGAATTTCATGACCCCCAGGTCCAGCCGGGAGGTCATCACCCTGACCATCCCAGAGGGCTATACCTGCCGCCAGATCTTCGGCCTGCTGGAGGAAAACCGGATCTGCACCGCCGTGGACATCGCCGCCTATGCCGCCTCGGGAGAGCTGGAGGATTACTGGTTCCTGGAGAACGTGGAGCGGGGCGACAAATACTGCCTGGAGGGCTTCCTGTTCCCGGACACCTACGAATTCTATAAGAATTCCACCCCCCGGGAGGCCCTGGAAAAGATGCTGGACAACTTTGGCAACCGGTTCAGCGAGGAAATGCGCGCCCAGATCGACACCCTGAACGAAACCGTCACCGGCGGCGGCTACACCGTCCGGGAGGTGGTTATCGTAGCCTCCCTGATCGAGAAGGAAGCCGCTGCCCCCGCCGAGAGTCCTGCCATTGCCGGGGTTATCTACAACCGTCTGTTCCGCTGGGGCGACACCCCCGCCTATCTGAACATCGACGCCTCCCTGATCTACGCCCAGGACGGCAACAACACCGGTATTGACACCCGCATCGACAGCCCCTACAACACCTATACTCACACCGGCCTGACCCCCACCCCCATTGCCAACCCGGGCCTCGCCAGCCTGAAAGCAGCTTTGGAGCCGGAGAGCCACGATTACTACTACTATGTGCTGAATCCGTCCACGGGCATGCACCAGTTCTCCTCCACCTATGAGGAGCACGAGGCCTGGCGCGCCCAGTTCGCCGCCGCATCCTCGGAGGGCTGATATGAGAAAACTGGAACTGCTCAGTCCCGCCGGGGACATGGACCGGCTGCAGATGGCGGTGCTCTACGGCGCCGACGCGGTATACCTGGCGGGCACCAGCTTCGGCATGCGCTCCTTCGCGGGGAACTTCTCCCCCGAGGAGCTGCCCCGGGCGGTGCAATTCGCCCACGACCACGGCGTAAAATGTCATGTCACCGTGAACACCATGCCGCGCAACGAAGAAGCCGCCCGGCTGCCGGACTATCTACAGCAGCTGGACGACGCAAAGGTGGACGCTCTGATTCTGGCGGATCTGGGAGCCTTTACCCTGGCGGGAAAATACGCCCCCCACTGCCAGCGGCATATCTCCACCCAGCAGTCCATTGCCAATTACGAATGCGCCCAGGCCTGGTTTGACCTGGGAGCCAGCCGTGTGGTGCTGGCAAGGGAGCTGAGTCTCGCGGAGATCCGCACCATCCGGCAGAAGGTGGATCCCAGGCTGGAGATCGAGACCTTCGGCCACGGGGCTATGTGCGTCAGCTACTCCGGCCGGTGTCTGCTCAGCAACTACATGACCGGCCGGGACTCCAACCGTGGGGCCTGCGCCCAGCCCTGCCGCTACCAGTATGCCCTGATGGAGGAAAAGCGGCCCGGGGAATACTTCCCGGTCTTCGAGGACGAACAGGGCACCTACATCTTAAATTCCCGGGATATGTGCATGATCGACCACCTAAACGACCTGATGGAAGCGGGCGTGGACTGCATCAAGATCGAGGGCCGGGCCAAGTCCGCCTACTACGCCGCCATCGTCACCGGAGCCTACCGGCACTGCATCGACGACGCCTTCGCGGGCCGTCCCATAGACCCTGTGTGGCGGGAGGAAGTGGAGCATGTGTCCCACCGGGTTTACTCCACCGGTTTCTACTACGGCGAGCCTGGGCAGTATGTGGCCAATTCCCGATACATCCGGGACTGGCAGATCTGCGCCAAGGTGGAATCCTGCGACGCAAACGGCATCGCGGTATGCAGCCTGAACAACAAATTCCGCGCCGGAGACGAGCTGGAGGTTGTGGGCCCGGATCTGCGCCCCTTCCCCATCGTGGCCGGGAACATGACAGACCTGGAGGGCAATCCCCTGGAGGAACCCAGAACCCCCCAGATGAAGTTCACCCTTCCCCTGCCCAAGCCGGTCCCCGCCCATTCGATCCTCCGTAGAAGCGTAGACCTGTCCGCAAAATAGTCAAAAGCGCCGAACGCCCAAAAACGTTCGGTGCTTTCTCTGTCGTTTTCGCCTGCGCCCACTGTAGGGGAGGGTCATTTGACCCTCCCCTACAGATGGTGCTGCGATAAACGATCCTGCCTCTAACGTTTTTCACCGCCACCGAAAAAAGGGAGAGGCAATGCCTCTCCCGCAAGTGGATTTGTCAGTTTTTCAGGCTCTGCAAGGGCGCGGGAATCCGTCCGCCTCTGGCGATGAAATCTTCACTGGACTTGTCGTGGACCGGCATCACCGGGGCGCTGCCTAAAAGGCCGCCCATTTCCACCCGGTCTCCCATCGTCTTGCCCGGGGCGGGAATAATGCGCACGGCGGTGGTCTTGGTGTTGACCATGCCGATGGCGGCCTCGTCGGCGATGATGGCGGAGATGGTGGCGGCGGAGGTGTCTCCCGGCACCGCGATCATGTCCAGGCCCACGCTGCACACGCAGGTCATGGCTTCCAGCTTGTCCAGCACCAGAGTGCCGGATTCCGCGGCGGCAATCATGCCCTCATCCTCGGACACGGGAATAAACGCGCCGGACAGGCCGCCCACATGGTTAGAGGCCATGACGCCGCCCTTCTTCACCGCGTCGTTCAGCAAGGCCAGAGCCGCCGTGGTACCATGGGTACCGCAGATCTCCAGGCCCATTTCTTCCAAAATCCGGGCCACGCTGTCCCCCACCGCCGGAGTGGGGGCAAGACTCAGATCCACAATGCCAAAGGGGACGCCCAGCCGCCGGGATGCCTCCTGGCCCACCAGCTGCCCCATACGGGTAATCTGGAAAGCGGTCTTCTTGACGGTCTCCGCCACCACGTCAAAGGGCTTCCCCTTGACGCTCTGCAGGGCATGGAACACCACGCCGGGACCGGAGACGCCCACATTCAGCACGCACTCCGGCTCTCCCACGCCGTGAAACGCCCCCGCCATGAAGGGGTTGTCCTCCACCGCGTTGGCAAATACCACTACCTTCGCGCAGCCCAGGCCGTCGTCGTCGGCAGTCAGCTCCGCGGTCTTCTTGATGATCCGGCCCATCTCCGCTACGGCGTCCATGTTGATGCCGGCCTTGGTGGAGCCCACATTGACGCTGGCGCAGACCCGTTCCGTCTCCCGCATGGCTTCGGGAATGGAGCGGATCAGCTTCCAATCGCCGCTGGTACAGCCCTTCTGCACCAGGGCAGAGAAGCCGCCGATGAAGTTGACGCCGCAGTGGAAAGCCGCCGCGTCCAGGGTCTTGGCGATCTCCACATAGGAGTCCGTCTCGCAGGAGCCCGCCACGATGGAGATGGGGGTCACGGAGATCCGCTTGTTGACGATGGGAATGCCGAATTCCTTCTCGATATCCTCGCCCACCTTCACCAGATCCTTGGCGCAGCGGGTGATTTTCCGATAAATCTTGTCGCAGCAGGTTTTCAGATCCGGGTCGCAGCAGTCTAACAGGCTGATGCCCATGGTGATGGTCCGGATGTCCAGGTGTCGCTTGTCGATCATATCCTGGGTAGCCAGAATGTCCTTTTGATTCAACATGGCGTCACCTCAGATCCGGTGCATGGCCTCGAAGATGTCCTCCCGCTGCACGCGGATGGACAGGCCCATTTCCCTGCCGATCTCGTCCATTCTGGTGACCAGCTCCCCCAAGGGGACATTGCACTGCGAGACCTCGGTGGCCATCATCATGGTGAAGTAGCCCTGCATGACGGTCTGGCTGATGTCCAGCACGTTGACATTAAATTCGGCCAAGGCGGTGCAGACACCGGCAATGATGCCCACCCGGTCCTTGCCCACGACGGTTACAATTGCTTTCATATGTATTTCTCCTTAAACCTCGTAATCCGCTGCCACCCGGGAATCCAGCAGGTGGAAGAAATGGGTCTTGGCCTCCTGATGCAGGGGGTGGACGGCGTAGTTCTCCAGGGCCTCCCGGCTCTCAAATTCGGAATACAGGGCATAGTCCATGCCGCTGAAGGCCCGGCGGATCTCCAGATGGAGTAAGCCGGGGATTTTTCCCACCAGGGGCTCCAGAACGGAGGCGATAAGCTTCACAGCGTCTTCCTTGTCCACGCCCTCTTTGAAGGTATACAGAACGATGTGCTTAACCATAAAGTAACTCCTTATTTTCTGTTTTTCGTTTTGAAATGCTGAAATGTCTCAAAAATGCCCAGCGCCAGCCAAACAACGGTGAACGCGATATTCATGGCGCTGGTTCCTGTCAGGCTCCGGTACAGGTTGAAGACCGGCATGGCATAACAGAGGATCGCATACACGAACGTCATTTTCAACACATCATATTCTTTCCGGTTCTAAAAAAATACCGGGGCAGCGTGCGCGGCCCCGGCATAATTTCACAAATTACTCAGCGTCCTCGGCAGCCTCTTCCAGCAGAGCGCGGATGGACAGAGAGATGCGCTTGTTCTCGGCATCCACGTCGGTGATCTTCACCCGGACATCCTGACCCTCGGCCAGCACGTCCTCGGGCTTGCCGATGCGGCGGTCAGCGATCTGGGAGATATGGATCAGGCCGTCCACGCCGGGCAGGATCTCGGCAAAAGCGCCGAAGGTCATCAGCTTTACAACCTTGGCATCCACCACGTCGCCCACGGAGAACTTGGTCATGAACTGGTTCCAGGGGTTCATCTCAGCGGTCTTGTAGCCCAGGGAGATCTTGCGCTTCTCGGGATCGAAGGAGATGACATAAACGTCGATCTCGTCGCCAACCTTGACCACGTCGGCGGGAGTCTTGATGCGGTTCCAGCTCAGCTCGGAAACATGGACCATGCCGTCCACACCGCCGATGTCCACGAAAGCACCGTAGGAAGTCAGAGACTTGACCACGCCGTGGTACTTCTTGCCGACCTCGATCTCGGACCAGACCTTCTCCTGAGCAGCCTTGCGGGCCTCAGAGGAGACAGCCCGGATGGAGCCGATGACGCGGCGGCGGGCACGGTTAACCTCGGTGATCTTCATCTGCACGGTCTTGCCCACCATACCGGCCATGTCGCCGCCCTTGGCGATGCCGGACTGGGAAGCGGGGATGAAGACGCGGATGCCCTTCACATTGGCAACCAGGCCGCCCTTGTTCTCCTCGGTGATGGTGCCTTCCACGGTGGTCTTATCCTCCACCCACTGGGCCATGTCGTCCCAGACCTTCAGGCCGTCCAGCTTCTTCTTGGACAGCTGCACAGTGCCCTCCTGGTCGTTGACACGAACCACGAAGACCTCGATCTCGTCGCCAACCTTCAGGATGTCCTCAGGCTTCACAGAAGGATCGGTGCTGACTTCGTCATAGGGAATGTAGCCGGCGTGCTTGGTGCCCAGATCGACCTGGACCTCGGTATTGCCAATACCGGTCACGATGCCCTTGACCTTATCTCCTGTATTTAAAGTCTTGATGGACTGCTCGAGAAGTTCGGCGAAGTTCTCCTCCTGTACAGCCTCAACATTGGTAATTTCACTCATAGTCTTGTTGACCTCCTTTATAATCCACGCCGGAGTCGACGCACCGGCAGTGATTCCAACATCGGTGACACCGCGAAAGTCCTCAGCATTCAGCTCGCTGGCGTTGTCCACCAGGAAGACCTTGTTGCAGTGCTCTCGGCAAATCATAGCGAGACGGCCTGTGTTGGAACTCTTGAGATCTCCGACAACGACCATTGCCTGACAGACTTCACTTAACTGCGCTGCTTCGCTTTGCCTATACTCAGTTGCTCTACATATTGTATCAAAAATTTTCAAGTTAGTAAACTGTTTTTTTGCAAAATTTCCGCACGATTTCCACAAAGATTCTGTGGATGTGGTCTGTGAAACCATGCAAATTGCCGAATTCTTAAGATTCTCTTGCGATTCGGCCCAATTTTTCAGGTCCTCCAGGGTCTCGAAAACCCGGCACTGCCCGCACCATCCGGCGATGCCCTCCACCTCCGGGTGGGTGGGCGTGCCGATGATAACCGGGAGCCAGCCTTCCTCTTCCGCCCGGCTGACGATGGTGTGGATCCGCTTGACGAAGGGGCAGGTGGCGTCAATGATTTCCACCCCCCGCGCTTCCAGGGCTTCATACACCGCCCGGGAGACACCGTGGGAGCGGATGATGACGGTCTGTCCCGGCTGCGCTTCTTCCGGGGCATCGATGACGCTGACGCCCATCTGGCGGAACCGGTCCACCACATGGCGGTTGTGGATAATGGGGCCCAGCGTTACCACCTGCTTCCCCGCCCCGGCTGCCTGCTCCACCAGCTCCACCGCCCGGCTGACGCCGAAGCAGAACCCAGCGCTTTTGGCTACGGTGACGCTCATTGGGCCACCTTCTTCGCGACGATCTCCTTGATGGCCGCCACCACGCCGTCGATATCCAAGTCGGAGGTGTCCACCTTTACGGAGTCTCTCGCCATTTTCAGGGGGGCGATGTCCCGATGGGTGTCCTGATAGTCCCGCTGCTGGATCTCCTTCAGAATCTGCTCGTAATTGGCCTTCTGACCCTTGGCCTGCAGCTCCTGGGTTCTGCGGTTTGCCCGAACCTCGGGGGAAGCGGTCAGGAAGATCTTGACCGTGGCCTTGGGCAGCACCACGGTGCCGATATCCCGGCCGTCCATGATAACATTGTGCCTTCTGGCAATGTCCCGCTGCATATCCAGCAGCATCTCCCGGACCTCGGGATAGGCGGAAACCAGGCTGGCCTTCTGGGCGATGTCCTGGGTGCGGATGTCGCCGGTGACATCCATGCCGTTCATAATCATGTGCTGGACGCCTTCTTCATCATACTCGATGCCCACGGTCAGCTCGTCGATGTAGCGCCGGACGGCATCGGCATCCTTGGGACTGACGCCCCAAAGGTCAAAGAAGTAAGCCACGGTGCGGTAAATCGCCCCGGTGTCCACATAGTAATAGCCCAGATCTTTCGCAAGACGCCGGGCAATGGTGCTTTTCCCAGCCCCGGCGGGGCCGTCAATGGCGATGGATATGGTTTTGGCCATAGTTTATCCCTCTTTCTTTGCAGGCCCACTGTAGGGGAGGGTCACCGACCCTCCCGGCGGCAGGCGCCTGATTTTTTGAACAATCCCCGGCGAATCGGTTCATTGGTACGGATTCGCCGAAATACCACGCAAATCGTTTTTTATCCTGCCGGGAGGATCAGTGATCCTCCCCTACTGGCATTCTATCCGTTTCTCAGCTTCGCCAAAGCGGCGGCTTCTCTGGTCAGTACCTCGTCCGGGGTCAGGCCTAAGCGCTTACCCGCTTCCTGGGGGCTTAAGGGCTTGCCGCCCTCCAGACCAAAGCGCAGGGTCAGCAGCTTCGCGTCTTCTTCGCTGACATTGGACAACAGGTCCAAAATTCTCTGCCGCATCCGGAACTGGGCGGTATCCTCCACAGCCTGGTCCTGGGCTTCCTTTTCCTCTTCCTCCTGCTCCTGCTGCCGGCTGTTCACCCTGGCGAGCATGCGGGCATCCTCCAGCATACTCTGCACGCTGGAGGCTTCCTCCACCGTCATGTGAAGCTCCTGGGCGATCTCCTCCAGGGTGGGGTTCCGGCCCAGCTGCCACAGCAGCCGCTCGTCCACCGCCCGGTAATCCTCCAGGGCCTCCTTCATTTTCTGCCCCACGCCGTGGGCTCTGGCCTGGAGCGTCACGGCCTTCGCCATATAAAACCGGACAAGGCTGTCCCGGTAGGCAGCGAACTCTCCCTCCCGGTAGCTGCGCACCGCCTGCCACAGGCCCAAGCTGCCCTCCTGGATCAGATCCAGCAGCAGCACGCCGTAGCCCACATGCTCCCCGGCGATGGCAATGACCCGCTTTAAGCCCAGGTTGGTCAGCTTCTCCATGGCCCATTCGTCACCCCGGGCGCATTTCTCCGCCAGGCGCTGCTCGTCCCCGGAGACCGCCATCCGGTCCACCTCCTCCAGATACAGCCGCAGCGGATCGTTGGGCTCCAAGTCCCCGGGATTCAGGCCCTTCTGGACCAGCTGGCACTCCTGCCGCAGCCGCAGAGCCGCTTCCCCGGTTCCCCCGGCCTTGGGAAGATCCGAGATATCCAGTTGGAGGCAGCTATCCTCCAGATCCGCCAGAGCATCCTCCACCGCCTGTTCTTCTTCCCCTTCCAGCATAGCCAGGAAGTTGGCGGCAGATACGCTGTCCCCAGGCCGCCGGGTCCGCAGGAAGGCCTCCCAAGGACTTTCTTCAAAGGTAATCTCCAAATCATTCATTCAGGAATTCCTCCAATCCCAGGCTGGCGCCGTTTTTTTGCAGCTTGTCCATGGCCTGACGCTCGACCTGCCGGACCCGTTCCTTGGAGATCCCCAGCATTTTGCCGATGTCCTCCAGGGCGTAGCAGTGGCCGTCCTCCATGCCGAAGTGCAGCCGAAGAATCTGCTGCTGCCGGTCCGTCAGTGTGGACAGCAGCTCCCCCATGGTACGCTCCAGCTCCTGGCGCACCAACTCCTCATAGGGCTGGGGCGTCTGGACGTCCTCCAGCAGGGTCCCCAGGGCGCTGCTGTCATCTCCGTCTCCGGCGGGCACGTCCAGGGAGCAGATGTCCGGGGTCAGCCGGATCAGCTCCTGAACCTTGCTCTCCGGGATGCCGCTGTGCTGGGCGATCTGGGCGGTGGTGGGTTCTTCCCCGGTCTCCTGCAGCAGTGCCGCCCGGACGGACTGCACCTTGCGCATCCGCTCGGCGGTGTGCAGGGGCACCCGGATGGAGCTGCCGTGGTTCAGCAGGCACCGGGTCACGCCCTGGCGAATCCACTTGGTGGCATAGGTGGAAAACCGCAGATCCCGGGTATAGTCGAATTTCCGGGCCGCCGCCAGCAGGCCGATGCTGCCCTCCTGGATCAGATCCATCAGGGCCACGCCCCGTCCGGCGTATTCCCGGGCAATGGACACCACCAGCCGCAGATTGGAATTGACCATCTGGCGGATGGCATCCTCGTCCCCTTCCGCGCAGCGCCGTGCCAGCTCCCGCTCCTCCTCCACCGTCAGGCGGGGATATTCCCGGATCTCCCGGAGGAACTGGCGCACATCGTCTTCCCCGGCGCTGACGGGGGCGTCGGCTTCTTTTTCCAAAAGCTCTGTCATGCTCTGATTCCTTTTCTTTCCTTCATTTTATCCCGCAGGGCCAGCAGATCCGCCTCGGTCTCCACCTTCCCAGTCTGGTACTCCCGCTGGATGGTGCGGACGCAGTCCAGCAGCGCCTGTTCGTTTACCGGCCCCTGGTTGCGCTGCACCAGTCCCGCGATATGGGACATTTCCTCGGAGGTAAAATCCGTCAGGCCGCTTAAATTGACCTCCAGCCCCTCCCGGTGGCGCTGGCGCAGCTGGGCATAGACCCGTCCCAACACTTGGGACGAAAACATCTCCGGCGTCAGACCGGCGGTCTGGTCCAGCAGCGCCGGTTCCTGCAAGACAAGCGCCAAGAGCATCTCCTCCGCCATGGCGGATTTCATGTTGTCGTAGCGGATGGTGCGGCTTTTGGGCTGCAAATTCCGGGCAGGGGCAAGATCTATCTTCTCCTGCTGCTTCTTTTGCCTGGCCTGGCGGCGCTTGTAGGCCCGCTGCACCTCCAGCTTCATGGCGTCCAGGCTGATCTTCGCCGCCTCCGCCACCCGTCCGGCGTAGACCTCCCGCCGGACGGAGCTGCCCAAAGAACCGATCAGTTCTGCGGATTCCTGCAGGTATTTCACCTTCTGGTCGTCGTCGCGCAGGTCGTACTTTTTGAGGATGGCCGCCAGCTGGTATTCCACCCGGTTGGAGGATTCCTCCAGCAGCAGCCGAAACCGGTCCGCGCCGAACTTTTTCAGGAATTCGTCCGGGTCCTTGGCGTCCCGCATCTGCAAAACCTTCACCTGCAGGCCCGCCTTTTCCAGGATAGGAATGGCCCGCTGGGTGGCGTTCTGGCCTGCCGCGTCGCCGTCGTAGATCAGCACCACCTGGTCGGTGTACCGGGACAGCAGCGCCGCACCGTCCTCCGTCAGGGCCGTACCCAGGGAGGCCACCGCGCAGTCAAAACCGTACTGGTGCAGGGCGATGGCGTCCATGTAGCCCTCCACCAGGATGAGATACCCCAGCTTGCTTTTCTTGGCCAGGTTCAGGGCAAACAGGTTCTTTCTCTTATTGAATATCAGGGTTTCCGGGGAATTTAAGTACTTTGCGGCGGACTTGTCGGTATTGTTCATAATTCGGCCGCCGAAGCCGATGACGTTGCCCCGGACATCGATGATGGGGAACATCAGCCGATCCTGGAACCGGTCAAAGAGATTACCGTTCTTCCTGGACACCGTCACCAGCCCCGAATCCCGGAGTTCCTGGTCGGTATAGCCCTTCTTCCGCAGGGCGTCCACCAGATCGGTCCAGCTGTCCGGGGCATAGCCGATGCCGAACTTCGTCAGGGTAGACTGTGTCATGCCCCGGTCACGGGCATATTGCAGCGCCGACACGCCAATCGGATCATAGAGCTGCGTATGGAAGAACCGGGCAGCCTCCTTGTGCAGCGCCCACAGCCGCTCCTGCTGGCGGTAGCGGCTCTGGTACTGCTCGTCCTCCGGCACTTCCATCCCCGCCCGCTTGGCCAGGGCCCGGACGGCGTCGGCATAGCTCAGGTTCTCGATCTCCATCTCGAAATTGATGACGCTGCCGCCCTTGTGGCAGCCGAAGCAGTAGAACATGCCCTTATCCGGCGTCACGGAAAAGGAGGCTGTCTTCTCTCCATGGAAGGGGCACAGGCCAAACAGGTTGGACCCGGACCGTTTCAGGGTCACATACTGCCCCACCACGTCTTCAATTGGGTTTCTTGCCACAAGCTCATCCAAAAATGCCGGTGGGAAAGGCACAGTACACGCCCCCTTTCGTGGGTCAATGCGAATGCAAAATAATTTGTATGATTCCGTATCCCTCAGAACAGTGCGTAGGGGGCGGCATCCTTGACGCCCCTTACGGTGCAATGTTGGATTCTCACAAAACGAACTGCATGCAAATGGGGCGTCAGGGATGCCGCCCCCTACGCACGGCATTTACGGAACTGTTATAGGAAACGTACAATTGAATATCAGCATCAATCCGGAATTCTGCATTTCACTCTATCCTCTTACATTCCACCCAAAGGGAATGAAGATTTCGGTATATTTGTCCACCGCATAGTTGTCCGTCATGCCGGCAATGTAGTCACAGACCGTGCGCTCCATCCCGTCGAAGCTTAGCTGGGGCTGAAAATCCTCCGGCAGGGCTTCCGGGTGGGTGATGTAGTATTCAAACAGCCGCTGGAGCATGGCTTTGGCCTTGCTCTCCTCCCCTTTGGCCACCGGATTGCGGTATACATGCTCGAACATGAATGCCCGCAAATCTTTCAAAGCCTTGTCTACGCTGGGAGACAGGCAAACGGCCCCAGCCTCCCGGGAGGTGCGGATGGTATCGCAGACCAGGGTGTTGATCCGGTCCCGGTGGTTGGTGCCCAGCACAGTGGAAATGGCATCGGGAATGTCCTCATTGGTCAGAATCCCCGCCCGGATGGCGTCGTCAATGTCATGGTTGACATAGGCGATCTGGTCGGAGCGGCGGACGATCTGGCCTTCCAGGGTTTCGGGCCAGTATTCTCCGGTGTGGCCCAGGATGCCCAGCCGCACCTCATGGGTCAGGTTCAGTCCCTGGCCGTCCTTCTCCAGCACGTCCACCACCCGCAGGCTCTGCTCGTTGTGGCGGAAGGGCTTGCCCAGGCAGGCGGACAGGGCCGCCTCCCCCGCGTGGCCGAAAGGGGTATGTCCCAGATCATGGCCCATGGCAATGGCCTCCGCCAGATCCTCGTTCAGTCCCAAGGCCCGGGTGATGGTGCTGGCGATCCGGGACACCTCCAGGGTGTGGGTCATGCGGGTGCGGTAGTGGTCCCCCTCCGGACGGAGGAACACCTGGGTCTTGTGGATCAGGCGGCGGAAGGCCTTGCTGTGGACGATCCGGTCAATATCCCGCTGGTAGCAGGTCCGCACGTCCTCCTCCCGGGGCTCCTCAAACCGGGGCCGTCCCTTGCTCTGATCCGCGAAGGCAGCCAACGGATTCAGGCGCTTATGCTCCTGATGCTCCAATTCTTCCCGTACCGTCATGGCAATCCCTCCGTTTATTTGATTTGATTGCGCCTGTGAATTCAAATATCCACTGTCATTGCCGGTGCCCGCAGAATACGCCTTTGTAGGGGAGGGTCACCGACCCTCCCGCTATGCTTATAGTTTTTGCCCTGTTGAACCATCCGCATTTGCAAACCACAGCGCCGAGCGCATCGAATTTCGCGCTCTGTTCCGTAGGGCATCGGGAGGGTCAGTGACCCTCCCCTACAGATGGTGCAGCGGAAACCTGGGGGCCGGCAAGCCAATTCTGCCGATTAAGTAAATTTTCAATTTTCCATTTTCAATTTTCAATTGGGAAAGCCCTATACTCCTGCCCGACCTCCATGCCCTCAACCGTCCCGGAGGTCATATCCGTCAGCTTTTCCAAAAAAACTGGAACTTGTTTTTCCGGAAACAGCAGCTCCAGCTCCACTTCCGCGCCGAAGTCCGTCTGCCGCACGATGCCGCCGTAATTGCCGACTTCCAGCTTCACCCGCTCGTAAAAGGGGTAGGGACAGGGCACATACAGCACCGTCCACACCCGCTTCATGGACTTGCCCGCGGCGTCCACGGCCATTTTGGCCCCCTTGGTGTAGGCCCGGACCAGGCCGCCAGCCCCCAGGAGAATCCCGCCAAAATACCTTGTCACCACGCAGACGATATTATATAGCCCCTCCCGCTGCAGCACCTGCAGCATGGGCATGCCCGCGGTGCCGCCGGGCTCGCCGTCGTCGGAGAACCGCACCGGGCCGTCCTTAAGGATGTAGGCCCAGCAGTTGTGGGTGGCGTCATAGTGCTGCTTCTTCATCTCCTGGATCTTTGCCAGTGCTTCCTCCTCCGACTCCACGGGCCAGACCCGGCCGATGAAGCGGGATTTCTTTTCGATAAATTCTGCTTCCCCGAACCGGGTCGGCACCAGGTACTCGTCCAAGTGTCAGCACTCCTTGATCACAAACTGGCGCAGTCTGCCCAGCAGGATGTCATCCACCACGGCCTCCACCTCGATGCCTTCGGCGGTGTACTCCACGCTTTTCACCTGGGCATTGTTGTGGAGGGTCTCCACCTGGCCGCCCATGGAATAGGGCAGCCGCAGCACCACATGGTGCCTTACCTGGGCCAGGGCCTTTTCAATGGCCTTCAGCAGGCCGTCCATGTTGATGCCCTTTTTCGCGGAAATCGCCACAATGTCCCGGCCTCTGGGGATGTCCTCGGAGTAGACCAGGTCGGCCTTGTTATAGCATTTCAGCACCGGGGTGCCGGGCTTGGCCAACTGGGAAATCAGCTTGTTCACCACCGAAACGTGCTGCTCCAGATGGGGGTCCGAAGCGTCAATGACGTGCAGCAGCAGGTCCGCGTATTCCAGCTCCTCCAGGGTCGCCCGGAAGGCGTCCACCAGATGGTGGGGCAGCTTTGCGATAAAGCCAACGGTGTCGGACAAAATCACGTCCAGATTGTCGGAAACCGTCAGCAGCCGGGATGTGGTGTCCAGGGTGTCAAAGAGCCGGTTGTTGGCAGGGATGCCCGCGCCGGTCAGTTGATTCAGCAGAGTGGACTTGCCCGCGTTGGTATAGCCTACAATGGCCACCACGGGGATGGCGTTTTTCATCCGCCGCTCCCGCTGGACAGAGCGCACCTTGCGCACCTGCTCCAGCTCGTCCTCCAGCCGGTTGATCCGCTCCCGGATGTGGCGGCGGTCCGATTCCAGCTTGGTCTCGCCGGGGCCCCGGGTGCCGATGCCGCCGCCCTGCCGGGAGAGGCTGGTGCCCATGCCGGAGAGCCGGGGCAGCAAATACTTATACTGGGCCAGCTCGACTTGCAGGCGGCCCTCCTTGGTCTTGGCCCGCTGGGCGAAGATGTCCAGGATCAGGGCGCTGCGGTCTAAGACCGTGACACCGATGATTTCCTCCAGGGCCCGGATGTTGCCGGGAGACAGCTCGTTGTCAAAGATCACCATGGTGGACGCGGTGGCCTCCACCAGCATCTTCACTTCCAGGGCCTTGCCCTCGCCGATAAAGCTGTGGGAATCCGGGGTATGGCGGTTTTGCAGCACCTTGCCGGTGCAGAAGCCGCCGGCGGTCTCCAGCAGATCCTCCAGCTCCTCCAGGGTTTCCTCCGTGGCGGTCTGTTCCTCGTCAAAGCAGTCGGCGTTCAGCCCAACCAGCACCGCCCGCTCCTGAACCACTCGGTCAAAATTCTCTTCCATTCGTACCTCCGTCCGCAAGAGATTCAAGATATAAGATTCCCTCACATTTCTTACTAATATCTCAACTCTTGCTTCGTTCTTGCATTTTATCAATAGTATACCACATATTCCGCGCTGGGGGCAATCCCTTTCCCGTCGAAAATTGTAAAGAAAATAAAAATAAAACCGCACCACGGAAAACCCGTAGTGCGGCAGTGCAAGTTCTTACTTCAGGCCAAAACGCTTGTTGAAGCGATCAACGCGTCCACCGGTGTCAACCAGCTTCTGCTTGCCGGTATAGAAAGGGTGGCACTTGGAGCAGATCTCAACACGAATGTCCTTCTTGGTAGAACCGGTGGTAAAGACATTGCCACATGCGCAGCGGATCGTGGTCTGTTCGTACTTGGGATGGATACCTTCCTTCATTTCGTTCACCTCTTTCGTATCAGTTAAAGGGCATAGAAGCCCTAAGCAATCTTTAATCGCCCGGATATCATAACACATCGGTCGCAAGAATGCAAGTGTTTTTTTCAGAATTTTTCAAAAACGCCGAAAATCAGTGTGGAGTTATATTGCGTGTGGAGTTTGGAGTTACGGGCAGAAAACTTACTGCGCAGCAAAAAGGTTACGCTCTTTCACGCAGACAGTCAGATCCTGTGGAGCCGGTTCTTCTGAGAATAACTCCACACTCCTAACTCCACACTCCACACTCTTAAAACGCCCAGTTCCCGTTCCGGAAGATCGGAACCACTTTTCCGTCTTCGCAGAGGGCGTCAATGTTCATGCTGTCGCAGCCGATCATGAAGTCCTCGTGGATCATGGAGTCGTTGATGCCCAGGCTGCGGCACTCGTCCAGGGTCTTGTTCTGGAAGTCCTGAATGGTGTCCGCGAAGCCCATACCCAGCGCCAGGTGGCAGGCAGCGTTCTCATCGAACAGGGTGTTGTAGAACAGAATGCCGCTTTCGCAGATGGGGCTTCTCTGGGGCACCAGGGCGCATTCGCCCAGATACGCCGCGCCCTCGTCCATGGAAATCATAGTCTTCAGCAGCTCCTCGCCCTTCTCCGCCTGGACCTCCACCGCCTTGCCGTTTTCGAAGCGGACGGAGAAGTTCTCGATCAGCTGGCCCTGGTAGCTCAGGGGCTTGGTGGAATAGACGATGCCCTCGGCCTCCCCCCGCTTGGGAGAGATGAAGCACTCCTCGGTGGGGATGTTGGGGTTGAAGAAGATGCCCTGCAAGCTGGTGTCGCCGCCACCCTTCCACTCGCCCTCGGGGATCATGCCCACGGTCAGGTTGGTGCCGTTTTCCGCGGTGTAGTGCAGGCTCCGGATGCGAAGGCTGTTCAGATAGTCGCAGCGGCTGTGCAGATCCGCGTTGTGCTCCTCCCAGGCTTTCACCGGGTCCTTGCCCTCGCTGACCCGGGAAGTACTCAGAATGGCCTCCCACAGCTTCTCCATGGCGGTGCTGGTGCGCATGCCGGGGAACACCTTCTTGGCCCAGGCAGCCCCGGGCACCGCGGCGATGCACCACTGGTCCTTGTTTTCCAGCTGGTCATGGTAGGGTTTCACGATGGGATAGCGCAGCTGGCGGGCTTTCGCCAGCTTCTCCATGTTGATGCCCTTCAGGCCGTCGGGGTCATCGGACACCAGATGGATCCGGCAGGGGACCACATCCACAGCGTGCTGCAGCTTTGCCTTCTGCCACTCTGTGACCTCTCCCAAGGTCTTGACGGACTGATGGCGCACATGGAGCTTCTGCAGGGGCTGGTAGTCCCAGTCCACAGTGACCTTTTTCGCCTTTGCCTTATAGGCCTCCTCCACCACCATCTGAACAAACTCCGGCTGGTCCAGACCGGCGTAGATCAGAACCTCCTGGCCCTTCTGAACATTGACGCCGCAGCGGACGATGAGACGGGCATACTCTCTTAAAACGGTTTTCTTCATAAAAAATGGTCTCCTTTTCCTAAACTTTTGCTATCGTAACAGATTTTACCCAAAAGGTCAATGGTTGTTGCAATCCTTTCAAAAATCGTTTATAATTCCCACAAGAAATACATTCTGGAGGAAAAGCCTATGCTCACCAAAGACGAATTTCAGGTCAAAGTCCGCAGCGGCCTGCACATCCTGGACGGAGCCACCGGCAGTAATCTGCGGAACGTCGGCATGCCCAAGGGCTGCTGCACCGAACAATGGGTGCTGGAGCATCCGGAGCCCTTGGTTTCGTTACAGCGCGCCTACGCGGAAGCCGGGTCCCAGATTATCTACGCTCCCACCTTCCAGGCCCAGCCCATTGCTCTGAAGGCGGTGGGGCTGGAGAAGCAGACAGAGAAGGTCAACGAAGCGCTGGTGGCCCTGAGCCGCTCCGCCGCGCCGGGGTGCCTCATTGCGGGTGATTTGACAACCCTCGCCACCTTCTGCGACAGCTGGGACCCGGACTGCTTTGACCTGCTGGTGGAGAACTACCGCCGCCAGATCCGGGGCCTCATCGACGGCGGCGCGGACCTGCTGGTGGGCGAGACGCTGCTGTACCAGCAGGAGGCGGAGGCCATTCTCACCGCCGCCGAGCTGGAAGGGGCGGGCGCCGCCATGTACACCTTTACCATGCAGCCCGACGGCTCCCTATTCTCCGGAGCGGACGCCGGAAAGATTCTACAGGAGCTGGAGGAAGCCGGAGCCGCTGCCGTGGGCTTCAACTGCGTGGCGGCGGACATGATGACCCCCTACCTGGTGACCAAGCTGCGCCGGTTTGTGAAGGGCCCCCTGATCTGCAAGCCCAACGCCGGAATGCCGGTGATCAACAGCGATGGCATTGCGGAATACCCCATGACCCCGGAAGAATTTGCCGGGATCATGAAGGATTGCAAAGCCAACGGCGCCACGATCCTCGGCGGCTGCTGCGGCACCGCGCCGGACTATATCGCGGCACTGAAGAATATTTGAAATAGGCTGTCATCCTGGGTGTCATCAAAGGATGACAGCTTAGCTTTTCCCATGTGCAAAGCCTTGGGCGCTTGTGAGGGGGGGGCGGTGTTACTTTCTTGTCTCCGAACAAGAAAGTAACCAAAGAAGTCGGCATAGGAGAGGCGCTGAATGTCGCGCTCCCGCGCGCCAAAGCCGCCCTCTCCTATGTACCTCTCCCGGCGCGCACTTGGGACATGCCCAGCACCTTAACCATCAAAATTTAAAGATGATCTGGCTCAACGACGGCGGGCTGCACAGCGACGCCCGCCCTCCCGAGGGGCGCATAACTTTAAGTGCTGTCCATGATTGATACAGTTTGATACAGTGTTAATTTAAATAAGGGTTTGGAAATGTACTTTTTCGTCTTTTGCTGTCATTTCAAAATACGGGTTTCCGGCAGGGCGGGCGTCGTGGAACAGCCCGCCTTCGTTGGGCCGCAATATCTCAATTCTTAGCAAGTTAAGGTGCTGGGCAATCCCCAAGTGCGCGCCGGAGGATTCTTAAGGGGGCGGCTTTGGCGCGCGGGAGCGCGACTCTCAGCGCCCCTTAAGCCGACTTCTTTGGTTACTTTCTTGTTCGGAGACAAGAAAGTAACACCGTACCCCCTCCAGAGCACCCAACTCCTTGCACAACCCAACCCATCCCACAAATCCCCGCGCCAACACAAAAACCGACCCATATATAACATTTTCTGTTGCCATCTGTGCCGGATTTTGCTATACTAAGTGTGTATGAAAAACAGAATTCATCTCTATGTCAGCCGAAAAAACGTGCTGACTTGGCTGATGGCGCTGTGCATGGCGGCTTCGGCAGTGGCCCGCATTGCGTTCTCCGGTTTGAAAGGGTCCGGGGAACCGCTGAGCGTGTGGAGCCAAATTCTCTTGCCAATCGCGGCTGCCGCACTGTATGCGCTCATCGCCATTTTCTCCGGCGAGGAAATGTTCTACAAAACCGCCATCCCCGTCTGGATGATGGCCCTCTACGCCGGACTGTCCTTGTCCGCTATCCTGCAAAGCCGCATCCTTATCTGGCTGTTCTGGATCGCTCTGGTTTTCTTCGCCTGCCTCTATACCGACATCACCGCAGGCCGCCACCGCCACGCCGTTTTGTTCCTGCTGCCTACAGTGTGCCTGCCCCTGGCCTTTACCCTGTACTGCTACCGGGCCGCAGTGCTGTACTGGGATATCAGCGTGCTGAAAGGCGGCCTGGCGGACATTCTCATGCTTCTGGGGATTCTGGTACTGGTCTTCGCCGTCCGCATTCATCCCATGGGCGAATACCACCCCACCTGGGGCGATCGCTCCGACGGGCGCAGAGTAAGAACCCTGCCGCCTATGTCTCAGGTGTCCCCCTACATCATGGTCACCCGGAACACCTCCTCCAACTACTTCGAGGACTCCCTGGAGATTACCCATGTGGACCGCTACATCCGCCAGAAGCGCCGGGAGGGGCTGACCAACTTCGGCATCACCCATGTGCTGCTGGCCGCCTACGTCCGGGGCCTGTGCAAATATCCCGGGCTGAACCGCTTCCTTGCAGGGCAGAAGGTCTACTCCCGGGGCGACGACATCCAGTACTGCATGACCATCAAAAAGGAAATGACCGCCGACTCTCCGGACACCGTCATCAAGGTCCACCTGAACCCCAGGGACACCGCCGACGATGTCTACCGCAAGCTCCAGGCCGCAGTGGACCAGGTGAAGAACACCCCCCTGGACTCCAGCTTCGACAACACGGCGGGCGTCCTGAACCTGATCCCCGGTGTGGTGCTGAAATTTGTGGTGTGGGTGCTGAAGACCCTGGACTACTTCGGCCTGCTGCCCAAGTTCCTGCTGGAGGTCAGCCCCTTCCACGGTTCCCTGTTCTTCACCTCCATGGGCAGCCTGGGCATCCCGCCCATCTACCACCACTTGTACGACTTCGGCAACCTGCCGGTGTTCGGCGCCTTCGGCATGAAGCGCCGGGCCTGCGAGGTGCTGGAGGACGGCACCGTGGTGCAGCGCAAATATGTGGATGTGAAGTTCGCTCTGGACGAACGGATCGTGGACGGCTTCTACTATGCCGCCTTCTTCAAGCAGTATAAGCGGCTGATGCTGCATCCCGAGGTGCTGGACCGTCCGCCGGAGGAAGTCCTTCAGGACATTGACTGACCTATGAAAGAACAGATTCTCTCCCAGCTTTCCCCCGGCTACCCCTGGAAAGACCGGTTTCATTACATCGAATCCCTGGACTCCACCAATGACCGGCTGAAAGCGATGGCGAAGCAAGGTGCCCCCCATGGAACAATTCTGATTGCGGACCGCCAGACCGGCGGTCACGGACGGCGGGGCCGGAGCTTCCTCTCCCCTGGGGGAGTGGGCATTTATTTCAGCCTGCTGCTGCGGCCAGAATGCGCCCCCACAGAGCTGATGCACCTGACCTGCGCCACGGCAGCGGCCATGTGCGACGCGGTGGAAAATGCGGCAGACTTTCGTCCCGGCATCAAATGGACCAACGACCTGGTCTTCGGCGGCAGGAAGCTCTGCGGCATTCTGACAGAATTGGGCTTTCGTCCCAGCGGGGAACTGGACTACGCCATCATCGGCATCGGGGTCAACTGCTGCCAAAGGAAAGCGGATTTTCCCCCGGAGCTGCAGGATATCGCCGGGTCCCTGGCCATGGTCACAGGCCGGGACATTGATCGGGCCAAAGTGGCGGCAGCCATGATGGAAGCCCTGTACGCCATGTCCCAGAGTTTGCTTTCCGGAAAGGAAGCCCTGCTGGCAAGCTACCGGAAAGACTGCATCACCATCGGTCAGGAGGTCTCCCTGGTTCGGGGCGAAGAGATCCGGCACGGCAAGGCCCTGGACGTGGACGACGACGGTGCTCTGGTGGTGGCCTTCCCCGACGGCAGCATCGAGCATGTGAATTCCGGAGAGGTCAGCGTCCGGGGCATGTACGGATACGTGTAAGACCGATAACAGGTATCGGCATCGCATTCGTCCCCATTCCCGCTATTTTTCGCAAATTCATGAAATCTGTATTGCTTTTTTCCCTTTCATTGGTTATACTGAAAAGTAAGCAGTAAAATTAATTTGGAGGTAAACACTATGAAAACCTTGAACACGATTGTGAAAGTTGTAACCGCTCTGGCTGCGGTTGCCGGTGCTATTTACATTGTTGCCACCTACGGTGAGCAGATCGTGGCCTGGGCCAAGAAGGTCCTGTCCTCCCTGCCCAAGTGCCCCTGCTGCGAGAAAGCCGAACCCGTGGAGGAGGCTCCCGCCGCTGAGGAACCCGCTCCTGTGGAAGAAGCGCCTGCCGCCGAAGAGCCCGCTCCCGCTGAGGAAGCTCCCGCCGAAGAGCCCGCTCCTGAGGTTATCGTGGCTGAGAACGAGCCCGTGGCCGAGGACAAGGACTTCGCCGAATAAGAAAGCCCATATGCCTCCCCGAATGGATTCGTCATTCGGGGAGGTTTTTCTGTTTTTCCCAAAGCCATTTCCATCGTAAATGATCGTTTACAGCAGCACCCACTGTAGGGGAGGGTCATTGACCCTCCCGCCGGCTGAAAGTTTTTGAGCGGTCAAACCAGTCGCTTTTTGTGAAAACCAGCACTGGAAGCAACCTATTTCACGCTCTGTTTCGTTACGCAGCGGGAGGGTCAATGACCCTCCCCTACAGTGGGTATGCACATAAACGATCATTTATATGAGATACTTGGGGTACGACTGAATAGTTACCCTCGGATTAACTTTTTTGCAAAGCAAGCTTGACATTTTCCGCAAAGCATGCTATACTTTTCTTGCAAAGTTAACTTAGCATTTTCCCACCGTGGACGCATGGCGGGAAAGGTAAAGGAGCATCCCATGAAAACAAAGATCCGCGAGCTTCGCAAAGCGCGAAAGCTTTCCCAGGAGGAGCTGGCCGATGCCGTAGGTACCACACGGCAGACCATCACCTCCATCGAGGTGGGCAAGTATACCGCATCCCTGCCCCTGGCCTACAAGATCGCCCGGTATTTCGGGCTTACCATTGAAGAAGTATTTGATTTCTCGGATTTGGAGGAGTAATTATGTCAAACTATAAGGAAAAGTTGAAAATTCAAAATATTTTTCTCACTGTCGCCTGTGTCATTCTGGCCGGGTTCTGCGCTCTGGGCTTTGCGGCGGAGGCGGGAGTGGTGGATCTGGCTCCCATTGCCGGAGACAGCCACTGGCAGTCCCAGTGGCGGGGCTTTGTCAGCGGCGCGTCCATGGGCGTTCTGGCCCTGATGCTGTTCAGCCTGGTCCGCAACCTTTTGGCCATGAAGGACGAAAAGAAGCTGAAGAAGCTGTACATCAAGGAAAACGACGAGCGGACCATTCAGGTCTGGACCTCCGCCCGGGCCGCCGGCTGTCAGGCCTTCCTGCTGCTGGGACTGGTGGCTGCCATTGCGGCAGGCTATTTCAGCGTAACCGTCAGCCTGACTATCCTCGCCTGTGTCTTTGCCACGGCTGTCATCTGCCTGTGCTTCAAGTTCTATTATTTCAAAAAGTTCTGACCATGCCGCGCAAAAAAGCTGTCCCACGAAAAATCGTGAGACAGCTTTTTATTTCAGGCAGCCAAATCCGTTACAGCTCCGCCCTGGTCCCGCTGCTGCTTGGCCTGCCGCAGAAACGTCTGGCACTTCGTCAGCCCGACCCCCACAATGTCCATGGTGCGGGTATAGGACGCCTGGAGCTCCCCGGTCAGCGCATCGGTCAGGCCGAATTGGGTCTTCCACTGCCCCTGTTGGCTTTCATCCAGGGGCAGGATGTTGTACTCCACCTTCCCATCTTTGTTGACGAACTTGTTCACCCAGGTAGGCAGCACATCGCAGTCCGCCACGTAGACACTGCCGTCGTCGTACTTCTCGAAGGTGACGGAGAACAGAGCCCCGTCCTCGGTATGACCGGTTTTCATCCGCATTTCCTCCCGCCGCTGGTTGGACACCGCGTTGCCCAGGGAGTAAATGCACACGGTTTTCTGCTCCGGGTCCAGAGTGCTGGTTAGCAGGTCCATGGGCTGCACCACATGGGGATGCCCGCCCACGATGACGTCGAAGCCCATGTCGCACATCTTCTGGGCAATGGCACGCTGGGTGTCGTTCTCCGTCAGCTCATACTCCGTGCCCCAGTGGAGGAACAGCATGGAGGCCTCCACATCCTGCGCGTTCATCTGGGCCACAATCTGCTCCATTTCGGAATAGAACCCGTTCAGGTTGTCCGCGCTAAAATAATTGATCTGCTCCGGTTTCTCCATAGGCGCGTTGTTATTCAGGCTGGGCTTGCTGCCGTTCATGGACAGGGTGAAGGTATAGCATACCATGCCGATCCGGATGCCGTTCACCTCCACGATAGAATACCGGTTTTCATTCTCCGACAACCGGGTGCCCAGGGTCTCCAGTCCCCTGCCCCGGACCTGCTCCAGGGTACGGTTGATGCCGGTCATCAGGGTGTCGTAGCTGTGGTTGTTAGCAGTGAGCAACATGTCATAGCCCGCGCTGACCAGGGAATCCGCCAGAGCGTCGGGACAATTGAAGCTGGGATTTCCCTGATAGGGAAAATCGTCGCCGCCGAAGGTGGTCTCCAGGTTGGCCACGGCATAGTCCGCCTGGGCAACGTAGGGGTCCATGTACCGGAAAATGGAATCGAAATTGTATGTCCCGTCCCCAAGATTGCACTCGGCCGGGAACCTGGGATCGGCGGTGAACAGGTACTTGTGCATCAGCAAGTCCCCCTGGGAAACCACCGTGGCAGTGGAAATGACCGTCGGCCTCGGAACCGTGGTTTCCGTAGGCGCTGTGGTCTGCCGGGGCTCGGTCTGGGTCCCGTCCGCCTGCTTGCCGCACCGGGTCAGCAGCAGGGCGGCCACAACCAGTACAAGGACCAATGGCAGCAATAGGATCGGCTGAAAGCGTTTGCGCCGTCTTCTGGGTCTGCGGCGGCTGGGCGGATTGCCGCCGTTTCCGGGGCGACTGGGAGGATTGCCGCCGCTTCTGGGACGATCCGGAGGATTGCCCCCATTTCGGGGCGCTTCAAATTTTCCTGGCATATCGGTTTCTCTCCTGTAAAATTACGGTTTATAACCATTTTACCATAGAAATCCCAGGAAGTAAACACGGAAAGTCTTAAGATTTTCTTAGGAACTGTATAGAAATCGTAACTATTCAGTCGTGACCAGAGAACGTCAGATAAATGATCGTTTAGCGGGCAAGGCCCGCAGCAAATGCGTTACGCACTTTGGGTGGTTGACCAACATCCTTTGGGCCCCTCGACCGCAGGTGCAGTGCTATGGTAAATGATCGTTTGCGTTTGCAGCACCGTAGGGGCCGATTGAGGCACATCGGCCCATGCACAGTGTACCGAATTCGCCGCAGTCTGGTTCAAGAAATGGGGTTATCCCCGCGGGCCGATGTGGGCATCGGCCCCTACGATAGGTTCTGCGATAAACGATCATTTACAGCAAGATATTTCGGTTCGACTGAATAGATACTAGAAATCACAGGAGGCGGCATCCCTGACGCCCCATTCGCACGCAGTACCGTAAGGGGCGTCAAGGATGCCGCCCCCTACGCACCGCTGCGTAAGAAACGACAGTCACTTAAAAGTCCGTTAGGATCTCCACCAGCATCTTCACGCACAGCTCCATATCCTCCACAGGGATAAACTCAAACCGTCCGTGGTAATTCTCGCCGCCGGTGCACAGGTTGGGACAGGGCAGCCCCTCATAGCTCAACCGGGCCCCGTCGGTGCCGCCCCGAATAGGCACCGCCACAGGCTCCATGCCAACAGCACGCATGGCGTTCATGGCACGGTCCACCACATACATGCAGGGCTCGATGCACTTTTTCATGTTGAAATAGCTGTCCCGGAGCTGCAGGTCCAGAGTGCCACCGCCGTACTTGCGGTTGATAAACTCCGCCGCGGCAGTCATGACGGCCTTCTTTTCCTGGAATTTGTCCATGTCGTGATCCCGGATAATATAGTACAGCTGGGTTTCCTCCACAGAGCCCTGCACGCCGGTCAGGTGGAAGAAGCCCTCGTACCCCTCGGTAAATTCCGGACGTTGCTGCACCGGCAGCAAGGCGTCAAACTCCATGGCGATGTGCTGGGAGTTGACCATCTTCCCCTTGGCGGAGCCGGGATGGATGTTCCGTCCGTGGACGATGACCCTGGCCCCGGCGGCGTTGAAATTCTCATATTCGATCTCCCCTACCGGGCCGCCGTCGGCGGTGTAGGCATAGTCCGCGCCGAAGCCTTTGACGTCGAATTTGTCCGCGCCCCGTCCGATCTCCTCGTCGGGGGTGAAGCCGATCTTGAGCGTGGCGTGCCTGCCGCCCTGCCGGAGCAGTGTCTCCGCCGCCGTCAGAATCTCCGCCACACCGGCCTTGTCGTCAGCCCCCAGCAGGGTGGTGCCGTCGGTGACGATCAGGTGCTTGCCATAGTGGTTTTTAAGAGAGGGATAGTCGCTCTCCCGCAGGAAAATGCCCAAGCTTTCATTCAGGCACACGTCGCCGCCGTTGTATTCCACAATTCTGGCTTTGATATCCGCCCCGGAAGCGTCGGGCGAGGTGTCCATATGGGCGATGAGGCCGATGGTGGGCAGATCCGGGTCCCCGGGAATGGTGCCATAGACATAGCCGTTTTCATCCATATGGGCGTCCGCAATGCCCATTTCCCGCATTTCCGCCGCCAGGGCAGCACCCAGCTTCCGCTGCCCTTCCGTAGACGGACAGGTTTCGGATGCCTCGTCGGATTGGGTATTGAAGCTTACATAATTCAGAAAGCGCTCAGTAACTGTTTTCATAATTGACCTCCTGCAATCGTATTCATGGAACGATTCCGCTGTGATAAAAAAACATCCGATAAATGATCGTTTATCGCAGTATGCTCGATAGAAGGACATACCCAAAAGATTTGTACAGGGAGTGTAGGGGGCGGCATCCTTGACGCCCCTTTTGCACACCGTACCGTCACAAGGGGCGTCAAGGATGCCGCCTTATTACGCATTTCCAGTCATTGGAAAGAGCCGCCGCTTTTCCTGCGGCGGCTCTGTTGCTTTGGAAGAAATTACTTCGCGGCGTTGACCAGGGCGGCGGTGTCCTGGGCGATCATCAGCTCTTCGTTGGTGGGGATGACCCAGACGGTGACCTTGGAGTCATCGGCGGAGATGATGGCCTCCTTGCCCCGGGTGTTGTTCTTCTCGGGATCGATCTTCACACCCAGGTACTCCAGGTTCTGGCAGATCCGGGCCCGCATGGAGGCGGAGTTCTCGCCCACACCGGCGGTGAACACCAGGCAGTCCAGACCACCCAGAGCGGCGGCGTAGGAGCCGATATACTTGCGAACCTCGTAGGCGAACTTGTCCAGCGCCAGAGCGCAGTCTTCGTTGCCCGCGTTGGCGCCTTCCTCGATGTCGCGGAAGTCGGAGGAGGTGCCGCTGATGGCCAGCACGCCGGACTTCTTGTTCAGCATGTTCAGGCACTCGTCAGCGCTCATGCCGTACTTGTTCATGATGAACTGCACCACAGCGGGATCGATGTCGCCGGAGCGGGTGCCCATGGGAACACCGGCCAGAGGGGTCAGGCCCATGGAGGTGTCCTGGCACTTGCCGTCCTTGACGGCGGACAGGGAGGAGCCGTTGCCCAGGTGGCAGTTGACCAGCTTGATGTCCTTGCGGCCCATCAGCTCAATGGCCCGCTTGGTGACATACTTGTGGGAGGTGCCGTGGAAGCCGTAGCGGCGGATGGAGTCATTCTTGTAGTACTCGGTGGGAATGGCGTAGCGGTAAGCAACAGGAGGCATGGTCATGTGGAACGCAGTGTCGAACACGGCTACCTGGGGCGTGGTGGGCATGACCGCCTGGCAGGCACGGATGCCCATCAGGTTGGCAGGGTTGTGCAGGGGGCCCAGGGGGATGCACTTCTCGATGGCGGCGATGACCTCGTCGTTGATGATGCAGGAATCAAAGAACTCCATGCCGCCATGCAGGACCCGGTGGCCCACGGCATCGATCTCATCGGTGGACTTGATCACGCCGTCCACGGGATCCACCAGGATGGCCAGAACCGCCTGGATGGCCTCGGAATGGGTGGGCATGGGGATGTCCTTCACGACCTTCTTGCCGTTTGCGTTGTGGGTCAGGCGGCCGTCAATGTAGATACGCTCGCACAGGCCCTTGGCGGACACGGCGCCGGTCTCGGGGTCCATCAGCTGATACTTCAGGCTGGAAGAGCCGGCGTTGATAATCAAAACATTCATGGGGATTGCCTCCTAAATAAATATTTTCATTTTGGTCAAAACGTGGTATGATAACCTCAGTCACGGATATTATATTGCATATTTTCCGATTTCTCAACCCCCCGGAAGAATTTTTTTGGAAAAGGAGGCAAAAATTTGCGCATCATAGGGATCATCTGCGAATACAACCCCCTGCACCTGGGCCATAAGAAGCAGTTTGACCGGATTCGGGAAGTCTTTGGGCAGGACTGCGCCATTGTCTGCGCCATGAGCGGGAACTTTGTCCAACGCGGTGCGCCTGCCATTGTGGACAAATCCCTCCGCGCCCGGGCGGCGATTACCTGCGGGGCGGACCTGGTGCTGGAGCTGCCTGTCACCACTTCTCTTTCCTCCGCCGAGGGCTTTGCCGCCGGGGGCGTCCGGATTCTGTCCCGGATGTGCGATACGCTGTGCTTCGGCGCGGAAACGGCGGAGGCTGACCTGCTTCTGAACACCGCCCAGGCGCTGCTGGGGGATGCTTTTCCTCCCCTGCTGCGCAAGGAGCTGGACACAGGCAAATCCTTCCCTGCTGCCCGGCAGGCGGCGCTGGAGGCACTGGGCCTTCCGGTTCTCTCCCAACCCAACGACATTCTGGCGGTGGAATACTGCAAGTCCATTTTGACCCAGGACAGCGCCATGACGCCCTTCCCGATTTTAAGGCAGGGCAGCTACCATGCCCAAGCCCCGGACCCGGAAAACCCCTCCGCCACAGCTCTGCGCAGCCTGATGCTGACGGGTGGGAGCTGGGAAGCCTACGTTCCGGAGGCTGCAAAGCCCATCTTCTCAGGGGCTTCTCTGCACACGCTGGCAGCAGGGGAACGGGCGGTGCTGGCAAGACTTCGCACCATGACAGACGAAGAATTTGAAATCCTGCCCTACGGAAGCGAAGGACTCTACAGGAAGCTGATGCACGCATGCCGCCGGGAAGCCACTCTGGAGGACATTCTCACCGCCGCCAAATCCAAGCGCTACACCCGAACCCGGCTGGACCGTATGGTGATGTGCGCTTTTCTCGGCATCACCAAGGAAGCCCTGGAAGCAGAGATTCCCTATACAAGGGTGCTGGCCTTCAATGACCGGGGCCGGGCCATTCTGAAGGAGGCCAAGAAAACCGGCCTTTATCTCAATGCGGGGGAACGCGCCCACCACCCCTACTGGGAACTGGAGCAGCGCGCCGGAAATCTGTACGGCCTGTTCTGCACCAAAGGCCCCGAACCGCCGGGAATAGAAGAACAGCGCCGGATCCTGTTTCCAAAAGTGCTTCCGTAGGGGAGGGTCACCGACCCTCCCGGCAGTACCGGAATGCCATCTATCCAGCACTTCGGCGAATCCGTATCCAAATCATTACGTATTCTCCGGACCTCTTTTCAAAACCAGGTGCCAGCCGCCGGGAGGGTCAGTGACCCTCCCCTACAATGGCCTGTCTTGACAATTTCCCGTTTTCATGATATCCTGTCCGGAAAATGAAGGAGTAAAAATTCAAATAATGTCCTTAAATTTCCCAAAATTACAACCATCCAACTGTATTGTGGCTTTCCTGTCCTCGGCTTTGCAGGCTTTCGGCATGTATAACATCCATGCCCTGTCCGGGGTCACCGAGGGCGGCATTTTCGGCTTGATCCTGCTGCTGGACCACTGGCTGGGCATTTCTCCCGCCATTACCAGCTTCCTGCTGAACGGCGCCTGCTATGCCCTGGGCTGGCGGACTCTGGGCCGGGCGTTCATCGGCTATTCCCTGGTGGCCACCTGCGGCTATTCCCTGGCCTACGGGATCTGCGAGCAGTTCCCGCCCCTGTGGCCCCAGATCGCGGGTTATCCCCTGGCCGCCGCCATTCTGGGCGCCCTGTTCATCGGCATCGGCGCAGGGCTTTGCGTCCGGGCCGGCGGGGCCACCAGCGGCGACGACGCTCTGGCCATGAGCCTGTCCCGCCTGACCAAGGTGCCCATCCAATGGCTGTACCTCATCAGCGACCTGACGGTTTTGGGGCTTTCCCTGAGCTACATTCCCCTGCGGCGGATTGGCTATTCTCTGTTGACGGTAATCCTCTCCGGACAGATCATCGGCCTCATTCAGCGGATCCCATTTCATAAGAAATAAAGAAGAAAATGACCGGGCTTTTCTATTGGCACCCCTGCCAGTGAAAAGCTCGGTCTTTTTTTGCCGATACGATATGCAGGGAGCGTAGGGGGCGGCATCCTTGACATCCCTTGTGACGGTACTGCATGCAAATGGGGCGTCAAGGATGCCGGCCCCTACGAACTGTAAATTACATTACAGAGCGCTATCGGAGCAGATTTCCCACATACGAAACGATCCCCACCGGAGCAATTCCGGTGGGGGGTGTTGTTTATCCTCGCATAGCGCGTTTTCTGGCAATATTGATAGGGCCTTCCTGCATGTTGTTGATCCAGGCCAGGCTCTTGCCCGCGCCGTAGGCGGTGCAGGAGTCCGGGTCATCCGCCAGGATGCAGGCGATGCCGGTGCGCTCCATCAGCAGCAGATCCATGCCCCAGATCTGGGCGCAGCCGCCGGTCAGGGTGATGCCGTTCTCGGACACGTCGGACACCAGCTCCGGGCTGGCCTGCTCCATCACCGCCAGCACCTCGTCGGCGATCTGCCGGGCGGGACGGCGCAGAACCTCGTAGACCTCCGTGGAGGTCAGGGTCACCAGCTTGGGCATGCCGGTTTTGGCGTCCCGGCCCTTGATGTTCATGCTGCGCTCCTCGTCTCTTGGATAGACCTGACCGATCTGGATCTTGATGTTCTCCGCGGTGACCTCGCCGATGACCACGCCGTGCTGGCGGCGGACATACCGGGCGATCATCTCGTCAAAATAGTTGCCCGCAATCTTCAGGGAGGAAGACACCGCCACACCGTTCATGCTGAGGATGGCAATATCCGTAGTGCCGCCGCCGATATCCACCACCAGGTGGCCGCTGGCGCCCCGGATATCCAGCCCAGCGCCTAATCCCGCAGCCAATGGCTCCTCGATCAGGAACACTCTTCGAGCGCCTGCCTCAATGGCGGCGTTGATGACGGAGCGCTCCTCCACCTCGGACACGCCGGAGGGAACAGAGATAACCACACGGGGCTTGGGGGTGAAGATGGAAGCCTTGGTGGCGGTTTTGAACATCTCCTGGAGCATACGCACCGTCATTTCGTGGTCGGAGACGATGCCGTCCTTTAATGGGTGCATGGCCACCACGTTGCCGGGGGTACGGCCCAGCATATTTCTCGCGGCGGCCCCCACCTGCAAAATCTTACCGGTATTCTTGTCCACCGCCACAACGGAGGGTTCCCGGACCACCAGGCCCTTGCCGTCGGCGTAGATCAGAACATTGGAAGTACCCAGGTCAACCCCCAGGTCATTGGAAAATAAAAACATAGTTAGACACCTACTTTACTTTTGTGCCGCCGCCATTGCGGCGCAGTGGACTTCCTTCGCCCCGGCGGTCAGCAGCGTTCTGGCTGCCTCGCCTGCGGTTGCGCCGGTGGTCAGGATGTCGTCCAGCAGCAGAATCCGCTTGCCGGAGACCTGATCCCGTTCGGTCACCCGATAAGCGCCCAGCACGTTGGCCCTGCGCTCCGCGACGCCGTGAATGCCGGACTGGGGACGGTTGTGACGAACCTTCCGAAGCAGGGGCACCGGCGTCATGCCAAGCTCCCTGCCCACCGCCTTTGCCAGCAGCTCCACCTGATCGTAGCCCCGGCGCAGCTTTCGCAGGGGGCTGACGGGCACCCAGGTCAGGACATCAAAGCCCTCCGGGTATTCCTCCAGGAGAACCATGGCAAGAAGCCTGCCGTAGGGACCGGCGTAGCTTCTGGCGTGATAAAACTTATAACGCAAGAGACTGCTTCTTACGTTCCCTTCATAGTACCAGACTGCGGCGAAACTGTCAAGAAATTGTAGCTTTCTTTTCCTTCCCGGGTACTGAGGCGTCTCCACCCGGCACCGTCGGCACAGGTCCGTTTCGTCCCGGTCCAGGAGGCCGCCGCACAGAATACACTTGGGCGGAAAGAGAATACTGACCAGCCAGTGATACAGGCGCATAAAACCCCTCCTGTCAGTTTTTCGTCCGGCTCCGATTGTCACAAAATAGTGTGGAGTTTGGAGTGTGGAGTTGTGGTATTTCCTTCGGAAATGATTGAAAAAAGAAAGCGTTCCGTGACAGAAAAACTATCGTGTAAATGATCGTTTAGCGGGCAAGGCCCGCGGCGAATGCGTTACGCACTTTGGGTGGTAGACGAACATCCTTTGGGCCCCTCGACCGCAGATGCAGTGCTAGGGTAAATGATCGTTTACAGCAGCACCCACTGTAGGGGAGGGTCATTGACCCTCCCGCCGGCTGAAAGTTTTTGAGCGGTCAAACCAGTCGCTTTTTGTGAAAACCAGCACTGGAAGCAACCTATTTCACGCTCTGTTTCGTTACGCAGCGGGAGGGTCAATGACCCTCCCCTACAGTGGGTATGCACATAAACGATTATTTACCATCCGATTTCAGCATTTCCATCGTTGCTCCCCGCAGAGGGGCAGAACCACTTTTCATTCGGAAACCATTCGCAAGCTTTTGTTGGTTAATGAACATTTGCTCAGCATTGATTCTTGCCTGCGTTGGCATTTTCGATTATTCTTGTACCAAAGGGAGCTGTATGCCGTCTTTTCCCTGGAGTCGCAGCTTGAGGCCTGTGTACCGGCGGTTTTTTTGGGCGTTTTGCGTCATCACCGCCACGGTCTCCTCCCGGCCCACGATGATCAGCAGCTCCCTGGCCCGGGTGATGGCGGTGTACAGGATGCTGCGGCTGAGCAGATACGGCGAGCCGTTCCAGGCCGTCAGGATCACCGCCCGGTACTCGCTGCCCTGGCTCTTGTGGACCGTCATGGCATAGGCAGGCTCCAGCTCGTTTAATTGGGTGAAGTCGTAGTCCGCCTTCCGGTCGTCGAAAACGATGGTCATGGTCTCCGCGCCTGTGTCGATCTCCTTAATAGTGCCCACATCTCCGTTGAAGATCCCAGTACCCGCCGCGCTGCCGTCACACTTTTTCCACATGATATCGTAGTTGTTGCGGATCTGCATCACCCGGTCCCCTTCCCGGAACAGGAAGTCGCCAAAGGCCCGCTCTTTTTTCTCAGCAGACGCTGGATTCAGGGCCGCCTGGAGCATTTTGTTCAGGCTGACAGTGCCCACGCCGCCCTTCCGGGTGGGGGACAGCACCTGGATCTGCTCCGATGGGATCCCCATGTTTTTGGGCAGCCGGGTGGTACACAGGTCCCGGATCAGCTGGCACACCCCGTCTTCGTTCTGGCGGCGCATGAAGAAGAAGTCGCTGGTGACGCTGCGCAGCTCCGGCATTTCGCCCCGGTTGACCCGGTGGGCGTTCATGACAATCAGACTCTTCTGGGCCTGCCGGAAAATCTCCGTCAGCCGCACCGTGGGCAGGCACGCACTTCTCAGCATATCGCTGAAGGGGAAGCCCGGCCCAACAGGCGGCAGCTGGTCCGGGTCGCCCACCAGGATCAGGCGCTTCCCCTTGGGGATAGCCCGCAGGAGGGCATGCAGCAGCTCCACGTCCACCATGGACATCTCGTCCACGATCACCGCGTCGGCCTTTAACGGGTTGTCCTCGTCCCGGACGAAGAACATTTTTCCGGTGTTCTGGTCAATGGTGGCCTCCAGCAGCCGGTGGATGGTGGAGGCGTCTTCTCCCGTCACCTCCGTCAGCCGCTTCGCCGCCCGGCCAGTAGGGGCCGCCAGCAGACAGCGTAACTGCATCTGGCCCAGCAGGGAGAGAATTCCGTTTAAAATTGTGGTTTTGCCAGTGCCGGGGCCGCCGGTAATCAGCAGCAGTCCGGAGGTCGCCGCCTCCCGGATGGCCTGCTCCTGCTCCGCGGAGTAGTCGATGCCGCTTTCCTTCGCCACCTGGCGAATCAGCTTGTCCAGCCCCTTTGGCTCCGGGAAGGTGTGCCCCGCGAAGTCCAGAAGACTCCGGGTGCAGTAGGTTTCCGCTTCGTGAAGCCTTGGCAGGTAGATCACCCGGATGCCTGCCAGCTGCTCCCGCACCAGCCGGTCCGCCTCCAGCAGCCGCCCGATGGCAGCTTGGACCGCCTGCGTTTCCACCGTCAGCAGCTGGGCCGTGGCGGCGGTAAGCTTGTCCTCCGGCAGGAAGCTGTGTCCCGCCGTCAGGTTGTAGTTCAGCTCAAACAGAACTCCCGCTTCCACCCGCCGTGGATCATCTCCCGCCACCCCAAGCTCGATGGCAAACCGGTCCACAGCGCCGAAGGGGGCCTCCAGGCCCTCTTCCATCAGCAGGTACGGATCGTCGTACAGCAGCTCCATGGCGCTGTCTCCATATAATTTATAAGTACGCACCGCCAGCTCCGCGGGCAGGTGGTGCATGGCAAAAAATTCCATCAGCTGCCGCATACCCACCTGCAGGCGGAACTCCTCCCCAATGGCCCTGGCCTTTTCCCGGGAAATCCCGGGGACCTCCGCCAACCGCAGCGGCTCCCGCTCCATAACCTGCAAGGTCTCGTCACCGAAGCGCTCCACGATCCGGGTGGCCAGCTTGGGGCCGATGCCCTTGACCACCCGGCTGGACAGATAGCTCAGGATCTCCATGCTGCTCTGGGGCAGAAGCCGCTCCAGGAACTCCGCCTCGAACTGGCGGCCATAGCTGGAGTGGTTGCTCCACCGGCCCGTGACCATGAGCTGCTCTCCCACAGCAGGCAGCGGGATGGTGCCCACCACAGTGACCGTCTGACCGTCCTGGGCCTTCAGCCGCAGCACCGCGTAGCCGTTTTCATAATTCTGATACACCACGGCGCTGATGGCGCCCTGGAGGATTTCCAATTCTTCCGTCAAGTTGTTTCCGCTCCAATTCCAAGCCTTTCGGACAGCTCCACAAGGCTGCATATTTCAATTCCCTTTTCCGTCAGGCGAATGCGTTCTTCCCTGCTCAGCCCCAGATCCGCCAGGATCAGGGGACATTTCACGATGCCCATGCTCCGCAGCCAGAGGTACACATACACCGTTGACAGGTCCCCAGGCTTTCCGGGGCACAGAATCCACCCTTCCCGGCACACCGGCAGCAGCCAGCCAAACATTGCCCACAGCAAGCTCAGAACGCCGAAGGCTGCCAGTACGGCAAGCACCAAATATCCCGCCATGGAAAACCACCTCAGAATAAAATATGCCAGAGCCGGGAATTTGGTTCCAATCAGGTTTATTTTACAACATCCCGCGCAAAATGAAAAGCCCCTTTCTTGGCAGATTTTCAAATCCGCACGAATTGCCAATTTCTTTCCTGTCATTCAGAAATGAAAACCTGGGAAACTCAGCAACACAGCAAACAGATTTCCACAGTCCGGAAACGCTTCCAGTTCTTTATGGCATCTTTACGTCAAAAGGAAAAAAGTAATGCACATTTTCTAAACAATTCACAAATTTGCCTTGAATCTCGGCGGAATATCGGGTATAATGAATTGCAATTGCTGGGACTGACGGATTCTGTCCCAGCGGGAGGAAGTATGAAACTGCTGAATCTTCTGCTGTGGGTGGTCCAGTTTGGATTTTCCTGCATCTTTCCCACCCTGTTTTTCCTGTGCCTCGCTGTTTGGCTGCAGAACAAGTTTGGTTTGGGCCTGTGGATCGTGATTGTTCTGGGGATCCTTGGGGTCCTGACCAGCATCAGCACCACCCGATCCTGCCTGCGCTCCCTGCGCAAAGCCGCCGGAGAGGTCAGCGGGGATAAGGAACCGCCCGTGGCCTTCAACGACCACAAATAATTTCCTGACGAAGGTGAGTTCTCCAAACATGAAATTACAGTCCGCATCCCGTAAAGAAATTTCCCGCATTGCCCTGGGCGTCCTCGTCTGCGATGGGGTCCTGGTCGCCGTCCTCTTTCTGCTGAGCCAGTTCGGTATCGGAACCTTTTCCCTGAGCCGGATTCTCCTGGGAGCTCTGTGCGGCTCCGTTGTGGCGATTCTGAATTTTGCGATTCTTTGCCTGACTGTCCAGAGCGCCGTGGAGATTGAAAACAAGCGCAAGCAAAAGCAGCGCTTCCAGCTGAGCTACAACCTCCGCCTGCTCCTTCAGGCTGTGTGGGTCGTTGCCTGTTTCCTGATTCCCCAGATTCACTTTGTGGCAGGCGCGGCTCCCATTCTGTTCCCCAATGTGGTGATCCTGTTCCTGCAGACCCGGGGCAAGCTGGTAGCCCCCAGCGAAAAGCCCGCCGCCCCTGCGGAAGGGGAGGATGAGGAACCGGAAGACCGTCTGGAAAGTTTCGAAGTATAATGATTATGAGGTGATCGTGCAACATGGAAGTATCAATTAACGGCGCGAGAATTCTCGCCACTTTCGAAAACGTCCCCATTTTCGGGACCGTTCAGATCACGCAGACCCTGGTGGTCAGCTGGCTGGTTCTGGCCATCATCTCCGCCCTGTGCATCTGGCTGGGCCACGGGCTGAAGGTCACCGGCATCTCCCGGAAGCAGGCCGTGGCGGAAATGATCTACACCTCCCTGGTGAACTTCGTCCGGGGCAATATGGGGCCGGAATTTGACCGCTACATTCCGCTGGTGGGCACCATCTTCGTCACCAGCATCGTCTCCAACCTGATCAGCCTGCTGGGCATCTGGAGTCCCACGGCGGACCTGATGACAGAGCTGGCCTGGGCGTTGGTGGTATTCGTGCTGATTACGTACCACAAGATCAAGGCCTCCGGCATCGGCGGCTACCTGAAGGGCTTCCTGGACCCCATCTTCATCCTGGCCCCCATCAATATCATGAGCGAGCTGTTTACTCCCATTTCCATGGCCTGCCGTCACTTCGGCAATATCCTCTCCGGCACGGTCATCGGCACGCTGATCTACGCCGCTCTGACCACCGCCAGCTATGCTCTGTTCCACAAGCTGGGCTCCAGCCTGATCGCGGCTGTCATTCTGGCAGTCATCGGCGGGGCGGTGCTGCTGTATGGAAGAAAGGCAAAGAAAAAGCTGTTCTTCATCCTGGGCATCGTCGCCGCGGTGCTGGGTGTTTTGGCTGTGTTTACCAATCTGGGTGTGGACTATCCCTGGCTGACCGTGGGCATTCCCGCCATCCCCAGCCTGTACTTCGACTGGTTCGGCGGCTGTATCCAGGCCTTCATCTTCTGCACCCTCACCACTCTCTTCATCAAACAGGCTGCGGGCGATTAACTCACCCCTTGGCTATTTGAATAAACCTTTGTAATCAATTATAGGAGGAAATTTTTATGGACTATCAGATTTTGGCAAAAGGCATCGCTCTGGCTGGCTGCGCCATCGGCGCGGGTCTGGCTCTGATCGCAGGTATCGGCCCTGGCATCGGTGAAGGCAACTGCGCCGCCCGTGCCTGTGAGGTCATCGGCCGCAACCCCGAGTGCAAGAGCGAAGTCACCAGCAGCATGATCCTGGGCATCGCCCTGTCCGAGACCACCGGTATCTACGGCTTCGTCACCGGCCTGCTGCTGATCTTTGTGGCTCCCGGCATGTTCATGAACTACCTGGGCTGAGTTCCGGCAAATAACCGAAATTTATTACGCCGGAAGGAGGCAACGCAATGGATACCATTTACCAGTCCTTAGTGACGGTAAACCCCGTAACCCTGATTGCTCAGATTTGCAACCTGTTTATCCAGCTGCTTATCGTCAAGATCTTCTTCCTGGATAAAATCAAGGCCATCCTTGACCAGCGCCGGGAGGCGGCTGACAAGCAGATCGCCGAAGCCGAGGCCGCGAAATCCGAGGCCAACGCCATCAAAGAAACCTACGAGCAGAACATGCGCGTGGCCAAGGCCAAGGCGGACGATCTGCTGCTCAGCGCCCAGAAGACCGCGACGCTGCGCAGTGAGGAGATCATCAGCCAGGCCCAGGCAGCCGCCGCTCAGCTCAAGAGCAAGGCGTCCGCCGACATCGAGATGGAGAAGAAAAAGGCCATCAACGATGCCAAGGACGAGATCTCCGGTCTTGCCATGGCCATTGCCGGCAAGGTGGTGGAGCGGGAGCTGACGGTCGCCGATCAGGCACAGCTGATCGACCGCTTCCTGGACGAATTGGGTGATAACGTATGACCGAAGTCGGAAATGTTTACGGCGAATCGCTGTATGAGCTGGCCAAGGACGAAGCCCTGGACCAGCGCATTGGGCAGGAGCTGGAGGTTCTGCGCAGCAGCTTCCGGCAGGAGCCGGACTACATCCGCCTTCTCTCCTCCCCCACCCTAACCAAGGCGGAACGCTGCCAGATTCTGGATGACAGCTTCCGCAGCCGCGTTCACCCCTATGTTCTGAATTTTATGAAGATCCTGACGGAAAAGGGCTATATGCGCTATTTTTCCGACTGCTGCGACGCCTATACCACGCACTACAATGAGGATCACGGCATTCTGAGCGTGACCGCCGTCACCGCCGTGGCTCTGACCCCGGCCCAGTCGGAAAAACTGACAAGCAAGCTCAATCAGATTACCGGCAAGCAGATCAAGCTGCACAGCCGGATCGACCCGGCGGTCCTGGGCGGCGTACGCCTGGACTATGACGGTCAGCGCCTGGACGACACCGTGTCCCACCGTTTGGATGCTGTCCGGGATCTGCTGAACAAAACCGTACTCTGACGAGAAAGCAGGGACTGTATGGAACTGAGACCCGAAGAAATCACGAAAATCATTCGTAGTCAGATCAAGAACTACGAAAACAAACTGGAAGTAAGCGAAACCGGCGTCGTCATCCTGGTGGGCGACGGCATTGCCAAGGCCTCCGGCCTGGACAAGTGCATGGTCAATGAGCTTGTGGAATTCCCCGACGGCTCCTTTGGCATGGCCCAAAACCTGGAGGAGGACACCGTCTCCATCGTCATCCTTGGCAGCGACCAGGGCATCAAGGAAGGCGACACCGTCAAGCGCACCGGGCGCGTGGTGTCCGTCCCCGTTGGCAAGGGCCTGATTGGCCGTGTGGTCAACGCCCTGGGCGAGCCTATCGACGGCAAGGGCGCCATCGAGGCGGAGGCCTACCGCCCCATCGAGAGCCCGGCCCCCGGCATCATCGAGCGTAAGCACGTCAGCCGTCCTCTGCAGACCGGCATCAAGGCCATTGACTCCATGATCCCCATTGGCCGGGGCCAGCGTGAGCTGATTATCGGCGACCGGCAGACCGGCAAGACCACCATCGCCACCGACACCATCCTGAACCAGAAGGGCAAGGATGTCATCTGTATCTATGTGGCCATTGGCCAGAAGCGTTCCACCGTGGCCCAGGTTGTGGACAACCTGACCGCAGGCGGAGCTATGGACTACACCATCGTGGTCTCCGCCACCGCTTCCGAGCTGGCTCCCATGCAGTATATCGCCCCCTACTCTGGCTGTACCATGGGCGAATACTTCATGCACCAGGGAAAGGACGTGCTGGTCATTTACGACGACCTGAGTAAGCACGCCGTGGCCTACCGTGCCATTTCCCTGCTGATCCGCCGTCCCCCCGGACGGGAAGCTTACCCCGGCGACGTCTTCTACCTCCACTCCCGTCTGCTGGAGCGGGCGGCCCAGCTGTCCCCCGAACTGGGCGGCGGCTCCCTGACCGCGCTGCCCATCATCGAGACCCAGGCCGGTGACGTTTCCGCCTACATTCCCACCAACGTCATCTCCATCACCGACGGCCAGATCTTCCTGGAGACCGAGCTGTTCAACTCCGGCGTTATGCCCGCCGTGAACCCCGGTATCTCCGTGTCCCGTGTGGGCGGCGACGCCCAGATCAAGGCCATGAAGAAGGTGGCAGGCTCCCTGAAGCTGCTGTACTCCCAGTACCGGGAGCTGCAGAGCTTCGCCCAGTTCGGCTCCGACCTGGACGCGGACACCAAGGCCCGTCTGGCTCTGGGCGAACGGATCGTGGCGGTGCTGAAGCAGAAGAACAACGCCCCCAAGGAAGTGGCCCAGCAGGTGTGCATCATCTACGCCGTCACCCACGGGTATCTGACGGACATCGCTGTCGATGCCATTGGCGAGTTTGAGAAGCGGTTGGAGGAGCACATGGACAACTACCACGCGAGTGTCTTGGAGGCCATCCGCACCACCGGCAAGCTGGAAACCGACACCGAAAACGCCCTGAAGGCCGCCCTGGATGAGCTTGTGGCCCAGTTCACAGCGTAAGGAGGGATTGGCCCATGGCTGGCGTTTCCACCAAGGAGATCAAAAACCGCATCCGAAGCATGGAGTCTACCAAGCAGATCACCAAGGCCATGGAAATGGTGGCTGCCTCCAAGCTCCGCCGCGCCCAAGCGCAGGTCGCGAACTCCCGCCCCTATTTTGAAATTCTGTATACCACCATTCAGGACATCACCCGATCCAACCGGGACTTCTCCTCCCCTTATCTGAAGGAGCGGCCAGCAAACAAGGTGATGTATCTGGTCATTGCCGGTGACAGAGGCCTGGCCGGCGGCTACAACAGCAACATTCTCAAGCTGGTCATGTCCCAGATCCAGGACAAGGACGCGGTGGTCCTGCCCATCGGCAAGAAGGCCGTGGACTACTTTAAGTCGAAAAACATCCCCATCCTGACGGAGAACTATGCCGAGGCCGCTTCCGTGGGGATCGGCGACTGCTTCTCCATCTCCAAGCAGCTGAGCAAGGGCTTCCTGGAGGGAGAATTTGACGAAGTGTATGTGGCCTACACCAGCTTCGTCTCCATGCTGTCCCAGCAGCCCGCTACCATGCAGCTGCTGCCGCTGAAAAAGCCCGAGGCCGGAGAACCGGCTGCCCCCCGCCGCTGCGACACCATCTACGAGGGCGACAGCGAGGAAGTCTTCGCCGCCATCGTCCCCGAGTATCTGGGCGGCATCCTCTACGGCGCCCTGTGCGAGAGCCGTGCCTCCGAGCAGGCCGCCCGCCGGTCCGCCATGGACTCCGCCACCCAAAACGCCGACGAAATGATCGCCGACCTGAGCCTGAAGTTCAACCGGGCCCGTCAGGCCGCCATTACCCAGGAGATCACGGAAATCGTCGCCGGTTCTTAAACCTTGTTAAAAAGGAGTTGAAATTCCAATGGCCAACAACAAAGGAACTGTGGTCCAGGTCATGGGTCCAGTTCTTGACATCCGGTTCGCGGACGACCAGCTGCCTCAGCTGCTCAACGCGATCACGGTTCAAAACGGCGAAAGCACCATCGTCGCTGAGGTTGCCCAGCACATCGGCGACAATGTGGTTCGCTGCATCGCCATGTCCTCCACCGACGGCCTGCAAAGAGGCATCGAGGCCGTGGACACCGGCGCCCCCATCTCCGTTCCCGTAGGCGACGAGTGCCTGGGCCGCGTGTTCAACCTGCTGGGCCAGCCCATTGACAACAAAGAGCCCGTCCAGGGCGCCGAAACCTGGCCCATCCACCGCCCCGCTCCCTCCTACGAGGAGCAGCAGCCCGCCACCGAGATTCTGGAAACCGGCATCAAGGTCATCGACCTGATCTGCCCCTACGCCAAGGGCGGCAAGATCGGCCTGTTCGGCGGTGCAGGCGTGGGCAAGACGGTTCTGATTCAGGAGCTGATCTACAACATCGCCACCGCCCACAACGGCTACTCCGTCTTCACCGGCGTGGGCGAGCGTACCCGTGAGGGCAACGACCTGTACAACGAAATGACCGAATCCGGCGTTATCGCCAAGACCGCCATGGTCTTCGGTCAGATGAACGAGCCCCCCGGAGCCCGTATGCGGGTTGGCCTGTCCGGCCTGACTATGGCCGAGTACTTCCGAGACGTAAAGCACCAGGACGTGCTGCTGTTCATCGACAACATCTTCCGTTTCACCCAGGCCGGTTCCGAGGTCTCCGCTCTGCTGGGCCGTATGCCCTCCGCCGTGGGCTACCAGCCCACCCTGGCCACCGAAATGGGCGCGCTGCAGGAGCGTATCACTTCTACCAAGAACGGCTCCATCACCTCCGTCCAGGCGGTTTATGTGCCTGCTGACGACCTGACGGACCCCGCTCCCGCCACCACCTTCGCCCACCTGGACGCTACCACGGTTCTGGACCGCGGCATCGCTTCCCTGGGCATCTATCCCGCCGTGGACCCCCTGGACTCCACCTCCCGAATTCTCTCCCCGGAGATCGTGGGCACCGAGCACTACGAGACCGCCCGTGCCGTCCAGAGCATCCTCCAGCGCTACAAGGAGCTGCAGGACATTATCGCCATCATGGGCATGGACGAGCTGTCTGAGGAGGACAAGCTCACCGTCAACCGGGCCAGAAAGGTCCAGCGGTTCCTGAGCCAGCCCTTCCACGTGGCAGAGCAGTTCACCGGCTATCAGGGCAAGTACGTTCCCCTGAAGGAGACCATCCGCAGCTTCAAGGAGATCATCGAGGGCAAGCACGACGAGATCCCTGAGTCCTACTTCCTGTTCGCCGGCTCCATCGACGAGGTGGTTGCCAAGTACCGGGGCGGTGAGAAGGCATGACACCCTTCCATCTGAAGATCGTCACCCCCGACGGCTTGATCTTTGACGGTCAGGCGGAGGAGCTGATCGTCCGCACCACCGGCGGCGACGTGGCTATCCTGGCACGGCACATCGACTATGTGGCCGCTCTGGGCATGGGCCGGGCCGTGGTGGTTTCCAACGGAGAACGCCGTACGGCAGCCTGCATCGGCGGCATGCTCAGTGTCTCCGGTGGTGAGGTCACCCTGGTTCCCACGACCTTTGAGTGGGCGGACAAGATCGACCTGGACCGAGCGGAAGCCTCCCTCCAGCGGGCCGATAAGGTGCTCCACGACGAAAGCGCCTCCAGCACGGACATCCAGCTGGCAGAAGCCCGTCTCCACCGCGCTTTGGTCCGCAAAAGCGTGGCCTCCTATAAGTAACTTTTCCCCCGGTATCCAATCGGATATCGGGGGTTACTTTTAACCAGCAAAAGGATATCAACCGCAGATACCTACTCCGTTCTATTGAAAACATCAGATAAATGATCGTTTATCGCAACAAAGCCTTCCCCTCTGGGGAAGGTGGCCCGGCGCAAGCCGGGTCGGATGAGGCTGGAATGCACCCAGATCAGTGTGCACCTAAAGAACCAAGGACTGAAAAAGGAAAGCAGGACAACGGCTTTACCGTTTATTATGGCTGGCACAAACCTTCGGTGCGTACCAACCTCATCCGCCCCAGCGTGCGCGCTGGGGCACCTTCCCCAAAGGGGAAGGCATGGGCGCTGCCGCGCCAGTGGAACCATCGTAAGATAAACGATCATTTACAGGCATAAGCACACTGGCAAAAAGGAAAGGCCCGCTCGCTATGAGCAGGCCTTCTTATTATTCTTCCTCTTCCTGGTTTTCGTCCCAATAATAGTCCGTTTCCAGGATCAGGTTGTTGATTCTGACAAACTCCTGCACCTTTTGGGCCATCTCCTTCTGGAGCTGGCCGCTGACATCCCTTGGCTCGCCGTCAATGAAAATCATCTTCTTTGTGCTTCCGTCGTAGGCCAGATTCCCGACGATCCAGCCGCCGTTGGAGAAGGGTACGAAGCCCTCGTAGCTGTCGTCAAAGGCATCATGGCCAATGTAGGAATAGGGGCTTTCCACCCCCAGCAGGTTCAGCACTGTGGGCAGCAGATCGGAAGTGTTCAATACCTTGTCCATTTCCATTGGTTCCAGATCCGCGCTCCAGATGAAGCAGGGCGTCCGCTCCAGCAGCAGCGTCTCCTCCACGCCGCTGAGCTCCAGCAGGGCCGTTGTATTCTTGTAGCCGTAGGTATAGTGATCCGTAACGCCGATGATAACGGTGTTTTCCAGCTGGCCGTGTTCCTCCAGCTCCGTCAGCAGCCGGGCGAACAGATCGTCCACCAGCCGGGCTTTCAGGTAGGCGCAGTCCGTCTCCTCGTTGCCGGTCAGCCCCCGGTACTCGGGGTACTTCTTCAGGCCCCAATAGCTGAGAACCTCGTTATACTTGTAGCTTAAGTGGGCAGAGCGGGTGATGATGAAATTCAGGTTCAGCTGTCCTTCCCGGAAGAATTCCCGGTTCAAATCCGCGTTGTCGAACAGCAGCTGATCGTCATACAGCAGGTTCTTGGCATCCGGATCCCCCGCCACATAATCTGCATAGCTGACATATTCCTCATAGCCCATGGCTTCGGAGAATTCCCCCCGGCTGTAGAAGGAAGGGTCGTTATAGTGGAAGGTCTTGGCGGAGTACCCTTCTTCCCGCAATAAACTCGCCAGGGACTGGTCAAAGTGGTTAGTCACATAGTCAAAAGCATATCCGCCCTGACTGGACAGGAAGGAGCCGGTGTTGATGCAGAACTCCGTATTGAAGGTCCGGATGCCGCCGTACACCGGGGTATAGAACCGGGTAAAGTTGATACCCTCTTTCATCAGGCGGCACAGGGTCGGCGTGTGCTCCCCGAGCATCCAGTCGTCCATGGATTCCATCAGCACCAGCACGACGTTTTTGCCTTCCAGAAGCCCGGTCATGGCGTTGTCCCCAGCTTTTGTCTGCTGGTCAAAATACGTATCGATCTCCCGGATTCCCGCCTCCTGGGCTTCCGCATAGCCAGGGGTCATCGGGTAGAGGAAATGGGTATAGACATCCTTTACCAAGGTCTGGTGCAGACCGCAGACCTGATACAGCCGGTGGGTGTTGAACATATTCTCATAGGCAGCCTCAGCGGATTGGGAACGGCCGTAGTCGGAACCGGCATACTGGATGCTGCTGTCCTGGAGGAACACCGCCTCCGGCAGAAAGCAAGCTCCCACGCTCCCGCACACCAGCAGTACTGCCGCAATCAAATTGGGCTTCCATCGCTTCTTCCATTTGGGGAACCTCCAAAGCAGCGCCGCCCCCGCCGCCACCAGCCCCAGGATCCCCAGCCACCAGCCGATGGGATAGCTCAGCAGCACGGAAAAGTAATTCGCGCCTTCGGAAGCATAGCGAAAATCCGACAGCCACATCATCTCCGCGAACATCAGGTAGTACCCAGTCTGCACCACGGCATAGATCGCTATCAGGAAATACAGCACCCCATACAGAATCCGCGCCGCTTTCACCGGAAGCAGCCGCAGAAAGGCGCTGAGAATTACGGCCCACAGAGCGCCAAACGCCAGGGGCCACAGCTGCTCCGCGGAAAAATCCTTCCCATCCAGGGACAGGAAGAAAAACGCGAACAGCTCCACCAGGAAAAACGACACCGCAAGCAGCGCAAAGGGCGCCCGCCTTGTGATCCGGGCCATTCTCGGCTTTGCTTTTGTCTCATACATACCCATCATTCCGCCAGGGATCTCCTTTTTTCTGTGCTTACCGGCTGCCGGCATCTTAGGCGATATCCGGTAAAGGATCGTTTACTGTTACTGTGCGTAGGGGGCGGCATCCTTGACGCCCCTTTCGCATGCAGTACCGTCACAAGGGGCGTCAAGGATGCCGCCCCCTACGCACTGTTTCCAAATTCTCTTCTGTGCGAAACGATCATTTATCCTTTCAAAGCCGATAAGCGCTTTGTTTTTTATTATAGCACAAAAAACGATGGCTGGACCTTTAAGATTTTCTTACGTTTCATAAATTTCACAAAAATCGCATTTCCCTCTTGTAAAATCTACCAAATTGCCGTATACTATTCTATATTTTTGCAGGAAGAGAGGAACCCGTTATGGATTTGATTACCGTTCGCGACCTGTTCAAGAACACCGAAAAATACGCCGGCACCGAACTAGAGATCGGCGGCTGGGTGCGAAACCGCCGGCCCAGCAAGCAGTTTGGCTTCATCGTCCTGAACGACGGTACTTACTTCACCCCCGTTCAGGTGGTTTATAACGACACCCTGGCCAATTTTCAGGAAATTTCCAAGATCAACATCGGCGCAGCCCTGATCGTCAAGGGCACCCTGGTGCTGACCCCGGACTCCAAGCAGCCCTTTGAGATTCAGGCAAGCTCCGTCACCGTGGAGGGCGCTTCCACCGGCGACTATCCCCTGCAGCCGAAAAAGCATTCCATGGAGTATCTGCGGACCATCACCCACCTGCGGCCCCGGGCCAACACCTTCCAGGCCGTGTTCCGTGTCCGCAGCCTTGCCGCCATGGCCATCCACCAGTTCTTCCAGGACCGGGACTTCGTCTATGTCCACACGCCCCTGATCACCGGCTCCGACTGCGAGGGCGCCGGCGAGATGTTCCAGGTCACCACCCTGGACCTGAACAACATCCCCAAAACCGAGGATGGCAAGGTGGACTACAGCCAGGACTTCTATGGTAAGCCCACCAACCTGACCGTCTCCGGTCAGCTCAACGGTGAGACCTTCGCCATGGCCTTCCGGAACATCTACACCTTCGGCCCCACCTTCCGGGCGGAGAACTCCAACACCACCCGCCACGCCGCCGAGTTCTGGATGATCGAGCCGGAAATTGCCTTCGCTGACCTGGACGACGACATGCGCCTGGCAGAGGACATGATTAAATATATCATCTCCTACGTTCTGGAGCGGGCTCCCGAGGAAATGAACTTCTTCAACCAGTTTGTGGACAAGGGACTGCTGGACCGGCTGAACCACGTCCTGAACAGCGACTTTGGCCGTATCACCTACACCGAGGCCGTGAAGATCCTGGAGCAGCACAACGACCAGTTCGAGTACCCCGTCCACTGGGGCAGCGACCTGCAGACCGAACACGAGCGGTACCTGACCGAGGTGATCTTCAAGAAGCCCGTCTTCGTCACGGACTACCCCAAGGAGATCAAGGCCTTCTACATGAAGCTGAACCCCGACGGCAAGACCGTGGCCGCCATGGACTGCCTGGTTCCCGGCATCGGCGAGATCATCGGCGGCTCCCAGCGTGAGGACGACTACGACATTCTGAGTAGCCGCATCGAGGAGCTGGGCATGAAGCCGGAGGACTATGGCTTCTACCTGGATCTGCGCAAGTACGGCTCCGCCCGCCACGCAGGCTTCGGCCTGGGCTTCGAGCGCTGCGTCATGTACCTGACCGGCATGGGCAACATCCGGGACGTGCTTCCCTTCCCCAGAACCGTGGGCAACTGCGATCTATAATATCGGAATCAAGGCTGACTGCAGCACGCAGTCAGCCTTTTTCTATGCTTCCGAGGCTGTAAAAAATGGCCTGCAAACTGCAAGCCATTTTTTATATTTGGAAGAATCATTACACTGCCAGGAAGAACTTCACCAGGAACAGGAGGGAGATGGCGTAGGTCAGGACGGAAACCTCCTTGGCCTTGCCGCCGAAGACCTTCATGATGGTGTAGGAGATCAGGCCGATGCCGATGGCGTGGCCAATGGAGCCGGAGATGGGCATGCCGATCAGCATCAGCGCCACGGGAACCATCTGGTCCAGATCGTCGAAGTCCACCTTCTTCAGGCCCTGGAGCATCAGCACGCCCACATAGATCAGGGCGGCGGAGGTAGCGGCGGCAGGGATGATGGCGGCGATGGGGGCCAGGAACATGCAGGCCAGGAACAGGATACCGGTGACCAGAGCGGTCAGGCCGGTGCGGCCGCCGGCTTCCACGCCGGAAGCGGACTCCACGAAGGTGGTGACGGTGGAGGTGCCGGTGCAGGCGCCCACCACGGTGCCCACGGCGTCGGACAGCAGCGCTTCCTTCATGTTGGGCATGTTGCCGTTCTCGTCCACCATACCGGCCCGGGAGGCGGTGCCCACCAGGGTGCCGATGGTGTCGAACATGTCAATGATGCAGAAGGTGATTACCAGGGTAATGACGGTGAACCAGCCGATCTCAATAAAGCCCTGGAAGTTGAACTTGAACAGCGTGGTACTGGCCATGTCCTCGAAAGGCGGCACGAAGGAAGCGGTAGCCAGGGAGGCAAAGGGGTTGGTGCCCAGGAAGGCGAAGGAACCGGCCCAGTAGATCACGGAGGCGATAAGCATACCGAACAGCACCGCGCCCTTGACGCCCTTCTTTGCCATAGCGATGATGACAAACAGGCCCACAAACATGGTGATGACGGTGAGGATCATGGTGGTGTAGCCGGTATCGCCCATGTTGGCCTTCAGCACGCTGGGGGTCAAAGCGCCGAAGAAGTCCCGCATGACATAGAACGGAGCGGCAAAGCCGTTGCCCTCGGCGTAGATACCCACGTTGGAGCCCAGGCCGATGTTCATCAGCATCAGGCCGATGGCGGGAGAGATGCCCAACCGGATGCCAAGGGGAATGGCGTCCACGATTCTTTCACGGACGTTAAAGATGGACAGCACGATGAACACAATGCCCTCAATCAGAATGATAATCAGCGCCGCCTGGAAGGAGGCCACATAGCTCATGCCGGTCATGGCGACGATGTTGCCCACCACCACGGCAAAGAAGCTGTTCAGACCCATACCGGGGGCCATGGCGAAGGGCTTATTGGCCAGGAAGGCCATGCAGAACATGCCCACCGCAGAGGCAATGCAGGTGGCCAGGAACACACCGTTCCACAGCTCCGCACCCGCAGAGCCGAAGCCGGTCAGCAGATTGGGGTTCAGCGCGATGATATAGGCCATGGTCATGAAGGTGGTGAGACCCGCAATGACTTCGGTCTTTACATTGGTCTTGTTCTCAGAGAGTTTGAAAACGTTTTCTAACATGTTTATCTACCTTTCTTCAGTCATTCTTCCAAAATGTTCCATTTTGATGATCTTCGGCTTCCATTTCCTTCAGCAGCTTCTTGTCCTGCTTGGAGCTCAGGTCCAGCTTTTCGTACATGTCGGGTCGGCGGGCCTTGGTGCGGCGCAGGGCCTGTTTTCTTCTCCACCTGCGTACCTTTTCATGGTCGCCGGACAGGAGGATCTGGGGCACCTCCCTGCCGTGCCAGACAGCCGGGCGGCTGTACTGGGGGTATTCCAGCAAACCGTTATAGTGGCTCTCGTCCTCGAAGCACTCCGGGTCCGCCAGAACCCCAGGGACCATGCGGCAGACGGCATCGGTCACCGCCATGGCCGCAATCTCGCCGCCGGTGAGGACGAAATCTCCCAAGGAAATTTCCTCGTCCACGCACTCGTCAATAAACCGCTGGTCAATACCCTCATAGTGGCCGCAGACCAGGATCAGGTTGTCCAGCTTGCTTAAGCGGATGGCATCGGCCTGCCGGAAGGTGTGGCCGCAGGGGGACAGATAGATGGTGTGCACCGGCCCTCCCGCCTCGTCGCAGGCCGCTTCCCAGCAGCGGTACAGCGGGTCTGCGGTCATCACCGCGCCCCGGCCGCCGCCGTAGGGGTAGTCGTCCACCTGGTTCTGCTTGTTGGCGGTGTAGTCCCGGATCTGGCGGGTCTCGATCTGGATAAAGCCCCGCTCCTGGGCCCGGCCCAGAATGCTCTCCGACAGCACATCCCCCACCGTGTCGGGGAACAGGGTCAGAATCTCAATCCTCATCGCTGCGCATCCCTTCCAGAAGCTTGACCTGCATGGTATTCTCATCCAGGTTTGTGGAGAGAATGAACTGCTTCACCGCGGGGATCATATATTCGTATTCTCCCTTGACCACATACACACTGTTGCCGGGATAGTCCAGTACTTCGGTGATTGATCCCAGCTTCTGCCCGTCGGCATAGACCTCCACCCCGATGAGCTCAGCGGCGAAGATCACATCACCGTCGATATCCTCCCGGTAAAGCTGCACCGTCTTTCCCCGCAGGGCCTGGGCCGCCTCCATGGTGTCCACACCCCGGAATTTCACCAGGTTGCAGGTCTTCTGAACGCGGACAGATTCCATCTCATATTCTTTTCCGTCGATCCGGCAGCGGGCAAAATCACAGAGCATTTCCGGGGAATCCAGCCAGGACAGCACCTTGACCTCGCCCCGAACGCCGTGGGTGGTGACAATCTCACCGGCATCGATATATTGGAGTTTCATAATCGCTTCCTCCAGGGTTAAAATTTGCAGCAACGCATCTGCAAGACAGACGAAATGCGTGACGAAACCGTCACGCATCCTCGTCTTTAATCCACGATCTCGACCGTGACCTTCTCGCCGGTGCGCTGGGCAACAGTCTTAATAATGGTACGGATCTCCTTGGCGATCCGTCCCTGGCGGCCGATCACCTTTCCCATGTCGCCTTCAGCAACACGCAGCTCCAGCACCTTTCCGTCCTCGCCATCGATTTCGGCAACGGTGACTGCCTCCGGATCATCCACCAGATTCTTTGCCATATACAGCAAAAGTTCTTTCATTGTGGGTTTCTCCTTTGGGGATCTTACAGCACGCCGGCGTTCTTCAGCAGGCCGCGGACGGTGTCAGTGGGCTGTGCGCCGTTCTTGATCCAGGTCTGAGCCTTCTCGGCATCGACAGTGATGGTAGCGGGAGTGGTCAGGGGATTGTAAGTGCCGATCTCCTCAATGCAGCGGCCATCACGGGGAGAACGGGAGTCAGCCACCACGATACGGTAGTAAGGAGCCTTCTTTGCGCCCATTCTTCTCAGTCTGATCTTAACCATGAGAGTTTCACCTCCATAAATAATCTAAAAATCTATATCGCAAAGCATTTTGCTTTCAGCGAACCAGTGTATGCTGCTCAAAAACTGAGCACGCAGGAATCATACTGATATTCAATTTAAAGCTTTAATTCGTAAGAATTGAAGTTTTTAATAGGAAGATCATTATGAGACGGGTTTCTGTGATTTTCTTTCCCGAAAATCACAGAAACGGCAGCGTCGCCAGACGATGCCTATTTGATTAAAATGAAAGATTTTAATCAAATGATAGTATCAGAAGCCGGGGAATCCGCCCATGCCGCCAAAGCCCTTCATGCGCTTCATCTTCTTCCCCATGCCGGGGCCGGAGAACTGCTTGATGAGCTTGCGCATCTGCTCGAAGGACTTGAGCAGCTTGTTCACGTCCTCCACCTTGACGCCTGCGCCTGCGGCAATACGCTTCTTGCGGCTGGCGCCGATGATCTCCGGCTTTTCCCGCTCCTTGGGGGTCATGGACAGAATGATCGCCTCGGTGTGGGCCATGGCCTTCTCGTCCAGCTTGACGCCCTTCAGGTTGGCCCCGCCGGGCATCTGGGCCAGGATCTCCTCCATGGAGCCCATGGACTTCATCTGCACCAGCTGGTCATAGAAGTCCTGGAGGGTGAACCTATTGGATTTCAGCTTCTCCTCCATCTCGGCAGCCTTCTTGGCGTCGTAGGCCTTTTCCGCCTTCTCAATGAGGGTCAGCACATCGCCCATCCCTAGGATCCGGTTTGCCATCCGATCCGGATGGAAGGGCTCAATGTCCTCCAGCTTTTCGCCGATACCGGCAAACTTGATGGGCTTTCCGGTGACAGCCCGGACAGACAGGGCCGCGCCGCCGCGAGCGTCGCCGTCCAGCTTGGAGAGCATGACAGAGTCGATGTCCAGCCATTCGTTGAAGCTCTGGGCTGCGTTTACCGCGTCCTGGCCGGTCATGGCGTCCACCACCAGCATGATCTCGTCCGGCTTGACGGTGGCCTTGATGTTCTTCAGCTCATTCATCAGAGCCTCGTCCACATGGAGCCGTCCGGCGGTGTCCAGGAACACCATGTCAAAGCCATGCTGCCGGGCGTAGAGCACCGCTTCCTTGGCGGTCTGTACAGGGTCTTGGGTACCCTTCTCAAATACAGGGATTCCCAGCTTCTCACCGCAGACCTTCAACTGCTGGATTGCGGCGGGACGGTAGATATCGCAGGCCACCAGCAGGGGGTTCTTGCCCTGGCGTTTCATGAGGCCCGCCAGCTTACTGCCGTTGGTGGTCTTGCCCGCGCCCTGCAGGCCCACCAGCATGACCACAGTAGGTCCGCCCGGATTGATGGTAATGTGTTTCGTTTCGCTGCCCATGAGCTTGCACAGCTCCTCGTTGACAATCTTGACGATCATCTGGGCAGGGGTGAGGGATTCCAGCACATCGGTGCCGACGCAGCGCTCGGTGACGGATTTGGTGAAATCCTTGACCACCTTGTAGCTGACGTCTGCCTCCAGCAACGCCATACGGATCTCCCGCATAGCCTCCTTCACATCTGACTCTTTCAAACGGCCTTTGCCGCGAAGCTTTTTGAAGGTGGAGGAGATCTTTTCAGTTAAGCCTTCAAATGCCATAGTTACTCCTTCAGTGTCTGTGCCGCAGCAGTAATCCGCTGGGCAAGGGCCTGTACAGCCGGATCGGAGGATTGTCCCAACTCCGCGGCAGCGTTCAGGATCTCCTGAGCCGCTTCCCGGATCTCGGTGTCCCGTTTGACATAGCCAATGTTTTCTTCCATCCTGCGCAGCAACGCCTCCGTCCGGGTCAGGTTGTCGAACACCGCCTGACGGCTGACGCCCTGGGCCTGAGCGATCTCACTGAGGGAGAGATCCTGATTGTAACGCATATCGAAGCATTCCTTCTGCTTCCCGGTGAGCATGCCGCCATAGTAATCAAACAGCAGCGCCATTTCCAATGCGTCCATCCAGCGCCTCCCTCTGTCAAGGCTCTTTCCTTGAAACCCGGGGTATTATAGCACGGAATTTCCCCGGTGTCAAGTATTTTTCCTGCACAGGGCAAAATGCTGAATGTAAAATGCAGAATGCTGAATGCTGAATGAAGGTATTCGTTGAAGACAAAAGTTCTCGCGTAAATGATCGTTTACAGCAGCACCCACTGTAGGGGAGGGTCATTGACCCTCCCGCCGGCTGAAAGTTTTTGAGCGGTCAAACCAGTCGCTTTTTGTGAAAACCAGCACTGGAAGCAACCTATTTCACGCTCTGTTTCGTTACGCAGCGGGAGGGTCAATGACCCTCCCCTACAGTGGGTATGCACATAAACAATCATTTATCTGATACTCTTCGCCGCGAACGAATCGTTACCATTTTCTTTTTTCATCCCTGGAGGGGATACCATCATTTTGCATTTTTCATTCTGCATTCAGCATTCTTTTTACCGCACTCGATACCATTTTGTGCGTTCCGCCGTCTTCACAAACCCCAGCTTTTCATACAGCCGGATGGCCCGCACATTGGTTGAGGCCACCTCCAATGTCATGGACGCTCCCTCCACCAGGGACATCAGCGTGTGCATCACCGTCTCCCCAGCGCCCTGCTGCACCGCTGCCACCGCCAGAAGCATACAATCGTCCAGCCAGCCGATGCCCAGCAGCTCCCCGTCCCGGTGGACAAAGTAGGCTCCGCCGCTTTCCAGAATGCGGCCTTCCTCCCTGGCTTCCAGGGTCCCGGCAGTGTCTACGCCTGCCATCCGCGCATTATAAATACCGCGCCAACGGGACACTGTGCGTTCCGTCACCGGGAACAGGCAGGCCAGCTTCTCCCGGTCTACAAAAGCCTGCCCCCGCATTTCCAGCACCGAAGCGTGCAGCGGAAACTGCTCCAAACCCCCATGGTCGGCAGCATAGATCCGCTCCGCTCCGGCCATGACGCAGAAGCGGACGCACTCGTCAAGATGCTCCTGAAAGCCGTCCTCCTGTACCTGCCGGATGCGGATATAGGCCTCCTGCCGGTAGGGAATCTCTTTCAGACTCAGGCTCGATACCCCATATTCTGTCGAAAAAAATGGAAAATCCTGCATATTCTCCCCTCCGTTTTCCCTACTATATCACCATTTCTTCCCTTCCGCAAGGGACATTTCCGAAACTTGCCGCCTGTTTTTTGTGCATTTTACACATACATAATCCCCGTTTACCGGTGATAAAATTGATTCATCGTACAATTTTTAGCAAAAAGTTCGTTTTTTTCATATTTAGGTCTTGATTTCCTTACGCAAATGTGTATAATAACAGTCATGTTGCATTTCAACCGGAAAGGAGGTTCATTCCATGAAGAAGATTATCTGCAAAAAGGAGTACGACACCGAGACCGCTACCCTGATCAAGGCATATTCTTGTGGTAAGCTGGGCGATCCCACCGGTTACGAGGAGGATCTGTACCAGACTCCCGAAGGCCTGTACTTCCTGCACGTCGGCGGCGGCGAGACTTCCATCTACCCCACCGAGGACATCAAGCGTCTGGCCAAGACCAAGGTCAACGAGTGGCTCGAGACCCACTAAGCCCATACATAGAAAAGGAGTCTGCTTTTGCGCAGGCTCCTTTTTGCTTTACAGCATACTACAAGCAGTTCTTAACAAAAAAGATCTTTCCCAATATTATTACTTGACAAATATGGTATGCTAAAAGGTAGAAAACCTTTTTTGATCAGGATGAAGCCTATGAAAAAAATACTATGTCTGCTTTCCCTCTGTCTGCTGCTGACGGGCTGCGCTTCCCAGGAGCTTCCCGCCCAGGTGGCGGCTACCACCTTGCCGGTGTATGAATTTACTGTCCGGCTGTGTGAAGGGACACCCATCACCGTCACCCGGCTGGTGACAGAGTCGGTGTCCTGCCTCCACGACTATTCCCTGAACGTGCGCCAGGTCAAGGCTGCCGAGGCAGCGGAAACCATCGTCATATCCGGCGCCGGACTGGAGGATTTCCTGGACGATGTCCTTCTGAACGCCGATACCATCGACGCCTCCCAGGGGATCGAGCTGCTATGTGGGGAGGAGGACCACGGCCACGAAGAAAGCCATGAGGGCCACCACCATGAGGAGGACCCCCACATCTGGCTCTCCCCTGCCAACGCCGGGATCATGGTGCAGAACATCTGCGCAGGCCTGACCCAGCGGTACCCGGAATACGAAGAAACCTTCCGGAAAAACGAAGAAGAGCTATTGTCCGACCTGGACGCCCTGCGCTCCTACGGCGAGGAAGCTTTGGCAAGCTTACGCTGCCGGGAGCTGATTTCCTTCCACGACGGCTTTTCCTACTTCGCGGAGAGCTTTGACCTGACCATTCTGGAGGCCGTAGAGGAGGAATCCGGCAGCGAGGCCTCTGCCAAGGAGCTGATCCATTTAATTGAAGAAGTCGAGCACCATCAGCTGAGCGCCATCTTCACGGAGAAAAACGGCAGCGCCTCCGCCGCGGGAATCATCGCCCGGGAGACCGGATGCGCCGTGTACACCCTGGACATGGCCATGGCGGGAGACAGCTATTTCGACGCCATGTATCACAACATCGACACCATCAAGGAGGCACTTTCATGAATATCCCCCATTACGGCGGCTCCTGCGGCCATTCCTGCTGCCTTCGGGTGGAGAATGTGTCCGTGCAGATCGGCGCTGATCAGATCCTGACAGACGTGAACCTCCACGTCCACTGCGGCGAAATGGTGGCCCTCATCGGCCCCAACGGCGCGGGCAAGTCCACTTTTCTCAAGACCATTCTGGGCCAGCAGGAATACAGCGGCGTTATCGCCTTCTCCGAGCCAGGCCAGCGGAGCAAGAAGCCCCGGATCGGCTATGTTCCCCAGAGTCCCGCCTTTGATCCCAGCGATCCCGTATCCGTGGCAGACCTGTTCGCCTGCTGCATGAGCAAGCGCCCCGCTTTTCTGGGACTGGGCAAGCATATGCGGCAGACGGTGCTGGAGTGCCTGGAGCGGGTCCACGGCGAGGAGCTGATCGACAAGCGGGTGGGCACCCTCTCCGGCGGTGAGCTGCAGCGGACCCTGCTGGCCCTGGCTCTGGAGCCCATGCCCAACATTCTGATTCTGGACGAACCCTTGTCCGGCGTGGATGTGGAAGGCATGGAGACCCTGATGGATATGCTGGACGAGATCCGCAGGACCTACGATCTGTCCATTCTCATGACGACCCACGACTTTTCCCTGCTGCCCCGGTACGCCGACCAGGTGGTGCTGATTGACCGTGCGGTGCTGATCCAGGGCAAGCCGGAAACTGTCCTGCATTCCGATGAATTCAGCCGGGCCTTCCACATGAAAGGAGGCAGCGTATGAGCCTTTGGTACGCCATCTGTGATTCTCTCCCCTTTGAAATGCTTCACTGGGACTTTATGAAAAACGCCCTGCTGGCGCTGCTGCTGATGGCCCCGCTGTTCGGCCTCATGTCCACCATGATCGTCACGGGCCGCATGAGCTTCTTCTCCGACGCACTGGGCCACTCCGCCTTTACGGGCATCGCCATCGGCGCCATCTGCGGTCTTGCGGCTCCCACCTGGGCGGCGGTTGGCTTCAGCGCGGCCTTTGCCCTGCTGTTCTCCTTCGTCCGCAGCCGCAGCAACCAGGCCGCCGACACCCTGATCGGCGTGTTTTCCAGCACTGCCGTGGCCCTGGGCATTTTCATCGCTACCATGGGTGGCGGCAGCTTCACCAAGTACAACAAATACTTAATCGGCGACATTCTCTCCGTAACGTCCGGAGAGATCGGGATGCTGGCCTTGGTATTGATTGCTGTCCTTGTGTTCTGGGTTCTCTACGCCAACCGACTGACCCTCACCGCCATCCATCCCCAGCTGGCCTCCTCCCGGGGCATCCCGGTGGGCCTGTCCCAGGCCCTGTTCATCGTGACCATCGCCGTGGTGGTGACCCTGAGCATCTCCAGCGTGGGACTGCTGATCCTCAACTCCCTGTTGGTGCTGCCTGCCGCCGCCTCCCGGAACATCGCCCGGAATCTGAAGCAATACCATCTCTTCTCCGTACTGTTCGCCCTTCTTGCGGGCATTGGCGGTCTGACGGTGTCCTACTTCTGGGGCTGCTCCGCCGGTGCAGCCATCAGCCTGATTTTGGCTTTTGTTTTTGCCGTTACCTTCTGTCTGCGCAAAGGGAGGGCCTGACATGAACGTGGAGATTCAGGTTATCGCCCGGATGCACAGCGACTTCGCCACCAAGTTTGGCATCCCGCGGCAGAGCGGGCTGGTGGAGGAGCTGCGCTCCACCATCGTCTTTGAGCCGGAATTCCGTAACTCTGACGCCCTGCGGGGCATCGAGGATTTCTCCCACCTGTGGATTCTGTGGCAGTTCTCCGAAGCCATCCGCCAGGGCTGGTCCCCCACGGTGCGCCCTCCCCGGCTGGGAGGCAACACCCGCATGGGCGTCTTCGCTACCCGGTCTCCCTTCCGGCCCAACAATATCGGGCTGTCCAGCGTGAAGCTGCTGGGGGTGGAGCACACGGAGAAATACGGCACTGTCCTCCACGTCGGCGGCGCGGATCTGATGGACGGCACGCCAATCTTTGACATCAAGCCCTACATTCCCTACAGCGACTGCCACCCGGAGGCCACCGGCGGCTTTACGGATAACGCCGGAGCATTCCTGCTTCAGGTGGACTTCCCCGACCATCTGCTGCAGCTCCTTCCTCCTGATAAACAGGAAGCTGCCATCGGCGTTCTGTCCCACGATCCCCGTCCCTCCTACCAGCGCAGCCCCGACCGGGCTTACGGACTGACCTTCGCCGGATTTGATATCCGGTTCACGGTAAAGGATGGGGTGCTGACGGTTCACGCAGTCGCCGATCCGTCCGAAGGAGGTCAAAAGAGCGGAAGATAATCTCCAAAAAACCGAGCCGCATGTTGTTGCTCCTGTAATCCTACAAACCGGAAGACAGGATTGCGCCGCCCATCCAAGAGGCGGCAGAAAAGAAAGGAAAACTATGAAAACAAAAAAATGGAAAGCACTCCTGACGGCACTTGTCCTGGTACTGACCATCTGTCTGGCAGCCGGCTGTGCCCAGTTCTCTCATGATAATCCCGAGACCGTGCCCGTAACGGAAGCGCCAACGGAAACACCTACGGAAGAAAGTCCCTATACATCCATCCTCTCCGCCTACGCCCAGGCCCTTCAGGCGGGTTGGAAGGGAGCGGAGCTGATGGAGAATGGTCTTAACTACCTGGCGGCAGAATTCGAAAATCCCGCAGAGGATGTGGGCTACCTGGAAACGGACCTGGACGGCAACGGCACGCCGGAGCTGCTTATCGGCGTTCTGTCAGAGGCAGACCCTTTCTACAGCAAAATGATCCTGTCCCTGTACGCCCTGGACGGCAGCGGCACACCGGTGCTGGTCTTTGACGGCACGGAACGGAACCGCTACTACTATGCCGGGGACATCCGCTTCGCCAACCTGGGCTCCGGGGCCTATGATTCCAGCTTCGTGACCACGGTAAAATTCCAAGACAATGAAATGATTGACATGACCTACACCACAGACCCGACAGACTACGTTCTGGCAGCGCTGACCCCCTTCTCCCAGTGGAGGGAGACCCAATGAACTGGATCAATCCCTACGGACTGTTCTTTATGGCAGTCATTCTGATCCCCAACATCGTATTCGCGGTAAAGTGTCCCCAGGGCTTTGAAAATACCTGGGAGAACAAAACCGTGGAGCGATTGGAACAGATCGGGCGGTTCGGCTGCTTTGGGTTTATGGTCATCCACATCCCCGGCACCTGGTTCGGCTTTCCCTCGGACGAGGCCTTTGCCATCTACCTGATGGCTGACGCGGTGCTAATTGCCTGCTACTGCCTGATCTGGATTCTCTGTTTCCGGAAAAACAGTCTTTTCCGGGCCCTGGCGCTGTCCATCCTGCCGTCGCTGGTGTTCCTGCTCAGCGGCATTCTCAGCCGGTCTCTCCTGCTGGTGCTGTCGTCTCTGATTTTCGCGCCCTGTCATATTCTGCTCAGCTACAAAAATGCCATTCTCGCCGGAAAGAGGGAGTAAATGATACCAAAGGAAACGTCAATTCAGGGCAATCTGAAATCTTTCCTGGACGCCCAAGGAAAGCTCACCGCTTTTCCCGCCAAGCGGAAACGGAAGCTCTACGCTCTTTTCTATCTGGCGGAGAAATTCCAGCCGGGCACCGTTTACACCGAGCAGCAGGTCAACGAGCTGCTGCTGTCCTGGCACACCTTTGCCGACCCCGCCACCTTGCGGCGGGAGCTGTATGATTATCACTTCCTGGACCGCAGCCCGGACGGACAGGAATACCGCATGGCCCCGGAGCAGCCGTCTTCGGAAGATCTTATCAACCCCTGATGGATGACCGAAGAGGAAAAATCATGACAGCATATTTTGATTCCTACTGCGGCCTTGTCTGCAAGGACTGCGAGAAAAAAGATACTTGCGGCGGCTGTTTTTCCGGTTGCCGGGAGGGCTGCGCCATTGCCGCCTGCGCCCAAAGCCGGAACCGCCGGTTCTGCGGCGAATGCGGAGACTTTCCCTGCGAGGCTCTGAAGCGGTATGCCTTCGACCCGGAGCAGGGCGATGGGGGCCAGCGCATTGAGAACTGTAAGACCATCAAAACCGCCCTGGTGGCTCAGGCAAGGCGTGGTGTGGATCCTGTCAGCGTCTGCGGACATCATTGTGACCACTGCTTCCTGGGCCAGTGGTGCGGCGGCTGCCGGAGCGAGTACAACTGCTGCTCCTTCTCCACCTTGTTCCCAGACGATGTCTGCCCCAACGTCCGCTGCGCTTCGGAAAAAGGTCTGGAGGGTTGCTATGCATGCGGAGAACTGGATGACTGCAACATCGGTTTTTACAGCCTGGAAAATCAGCACGCCGCCAAGGCCACGGCTCTGTTCATCCGGAAATACGGAAAGGAAGCTTACTCCCAAACCCTCTCCCTGGCCATCGCCGAGGGACTGGAATACACCAAAGACCTGGACAGTACCGGAAGCTCTGAGGCCGCCCTGGCGCTGCTGGAAACATACACAGGAGGAAACCCATGAACATTTTGATTCTAATGGGCAGTCCCCGGCTCCATGGCAATACCGCCGAGCTGTGCAAGCCCTTCATCCGGGAATTGGAGAAAGCCCATGCCCTGGTGCGCTATGTGACACTGGCGGGCAAAAACATCCATCCCTGCCTGGGCTGCTACGCCTGCCAGGATGTCAGCGGGGAATACGGCTGCGTACAGCATGACGACATGTACGCCATCGTGGAGGATATCCTCTGGGCGGACTGCATCGTGCTGGCTACCCCCATCTATTCCTGGTACTGCACATCCCAGATGAAGGCGGTGCTGGACCGGCACTATGGCCTGAACAAATACTATCGCAGTGCCACGGGCTCCCTCTGGGCCGGGAAAAAGATAGCCCTGCTGGTAACCCACGGCTATGACCGGGACTACGGCGCTGGCCCCTTTGAAACCGGCATTCAGCGGCTTTGCGCGCATTCGAAGCTAACCTACCTGGGCATGTACTCCGTCCGGGACGAGGACGACCTGGCCTCCTTCCAGACAGAGGACGCCATCTCCGGCGCCAGAGCCTTTGCCCGGCAGCTGCTGAAAGGAGAAGCCCAATGATCGCAGAGACTGGGCGTCTGATTCTAAGAAGATACCGGGAAAATGACCTGCAGGACCTGTACGAATACCTGTCCGACCCGGAGGTGGTGGCCTATGAGCCCTACAAGCCCATGACTCTGGGCGAAGACATCCGCTTCTACACCCAGCGCTGCGGCTTCACCCTGGCCGGAGAGGAAACGGACGGCAGCGTAAAAGTGGCACGGCTGGTTAAGCATCGATAAACAGCATATTCCCCGCAAAAAGCGGATGTTCTCTCGCTTCTTGCGGGGAATTGATATATCAACAGATACTATGGCGTAACAACAAAGCTTTACTATATATGATCGTTTATCGCAGCAATCTGCCGAAATGCGATGCGCATCAAAGGCTTGCACATTTAGCGTAGGGGGCGGCATCCTTGACGCCCCTTTTGCATGCAGTACCGTCACAAGGGGCGTCAAGGATGCCGCCCCCTACGAACAGTAAACGATCATTTATCCGCAATTTTTAGCGATTACAAACCACTACGCATTGCTATTATCATTGGTCCCTGTCAAAGGAAAATCCGCCGGAGGACCCGGGACAGCCAGTCCGGCTCTTCCACATTGCCGCTGAAGACGTAGCACCTCTGGCCGTTCCAGCTCACCGCATACCACAGATTATTCCGTGCGTTGCGGATGCTGCCGGTGACCTCCAGTTCCTCCCCTTTGGGCACTGCCGCCAGAGCCACAGATCGGGCGTCGGTGGCGTTGCTGCAGGGCAGGCTCATGAGCTCCACGTCCTTCACCGTCCACAGGGATACGCTCTGCTCAAAGCTGACGCTATCCGCGCACTGAGTAAGATACGTCTGGGGAAGAATTCGCCGGGAATCCGCCAGCAGCATATCCACCGCGTCGTTGTTTTCGTACAGGGCGTACATTTCCTCCTTCAGGTATTGCCGGTTGACCGTCAGGGTTCCCACCCGGCTGCCCGCCCGGAAGGAATCATATACCGCATAATAGGTGGACTCCATCAGCTCCGTAAACTTCCAGAACTCGCCGTCGCCGATGAGGATGCACCCTGCGGACCACATGGCCCCCTGAATGGTGTGGTTGCCGGTTCTGGTGTGGATATTGATCGAGTTCGCCCTGGCAGTCACATAGCCCTCTGGGGTCATGTAGACAGCAGGAATCGTGTCATCTTCTTCCGAGGTACGGACATTCAGCGCCTCATAAGCGCCGCCGTGGCGGACGGAGAACAGCTCGTAGGTGCCGTCACAGATCGTGGCCGGGCCCACCGCTCCCACATCCTCCAGGTACCAGGCGCCGTATTCCAGGGGGCGGTCTGGGAGCGTGCTGCAGGCGTCGTTGAAGTAAGAGAGATACGGTTCCCCCTGGGCATCCAGCCGCACCGCCAGGCACACCGCCGACACCCGGTAATAGGTCAAGTCGGAAAGGGCAGGATCGTCCATATTGTCCGAGCAGCCCTCAAACAGGAACACCGCTGAGTAGCCATCCTCCAAGGTCTCCTGGATAGAAGCATCGTTTCGCAGATAATAGTCCACCATCATCTGCACATAGCGCCGGTAGTCTTCGTTTTGGATCAGCTCCGTCAGATCGATCTGACAGGGCTGCCCGGCTTCGTAGGCTGCGGCCTGGGGGACATGGAACAGAAATGACGCCAGAAGCAATCCGCAAAGCGCCAGGCGGGAAAGGGTTTTCTTCATTCAGGTGACCTCGTTCTCTCTATCTTACAGAGAGTTTACCATTTTTTTGGCGATTCGTCAACATTTTGGCTGGTTTTCCTCTCTTTTTCCGGGAACCGGCAATCAGATGCGACGGCGGTTCCTGAAAACCAGTCTGTGTAAGTTGAAGGAACATTTCCAAATCGCAAGCAATTCCATCCCGCCGCAGTTTCGCTCATAAATGATCGTTTAGCGGGCAAGGCCCGCAGCAAATGCGTTACGCACTTTGGGTGGTAGACGAACATCCTTTGGGCCCCTCGACCACAGGTGCAGTGCTATAGTAAATGATCGTTTAGCGCAGAGCGAATGCAAAATGCAAAATGCTGAATGCAAAATGATGGTATCCCTTCGGGATGAATAAAACATGCAAGCAAACGCGAAAAGATTTCCTAATTGCCTGGAGAAAGCATTCCTTTATCGCTTCTTTCAATTTTATCCCCGGAGGGGATACCTTCATTTTGCATTCTGCATTCAGCATTTTGCATTCGAAGATAAACGATCATTTATCGGATATTACTACGAATCAGCATTTTCTGAAAATGGGCAAAGAACGTCGAGAACCAAACGCCGCATTTATGATACGATTCTTCCCGTAAGGAGGCGAGCAGTATGAAAGAGCAGATTCTGGTCGTTCAGCAGATGCAGGATTATATTCACGATAACCTCTCGGAAGAAATCCGGCTGTCCGATCTGGCCCTGGCATCCCACTTTTCTCCCTGGTATTCCTACCGGCTGTTCCGGGACCTGGTGGGCGTGCCTCCGGCAGAATACATCCGCAAACTCCGTCTGACCCAGGCGGCGCTGCGGCTGCGGGATGAACGCTGCCGGATCATTGACGTGGCCTTTGACTTAGGCTTCGGCAGTGTGGACACCTTCACCCGGGCCTTTACCCGGGAGTTCGGTCTGACACCCAGCGACTATGCCAAACGAAATGTGCCGCTGCCGCTGTTCGTTCCCTACGGTGTCAAATTTCGGGAATTGAGAAAGGAGCATATCACAATGGAAAACACCCAAACCATTTTTGTTCAGGTCATCCGCAAGCCGGAGCGGCAGTGCATCCTCAAGCGTGGCGTCCGGGCGGAGGACTACTTCCCCTACTGCGAAGAAGTGGGCTGCGACGTGTGGGGAATTCTCACCAGTATGAAATCCCTGTGCGGAGAGCCGGTATGCCTGTGGCTTCCCGGTCAGTACCGCAAGCCCAACACCTCCACCTACGTCCAGGGCGTGGAAGTTCCCGCCGACTATGATGGCAGCATTCCGGAGGGCTTCGACCGGATCACCCTTCCGGAAGCAGAATACCTGATGTTCCAGGGCCAGCCCTTCCGGGAGGAGGATTACTGCGAGGCCATCCAGGCAGTCCAGCAGGCCATGGACAGCTATGATCCCGCCATCATTGGTTATGAATGGGATGACAGCAATCCCCGCATTCAGCTGGAACCCCGGGGCGAACGGGGCTACATCGAGCTGCGGGCAGTCAAGAAGAAATAATTTAAAACAACACCAACGCCCGGCTCTTATTCAGAGTCGGGCGCTGAATTTATTGTGGATATCGCCTCACAGCGTGGATGAGACAATTGCAAGGAAAAGTTGGTGCCGTTCCTCCTGAGTCCACCGAAGCTGATCTGATCCCATATATCCGGTTACCTTGGGACACGTCTGCTTCCCTGCCGCAGTGACAGCCCACGTTTATGCTGCACCCTCTGTCCGATTGCAGCGAACTGTCACTCGGGACTGTCCTCCAGTCGTGCAGGTGTAAAGGATCAGATCGTATTCACTGTTGATTACATCATAGACGTTTCTCGGATCGATAATCTCCACATCGGCAACGGAGTATTCAATGACATAACCATTCATGTCTGTAAAGGTCACTCTCTCCCCTACCTGAATGTCGTGCAGCGCCCGAAAATGCTGCTTGAAGTTGTGACCCGCAATCACCGCGTCATCCGTCAGGGGAGAACCGTACTGCAGACAGGGCGCCGTCTGAAGCTTTTCCATACTCCAGTCTGCTATGATCGGAAGCTCCAATTCAAAGGAGGGAATGGAGATATAGCCTATATAGTCATATCCGTCAATGGGAACCACAGTAAGCTCTGCGGGTTCTGTTACCTCTGTTGTTTCCGTGGGGTCTGGATGGACTGCATTGGGATTGCTTTCTTCTTTTGCGGGTTTTCGAATGGCCTCCTGCAGAGCCGACAGGGCTTCTTCGGCAGCTTCCCCGGCCATGGTGTCCTCGCGCTCATTGTGCAGGAAAAGGAGCAGCGCCGCAGCAAGCAGCACTGCTCCAAAAAAGACGAAGACAGCGCCTACTCGTCTTTTACTCATCGTTTTCCTCTCTCTTACGGAACATCATCACAAGTCCAAATCCCAAGAGCAGTACGCCACCGGCAAACAGCACGGGAATCGGCCAATTGAGCTGACCGGTCTGCAGCAAAGAGCCCGTATTGGTGATGGTCCAAATATGATTCTTTGCATCCTCTTTGTAGGATGCGGTGTAACCGGCAGGGACCTTGCTCTCCTTAACGGAATAGTCCAGTCTGGGATCCAAGTCATCCCAAGTGGCCTGCCAATTGTTCTTTGCGCTCAGGGTCAGAGTCTTGCCCCGCACCACTTCACCGTCGCACAGAAGATCTACCGAGATGGAGGACGGACGGCTAGAATCCTGATCGATCCATCTCTTGACCACCTTCAGCTGCAGGGGATCCAGATAGATGTTCGTATCGGAAATGTCAGACTTGGTATCTTTCCCGTTCAACCGGGCCGCAATTTCCACATTGTAGCCAGAATAGTCGCTGTTATTGATGACAGATACCGTCACATGATAAGTAAGATCGTCACCATACTCGGCCAGATAATAGCTTCCGCCTTTAATTGTAACAGTATACTTATAAATTCCAAGCTTCGTATAATCAATTTTAAATTTCGCAACCGTCTTTGGTCCCTTGCACTCGATCTTCAGTGTGGTATTCTCAGGCAAGGGAGCACCTTCCGTGACAGCAGCAATCTCGGCAGTCACAGTATCGGACGCGGGAAGGTTCTTGCCTTCCATATAGATCGTGATAGGAATCTCCGCTGTGGCAATCGCGTTTTCCGCAGCCATTGCCATAGGCGCCATACCGGCACACATAATCACGATCAGCAGTGCCATCAACGCGGTACGCAATACTCTTTTCATGTTGTTGCCCTCCTAATACTAACTTGACATTGAAACATCCAGCCAAGAAACAGGTTCATGCCGTCTCGTATAACTTCTTATGGATCTATCTGTATGCAGCCAATGCTGCAGCACTTGCAAAGATTGGGTTATCGGCTCCCCGGCGAATATGGCTTCATGGCAGCCAATACGATGGTTCTTGCATCTGTAAATTCGTAGGAGCAAGTGGAGAGCGCCAGAATCTGAATCGGCCCCTCAGAAGCCCGGAGCTCCGCATGAACATCGCCGCGAAGGTTTACAGCGTTGTTCTCTATATAATCCAACAGCGTGTTTATATTGGAATCCCGCCAAATGGTGGGCTCGAAGATGTTGTCCTCCGAGGCATTCACCAGCAGACAGGCAATAATTTCAAGGTGATAGGCTTTATTGGGAAGGATAAGCGACCCGGTGGTGTTTTCCCGGAAAAAGGATTCCTCCTTATATTTATCCAGGTCGCCGAACATTTTGCTGTCGGCCATATGGTGGCCGTAAATCAGGGAATAGGGATCCGTAAAATCCCGATTGGAGCGGGTATCCAGGAAGATGCTCCCCGCCAAAGCAAAGTTTCCGTAGACGTCGGTATTGATGTAGGTGAAGTTGGTATCACCCTGGAGGATGGGATAATCCACATTGGTGTTGTCCAGGGTGAGCCAGCCGCAGACGTCGGGATTGACCTTCAGAAGCTCTGAAAAGTCTGCTCCGGAATCTTCCTCTTCGGATAGAATGATTTCAGGTTTCAATTTGATCATGTCAGCCTGGACGTCTCCAGCGGCGGCATAGATCCGTTCGTTATCCCACAGGGCAAAGGCGGAATAGGATCCGGCAATCACCAGCAGAGAAATGACAACGAAGTTGAAAATCGCGTTGGCCGCCCGAAGGACAGTTTTCTGAAATTGCATGATGGAAATCTCCTGTCACTTCGGGGCCTACCCTTCCCTGAACCCCGGTTATGCGGGGTTCAGGGAAGGGTGAAGGTTAGGATGGAAAATAGAGTCAGTAAGTTAAGAATTAGAACTCAGCAGAGCCACGGCGCTTGATGACGAACAGAACCACAGCACCGGCGCAGACAGCCAGGATCAGAACGAAGGGCAGGGTGTCCAGAGTGATGCCGGTGTCAGGGGTGCCACCCTTGTTGTTAGTAATAGTAACCGTTTCAGAGGCAGTGTTTACTTCTGTATCTGTATCAGTGGAAGAGTATGCGGCAGCATCATAACCATCGCTTGTGTAATTTTCCTCAGTAACAGTATAAGTAACGCCGTAAGGAATGTTGTTAAAGGTAACGGTCTCGTTATGCTTCAGGGTAATCTCAACTTCCTTGGTATCATTCCAGCCCTCATCACCTGCAGCAATGGTCATGCTTGTAGTGCCGTCCATGTAAGTGATATCATTACGAACAGTATCGCCAGTAGGAGCAGTGAAAGTAACCTTTACAGTGAATTCCTTCTTCTGGTCGCCCAAGATACCGGTTACAACCTTCTTAACGGACAGGGAGCCTGCAGAGTATTCGTTGTTGAACTCACCGGACTTAGTTTGGCCTTGGTCTTCAGTATGAACACCAGCAACACGAACCTTGCCATTCTGCTCAATAACAGTCACAACCAGAGTGATGGGAGCAGAGCGATAAGATACACCGGCAGTACCACCGTCAATTTCGGAGAAAGTGTAAGTGTAGATACCAACAGAGGTGTATCCAGGCAGATTGATGGTAATGTCCTTCTTTGCGGTCTCGCTGCCTGCTTCACCAGCAATATAGGAAACGCTGCCAATAGTAGGAACGGGAGCATTGGCAATAGTAACACCAGCAGCAGCATCTGTGACACTGGTACAGGTCAGGCCAGTGAAAGTGAAGGTCTCAGCCGGGCTGATAGTGCCAGCGTTGGTCAGCTTGTACTCTTTGGTCAGAGTAACAGTGGACATATCCGTGTATGTAGTTTCAGCAGGCGCTTCTTCCTCCTCAACGGGAGTTGCAAAAGCAACAGTTGCCATGCTCAGCACGAAAACGAGTGCCAGAGCCAGGGAAATGAGTTTCTTCATTTGGTTTTCCTCCTAGTTAGCAAAAATTTAGAGTAAATTTATAAAGTTCGCACGTCTGCGAAATTTATATGAATTTATGGGGAACCGGTTTCTTCCCCTGGCTTCTCCTTGAGGAGAAGCTGTCACCGAAGGTGACTGATGTGGTGTGCGGAGCGAACTTCGTATTAAGAAAGCCACGGCGAATTCGCAGTGCATTAACACCACATCCGTCCCAGCTTATGCTGGGGCGCCTTCTTGTGAAGGAGAAGGCTTTTAAATTCCACGTCTTCTCAGGATTGTGATGACCTTGCCCTGGATACTGGATAACACTACAGGGCCAAAGTCGCGGGAATCCTCTGTTTGTGTCCGGTAGTCGCCCAGAATAAAGTAGGAATCCTCGGGAACTACATAAGGATAAGTGTAGTTTTCCTTTGCATAGGTGGGGTACATGATCTCGCCGCCCTGGGCAGTGCCGTTGACCAGGAGCGTGCCGGACTCATCCATCATGATCACATCCCCGGGTCTTCCAAGAATTCGTCCAACACGCAGCTCACCGTTGTACCTGTAGACAATCACGTCATTCTTGGACAAATCTTTTTGCAGTCGGTAGGCAAAGACGAGATCACCGTCCTTAATGGCTGGAAACATATCGTTCCCGCTGACCTGGGTAATCAGAAACACCTGGCTGAACAGGATAACCAGCACAACGATCAGGACAATACACCGAAGCAGCAGGCTGACATACCCCTGGCGAATCAGCAGCTGGTTTCCTCTTTTCCGGATCACCTGCTCGATGGCAAGCGGTTTCTTCGTCTTAGCCATCCTGGTTACACTCCAGTTCCGGGGAGCCAAGGATAGAATTCATTGCAGCATCCCTGCTGAGCTGCTCCAGCTGGAGGTCATAGCGTACCCGCTCTGCAAGCAAGGCATTTTCGTAGTAACGGTTGAGTTCTTCAATCTTTTTCCAGACATCTACCGCATCCAGCCCGCCAAACAGCTTTTTCTTAAACTTCACACCGGCAAGCCAGGACGCGATTTTTCGGAACTCCGGGTTGGACTGCAGCTCAAATGAAACATCCCTCTGCGCAACCCTGGGGGTGGGAGTTCCACCCCCACGGGCTGCGGACGATTTCTTATCGTATTTACCCATTCAGAACACCTTAGAAGTTAGCGTCATAGCGGCGCTTGTTCAGCAGCATAACACCTGCGCCAATGGCAACCAGGGAGAACAGCAGGATGTAGGGGATGGAATCGGTGGTAATGCCGGTGTCGATGGTGACATCTTTGTCGTTGGTAACAACAATCTTGATGCGCTTGTTGCTCATTGTTTCGGTAATTTGGATGCCCTCAGTATCGACCTCCTCACCGTCAACGTACAACTTAATAGTAGTATCATAACCAATCGCGTTATCTTCTGTAACGGAAAGCTTGGCACCGATGGGCACACCCTGAAGGGTAATGGTTTCACCATGTCTGAGCGTAAAGGTAGCCTTCACGTTGTCATTCGACAGCGTATAGCCACTGCCTTTTCCCAGGGGCTTGTCCGAGGTAACGGTAAAGCTAAAATCCTTGCTCTGATCCGCCATATTGCCAGTGACCTGTTTTTCGATCTCTACATCGGTGGTACTCTTTTTGTAGGTATTGGTGATGTGTATGTCACCATTCTCTGCGGCGGTATAGTCAACGGTTAGGCCGCGTGTTTGGTTCATTGTTTTTGGATCACCAGTAACTTTAACCTTGTCGTTCTCTGTTACCATGAACTTGGCTTCAACCCCGTCAAAAGAAAATATATATTCTTTGTTCAGTTCAAGCTCTGCTAAGCTGTAATAAGATGGGTTTGTATCCTTCCATGTACCAGGAAAATTGTTTATTGCATTCTCAATTGCCAAACGTTCGGAACCTGAAAGTGGACGTTTAGAAATAACAACGGTCTTCGTGGATCCTTTGCTGCCTTTGAAATTGATCAGACGAACACCTCCGGAGAGATCATATTCTTGAGTACCTTGGCTATTATCTACATCACTACCCTCATCGGTAATAAACCCTGCGGCTGCTTTCACAGTAACTGTAGCACCACCAGCCAGAACATCTCCGTTATCACTTCCGATGACCTTAGCAACAGGACCGTCATAGCCAACGATTTCACAATTAGTCTCTTTGATTGTGTAAGTGCCGGTATCAAGTCCAGTAACTTTCCACATGTAAGTAAGATGGTCCTCTGATTTTATGACATCTTCATCATTCAAGCCAAGGCTTTTATTGTCAACGCTAATTTGGAAGTCGGCTGGAAGTTGATTAGCATCATCAATCACGAATGTTTTCTGCACACTGATGAAAGCCAAATCCTCAGGCAAAACAGGTAACTCCTCAAGAGTATTGGCGGTTTCCAGTCCCAGTTTCACTTTGAACGCAAGCTGATCTTCCTCAGGCAATCCGTCAACGAAATCATAAAATTTCTCTCCGTTCGGATGTTCTTCGATCTCCTGAAGATACTGATCTAGAATCTCGGAGTCATCCTCGCAGGACATAATGACCGCGTAAACGCCCTGGTAATCTTCTTCGTTCAGCATATCCTCCAGGGTTCTTTCTTCTGCCGCAGAAACTACATACAGAGGACCGCCTTCTTCGTGAATATCGGTTTCGGTTCCGCAGGTGCATTCCGGCTTCACATACAACGCACAGCCTTCTTCATGAACATCGTTTTCGGTTCCGCAGGTGCATTCCTGCTTCACATACAACGCACAGCCTTCTTCGTGAATATCGGTTTCGGTTCCGCAGGTGCATTCCTGCTTCACATACAACGCACAGCCTTCTTCGTGAATATCGGTTTCGGTTCCGCAGGTGCATTCCTGCTTCACATACAATGCACAGCCTTCTTCATGAACATCGGTTTCGGTTCCGCAGGTGCATTCCACAATATCGCCTTCGCCGCCATTCTGAGGCGCTACATACTTGGGACAATCTTCGGCGTGGATTCCATTCTCAGTGTAACAGGTACATTCCACATAATCTTCCGGATTTTCAGTACCTTCCTCTGCGTTGACCCACATAGCAGGGAAACACAAGCTGACCAGCATGACAAAGCTGAGCAAAGTCAACACTACTCTCTTGAAACCGCGTTTCCGTTGATATCTTCTTCCGTACATAGTCAGTCCTCCTAAATGCCAAATCTGCTGCCCATTATTGGACAAGAGATCGAAGTAAATCCGGTTCCATCTTCTTTTTTCTTTTGTAACATATTGTCTTTTCCTTGTTTACGATATCATAGTGCTGTAGAAAAGTCAAGTCGTGATTTGTAATTATTTTGTAATTATTTTAAAAATAAATGATGAATGGCTTAACTCTGCTAAATGATCGTTTACAGTTCGTAGGTGGCGGCATATTTTTTTGCATATAACTTTCTATCGAACATACTGCAATAAACGATCATTTACGCGAAACTCACTACTGCGGCGGAATCATCACGAATAATATCAAATTCCATCCGCGTATGCATAACGAAAAACCGCTCTGCTTACGCAGAGCGGTTTTGAGCGAAATCAAGAGGGATATTAGTAGTACTTTCTCTTGTTCTTACGGGCAGCTTCAGACTTCTGCTTACGCTTCAGGCTGGGGCTGACGTAATGTTCGCGCTTCTTCACTTCGGCGATAACGCCCTCCTTGGCGCAGCTCCGCTTAAAACGGCGCAGAGCGCTCTCCAGAGACTCGTTCTCCTTGACGCGAATTTCAGACATTGTTTTCCCTCCCTCCGATGGCATCCGGCTAGATCCAGGATGCTTTCAGGGCCATACCGGCTTGATACATTATATATGTTCTTTCCCCAATTGTCAAGAAAGATTTCGGTAAATTTACAAAAAACTCATTTTTCTCTTTCCCCGGGGAACGCACAATCCGATTACTTCACGATCAGGTTGACCAGCTTGTTCTTCACCACGATGGTCTTGCGGATGGCGCCGCCCTGCTTGGCCAGGAACTTGGCGATCTTCTCGTCGGCCACAGCCTTGGCAACCACTTCCTCGTCGGGCAGATCCGCATCCATCACCACGGTGCCCCGCATCTTGCCGTTGACCTGGACCGCAATGGTGACCTCAGAATCCTTGCACTTATTCTCGTCGTAGGTGGGCCAGGGCTCATAGGCGATGGTATCGTCATGGCCCAGAATCTGCCAGATTTCCTCGCCCACATGGGGGGTCACGCAGGAGAGCATTTTGATGAAGCCCTCGGCGTATTCCTTGGGGCAGGTGCCATTTTTGTAGACCTCGTTCACGAAGACCATCATCTGGGCAATGGCGGTGTTGAAGCCCAGGGCCTCGAAGTCGTTCGTCACCTTCTTCACGGTCTGGTGGTAGATCTTGGTGAGCTTGCCGTCGTTGGTGTCGGTGATGTTGCCGCTCTCGGTGAAGAAGTTCCAGACACGGTTGATGAACTTCTTCGCGCCTGCCACGCCGGAGGTGCTCCAGGGCTTGGAAACCTCCAGAGGGCCCATGAACATCTCATACAGCCGCAGAGTGTCCGCGCCGTACTGCCGCACCACGTCGCTGGGATTGACCACATATTCCGGATAGCGCTTGCCCATCTTGATGCCGTTTTCGCCCAGGATCATGCCCTGGTGCACCAGCTTCTGGAAGGGCTCCTTCACGGGGGACAGGCCCTTGTCGTACAGGAAGCGGTTCCAGATCCGGGAATACATCAGGTGTCCCACGGCGTGCTCCGGGCCGCCCACATACAGGTCCACGGGCATCCAGTGCTTCAGTAGCTCGGGATCGCAGAAGACCTTGTCGTTGTTGGGGTCGATATAGCGCATGTAGTACCAGGAAGAACCGGCGCTGCCGGGCATGGTAGAGGTCTCCCGGACACCGTGGATGCCGTTTTTATGATACTGCTTCCACTCCACAGCGTTCTCCAGGGGGGCCTGACCGTTGCGGCCCCTGTAGTCCTCCAGCTCCGGCAGGATCAGAGGCAGCTCCTCGTCCGGCAGGAACACAGTTTTTCCGTCGTCGGTGTAGACGCAGGGAACCGGCTCGCCCCAGTATCTCTGACGGGCGAAGATCCACTCCCGGAAGTGATAGTTGACCTTTCTTCTGGCCACACCGGCCTTCTCCAGCTTGCAGGTAATGGCCTCCTTGGCCTCCTCCACCGTCAGGCCGGTGAACTCCTCGGAGTTCATCAGCTTACAGCCCTTGCCCAGGTAATCCTGCTTCTCAAAGGCACATTCGGACACATCCCGTCCCTCAATGACCTGGATCATGGGGATGCCGTGAACCTGGGCATACTCGAAGTCACGCTGGTCGTGGCTGGGAACCGCCATGACAGCGCCGGTGCCGTAGCTCGCCAGCACGAAGTCGCCGATGAACACCGGGACCTCCTTGCCGTTGACCGGGTTGATGGCGTACACGCCCTCCAGGCGGCAGCCGGACTTGGTCTTGTTCAGCTCCGTGCGGTCCATGTCGCTCTTCTTCACGGACTCGTCGATGTAGGCCTGGACTTCCTCCTTGTTCTGGACACGGTCCATCAAATCCTGGACAATCTTGCCGTCGGGGGCCAGCACCATAAAGGTGATGCCGTAGATGGTCTCGATACAGGTGGTATAGATGGAGAAGGAACCGCCGCCCACCAGCTGGAAGTCCACCTCCACGCCGGTGCTCTTGCCGATCCAGTTGCGCTGGATCTCCTTGGTGGATTCGGGCCAGTCGATCTCGTTCAGGCCCTCCAGCAGCTTCTCGGCAAAGGCGGGCTGATCGATGACCCACTGCATCATGTTCTTCTTCACCACAGGGTAGCCGCCCCGCTCGGACTTGCCGTCGATGACCTCGTCGTTGCTGAGGACGGTGCCCAGCTCCTCGCACCAGTTCACGGGCATCTCAATGCGCTTGGCATAGCCCGCCTCATACAGCTGCTTGAAGATCCACTGGGTCCACTTGTAGAAGGACGGATCAGAGGTCGCCACCATCTTGGACCAGTCATAGTCAAAGCCAAGCTCCTTCAGCTGGGCGGAGAAGGTCTCGATATTCTTCTGGGTGAAGCCGTTGGGATGGTGGCCGGTGCTGACGGCATACTGCTCCGCAGGCAGGCCGAAGGAATCATAGCCCATGGGGTGCAGCACATTGTAGCCCTGCATCCGCTTCATGCGGGAGACAATGTCCGTGGCGGTATAGCCTTCCGGATGGCCCGCGTGAAGACCCACGCCGGAGGGGTACGGGAACATATCCAGCACATAGTATTTGGGCTTGGAAAAATCCCAGACATCCGTGTGGAAGGTATCGTGCTCCTCCCAGTATTTGTGCCATTTGGCTTCAATTTCTGCGTAATCGTAATTCATGGCAAATCCACCTCTACCAATCTTTCGTTATTCTTCTATAATAATATCCCGGATGCCCACCTGCTCCGCGTCCGCCCATAGCCGTTCCAGGTCGTAGAACTTCCGGGCCTCCTCGGTGAACACATGGACCACGATGGTGCCGTAGTCCAGCAGCTCCCAGGCGCTGCCATGGTGGCCTTCCCGGCCAAGCATGGGCTCCCCAAGCTGCTCCAGGGTGTACTCGGCATAGTCGCACAGGGTCTTGACGTGGGTATTGGAGGTGCCGGTGCAGATCAGGAAATAGTCTGCCAGGGAGCTGACCTTGTCGATCTTCAGCAGCTTGATGTCCCGGCCCTTCTTCGCGTCCAGCGCCTTGGTGACTTCATAGGCGATCTCTTTGGGTGTTAACATACTATCTATCCTTTCTGGGAAATCTATCTCATACTCAGTTCCATTCGTACCAATTGCGCAGGGGGGCGGCATTCGCCCTTCCCGTGACGGTACTGCATGCAAAGGGGCGTCAAGGATGCCGCTTTCTTACGCAGGATTGTCTGATGGTTTCTTGTATCCGCTCTCAGCTTTCCTTCCGTCCATTCAGATACGCCAACGTCTCTCTCGACTCCGGGGAAACCTCGCTGCCCTGCTTCTTCAGGTGGTCCATGGTCATTTCCAGGCCCAGCTTCAGCGCCGCCTGGATGTCCGTGTAGGCCAGCTTTCTCAGCTTCTCCACCCCGGGGAAATCCCGGTTGGGCTCCATATAGTCTGCCACATAAATAATGGTTTCAAGCAGGTTCATAGCCGGTTTTCCGGTGGTGTGGCTGCGGATGGCGGAAACCACCGCCTCATTTTCCCCGAAAATCCGCTCCGCCACCAGAGATCCGGTGAGCGCATGGAGGGTTTTGGGGTAACGTCTCGAAAAATCACTGAGTATTTTACCATAAGCCTCACACAATGTCAATTGCAGGGGGCCGTCCAAAGCTTTTGTAATATCGTGCAGAATGCCCGCCCGGGCCGCGTCGGTGACGTCCGCGCCCCAACGCTGGGCCAGCTCCACCGCCGTGTCCCGACAGCCCAGCACATGGGCTACCCGGTTGGGATTCAGCAGGCCCACGACAATGCGCTCCAGCTCCTCCATAGGAAGATTCTTCCAGTCAGCATTCACATCGTACAGCCCGTTCTCCCGGATGTAGTCCCCCACGCCCTCCGGCAGCAGGGAGTCCGCGCACTGAAACGCCAGCAGCCGCCGCATCTGGGTGGAGGAAATGGGGATCACGTCGTTTTTCACCAGCTCTACCTTGGCCCCTTGGCGCTGGAGCTGGGATCTCTTTTCCTTAATGGCGGCGTCCTCGCCCTTTTCTCCCCGGCAGAAGGCCCCCAGGGTGGTGTTTTTCAGGATTTTTTTGGCATTTTTCCAGCTGTCGATGGACAGGAACATGTCGGTGCCCACAAGCAGCACCAGCTCCGCGTAGGGGTACTGCTTTTTCAGGGCCGTCACCGTCTCCACGGTGTAGCTGACCCCCTCCCGGCACAGCTCGATATCCGAGACCTCGATCTGGGGGCAGTCCGCCGCCGCGATGCGCAGCATGTCCAGCCGCTGCTCCGGCGTCGGGGAATTCTCCGGCATCTGCTTATGGGGCGCGATCCGGTCCGGGATCAGCAGCAGCTTGCTTAAGCTCAAAGCCGTAATAGCCTGCTGCGCCGCCTGGATATGCCCGATATGGGGTGGGTTGAAGGTTCCGCCAAAGATACCGATTCGTTCCATTTTTTCATCCCCCTGCAATTATTGCCTGTCAATTGATGCAGAATCCATTGTAGGGCGGGGTCATGACCCCGCCGAAGCACCAAAATGATAAAAGTGCCCGGTTCATTGCAAAAGCGAAACAGTATGCATACAATTTGCACAGGCAATCCCTTAGGCTGGTAGGCGGGGTCATGACCCCGCCCTACAATTGGTGCCGCAATACTCCTTCTGACGGTCAATCCTTTTGCCGCAGCTGCTTTTCCCGTTCCCGTTCAATGGCCTTCTCGATGGCCTGCTCACGGAAATACTGGTTGCGCTGCTCTCTCGCCGCTCTGGCTGCCTGGCGCCGGGCTCTGGCTCCCTTGCCCACGGGATCGGACTTGCTCTTGGGCAGCTCCTTGCGCTTGGCCCGGCCGGTCTGATTTCGCTCGGCCTGGCACTTCTCGCTGAAGCGCCAGATGACAAACTTGGAGCCCACACAGGCGATGCCCTCCGCCCCGGTGGCTTCGCAGATGGCGTCGCTGACCTCCCGAGCGCTCATCAGGGCGCTTTCCAGCACCCGTCCCTTTACCAATTCCCGGGCCGTCAGCAGCCGGTCCGCCTCCGCCGCCACCGCTTCGGTGACGCCGTCCTTGCCCACCATCAATGTGGTCTCCAGTCCATTGGCCTGGGCACGCAATTCTGCCCGCTGTTTACTTGTCAGCATAGCCTTCCTCCTTCAATTTCTCGTAGAAAACCTTCAATGCGTTGGCCCGGTGAGACACACGGTTCTTTTCCTCCGGGGGTAGCTCCGCCGTGGTCATGCCCAGAGGGGGATAGTAGAAAATGGGATCGTAGCCGAAGCCGTTCTCCCCTCTCGGCTCCCGGAGCAGCTCCCCGTGAACCTCGCCCCGGGCCTGGATAACCTTCCCCTCCGGCGTCACCATGGTAATGACGCAGACAAACTGGGCCTGCCGCTGGCCGTCGGGAACATCCTCCGTATTTTTCAGCAGCAGCTGCAATCTTCCCCAGTCGTCCAGGGTATCGTCGAAGCCGTACCGGGCGGAATAGATCCCCGGCTCTCCGTTCAGGGCATCCACCGCAATGCCGGAATCGTCCGCCAGAGCGGGCAGTCCCGTGGCCTGCATCACCGCATTTGCCTTCAGGAAGGAATTCTCCTCGAAGGTGGTGCCGGTCTCCTCCACGTCAATGTCCACACCCAGTTCGGACTCCATCACCAGCTGGATGTCGAACTGCTCGGTAATCTTACTGATTTCCTCTAATTTGTGCTTATTTTTGCTTGCCAAAACCACTTTCATACGTTACAGCAATGCCTCCACAAAATCCCGGGCCACGAAGGGCATCAGGTCGTCGGCCTGCTCGCCCACACCGATGAACTTCACGGGGATCTGCAAGGCATCCGCCACGGCGATGACGATGCCGCCCTTGGCGGTGCCGTCCAGCTTGGTCAGGGCGATGGCGGTGACTCCGGCAATCTCCTTGAACTGCTTGGCCTGGATCAGGCCGTTCTGGCCAGTGGTGCCGTCCAGCACCAGCAGTACCTCCTTGGCAGCGTCGGGCAGCTCCCGGTTCACAATGCGGCTGATCTTGTTCAGCTCGTTCATCAGATTGGTTTTGTTGTGCAGACGTCCGGCGGTGTCGATGAGGATCACGTCTACGTCCTTGGCCTTGGCGGACTGGATGCCGTCGTAGACCACGGAAGCCGGGTCCGCGCCCTCATGCTGGCGGACAATGGAAGCCCCGCTGCGGCCCGCCCAGATCTCCAGCTGGTCGGCGGCGGCGGCCCGGAAGGTGTCTCCCGCGATCAGCAGCACCTTCTTACCCTGGTCGGTCAATTGCTTTGCGATCTTGCCGATGGTGGTGGTCTTGCCCACGCCGTTGACGCCAATGACCAGGATCACGGAAGGAAGGGTGGACAGGTTCAGCTCCGTGTCTCCCACGTTCAGCATGTCCACCAGAATGTCCTTCAATGCGGTTTTGGCCTCCTCAGTCGTTTTCAAATGCTGTTCCCGAACCGCCTTGCGCAGCCGGTCCACCGCCTTGCAGGAGGTGTCCACGCCCAGATCCGCCAGGATCAGGCTCTCCTCCAGCTCGTCGTAAAAGTCGTCGTCAATTTCGGAAAAGCCGGAAAACACGCTGCCCAGGGTATCGCTCAAAGCATCCCGGGTCTTGGTCAAACCAGCTTTGATTTTATCAAAAAAACCCATAAGTCTCTCCTGTTCTGTATTTTTATGATATTCGTAACTATTCAGTCCTACCCCAAGCTCCTCATATAAATGATCGTTTATACACGCACCCACTGTAGGGGAGGGTCACTGACCCTCCCGCCAGGTGATTGTTTTGAGTGGTCAAACCCGTCGCTTTTTGCGAAAACCAGCACTGGAAGCAACCTATTTCACGCTCTGTTCCGTTACCAAGCGGGAGGGTCAATGACCCTCCCCTACAGATGGTGCTGCGGTAAACGATCATTTACGCGAAAAATTTCGATACGACTGAATAGTTACCTTCTATCTTATATCTCTATTCAACAATGCCCAGGTATTCTTCCATCTGGTTCAGGTCCAGGCGCAGCAGCTTGGACACGCCCTGCTCCTGCATAGTCACGCCGTAGAGCACATCGGCGGCTTCCATGGTGCCCCGGCGGTGGGTGATGACGATGAACTGGGTTTTCTTCGCCAGAGTGTGCAGGTAATTGGCATACCGCTCCACGTTCCGGTCGTCCAGCGCCGCGTCGATCTCGTCCAGTAGGCAGAAGGGGGTGGGGCGCACCTTCAAAATGGAGAAGTACAGCGCCGTCGCCACGAAGGCCTTCTCGCCGCCCGACAGCAGGGTGATGGTCTTGACCTGCTTTCCCGGGGGCTGAACCCGGATCTCAATGCCGCAGGTCAGAGGGTTCTCCGGATCCTCCAGGATCAGCTGGCCCTTGCCGCCGCCGAACATTTCCTCAAAGGTCTGACCGAAATAGTGGTTGATCTTCCCGAATTCCTCCACGAAAATGGTGGTCATTTCCTTGGTGATGTCCCGGATGATGCTCTCCAGCTCCCGCTTGGAGGTCAGCACGTCGTCCCGCTGGCCGGCAAGGTAGGTGTAACGTTCGTTGACCCGGGCGTATTCCTCGATGGCCCCCAGGTTGGGGGTGCCCAGGGCAGCGATTTTGCGCTTCAGTTCAGAGGCCCGCCGGTTGCCGGAGGACACATTCTCAATCTCGCCCCGGTGCTCGGCAGCAGTTCCGGGGGTCAGTCCGTAGGAGTCCCACAGCTTGTCCACGATCTGCCGCTCCTCCATATCGGAGGTCAGCTTCTTCTGCTCCAGCAGGGCGCAGGCACGCTCCATGTTCAGGATGTCCTTGTTCTTCTCCTGGGCCTCCCGCTCGGCCTTGGTTTTGGCCGCCTCTGTCTCCGCCCGAGCCGTCAGGGTTTTCTGCATCTGGACGTTCATTTCGGCGCTTTGGGCGTCGTTCTCCTCCTGGCGGGCTTTCAGCTGGGCAATTTCCCCTTCCAGCCGGGCGTTGTCCTCCCGGATGGCATCCATCAGGGCGATCTTCTTCTCCCGGTCCCCCTCCATGGCGGAGCGCAGATCCTTCAGATCCGCAATGTGGGCCAAAGCGGTGGACCGCTCCGCGTCCAGGGCGGCTTCTTCGGTTTTCAGCGCCGTCATTTGGTCGGAGATGGCGGCGGTTTCCTCAGCAGCCTCGGTCTGGCTGCCCTCCAGCTGAGCAAGGGTCTGCCGGGTCTCCTCCAGCTGTTGGGTGAAGACCTGGATCTTGGCCTGCTGGGCGGCGTAGCGCTCCCGGTCGGAGCTGTCCCGCTGGGCCAGGGAGTCCCGCTCCCGCTGGGCAGAGCTTTCGGCCTCCAGGATGGCGTTCAGCAGAATTTCATACTGCTTCTCCTGGCCCTGGAGCCGGAGCACCTGATCCTCGGCCTGCCGGAGCTGATCTCTCGCGGCGCGCATCTGGAAGTCCACCTGGTCGCACTGGCGCTGGGCCTCCTGGAGCTCCGCCTCGGTGACGGATACGTCCTGCCGGTACTGCTTCTCCTGGGCCGTCAGCTTCTCCAGCTCGTTAGCCCGGGACAGGATGCCCGCCTCCTTGTTGACGGAGCCGCCGGTCATGGAGCCGCCGGGGTTCATGACCTGGCCGTCCAGGGTGACGATCTTGAAGCGGCTGCGGTATTTCTGGGACATCTGGATGGCGGCATCCATGTCCTGGACAATGACGGTGCGGCCCAGAAGATTTTCCACGATCCCCCGGTACTGACCATCACAAGCTACCAGCTGGGAGGCCACGCCCACGAAGCCCCGGCAGTTTTCCAGACCGGACTCCTGTAAGGTCCTGCCCTGAATACTGCTCAAGGGCAGGAAGGTGGCCCGTCCGCCGCCGGTGCGCTTTAAGTAGGAGATGGCTGCCTTGCCGTCATTTTCATTGCCCACCACGATCTGCTGCATGGCAGCGCCCAGGGCAATTTCGATGGCCACGGTGTAGCTGTCCTCGGTGCGGATCAGCCGGGACACCGGGCCGTGGATGTTCCGCAGGGCACCCCGCTGAGCCTCCTGCATGACCATACGGACGGCCTTGTTGTAGCTTTCAAAATCCCGCTCCATGGCCCGGAACACCCGGGCTTTGGCGGTGACGGAGTCCAATTTGGAATTCAAATCCCGAAGGATCTGCTGCAGTTCGTCCCGGCGTTTCAGACGGGTGTTCTGCCGCAGGGTGTAACCGGCGATGGTGTTGTTCGCCGCCGTGACCTCCTCCTGGGCCTTTCGCAAATCCCTCTGACAGCCTTCCAGATTGGTCTGGGCCTCATGCCGCCGGGCAGCGCCGGCAGAAAGATCACTGCTCAACTGCTCCAGGCGCTGCCGGGTCTGCACCATACTGTCCTCCAGGCCCCGGACATCCGCCTGGCGTCCGGCAATGTCGGCAGCCAGGGTGGATTCCCTGCCCCGCAACTCCAGGAACTGCTTTGTCAGCCCCTGGGCGTTGGCAGTCATGGCGGTGAACTTTTGCTGCAATTCCTCCAGCTCCCGGCGCTTGCTGTCAAGGGTGGTTTCGATTTCTTCGATTCTGCCCTGGGTCTGGGCGATCTGGGCCGTAATGCCGCCGCTGCGGTCCTCCTGGCCCTTCAATTCTTCCTGGATCCGGGTGATATTATTGTTGTTGTTCTCCACATTGCCCCGGAGCACCGCCATCTGGCCGTCCAGCTGCTGGTGGGTGCCGGAGAGCATGTTGACTTTTAAACGGACGGTTTCCAGCTCCGCGTCCCGATCCCGCAGGGTCTGGCTCAGCTCCTCCGCCTGGCGGTACAGGGAATCCAGATCATCGTGGGCCTGCTGCAGGACAAAGGAAGCGGAAGCATAGTCTTCCTCCGCCTTTCTGGCAGCGGCTGCCAGCTTGTCCAGAGTGTCCAGCCAGACGGCCACCTCGACGCCCTTCAGCTCGTCCTTTAATTCCAGGTACTTTCTGGCCTTCTCGGACTGGACCTTCAATGGCTCCAGCTGCAGCTCCAGCTCGGAAACCTTGTCGCCGATGCGCAGCAGGTTGTCCTCGGTGCGGGCCAGCTGGCGCTCGGTCTCCTCCTTGCGGTGGCGGTACTTGGAGATGCCAGCCGCCTCCTCGAAGATCTCCCGCCGGTCGCCGCTTTTCAGGGACAGTATTTCATCGATCCTGCCCTGGCCAATGTTGCTGTAGCCCTCCCGTCCAAGGCCGGTGTCCATGAACAGCTCGTTGATGTCCCGCAGCCGGGCGGACTGCTTGTTGATGTAGTATTCACCGTCCCCGGAGCGGTAATATCTTCGGGTGACCATGACCTCGTCAGCATCGTAAGCCAAGGCCCGGTCGGTATTGTCCAGGGTCAGGGTAGCTTCCGCGAATCCCACGGAGGAGCGCTTCTGGGTGCCACCGAAGATCACGTCCTCCATTTTCGCGCCCCGGAGGGTCTTGGAGCTCTGTTCTCCCATGACCCAGAGGATGGCATCGGAAATGTTGGACTTTCCGGAGCCGTTGGGCCCGACGATGGCGGTAATGTCATCGCCGAACCGGATCAGGGTCTTGTCCGGAAAGGATTTGAAACCCTGCAATTCCAAACTTTTCAGATACACAGCATAACCTCATGTAAAAGATAATAATTCAGTTTATTATATTCGAAATGAATGGGAATTGCAAGGGTTTCTTTTGCGGATTCCGGTTGACTCTGAAAGCCGGGACGGATATAATAGAAAAAAGGTCACGATTCAGCTACACCTATATTACCCGCTGTAAATGATCGTTTATCTTCGAATGCAAAATGCAAAATGAAGGTATCCCCTCCGGGGATAAATTGAAAAAAGCGATAAAGGAGCGTTTCCTCCAGGCAATCAAGAAATCTATTCGCGTTTGTCTGCGTGTTTTATTCATCCCGAAGGGATACCATCATTTCGCATTCAGCATTTTGCATTCGCTCTGCGCGAAACGATCATTTCCATAAGAAATATAGGTATAACTGAATCATTTCAAAGTACGAATGCAAAGGAGAACCATTATGGAAATGGAAAAGCAGATTGGGGACGCTCCCCTGATTCTGGAAAGGCTCTGGAAGTGGATGTCGCAAAAGCTCAGGGAATTTGCCGTCCCGATTCTTACCGCCTTTCTGTTTGGGTTTTTGGCCCACGGGTTTGCGTTTACCAACAAGCTGGTAAACCACGACGAAGTCTTTACGCTGTTTTTCAAAGGCGGTTCCGTCAGCCTGGGGCGCTGGGGTCTGGATTTCATTGACCGGGTTTTCCCCGACTACTCCATGCCCTGGATCTATGGCATCGTCACCATTGCCCTGATGGCTGCCGCCGTCTGCGTGATGGTGCATGTCTTCTCCATCCGCAGCAAGCTGCTGCAGGCGCTGCTGGCCGGGATTATTCTGGTCTTCCCCTCCCTCACCGGCGCGTTTTCCTACATGTTCATGAGCTGCACCTATTCCCTGTCCTTCCTGCTGGCGGTCATCGCCGCCAGTCTGGTGCGCCAGGGCAAGGTGAAGGAGTGGATCATCGCCATCATCTGCATGGTGGGGTCCCTGAGCCTGTACCAGGCCCATATCGCCATCGCCGCCAGCCTGCTGGTGCTGGTGCTGATCCAGCGGCTGCTCCACGAGACTGACGTGATGCCCCTCATCAAGAAGGGCATCCAGTATGTTCTCTTTCTGATTCTTTCCATGGGGATCTACTACATTGCCGTGAAGGTCATGCAGTACTGGAAGAACGTGGGCTTCAACAGCTACGCCGCCGGCAATCTGAGCTTTGATCTGCGCACCATCCCTTCCGACATTGCCGACGCCTACGCCACCTTCCTCCAGTACATCACCCAAGGGTATCAGGGGCTGATCCCCACCGCCTTCTCCCGGGGGGTGCATATGCTCTGCTTCTGCGTGGCCGCCATTTTGCTGCTGGCCTGGGCACTGAATCAGAAGGGAAAGCGCCTGGCCCGATTCGGGATGCTCTTTGCGCTGATCGGCATTCTGCCCCTGTCCTCCAACTGCCTCCACCTGTTCGCTACCCGGGATTCCGTCCACACCCTGGTGGCCTGCGGATTTGTATCCATTTACGTTCTGGTGGTAATCCTGGCCCAGGACTGCCCGCCCGCTTTGCCCGAGGGGAAGCTCCGGACCATGGCCCGTAGCATTGCCCTGAACCTGATTACCCTGTGCCTGGCCGTGGTCATCATCGTCAACACCTACATCGCCAACGAGTCCTACCTGAACCTGTACCTGCGCTATGAAAATGCCTGCTCGTTCTATACGTCCCTCATCGCGGATCTCAAGCTGATGCCGGAATTTAACGAGGACACGAAGCTGGCTGTCATTGGCACCTTCCAGGAGCCCAGCTTCTACCTGGAGAAGTTCTCCTTCTCCGATGACATCACGGGCATTGACGGCTTCCTGCCGGACAGCTATTCCAAGGACAAGTTTATGGAATATTACATGGGCTTCCCCATCGAATTTGCCACGGAGCAGGAGATTCAGGAGATTACCGCTACCGCCGAATACGCCGTGATGGCCGTATACCCCTATTACGGCTCCATGCAGTGGTTTGACAACATCCTGGTAGTCAAGCTCTCCTGACCGACACCGCAGGAAATACAGAAAAGGAGGCAAATCCGATGGTCAGAACCAAAATTCCCACTTTATACATCGTCATTCCCTGCTACAACGAGGAGGAAGTTCTCCCTGTCACCGCGCCGCTGTTCCTTGGAAAGCTCCGGGAATTGACCCAGGCCGGAAAAATCAGCGACGGCAGCAGAGTGCTGTTCGTCAACGACGGCAGTAAGGACACCACCTGGAACATCATCCGCCAATTGTCCGAATCGGATCCCCACTATGCCGGAATCTCCCTCAGCCGCAACCGTGGCCACCAGAACGCCCTTCTGGCCGGGCTGATGGAGGCAAAACGGAACTGCGACATCACCATCTCCATTGACTGCGACGGTCAGGACGACATCAACGCCATGAACGCCATGGTGGACGAATACCTGGACGGGGCGGAGATCGTCTACGGTGTCCGCAGCAAGCGGGATACGGATTCCTTCTTCAAGCGCACCACTGCAGAAGGGTTCTACCGCCTGCTGAACTGGATGGGCGCCGAGACGGTGTTCAACCATGCGGATTACCGCTTGGTATCCGCCAGAGTTCTGGAGGAATTTTCCAATTTTAAGGAAGTCAACATCTATCTGCGGGGCATGTTCCCGCTGGTGGGATTCAAGAGTACCTCGGTGTACTACGAGCGGCATGAGCGTATCGCCGGAAAAAGCCACTATCCCCTGGGGAAAATGCTGGCCCTGGCTTTTGACGGCATCACCAGTCTCAGCGTCAAGCCCATCCGGATGATTACCGGCCTGGGCATCGGCATTTCCTTCGTGGCCTTTCTTCTGATCCTCTACGCCCTGATCTCCTATTTCAGCGGAGACGTGGTTTCCGGCTGGGCCAGCAGCCTGATTGCCACCTGCTTCCTGGGGGGCATCCAGCTGATCGCTCTGGGGGTCATTGGCGAATATGTAGGAAAAATCTATCTGGAAACCAAGGCCCGTCCCCGGTACATTGTGGCGGAACGAACTGAAGAATCCGACGAATGATGAATGAAGGTATCCCCCCTTGGGGCAATGTCATCAACTTAAGGCCGCTCCGTAGGGGCCGATGCCCACATCGGCCCTTGCTCAATGTTCCGAATTCGCCGCAGTCTGGTGCAAAAAGTGTAGCTTTCCCTGCGGGGCGATGTGGGCATCGCCCCCTACGATACGGCTCTCAATGCTTAAGTTGATGACATTGCCCCTTGGGGATGCATTGAAATATGTCATTGGCGGGTAAAGCAGCACGTAGGGGGCGGCATCCTTGGCGCCCCATTCGCATGCAGCACCGTCGCAAGGGGCGTCAAGGATGCCGCCCCCTACAAACTGTAAACGCTCATTTATATGAGTAACAACCGAATCGTTACGATTCTTTATTCATCCCGAGGGATACCATCATTCAGCATTTTGCATTTATCTGCATTCCGCCCCATAACAAAAGCTCTCCCGTTTCTGGGAGAGCTTTTGTTATGGGAATGGTCATTGGAAATAGTCGAGCAGTTCCGGGATTTCGCTGTTCTGTCTGCACTGTTCCAGCAGCTTTTCCGTCTTCGTTCCCCGGAGCTTCAGCAGCCCCCGCCACAGACATTTGGGGGGCAGGGTGTTTCCCTTTTCCCGGAAGTACTCATTCAGTTTCCTTTTCAGAAGGTTCAGGCTTTCCGCGGAGTTGTCCGGGTATTCGGACATATAAACCAGGGCATCCAGGAAGGAGACGTCAAAGTCCCGCCGCAGCTCCGGGAAGCGCTGGATCACCCTCTGCCGCCGCTTGACCACCGCGTCGATCCGGTCCAGGACCACCTGACTCTGGGATTCCGGAGAGAGCATGACGCTGGAAGCACGCCTGCGGTAGTTATAGATGATCCGGTCGTCGCAGACCACCTTCCCGGCGTTCATGATTCCCTGATAGGTAAAGTACTCGTCGTCAATCTTGTGGCCTTCCTCGAAGAAGATGCCGTCAAACAGCGCCCGCCTGTACAGCTTGTTCCACAGCAGGGCGCAGGTCCAGTCCGTTGGGAACCGGAGCAGATAGGCTTTGCCGTCCACCGCGCTTCTGCTGGAGCAAAACACCTGGTCCTCTGACCGCTGCCGGTACACATCCCGGAAAGCAAACTGGGCCGCGTCGGCGTTTTCGGATTTTAAAACCTCCAGCATATAGCCGTAGACCTTGGGCTCCAGGTAATCGTCGCTGTCCACGAAGCTCAGGTATTCCCCCGTGGCCATCCGAAGTCCCGCGTTTTTTGCCGCCGCCGCGCCGCCGTTTTTCTGATGGATTACCCGAATTCGGGAGTCCCTGGCGGCATATTGGTCGCAGATGGCGCCGGACGCGTCCCGGGAGCCGTCGTCGATGAGGATCACTTCCAGGGCTTCATGGTCCTGCCCCAGGATGCTGTCCAGGCACTGGGGCAGATACGCCGCCACATTGTAAACCGGCACAATTACCGAAATCGTATCCTTCATGCTTCCCCTCCTCCCCGGGAGAGCTTCGACACCAGCCACCACAGGGGCTTCACCGGATAGGCTTTCTCATAGGCCCAGAGGGTAGCCCCGTTTCTGGGGAAGCAGCCGCACTCCCGGCCCAGCTTCAGGCCATTGCGCAGCTTCCGCCGCAGCTCCTTGCGGTAAATGACCTGAGCCTTGTCGAGCTGTTCGCAGATACCGTAAATGTACGCCTCCGCCGTCTTGCGCAGCAGCCGGGGACGGTCCGTTTCCCGGGCAAAGGCCATCCGCTGCTCAAAGGCTTCCAGCACATCCATCCGGCGTACATTCCACTCTGAGCGCATGATGCCCTCGGGATTCTGGTAATAGGCATACAGCCGTGCCGTGCTGACGCCAACCTTCCCTGCCTGGTACACCGCCCGATAGGTGGTGAATTCATCCTCATGGAGCTTTCCAATGGGGTAACGCAGGGTTTTAAACAGCGACCGGTGATAGAGCTTGTTCCAGGCCACCGCCGCCAGCCCTTCCTCGATGTCGCCGCAATAAAAGTCGTCGGCGGACAGGCATTGCACCGAATCCTCCTGCTGCCCGGGGATCTCCTCCCCGGCGGTGCGGAAAATACCGCAGACGCTGAGCTTGCACAGGGTCTGCTCCGCGGCGGAATACAGGGTCTGCAAAAACGCCGGGTGCACCCAATCGTCGCTGTCCACGAAGGCCAGCCACCGGCTGTCGCTGTTGGCGAATACCCAATCGATGCCGGTATTCCTGGCCGCGGACAGGCCGCCGTTTTCCTGATGAATCACACGAACCCGGCTGTCTGCCCGGGCATAGTCTTCGCACATTTCCCCGCAGCGGTCAGGACTGCCGTCGTCCACCAGGATCAGCTCAAAATCCCGGTAGGTCTGGGTCAAAATGCTGTTTACACACCGGGAAAGATATGGCTCTACCTTATATACCGGAACAATCACACTGATATTTGGCATGGCTTCCCCTCCCTTGCCGTCTTACAGTCTTTTAAGGTAACGACTACCCCATATTTTTCAAATAAATGATCGCTTGCCGCAGACCCTCCCCTGCAGTGGGTGATGCGATAAACGATAATTTACACAAGACTCTCTGCCATAAAGGAATCGCTACCTTTTGAGAATGGCTTTCAGCTTTTCATAGCCTTTTTCCCCAAACAGGGCTTTTCCGACGCCGTAACGGAAATTGCTGCGCTTTTCCTGCCGGAGCCGCTCCTGTTCCTGCCGCAGGAATTCCCGCTCCTCCTCTGTCTGCCAGCTGCCGGAGAACCAGTGGATGGTCACGGTCTTCCGGGTCTTCTTCAGCTTTTTGGTATCGAAGTCCACCGGACAGAACACTTCCTTGGGATAGACCGCCAGACCGTCAATGATCTGGAACCTGTCGTTGAACACCAGCCCCCGCCGAAGGCAGAGCTCCGTCAGAACCTCCACATTGGTGGTGGTGTCCGGGCTGCCGTCGGGAAGCAGGAAGCGGGCATCGTCATAATGGCACAGGAATTCCTCGAACAGGGGGAAGCCCTTCCGGCAGGCCAGCAGTCCGGTCTGGACCCGGTCGATATGCTCAAACCCGGCGAAGGCCTCCTGCCGGAGGTAGGGATCCAAGGGCTTCACCACTTCCACATCCGTGTCCATATACACGCCGCCCTGTTCCGTCAGGGCACGCAGCCGCACATAGTCCGTCACAAAGGCCCAGCGTTTCGCCCCGTAGGCCTGGCGCACATACAGCGGCGCAGTGGAGACATCGAAGTTATTCTCGTTCCATTCGATGATTTCATAGTCCGGGCAGTATTTTTTCCAGCTGGCGATGCACTTCTGGGCCAGCTTTGGCTTGGGCCCGCCGCCGAACCAGCAGTAGTGGATGATCTTGGGAATGCTCATGTACCGTCTCCTTTCCCCAGCTGCTCAGCGATCTTTCGCAGCATTTCTCCCGGCCCCTTTTTCCGCAATGTCCGGACCGCCCCCTCCAGAGGCCAGTACAGCCGGATCAGCTTTGGGTGCATGGCATCCAGCAAGAGCTCAAACTGGGGCTTGGTCAGGGGGAATTTCTCTTTTCCAAACAGCTGCCGCACGGTTTTTCTAATCTGCATGGCAATGTCCGGCCGGTTCCAGTCCGCCAGCGCCCTGCAATAGAGTCCCGCTGCCGCTTCCGCATACAGGCCGCAGAAGCGCTGCCGCAGCTGGAAATAGCCAAGCTCGGTATAAAAACGGATGATCTGCTCCAGCGCCCACAGGTAGTCCATCCGCTTGGGGCTGTAGCCAGACTGGGTGGTGCTGTTGGGATTGGTCCGGTAAAAATACAGGTCATAAGGAATCCGGGCCACGGTTTTCGCTCCGCAGACCCAGTGACACACCGCCTCGTTGTCCTCATACACCCGTCCCGGGCAGAACAGGTGGGACTGCACGAGCTCCCGGCGGATCAGCTTGGCGCAGGCCACCCAGCTGGGGTAATCCTCCTGATCGAACAGCCGCACAAGCATGGCTTCGTCCATCTCCACCGCTTCCCATGCGGCCTCCCTGGGCCGGAAAAAGTCAGTGGGCAGCTCCACCGCCTCCAGCATCCGGCACATGCTCATGGGCGCGCCGCTGTCTATGGCGGCATGATACAGTAACGCCACCGTCTGGGGATGAATCAGGTCGTCGCTGTCCACAAAGCAGATCCATTCCCCCCGGGCCTGGGCCAGGGCGTGGTTCCTGGCGGCGGCCTGGCCCTGGTTTTCCTGGTGGATCACGCGAACCCGGCTGTCACGCAGCGCGTATTCGTCGCAAATCGCGCCGCAGTCATCCGGGCTTCCGTCATCCACCAGAAAGACTTCCAGATCGGAAAAGGTCTGGGAAAGAATGCTGTCCACACAGCTTCGCAAATAAAGCTCCGCCTGATAGACCGGCACAATCACACTGACCTTCGGCATTGGTTTCCCTCCTTTTGATACCTGGTAATGATTCAAATAACGTAACTATTCAGTCGCGGTAAAAACGTCAGATAAAGGATTGTTTATCGCAGCACCATCTGTAGGGGAGGGTCATTTGTCAAGAGAAACATAGGTAACACATAGGGAAGAGAC
>JBJDYN010000158.1:0-7028 GCA_051867395.1 Faecousia sp. | reverse complement strand
GCCGGGCCACCTTCCCCAGAGGGGAAGGCTTTGGTACGCTAAACGATCATTTACCACAGCACTGCACCTACGGTCGAGGGGCCCAAAGGATGTTCGTCTACCACCCAAAGTACGTAACGCATTCGCCGCGGGCCTTGCCCGCTAAACGATCATTTTTGGGAGGATTCATGACGGCGGTTGACAAGGAGTGAGCTATGGACAGAATCGATTTTTCCAGACTGCAGGCCGGGATTCAGGGGCTGGATCCTGTTTTGGCGGCGCTGCAATCTCGGGTGGAGACCTACAACAATCAGGCGGCTGGGAACGACGGTACAGGTATCGACTGTCCCATCTGCAAAAATAAGGGCAATATCGCCTTCATCGGGGAAACCGGGTCCTTTACCGTCCGGCCCTGCCAATGCAGCGCAAGCAGGAGGACGGTGCTGCGGCTTCAGCGGCAGGGACTGGCGGAGCGGGCCCGGCGGGCCACCCTGGAGAACTTCCGCGCGGATACGGCTCTGCGCAGAACCATGAAGGAAACGGTGGAGGCCTTCCTCCGGGACCCGGAGCCCCACTGGCTGGCCATCTGCGGTCAGAGCGGCGTGGGGAAGACCCACCTGTGCACCGCCGCCTTCGCCGCCCTGAGCTTTGCCAAAGGCCTGGAGGGACGGTATCTGACCTGGAATGCGGATGCCCGCAGGATCAAAACCGCCGCCGTGAATGGGGACGATGGGCTGCTGACCGCCTGCAAGACCTGCCAGCTGCTGTACATCGACGATCTGTTCAAGATGAAGCCGGGGACCGAACCTACCGACGCGGATGTGCGGCTGGCCTTTGAGCTGCTGGATTGGCGGTACAACCAGCGTCTCGTGACCATTCTCTCCACCGAGTGCCAGCTGGAGGACCTGCGGGAGCTGGATTTCGCCCTGTACCGAAGAATTACCGAAATGTGCGGCCCATACAAGATCAACATCGCCCCGGACCGGAGCAAATGCTTCGCGGAAGCGTAGATGCCTGGGAAGCACTGTAGCCAATTGCGGTTTGCCTTTGTGTCTTTTGCAAAATAATCATTGTAAATCCAACAGGGCGCTATTATAATATACACAAATCCCGAAAGGATCGGAGGGGAGATATGTGAAATTAGAGGAACTGCGGAGCATGTTCCAGCAGATCGGAGTGCCCCAGAGACCGGAGGATCAGGTCCTGATGCAGCGGATGCTGCTGCATGCGGGAATCGAGCCGCGGAATGTTCACCAGGAAATGGAAATGTCCTCCCGGTTTGTGGATACCTACCCGGATGTCTCCTTCTCCAATGCCGCCATATCCCTCCATTCCCATTCCTTTTACGAGATCCTGTACTGCTGCAATACCTGCGGCGTGGAATACCTGGTGGAGGCCACCCGATACCAGCTGCGCAAGGGCGACATCGTTCTGCTGCCGCCTGGGGTCAGCCACCGGCCATTGCTGCCGGAGAACTTGACGGAGCCCTACCGGCGGTATGTGCTGTGGCTCAGCGTGGAATATGTTGCCGCCCTGGAGCGGATTTCTGCCATCCCGTTCCGGAAGGACGGCATCCGGCTGCTGCGGACCGCCGGGACCCGGTGGGAGTACCTGGGAGAGCTGTTCAAGCTGGGGGTCATGGAATACGCGGCCCAGGAACCCGGGTGGGAGGAAGCCATCTGCGGCAGCACCACCTTCCTGCTGGCGCATCTGTGCCGGGCGGTGATGGACCAATCCGCCGCGCCCCTGCCGCCGGAAAAACCGGAACTGCTGGATCAGGTTATGGCCTATGTGGAGCAGCATCTGGCGGAGCGGATCACGCTGGCAGAGATGGCCCGGCAGTTTTACGTCAGCGAGAGCACCATCACCCAGGCCTTCCGCAAGCGGATGGACGTCAGCTTCTACCGCTGCGTCACCCAGCGCCGCCTGATCGCCGCCAAGGCCCTCATCGAAAGGGGCATTCTCCTGGAGGCGGTGGCGGAGCAGGTGGGCTTTTCCGACTACTCCACCTTCTTCCGGGCCTTCAAGCAGGAATACGGCACTTCCCCAAGGCAGTACCGCAAACGCCAGAACGCCCAGGAGTGAGGCGTCCATACGGAAGGGAAACCGGTGAAAATGGAGGGTGATTGTTCCATGCTTCATTCATTTTCTGAAGAAAGACAATCATATTCCATTGCGCGGAAAAACGATCATTTCGCATGCGGTATACCGTCCTCACCTTTTTGGCCTGCCTGTCATACCATGGCCTGAGGTGGTTTTATGGTTCTTCCAATGGGGAAGCCGGAGGCGGTGGCCTGTGTGTCCGGGGAAGGAAAGCTGTGCGGGTGCGTGAAGTTTTATGCCGCCGGCTGCGGGTGCCTGGTGGCGGCGGAAATCCGGGGGCTGCCGGAGAGCGATACCGGTTTTTTCGCGTTTCATATTCATGAGGGCGGCGACTGCGGCGGGACGGATTTTTCGGACACCGGCGGGCATTTTAACCCGGAAAATCAGGCCCATCCCCGGCACGCGGGAGACCTGCCGCCGCTGCTGTCCGATCACGGAACTGCCACGCTGCTGGTGCAAACCTCCCGGTTCACCCCCGGGGAGGTCATTGGCCGGACGGTGGTAATCCACCAGAATCCCGACGATTTCCACACCCAGAGCGCCGGAAACGCCGGAAGAAAAATCGCCTGCGGGATGATCCGCAGAGCGTGAAACTGTCGGTAACAAATCCGTTGTGCCCAAATTAACGCGTAAATGATCGTTTATCTTACGATGGTTCCACTGGCGCGGCAGCGCCATGCCTTCCCCTTTGGGGAAGGTGCCCCAGTGCGCACACTGGGGCGGATGAGGTTGGTACGCACCGAAGGTTTATACCAACCCCAAATAAACAGAACTGCCGTTGTCCTGCTTTACTTTTTCCGTCCATACTTCTTAAAGTGCATACTAGTCTGGGTGCATTCCAGCCTCATCCGACCCGGCTAACGCCGGGCCACCTTCCCCAGAGGGGAAGGCTTTGGTGCGGTAAACGATCATTTATCTGACGTTTTCTGGCCACGACTGAATAGTTACCTTTTTCAATTTTATCCCCGGAGGGGATATCTTCCTTTTGCATTCCCTCCGCATCCAGGGAAAAGTGTCAAAAAAAGTAGTGTCTGTTCCTATTTTGTGGTTGTAAAATTCTTAAGAATGATGTATAATGCCTTAAGCTGTAAAACCATAATTTGCGGGGGATTTGACATATATGTTGAAAAATAGGAAAATTGCCAAATTTCTGCAACCCGGCCGTCATGTGCACCTTGTGGGCATTGGCGGCGTTTCCATGCGCCCCCTGGGGCTGGTGCTGAAGGGCATGGGCATGGAGGTCACGGGTTCCGATATGAGCGCTTCCGTCTCCACCCAGGAGCTGGAGGAGCAGGGCATCCCTGTCGCCATCGGCCATCGGGCGGAGAATATCCAGGGCGCCGCGTGCATCATCCGCACCGCCGCCGCACATAATGATAATCCGGAGATCGCCGCCGCCAGAGCCGCGGGCATTCCCGTCTTCGAGCGGGCCCAGGCCTGGGGCGAGATCATGAAGTCCTATAAGAACGCCATCTGCATTTCCGGCACCCACGGCAAGACCACCACCACCTCCATGATGACCCACATCCTCATGCAGGCCAATCTGGACCCCACGGTGATGATCGGCGGCTATCTGCCCCTGCTCCACGCCGGCCACCGGGTGGGCCACGGCGATACCATTGTGCTGGAGAGCTGTGAATACTGCGATTCGTTCCTGAATTTCTTCCCAACCCTGGCGGTGGTGCTGAATGTGGAAGCGGATCACCTGGACTACTTCAAGGATCTGGCGGACATCCAGAAGTCCTTCCACAAGTTTGCCTCCCTGGCCACCTTCGGTGTCGTCGCCAACGGTGACGATCCCCACACGGTGCAGGCCATGGAGGGCATCGACTATGTCTCCTTCGGCCTTAACGAGGGCAACCGGATTCACGCCGCCAACATGTGCCCCGACTGGCGGCACTTCGACGTGATCTGCGACGGGGAATTCTACTGCCATCTGGACATGGGCGTTCTGGGCAGGCACAATGCCCTCAACGCCCTGGCGGCTGCTGCGGCGGCCTGGATGATGGGCATTCCCGGCGAGGCGGTGTCCGAGGGCATCCAGTCCTTCCACGGCGCGGGACGGCGGCTGGAGCACAAGGGCACCTACCACGGGGCGGAGGTTTATGACGACTACGCCCACCATCCCGACGAGGTGGCGGCGACCCTGGACGCGGTGCGCTCCATGGGGGATCACCGGATTGTGCTGGCCTTCCAGCCCCATACTTACAGCCGGACCCAGGCACTGTTTGACGACTTTGTCCGGGTGCTGAAGAAAGCCGACCAGGTGATTCTCGCGGAGATCTACGCCGCCCGGGAGCGCAACACCATTGGCATTTCCTCCGCCGATCTTGTGGCCCAGATTCCGGGGTCGGTCTACTGCGAGACGCTGCCGGAGGTCACGGAGTATCTGCGGCAAAACGTCCGGGAAGGGGACATCGTCCTCACCATGGGCGCGGGGGATATCTTCCGGGCGGGAGAAGCGCTGCTGCAAACAGAAAATTAGTTCCTGTTCAAGCCCAATACTGTCAGATAAAGGCTCGTTTCTGTGCATACCCGCTGTAGTGGTTTGTAACCGCTAAAACCTTCGGGTAAACGTAGGGGGCGGCATCCTTGACGCCCCTTTTGCACGCAGTACCGACACAAGGGGCGTCAAGGATGCCGCCCCCTACGGATTGTAAACGATCATTTATGTTCTTCGGAACAGTTTCCCCAAAAAAGAAAGCTGAAGGGACGGACTCCCTCCAACTTTCTATTTTCATGTTTTATTCTTCCAGCACCAGGTGGTCAACCCCGGACATTTCGAATTCGGACATGTACCGGTCCATCCGGCCTACGATCTCGTCGTAGTTGTCGTCGGTGATCTCCGGGTAGTCCATATCCCGGCGGGAAAGCTCCTCGGCCAGGATCTCGTAGAATACGTTGTCCTCATAGTAGGCGATGGCTTCGTGGATGCCGCCCTCGGTGTAGGCCCGCGACGGGACGATGGTTCCGTTCCAGGGCTCCGACAGGGCGGGGGCCAGGGCGAAGATTTTGCTCTCCAGATCGTCATAGTCCTGGAAGCGGTCGTCGCCACGGGTGGAATTGAGCACCCAGTTCCCGATGTATACCAGATCCAGCAGCCGCCGGAACTCCTTTGCAGTCAAATCGATTTGCATAGATACCCTCCTTGCTGCAGCGTTTTTCTTATTATAGCACCAAAGTTGTGGATTTCCAGATGAAATTTGTAAAAAATATGTATCGTAACTTCTCTGCCGCAAGCGGCAGCGCTTATTTTTTGGTAAATGAGGCGATGACGTGAGAAAACTCAGCGTTTGTGTATTGTTCGGCGGGATCAGCCCGGAGCATGAGGTCTCGCTGCGGTCTGCCGAGTCCGTGCTGAACCATATCGATCACAGTAAGTATAACATCTTCCCCGTGGGCATCACCAAGGACGGGGACTGGATTCTCTACGGCGGCACGGACTATTCCAAGCTGCCCACCGGCGAGTGGCGCTCCTGCCCGAATAACCGCCGGGCCGCCATCTCCCCGGTCCGGGGCCAGGGGCTGCTGAGCTTCGAGGGGGACTGCGTGGTCCGGGAGCGGATCGACGTGGTGTTCCCGGTGCTCCACGGCGAGAATGGCGAGGACGGCGCCATGCAGGGCCTGCTGCAGATGGCGGGCATCCCCTATGTGGGGCCCCATGTGGCGGCCTCCGCCACCGCCATGGACAAGACCCTGACCAAGCTGGTGGTGGACAGCGTGGGGGTTCCCCAGGCTGCCTGGCAGCTGGTGCGCCGGGGAGAGCTGGATAACCGCATGGAGAACACCCTGGACACCTTGGAATTCCGGTTCCGCTATCCCATGTTCGTCAAGCCCGCCGGCACCGGGTCCTCCGTGGGCGTCTCCAAGGCCAAGGACCGGGAGGGGCTGCGGCAGGCGCTGTTGAAAGCGGCGGAATATGACGAGAAGATTCTGGTGGAGGAGTTCATCCACGGCCGGGAGATCGAGGTGGCGGTTATGGGCAACGGCAGTCCCGTGGCCTCCGTCTGCGGTGAGATCGATTCCGGCGTGGAATTCTATGACTACGACGCCAAGTATATCACCGACACCTCCACCGCCTATATTCCCGCCCGGATTCCCGGAGATGTGGAGGAAGTGGTCCGGGAGGCGGCGGTGAAGGTCTACAGCGCCATCGGCTGCCAGGGCCTGAGCCGGGTGGACTTCTTCGTGACCTATGACGAGAACCGGGTGGTCTTCAACGAGATCAACACCATTCCGGGCTTTACCTCCATCTCCATGTACCCCAAGCTGTTTGAGGCCAGCGGGATTCCCTATTCCAAGCTCATCGACGAGCTGATCGAGCTGGCTCTGGAGGCGTGCCAATGAAGCAGGCAGTGATCCTATCCATCCAGGGCCGCCAGCGCTACCAGGATCAGGAGCCGGAAATCATCGAGCTGGTGACGGAGGGCGTCATGGAATTCCACAACGGCGGCTGGGACATCACCTACGAGGAGAGCGAGCTGACAGGACTGGCGGGGGTGACCACCACCTTCCGGGTGGAGCCGGGAAAGGTGATCCTGACCCGGCAGGGGGCGCTGAAATCCCAGATGGTCTTCCAGGAGGGCGTCTCCCACGACTCGCTGTACCAGATGCCCTTCGGGGTGCTGATGCTGACGGTTCACGCCACCAGCGTTTTCTACGACATCGTCCCCGACGGCGGCTGCATCGATCTAACGTACCACATCAATATTGAGAATTCCGAGGCCGGAGAAATCGACTACCATCTGGATATCCGGGCGAAATAGAAACACGTTCTTGTAAGCAAAGAGAGGCTGGGCCCCGCATCTGTGCGGGGCCCGGTTTTTTGGTACCCTCTGCGAAAAGCAACCATTCCGCCGCACTTGGCTTTCTTGCTGTAAATGATCGTTTCGCGTACCAAAGCCTTCCCCTCTGGGGAAGGTGGCCCGGCGCAAGCCGGGTCGGAT
>JBJDYN010000157.1:0-7084 GCA_051867395.1 Faecousia sp. | reverse complement strand
CCGGGCCACCTTCCCCAGAGGGGAAGGCTTTGGTGCGGTAAACGATCATTTACCACGGACTTCGTTGCGTCAGCCCGATAAGCAATCTTGAAAAAGTTCCGCTTTCCGTTTCGGAGAAAAGGAGATGCGTATGGAAGAAAAGCAGATCAACAAGTGGCTCCGCAGGCGGTTCTCGGCGGTGGGCTGGGCGCTGGTGGTATACTATCTCATTTTGAATACTCTGGTGTCCCTTACCATGGCGGTGGACGCTGCCTCCCGGGCCTTGCGGGCCCTGGCCGCCGGGAGGTTCCCCGGGGACATCGATGTGGACGCCTTGATGGGAAACGCCTGGGGCTATATTCTCGCCATTGCCGTGGGGGCGGTGGTCCTCTATGCCTGGAAGGGCGGGGACTACTGCCGGGAGGAGATTCTGGCGAAGGAAAAGCCCATGACTGCCTCCGGCTTTTTTGCCGTGCTCAGTCTTACCGTGGGAGCCCAATTGGTCAACAGTCTTTGGGTCGGCATCCTGGAGGTGATTCTGAATGCCTTTGGACGTTCCACGGTCCCCATGCTGGAGAACGTCTCGGGAGCTTCGGACACGGTGAGCATGTTCCTGTATGCCGGTCTGCTGGCCCCCATTGCGGAGGAGGTTCTGTTCCGGGGGCTGGTGCTGCGATCCCTGAAGCCCTTCGGAAAGCGCTTCGCCATTTTCGGCTCGGCCCTGTTGTTCGGCGCCTTCCATGGCAATCTCCTGCAGACTCCCTATGCCTTCCTGGTGGGCCTGGTGCTGGGCTATGTGACAATGGAGTATTCCATCGGATGGTCCATAGCGCTGCACATGTTCAACAATCTGGTGCTGGCGGACCTGATGACAAGGCTCACCGCCCATCTGCCTGCGGCGGCAGCGTCCGGCATTCAGATTGTGATCCTTTGCGGCTTCACTTTGGCCGGGGCGGTGATTCTGGCGGTTAAGCGCCGGGAGGTCCGGGACTACATTCGCGGCGGATGGATAGACAGGCGGTGCGTCAAATGCTTCTTTTCCAATTCCGGCGTGCTGGTACTGCTGGGGATCGCGCTGGCAAGTGTGCTTTCCCTGCTGCTTGTATGAATAGAAGTATTATGGGAAAGACACACAAATAAATAAAAACCGCGTTTTCCATTCGATTAAAACGGAAAACGCGGTTTTTTCAAGATTATCTCAGAAACACCACGATCCAAACCGCCAGCACAATCTGCAGGGCCAGGATCAGGGGGATGCCTACGGTGAATTTGGGGTGCTTTGTTTTGTGACGAACGGTGTACATGCCGATCAGGCTCCCAACGCTGCCGCCCAGGGCGGCAACCAGCATCAATGTAGATTCCGGAATGCGCCAACAGTTTTTCTTCGCCTTGTGCTTGTCCGCAAGCATAAGCAAAAAGCCTGCCGCATTGATTATAAGGAAGTAAAGAAGGAGAAGCTCTTTCATAGGGATTTCCTTTCGGGAGGGATTGTTTTGAAGAAATGTTGGTTACTGGCGGCACTGATGCCGCTGCTGCTGCTCGGCTGCGGGGCGGAGGAGACATTGGAAACCGTGGCGGACGAGATCATCCAGCCGGTGATGGCCCAGCCGAGACAGATTACGGTAGACCTGCCGGAGGGCGCGGTGGCCCCGGTATTGGAAAGCGACAGCGAGCAGGTCTACCTGTGCGAGGACTATGAGCTGATCATCGAAACTATGTCCTCCGGAGACCTGAATGCCACTGTCCAGAGTATCTGCGGCTATGACACAGAAGATCTGACAATCATGCAGACCCAGCAGGGTGACGTGAAGCGCTATGACTTTGTCTGGGCATCGGCAGGGGAGAAGGGAGAGCGCCTGGGTCGGGCGGTGATCCTGGACGACGGCAGCTACCACTACTGCATGTCCGTTCTCCGGGACGCGGAGGACACGGAGAAGACCCAGATCGTCTGGCGGAATGTGTTCAATTCCTTCGCGCTGATATAGAGCGCGGACTTTCCACTCCACACGCCAAACTCTTTACAGGTATTGCTCCAGGGCTTCCCGGCACATGGTTTTGCATGCGTCAATGACGGACTGGGGATAGAGAATCTTGGCCTTGCTGCCGAAGCCGATGACCCAGCTTAAGAACATGGGGGACACGGCTACATTGACGGTGAAGACGAAATGGTCCTCGCCGTCAGGGATCAGCATGGTGTCCCGGCCAAAACGGTCTATGACTACGTTGACAAGGCTTTTGTGAAACCGCAGCTTTACCGTGGCGGTTTCGCCGGAGTACATCTGGAACAGCCGGTTGGCGTGCTCCACCAGGGCTTTCCCCGTCAGCTCCGGGCAGGGGGTTCGCGCTTCCTCCAGAAGCCGGATGTCGCTCATGCGGTCCACCCGGTAGGAGGTGACCCCGTGGCGGGGAGAGTGGGCCAGCAGGTAGCAGTTTTCATTGTCCTGGCACAATCCGTAGGGGCTTGCCTGGTAGTCCCGGTCCCGATAACGCCGCTGGCCATCCATCCCCCAGTCGAAATAGCGGAAGGTGATCTGCTTGTTTTGGGCGATGGCCTCCTGAATGGCGTCTACATTATAATAGATGGTCTCGTTCATACTCTTGACCCGGCCGCTGACCAGCACATCCCGGCGCATAAGCTTGGCATCGTAGATGCTGCACTGGTTGCACAGCTTTTCGATCAGCTCCCGGGATTTCTTCTCGGTGAGGAACCGGCTGGACTGCACCGCGTCGATGAGCAGCTTCAGCTCCGGCAGCTCAAAATTTCGGGAGGCGATGTAGTAGCCGCCATTTTTGCCGGGGACCGCGACGATGTCCACGCCGTAATCCTGCAGGGCCGTGATGTCTGAGTAGATGGTCTTGCGGTCGCAGACAATATTGTGCTGCCCCTCCAGCATGGAAAGCAGCTCCGATGCTCTCACCAGGTGATCCCGGTGAGAGTTTTTTAATAAGTAGTCCAGAATGTAGAAGATCTTCAGCTTCTGGTTGTCTGACTTAGGCATACTATCCCCCCGTTGGATATGTCTGGTGCTGTAAATTATCGTTTGCTGATACTGTGCGTAGGGGGCGGCATCCCTGACGCCCCTTCCGCATGCAGTACCGTCACAAGGGGCGTCAAGGATGCCGCCCCCTACGCACGCCAATCTAACATTGCTGCGATAAACGATCATTTATACTATTATACCACAAAGCGGCAAGCTTCGGAAAGGGGGAAATTTGCATTTTTCCTTGGGTTATGGTATAATGCTGCGAAAGGAGGAATGCATATGTATTTTGGTTGTCATCTGTCTGCCAGCGGGGGATATGCCGCCATGGTGGAGACGGCGATTTCCATCGGGGCCAATACTTTCGCCTATTTTACCCGGAATCCCAGGGGAAGCAAGGCAAAGAAGGAGGACCCTGCGGATGCGGCGAAGGCTGTGAAGCTGCTGGAAGAAAATGGATTCGGTAAGCTGGTGGCCCATGGGGCCTACACCATGAACCTGTGTACCGCTGACCCGGAGGCCAGAGCTTTCGCGGCGGAGGTGCTGGAGGACGATCTGCGCCGGATGGCGGCAGTGCCTGGGAATTTCTACAATTTCCATCCCGGCAGCCATGTGGGCCAGGGGGTGGATGCCGGGATCGGCTATATTTCGGAATCGCTGAAAATGGCCTTGCGCCATGGCTATCCCGTGACGGTGCTGCTGGAGACCATGGCGGGGAAGGGCAGCGAGATCGGCGGACGGTTCCAGGAGCTGAAAGCGATTCTGGACGCCGTGGGAAGTGACAGCCTGGGGGTCTGCCTGGACACCTGCCATGTCTACGACGGTGGGTATGATATTGTTAACAATCTGGACGGGGTGCTAGCGGAGTTTGATCGGGTCATTGGATTGGACAGGCTGTATGCGCTGCACCTAAACGACAGCAAGAACCCCTTTGCCAGCCACAAGGATCGGCACGAATGTTTAGGGCAGGGAAGCCTGGGCCTGGAGACCTTCCGGCGCATTGTCAACCACCCGGCGCTGAAGGATAAGCCCATGATTCTGGAGACCCCCAACGAACTCCCCGGCTACCAAAAGGAGATTGCCCTGCTGCGGAGTCTGGAATCTTAAGAAAAAGTTCATTTGACATATGGATGCAAATGTGTCATTTTATAAGAAAATGGGGTTCATTAGGATAAATGATCGTTTACAGTTCGTAATAAAGCGGCATCCTTGACGCCCCTTGTGATGGTACTGCATGCAAAAGGGGCGTCAAGGATGCCGCCCCCTACGCACACCAATCTAACAATGCTGCGATAAACGATCATTTACCCTAGCACTGCACCTGCGGTCGAGGGGCCCAAAGGATGTTCGTCTACCACCCAAAGTGCGTAACGCATTCGCTGCGGGCCGTGCCCGCTAAACGATCATTTACAGCAGCACCGTAAACGGCCAATACTTGCTTCGTGTTTGATTGGTTAATACGCTGAAAAATTGCACGCTAAATTGTTGAAAATGTGAGCATACTGACGAAAAAATGCGGGATTTGCAATGTTGCATACTGGATTTGCAATTTCCATTGCGTTCACATTTTGTTAAAATAATGGTATCAGCGCGGGTAATTCGCGCAAAAATAGGAGGAAGATTACAATGGCAAAACAAGTCCAGCTGGACGCAAACGGCTTCCGCAAGTTTGGCATGCGGGACAAGCTCGCCTACGCTGCCGGTGATTTCGGCTGCAACATGAGCTTCGCCCTGAAGAGCTACCTTACCATTTTCTGGACCCAGTACATGGGTATCGACTCCATCCTCATGGCATCTCTGCTGCTGCTGGTGCAGGTGTGGGACGCCATCAACGATCCCCTGATCGGCGGCCTCATCGACGCCGACAAGCGTCAGTATAAGCGCAACAAGTTCCTGGCCTACATCTGGCTGGGCTCCATCGGTCTGCTGGTGGCCGGCGCACTGTGCTTCGTGCCCTGGAAGAGCGCCCCCGGTATGATTAAGAACATCCTGTTCGTAGCGGGCTACATCATCTGGGATGCCTTCTACACCATCGCCAACGTTCCCTACGGCTCCATGCTGTCCCTGATCTCCACCGACGCCGGTGAGCGGGCCCAGCTGTCCACCTTCCGTTCCGCAGGCGCGATGATCGGCGGTATGGCTACCGGTATGCTCCTGCCCGTGTTGATCTTTGACGCCCAGAGCAACCTGCGCGGCGACCGGCTGTTCCTGCTGGCGCTGGTCATGGGCTTCTTCGGCTTCCTGGCCTTCCAGTTCATGATTCGCAACACCGTGGTGCGTGTGGACACTTCCATCACCCTGAAGGAAGAGGGACCCAAGTTCAATCCCATCAAGGCTACCATCAACTTCTGTAAGAACCGGGCGGCTCTGGGCATCACCATCGCCGCTTTGGCCCAGATCATCTGCATGTACGGTGTCACCACCGCTTCTCAGGTCATGTTCCAGGCCTACTTCAAGAACGCCCAGATCTCCGGCCTGCTGGGCATGGTGTCCTATGCCGGATTGTTCCTGTTCATGCCCTTCATCGGCAAGATCGTGGGCAGATTCGGCAAGAAGGAAGCTACCACCTTCGGTCTGTGCATCTCCACCCTGGCCTATGTGCTGATGATTATCCTGCCCATCTCTCCCGATGGCAAGGGCATGGCCATGTATGCCGGCTGCCAGATCCTGGCGGCTCTGGGCAACGGCGTGTACACCTGCATCGGCTGGTCCCTGGTGGCGGACTTCATCGACTACGGCGAGTGGAAGTTCGGCAACCGGGACGAGGGCACCAACTACGCTCTGTACTCCTTCTTCCGCAAGCTGGCGCAGGGCATCGGACCCTCTCTGGGCCTGGTGCTGGCCACCCTGCTGGGCTACAACGCCGCCCTGGGCGCACAGCAGACCGCTGAGGTTGCTCTGACCATGCGCTATATGGTGGCTGTTGGCTACCTGATCGGCACCTTGGTGCAGCTGATCGCCATCGGCCTGATCTACAACCTGGACAAGAAGACCCTGGCCAAGGTGGAAGCCGACCTGAACGCCCGTAAGGAAACCAAGTAAGCTCCCCCCCATACCCCAAAAACGGCGAACCGCAAGGTTCGCCGTTTTGCTGTACCTTGATGGTTGAATTTTGTGAATTCTTAGGGGTTGACGAAACAGAACATCTGTGGTATAGTATAGTTAACTACTATGAGAAACTGAGTTGAATGTTCGGGACTATTTCAGCCGGAACAGAGGAAAGGAGAGAGAACCCATGGCACTGAGAAGAATGTTCTCCACCACAGTGATGGAGACGGATGCATTTCTGGATCTGCCGGACAAGGCCAAGACACTGTATTTCTACCTTTGTATGAATGGGGACGACGACGGCTTCGTCGGGGCTCCGAAAAAGGTGATGCGGATCGCCAAGAGTACCGAGGCGGCGCTGCGGCTGCTGGTGGACCAGGGCTGGATCATCTGGTTTGACAGCGGGGTGGTGGTCATCACGGACTGGCGGCTGCACAACACCCTGCAGAATGACCGGTACAAGGAGACCATCTACAAAAAGGAGCTGGCCATGCTCCGGCAGGACGAAAACGGCAGGTATGTGCTGCGGGAAAACAGCCTGGAAACAGAGTGTATCCAGACTGCATCCAAGCCGGAAACAGAGTGTATCCAGACTGGATCCAAGTTGGAAACAGAGTGTATCCAGTCTGTATCCAATCCGGAAACACAACATAACCTAACAGAACCTAACAAAACAGAACAGAACAAAACAAGTAAGAGAGAGGACGCGCCCGCGCCCGCCGGGGGGGTTAAAAATTCCCATGGAGAATTTGGCTGGGTGAAGCTCACGGACGCAGAGCATGACGAGCTTTGTCGGGAGATGGGGCAGACGGAGCTGAAACGGTGCATTGCCTATGTGGACGAGTCTGCTCAAGCCACAGGGAATAAAAACCAATGGCGGGACTGGAATGTGATACTCAGAAAATGCCACCGGGAGGGCTGGGGCAGGGGGAGGGAATGCAAACCGAAGCTTCCACCTGCGGAACGACCAAGAGTGCCGGGAGCGGTGTACTTGTAGGAGTGTGGAGTTAGGAGTGTGGAGTTGTAAATGATCGTTTATCTTACGATGGTTCCACTGGCGCGGCAGCGCCCATGCC
>JBJDYN010000156.1:0-39724 GCA_051867395.1 Faecousia sp. | reverse complement strand
AAATATCCACAGAATTTGAAGAGAATTTGATTATGCTTAAGTTGATGACATTGCCGTGTGGGGAGTGACGGTACGCGTTGATCGTAAAGTCTGCGTCATCTGCGATTTCAATCCACACTCCCCGTGTGGGGAGTGACCGCCCACGATCTTCATATTTGCCTTAAGTACTTGGATTTCAATCCACACTCCCCGTGTGGGGAGTGACCGCTGGCCCGGATCAAGGAGGTCATCGCCACAGGAATTTCAATCCACACTCCCCGTGTGGGGAGTGACGTCCGCGCAATCAACACCGAGTACACCGCAGGCATTTCAATCCACACTCCCCGTGTGGGGAGTGACGCCCGCTCCATTGCCCGCCGCGCCGGGTACTATGAATTTCAATCCACACTCCCCGTGTGGGGAGTGACAAATGAACAATAAACAGTTTTGCACGTGTGTCCGTATTTCAATCCACACTCCCCGTGTGGGGAGTGACAGCAAAGATGTACAAATTTGTGTTATCATCTTCGGCAAAGGTGTATAGATTTCACGTTATCCGTTACCGTGGGGCAGGGGAACGGCTATGGCCAGCCTATGTGTTTACGCGTTCGGCTGGCCCAAATGGGGTGCGAAGGTGTGGGGGAATTTCTGGGCGCTTCCCCTTCGCATTCACAAAATCAGCGGGTCCTCCGGCAGGTAGGTGTTCTTGCAGCCGAAATGCTCGATTTTGCTTTCGTAGTGATTGCCCAGATAGTAAAACCGTAGGCTGTCCCGCTCCGTGTCCATGATGGTGCAAAGCTTTGCCTGAAGCTTCCGGCATTGCGCGGCATCCAGAAGACACTCAAATACGGAATTCTGGACCCGCTGGCCATAGTTGACGCACTCCTTGGCAATTTTTCGCAGACGCTTCCGACCGGCGGCGTCCTCCGTGTTGACATCATATGTAATCAGAACCAACATATTTCTACTTCCATAAAAACGGTGGATACGCGTCCAGGTCGCCCCGCAGATATCGGGCCAGCAGCAGGGCCTGTATGTAAGGAATCATGCCCCAGGGGAGCTTCTCACCCAGGAACGGATGGGTCAGGGGTTCCTTCTTTTTCTCCTGCCAGGCCTTCAGAAAGGTCCGCCGTCCCTCGTCCGTCAGCAGCACCGCGCCGCTGTCCTGGGTTTGAAAGTCCTCCGGCTTGATGACGCGGTTGTTGATCATGGTCAGGACGAAGCGATCCGCCATGCAGGGCCGCAGCTCCTCCATCAAGTCCAGAGCCAAGGACGACCTGCCGGGACGGTCTGTGTGCAGAAAACCCACATAGGCATCCAGCCCAACGCTTTCCAGAGCGGAAGCGCAATCATGAGATAGCAGACTGTAGGCAAAGGACAGCATGGCGTTGACCCGGTCCAGAGGCGGGCGGCGGTTGCGCCCATGAAAGAAGAAGTCCTCCTTACGGCTCAGAATCATCTGATCCAGTACGCCGAAATAGGCAGCTGCCCCCACGCCTTCCAGTCCCCGCAGGGTTTCCGGCTCGGTGACCTCTGCCACCAGGGGAAGCAGCTCCTTCAGCTCCTGGCTGACGCCGGAAAGGGCTTCCTTATCCACACGCATTCCGTGATCCCGGAGAGTCCGTTCCACGCTCCAGCGGGCATTGTGAAGTTTCCCGAAAATCATGTTCCGGGCAATCCAGCAGCTTCTCTCCGGGTCGTCAGCCACCCGGTATTGTTCCCGCCGCAGCAGCACATTGCCGGTGTTTTCTCCGCATACCCTGGCCAGAAACCGTCCTCTGGGTGTGCAGAAGGCAAGACCGATCCCCCGGTCAGCGCAGGCCCCCATCAGCGCAGGGGAAGCGCCGGGGTAGGAGAAGGTAACGATGGTCTGCAGGGTATGCAGCGGATACCGTGCCAGGACCTGCTTATCCCGGTTGGCCAGCACGTTTTCCCCCTCCAGGGACAGATAAATGTCCTCCGATGTGACGAATAGGGTATTCAGCAGCTGTTTCATGGCGCTTCCTCCATGGCTTTCTTCAGATAATCGGAAACGGAGCGGGACTTCATCAGCTTAGGCAGGCACAGCTCCTTCAGGGAGCAGGCATTGCAGGATTTGGTGGGCTTGACCTTGGGCGTATGTCCCCGCTGATACAGCTCGTGCATCTGCGCCAGCATCTGACGCACTTCTCCGCGCAGTTCCTCCGTAAAGGCGACGTTCACCCGGCGGCGGATTTCTCCGTAATATAGGGCGCCTTCCGGAATGGCGCAGCACAGCATCTCCTCCAGGCACATGGCCTGTCCGCACAGCTGGAGGGCGTCGCCGGTGTCCTCCCGGGGGCTACCCCGCTTGTATTCCACCGGAAACGGCTGCCACAACCCCTCCTTCCCACGGATGGGGATGCCGGTATCTCCCCGGCGGTATTCAAGCACGTCGCACTGGCCGGAAACCCCCAGTGTGGGAGAAAAAATACTGACGCCACGGGTGATAATCAGATCACCCCGACTTTCCCGGGATTCCGTATCGTGGGCATTGTGATGCATCAGTTCCCCATCCACAGTGCGGTAATTCTCCGCCCACTGCTGCTCCAAATGGATCAGCGCCCACCGCCGTCTACAGAATTTAAAATGTTGTATTCCGGACAGCTGGAGGAACTCCTCTTCTCTATACGCCATCAATGATCTCAGGCTCTAAGCCGGGCAGCGAATCCAGAGAAATCGAATAATCCTCTGCGCAGGTGGGTATGGAATCCGGATCTTTCAGGCTCACCTTCACAGAGCGGTGAACCTTGGCTGTGGAATACTGACCATCCTTGCAGTTGTGCTTCCACCAGAATACTTTTACAACCTCCATGGATCCCTCCGGGCGGGCAGAGGATGCGTCATTGACAAACAACGTGCGCAGACATTCTTTGACAGTTTCAGCATCTTCCTCGCTGAACCCAGTTTTTTCCGCAAGCTGAACATTGATAGATCCCTTAACCTCGTACAGGCCAAAGCGGACAAAATGCTTCATGCCCATTGTGTCAGAAGCTCGGTTTTCTCCTTTCTCCTTCTTTTCTCCATTGACACTCTTTGTGATTTGAAGCGATGTCACTTCAATAGGGGATAAGCTGACGGCCTGATGAATAGAGACAGGCCCCCGAACACCAACCGACAGGCCCTTAGCGTCTTTGAAGGCAAACACCTGGCCAAACGAACGAACGTCAAGCCATGTTTCGCAGGCAAGCTTTGCGTACTGTTCCCGATCTTTGATCCCCTTCATAGCAGAAGACGCACGCTCGCTGAGACTGTTAAAACCGTCGTCGCTGCGATCACTGGACTGAACAAAAATCGGGTTACCCAAATCCTGCATACGGTTTCGAATTTTGCGTTTGATGCAGACATCCGAGATTTCACCGAAACCGTTATAGTCCGTTCGGGGACGGTTGCCGTTCAGTGGATCCCCGTTGCTGTTTGCACGGGTGACCGAAATCAATGCCACAAAATCGATCTTGTTTTTCAGTGTACTCATTTTTTATTCCTCCGTTTCACTCTGCTTTGTTTTGGACTGATAAAGGTCATTTCGCTGGAGATAATATCCCAACAGATAAGTATCGCCTAAAGGACGGTTTTGCTCGGCTTCCGGGAATTCGGAAATTTGATTAAGAATCTCGCCAAGCAGCCGGTCATAAAACAGTCTGCTGCCTGGTTTCAGCTGGGGATAATATGCCTTTTTCAATTGCTCCCAAAGGATCCGGGAAGCGTATTGCGGTCTCTGGGCGAAAACAGACTGCATACGAATCGCATTGGTTTCCCTGCTTTCTTCCCTGTCATAGGTATCCCGTTCAGTTTTTTCAAATACTGCCAAAAGACGGCCGTATTGATAGCTGATGTCTTTTTTATTTGGTGCAAGCGCCATTTCCCATTCCTCCCCATTTCTGTCGAAGCGGTACTTCCTGATAACCGCACAAGTTGTGGACAGTGTCATTTCTCGCATACCGGATTCATAAATTTGTAAATTCGATGACCTTTTGACCAAAGACTGCTCAATATCCAATGGAAACTTTCCTTTGTCTACACGGCAGGCAATCAGCCTCTGAAGCTGCTGCCGCATGACACATTCATCCGTTTCCAATTTCGTCTGGTTGTTTCCTGCCCGAAGCGTTCCGAAGGCACAATTCACAATTTGAAACAAGGATGGTGCCTGTACGCCGAAGGAGCCATTCCACCAGCAGCATGTCGCGTCCCAATCGTGAAGACGATCCAAAAAATCAGATGCCTGCAATTCGCTGTAATAGGTCAGGGAAAGTCGTCCGGAGGTCGCGGCATCAAAGGCTGCTATTACAGCAGAAGTATCCGCAGGCAAGCATTCCCGCCACCCTTTCAGTGTGGTTTGCAATTCCTTTTTATAATCAGACGGCTTTACTCGCGGCTGTGCCGATTTTCGGAGGATGGGTGTGCTCGGCTGCGGCAAGGAAATTCCCTGTGGATTCCAGCACAGAAAGGTTCTTCCACCATAGGAAACGCCTTGGTTGGCCACAATCCACCGAAGGGCGCTGTGTGCTTTTTGAGAGGCTACATAGCTGACAGTTGCAGCTTGCTGGTCATCGGTAAATCTGCCGCGATAGGTAAATCCGCTGGAATCATTTGCTGAAACCAGCTTCGCGTTTCCGTTAACGGAAATAATTCCCTTTGGATGCTGGCTTGCAGGAACGGATTGTTCACCGGATACCATGCAAAAAACGTCTGCTTGATTTTGCAGCAAAGTGTAGTAACCGATAAAAGCCTGAAATAAAGACTTATCCTTCCAGCATTCCGGAATTTCAATATTGCCATGAGATAAAACACGCCAGCATACAACAAGCTTTTCCTGGGCCTCATTGAAAGGAATTCCATTATCGTTTAACTTAATCAAACCAAACTTTTGCAAATCGGTAAGGATCGTTCCTTTTTGTACATATTGAAGAATTGCATATAATTTTGGATGACTGAAATCCGAACTTTCCCATGCCCGAAGCTGTGTAATGTATACATCATATTTCTCTCCGCTATAGGGTGCAAGAAAACGAAGCTGATCACATAAAGGATGTGCACGCGAAGTATTTCCGGTTCTTCCGGAGGATTTCTCGGTTACAGGAATGATGATTGCAGCTTGGGATTTATCTATGGACGCCGCATTTATAAAATTTCCTTCCTCATCCAAGGTTATTTCAATATTGGCGTTGACAATTTGATGGGCAATTGGCACCAGTGGCTCATTTTGCCCTGTAATATATTCCCCTGCGTATTTGGATTCCATGGCGCAATAGGTTTCATATGCTCGCTGCATCAGTCCCATGATTCCACCTCCCCAAATTCGCAAAGTCCGCTGAAGTTGTCCATCGCTTCACCGAAAGGCTTGATCTCCATCTCCCGAAGGGGTTTCTGTCCGGGACATTCCTCCGGGCGTGGAAAGTGAATGACGCCTTTTCTCATAATGGGGTACCAGAAACGGGCAGTCATTCTATTTTTGGTTTCCTCGGAATATGCTTCATCCGCATAAGTAATTCCGTGGTACATCAGGCCGAAGCTCAGTTCCGGTAGATCATCGTAAGCGCCGCTTCCTTCTCCAAAAACGCAGGGCTCTACATATCCTTGGCATTCTCTGGTCCCCAGGAAAATGTCCCGACGGCCTCCTTTGCGAATCATGCGCAGCGCAATCTGGTGGTGCTTGTTTTCGTTGCGGTCTTTTTCAAGCTCCGGACGGTTCTCGTTCCATTCAAAATGCGCACGTACCTGATACTTGCAATTCTTCAAGTAGGTATAGTACGCAAGGTCATTTCCTCCGCTATACTTGATTGGCCGGATTCCCTTCACTTCGGTTTGAATACGGTTCATCACTCGCACATCATCGATATGCCAAATTAGCGTTGGTTTCCAGTAGACAGAAGACAGAATGCCCTTCAGAGCCTCATAAGTGGGGATTTGATAGCTGCATTTCTCACCGCCGACACGCATAATCGGGTCCGAAAACAGCGCATAATCTCCTGTCACCTGGAACTCCACAATGTTTGGAAATTTTGTATTCAACGTTACACCTCCCAAAAACTTGTTGTACCCTTCTTCAGGGAAAAGCCTGTTTGTTTATCATAAAAGCCATCTGTCAACGCATATGTGCCTTTATCGAAAAGTGGGATCAGCGCACCCTGCTGATTCAGTTGATCTACCTGGTATTTGTAAAGCGATACACAATAGGGCTTTGCCTGATCCAAAAGTGTGGCAATGTGAGCATAGTCCCAGCCTCCGCGTTTTTCAGAGGCTGCAATTAAATCTTCACGGAGGGCATATCCCTTTCCATACGGAACGATCACATCCACGGTATCCTGGTCGAACACCTGGAACAGACTGCCTGCAAGCTGAAATGCCTGACGTAAGAAGTAATCATTGACCTTTGCGCAGTTGTCATCCGCGTATTTCTGGTTGTCTGCCAGCAAATCGAAGATAGAGCCGTATTCGCCCACAGCATCATCCTGGAAACCGGGGTCCATGCTCTGGTAAAGGCAGCGGAAATAAAATTCGATTGCTTCGTTCCCTGCAAGGTCGTAACGGAACCGCTCAGGCGTTTTTTTATACGCATCCAGCAACGCAATTGTAGCTTTCTGCCCTCGGCGAATGTCCTCTAAATGAGACAGTTTTTCGCCGAGACATTGGATAATACAGACAGTTCCAAGTGAGCTGTTTTCGGCGTGGCGATTGCAGCGACCCGCTGCTTGAATGACGCTGTCCATACCGGCTGTTAACCGGATAACTTGCGCAAAGGAAATATCCACGCCAGCTTCAATGACTTGCGTGGAAACGCAAAGCACTTTCTGCCCGCCTTTTTTGCTTTTCTCCAGCGCTTCTGTCAGAGCCTGCAAGGTTTCACGACGATGCGCAGTACACATAGCTGCGGATAGATGAAAGCAGAGAATGTCGGACTGGGAGAGGGCTTGATATACAAATGCTGCTTCTTCCTTTTTGTTGCATATGACAAGCAGACTATCGACATGTGCAAGGCTGCTTTCAATCCGTTCCGGCAGTTCCTCCAACCGGCAGCAGCCGGCATCGCGGATTTCCGTGCGCTTAAAGACAGCCCACAGCGCCTCCTGCCACGGAACCATATCACAAGAAGATTGCAGCAAAGGATGGGGTACTGTTTCCAAGCTGGGCTGTGTTGCGGAACAAAGAACCACGGTAGCTCCGCAAATATGAGCCAGAAAATTGACTGCCAGATTGAAAAGGGTCAGCATGTTCGTTGGAACGGTCTGCACCTCATCAATCACGATAATACTGTTGCACAGGGCGTGAAAGCGCCGAATAGCGCTGGTTTTTCCGGAATAGATCGTATTCAGCAGCTGAACCAGGGTGGTAATTACAATTGGGGAATTCCAGTTTTCTGTCAGCAGTTCCCGATTGTCCAACTGCTCATCCTCGTTTTCCGTCTTGACCAGATTGGAATGATGTTCCAGGATGAGGCGGTCATCTGAAATATATTCCCGAATGACCTGCGCGTTTTGGTCTAAAATGGAAAGTAAAGGCGTTACGAACAGAACGCGGGATTTGTTCCATCGTCCGGCGTGTGCTAAGGCATAGCGCAGACTGGACAGCGTTTTTCCGCCGCCCGTCGGCACATTCAGGCGATAGATTCCTCCGGGCTGTTCTGCAAAGGCTCTGCATTGATTGGATATGGCTTGTCTGGCTTGTTGGATTGGTTCGGAGGAAGAAAATGCTTCCAGCTTATGTTCAACCCGGTCGAGGCAATCCGCCCATATCGGACGCATTTCTGAGGGCCATTGCGGGTAGTCAGCACTGTTCAAAAACTCTGCGGTATCTCTGCGGTCACCTTCAATTACAGATGAGAGGAGCATTCGTCCCAGAAGCCCAATGTAAAAATAGATTTCGCTGTTTGCCAACGCATCATCCTGCTGCTGGGGCAGCTCGGAAATCTTCATCAGAATGGGCGTCATTTCCTCAGTTGCGCGGAAAAAGAGGGAATTTAACTCTGTGCTATCTGCGCACTGCGAAAGGAAGTTCTGCTTTGCCTCCTCGTACCCAATACCATCTTTTGCCTTACGATGGGAGAAACCGCTCTCCCGCTTTTCGTCCACACAATCGAATAGGCCGTGATGGGAACCAATTGCGAAAGCAAGCAATTCGGCTGTAATATCAGAATAAGAAAGATCTTCTGAATGATGCCAATTTTCAAGGATAAAACGAACGCCTGCAAAAGTGTGATTCACACTCCCTCGCTTTACCGGCTTTTGCCTTATCACGGCATCCAACAAATATTCCGTAAATTCTGTTTTGTGTTTCCCCATATCATGCAGAAGGGCGGCCAAATACCCGGCGTTGAAAAGACCTATGTTCTCTAACGCACTTGCCGCATAGTTTGCCGCGTTGCGGCAATGCTGTGGAACAGTCTGATACCGTTTGTCTTCTGAAATATGTGCATAAAAAGTTGAAGTGCTCATGCTATGATCCTCGCTTATTCCTCGTATTGATGTCAAGAATAGATTATCACAGATTCGGTCCAATAAAACGGGTAAGATACATCCTGTTTGTAAATTATTTTTCAGAACAAAGCGTTATAGAAAATATTGCTTTGATCCCAACCATCACAGCACACATTTTTCCTTTCATGGTCTCATGTCAACACAATACCACATAAATAAATCATTGTCAAGTTCAAGTAAAAAAAGTGTAAACAACAATGAAAAAAAGATTTGACAAACACAAGTGAAATATGCCATACTATGCAATGTCAGATAATAAATCTGTGGATTGAAACAAGTAAAAAAAATGTAACAAAAAGCGGAGGGGCAGAAGGGTACATTCTGTCCCTCCGACTTTTTTCAAAATCATTGCCAAAGCAATAGCTTATCGGTGCTGATCAGCAAACGATAAAACACGAAATACCGTTGAATGCTCTCTGGCATGTCTAGGCTGGCATCCTGTTTTCCCTCTTACATTTCCAAACGGGTGTAAAGGCTGGACTGGTATCTGACAAATCAAAAACACGGATGTCCTAATCCAAGAAAGACATCCGTGTTTTGCTTATTGTTCAGGAACTGTAGGCACCCTTATTTGTTCTTCTTTGCGGCTTCCTCCCGCTGGCGGCAGATCTCCGCCCAGCTGGGTATCTGCTGGATTCTTGCTGTCAGGTCCTTCATGACGCCGGGAATGTCGATGTTCTGGGGACAGACCCGGGCGCATTTCCCGCAGCCGATGCAGGCGGAAGGCTTTTTGTCCTCTGGCAGGAACTCGATCCGCATGGCCGCATTGGTTGTGGGAGCTACCCGGAGCTCATTGTAGGTGCGGATGAAACCGGGTATGTCCAACCCCTTGGGGCAGCCGTCGCAGCAGTAGCGGCAGGCTGTGCAGGGAACAGAGTCCTTCATCCCTTCCGCGATCTCCAGCAGCAGGTCGGCTTCTTCCTGGCTAAGGGGCTGGCCCTGGGAGAAGGTCTTCACGTTGTCCTCCATCTGGGCCATATCGGACATGCCGCTGAGGACCATGGTCACGTTGGGAAGTCCCTGCAGGAACCGGAAGCCCCAGGAAGCCGTGGACTCCTCCGGGCGGAGGGCTTTCAGCTTCCCTTCGTCGGCATCGCTGAGCTTTGCCAGCTTGCCGCCCCGGACAGGCTCCATGACCCAGACAGGAATCCCCCGCTCCGTCAGCAAGTCATATTTCCCCTTGGCGTCCTGCAAGGTCCAGTCCAGATAGTTCAGCTGGATCTGACAGAACTCCATGTCGTCTCCGCAGAGGTCCAGAAATTCCTTCAAGCCTTGGGTCTGGGCATGGCTGCTGAAGCCCAGGTGCTTGATCCGGCCCAAGCGCTTCTGCTCTTTGAAGTAATCGATGATGCCCCACCGGGGGTCCAGGTAGGTTTCCATGGACTTCTCATACACGTTGTGCAGCAGATAGAAGTCGAAATATTCCACATCGCACTTGCGCAGCTGCTCCTCGAAGATCTCTGCGGGATTGTAGCCGCCGCTCAGAATCTGGTGGCCCGGGTACTTGGTGGCAAGATAGTAACTGTCCCGGGGATAGTCCTTCAGCACCCGGCCAATAACCCGCTCGGAGTTTCCGTTGTGGTAGGGGTAGGCGGTGTCAAAGTAGTTCACACCGTGGTCAATGGCATAGCGGGTCATCCGGCGGACCTGCTCCTCGTCAATGCTGCCATCCGGGGCAGTGGGCAGGCGCATGGTGCCGAAGCCCAGCAAAGACAGCTTCTCGTCCTGAAAATCGCGATAAATCATGGTTTACACTCCTTTTCCAATTTCATAGGCTTGCTGCATATATTGGGTGTTCTTCACGGCTTCGGCTTCGTAAACGCCCTTGCCGTATAGGACGCCCATCTCCTTGGCACCGTTCAGGCAGACGGCGAAGCCCCGGAAGCACTCCAGGGTGCAGTCCATGACGGTGTCGCTGTCCTCCGCGGCGGTCATGATGTAGTAGAATTCCTTGTTGTCCAGCTTGGTCCACTGGGGCAGGGTCCGATCGATCAGGGCTTTCATTTGGGCATCGATGGAATAGAAGTACACGGGACTTGCCATGACGATGACGTCCGCCCAGTGCATCCGCTCCAAAACCTCCGCCATATCGTCCTTGATGACGCACTTTCCGGTCTTCCGGCAGCCGTAGCAGGCATTGCAGAAGCCAATCTTCTTGTCCCGGAGGAATATCTTCTCAACGGTATTTCCGGCTTCCCCGGCGCCCCGGCCAAACTCGCCGCACAGCAGATCGGAATTGCCGCCTCTGCGGGGGCTGCCGGAGAGGATCAATACATTCTTACTCACGGTACACACTCCTTTTATGGGATAGATAAGCATAGTGTACCATCCGGTAGTAGCTACCGGTCAAGGGGGATTTTTGCCAAATTTGGGCAAGGAAAACTGTGCAGAATTGACCCGGCGGCAGCGGAATCATCACATATCCGAAAGGAAGGACGCCAAATCTGTGTCATGGTGATATTTTATGGATGCGTGTCTATCCTTGCGCAGGATAATCTCGTTCAGATCCAGACCGTTTACCGCCGCGATGGCCACCGCGTAGTGGATGACATCCGCCAATTCCTCTCCCAGCTCCGCCCGTAAATCGGAACCATCCGAGGCTTTTCTGCCGGTTCGTTTGTTGAGAACTTCCGCCACTTCGCCCATTTCCTCAACCAACTTCATGAACAATCCCTGTTCCGTTACTTTGCCGCCGTACAGTTTCTGTAAATAGGCTTCCAGGCCGTCGATGGTTACCTGCATAATTTTCTCCTCTGTGCATAATTTTCTCCTCTGTGCGTATTTTTCTCCATTATAGCATGATCGCCGCAAAAAAGACAAGGGCAAAATCTGCCCCTGTCTGACAATTACCCTGCCGCGACCAGCATGTTTTGATAAAGATCCCATATCCTGCGTCGTTGACCAGCACATGGGTCACCGCGCCGATGAGCCTCCCGTCCTGGATAATGGGACTGCCGGACACGAGTGATTGTCATTAGGGGCAACACAATTTGTATTACAAATCCCCGTTCAATCTGACTTCTGAACGCTCTTTTTCATAGCCTTGTGGATAACGACTTTTCAATTTTTCAATATTGCCCTGCATGATCTGTTCCAGAGGAATATCCAATGCCGTGGCCGCCTCAGCCAAATACCATGCCACATCCCCAAGTTCTTTGATAAGATGTGCCTTATCCAATTCATGTCCCTGTGCCAGCCACTTTTTTACAATATCGATGGCTTCGCCGGATTCTCCGCAAAGGCCCATGACGCTATTGATCAGCACATCCTTTCGGCTCAGATCCGGGTTTAATGTCCGCATGGCTAAATTCTGATATTCGTTAACCGTCATTTATTCCACTCCAAAGATATGATAAATATAATTTTTCCGGGCATCGGTAATGTGATAGATATATATCGTGTTTTCTTCGATACGGTAAACGCATACATATTGCTCCACGAATAAGGCGCGAAAACCATGCTTTCCCATCAGCGTGTCCTGTCGTAGCACACCGATTTCCGGGAATTTCTCCAGCTGTCCAACAGCAGCGAGTATTTTCTCCGAGAAATTTCGCGCATATTTGGCGCCTACTTTGTTGCGATAGTAGAGCAGATAATCCCGGAATTCATTCTGGGCTTCAAACAGCCATTCAATCTTCACGCAGGATTTCCTCCGACATAGCCGCCATCTGATCCATGGAAGCAGTACGGCTTCCAGAGAGCATACTCCGTTCCCGCCGGAGCATTTCTTCCAGCAAATCCAGTTCCGCTTCCCGCTTTTCCCAAAGCTCAATGGGCAAAAATACCATTTCTCCGTCGCCATTACGGGTCAGATAAATAGGGCTTTGCTTTTCTTTCGACAGGCGTACCATTCCATCATAGTCATTACGCAACGCAGTTGCAGAACGGATTTCCATAAAAACGGCCTCCCAGTAATTTATTCTAACTTTATTCTATCCGAATTATTACCTCGTGTCAACAACAATATGAGGAGGCAATGCCTCCTCAATCAATTATCCCGCCGCATCCAGCATATTTTCAATGAAGATTCCGTAGCCGGTTGTCGGATCATTGACCAAAACATGGGTTACAGCACCGATGAGCTTGCCGTCCTGAATAATGGGACTGCCGCTCATCCCCTGCACAATGCCGCCGGTTGCGGAAAGAAGCGCGGGATCAACCACTTTGATCAGAAAATTGCGGCCATCTGCCCGGTCTTCTGGATAGATTTTTAGAATTTCCACAGAATAGTCCTGAGCCGTATCACCGCTTACGGTGGAGCGGATGGCGGCAGCGCCGGTGTGGATTTCCCCGTAGGACGCCACAGGAATAGACTCACCCTTCCAGCCCTGTTTGGTGATGCCAAAAACCCCTTGCGGTGTGTTGCGAAGGAGATTTCCAAAGGTGCTGGCAGCGTCGGCGGTGCCCTTCAATTGCCCCGGCTCGCCGCTTTTTCCTTTTTTCACGGACAGGATCCGGGCTTCGTAGGCATTGCCCTGGGTCATTTGCAGAAGATTTCCTCTGGGATCGCTGACGCCATGGCCCAGGGTGCCGAAAACACCTGTCTCAGGATCATAAAAAGTGACGGTGCCGATGCCCGCGATACCCTGGCGCAGGTAGACGCCCAGCCGGGGCCCTTCGCTGGTTTGCTCCGGGGTAATATGCAGCGTATTCAGTTTTCCGCCCCGGCGCACCATCAGCTCTGCCTCGCCGCCGCTTCCCAGGGCAGTGCGGACATCCTCGGCGCAGTCGATGGCGGCGCCGTTGACGGTTACAATTTCATCGCCGATTTTCAGCCCTGCTTTTTTTGCCTGCTGTCCCAGAAGATCGTCATAGGCAGCCACCGTGACGGTATCGTCCCGCAATTGCAGGCCGATAATTTTCCCCACTGGGACCAAACCTTCCGCTGCCCTGGCCTGCAGCGGAAGGAACGCGAAAAGGACCATTGCGAAAACAAGGGACCTGATTGCTCGCTTCATGATTCAGCCCTCCTTTTTGTCTGCCCTCTTAATATGACCCGGCGCTTGGATTGTAACCGCTGAAAAAGTCGAAAAAAGAGGAACCGATTGGACTTTTGGGGAATTTTTGACTTGCAAGGCGAAGGCTTATTTTATATGATAGAAGCAAATCCCCGCGCGTGCGGAAGAAAATCCGCAAAAAAGCGAAAATTACAAAATGAGGAAAAACATATGTGCACAACAGTCAATTATCTCTTACTCCTTCAGCAGCTTCAGGCATTGACCGAAGACGTACCCTACGAGACGGCAAACCTGGCCAACGCTGCCGCCCTGCTTTGGCAGACGCTTCCGGACATCAATTGGGCAGGCTTCTATAAAATGGAAAACGGGGAACTGGTGCTTGGTCCTTTCCAGGGAAAGCCTGCCTGTGTACGGATCCCCATGGGCAAAGGCGTCTGCGGCACGGCTGCGGCGGAGGACCAAGTGCAGCTGGTATACAATGTCCACGAATTCCCGGGCCATATTGCTTGCGACAGCGCCTCCAATGCGGAGATCGTGGTGCCCATCCACAAGGACGGGAAAATCTGGGGTGTTCTGGACATCGACAGCCCTTTGGTTGGACGGTTTACCCTGGAGGACCGGGCGGGATTAGAACAGGTGGCCGCCGTCCTGGAGGAAATACTGTGATAAAATACCGGGAACTGAATGAGGAAACGGTGGAAGCGTATCTTGTCTATCTGGAAAAGGCCGTTTCCGAAGACCCGGAGATGATGTGGGTGGATGCCGTGGACACGGATGAAATCCGTGCCCGTATTCATGACCCGTTTTACCGGACAACCACCTCCATCCTGGCCATGGAGGACGGGCATGTTTGGGGACGCCTGGAGTATCATTTTTACGGCTGCATACAGGATGGCTACAGCATGGCCTATGTGGACTGGGTGTATGTATTGAAAGCGCATCGGCGCAAGGGCATTGCCCGGGGATTATTCCGGGAATTTGAGAAACGCTGCCGGGAGAAGCGCATTGACCAATACTTTCTGATTCCTGCGGAGAATCCTGACGCGGAACGGTTTTACTGTTCCTTTCAGGATGCGCAGCTGCAGAATTCCCCGATCCTTAGAAAAACCCTGCGGTAAAGGATTACCGGCTGTAAAGCGCTTTGTTGGTTTTACTTGCCTATTGACAAAGTAGGTAAATGGTGCTATATTACCCATGGAATTACTAGGTAAATACCACAGGAGGTTTTTCATACATGCAAGTTTACGCCGACAACGCGGCAACCACCGCCATGAGTCAGGTGGCCATTGACGCCATGCTGCCCTACTTCAACCAGAACTACGGCAATCCTTCCTCTCTGCATTCCGTTGGCCAGCGGGCCAAGGAAGCTCTGGAGGCTGCCCGGGAGACTGTAGCCCAGTGCCTCGGCTGTGAGCCCAGAGAGATTCTCTTTACCTCCGGCGGCAGCGAGGCCGATAACCAGGCCATCATTTCCGCCGCCCGCTACGGCGCCAGGAAAGGCAAGAAGCACATCATCTCCACCGCCTTTGAGCATCACGCGGTGCTGCACACTCTGAACAAGCTGGAGAAGGAGGGCTTCGAGGTCACCTATCTGGATGTTCGGAACAACCATAATGTGACGGCCCAGCAGGTCAAGGACGCTATCCGGCCGGACACTTGCCTGGTGACCACCATGTACGCCAACAACGAGATCGGCTCCATCCTGCCCATCGCGGAAATCGGCGCGGTCTGCAAGGAAGCTGGCGTGCCCTTCCACACCGACGCGGTCCAGGCAGTGGGCCACCTGCACATCAACGTCAAGGAACAGAACATCGACATGCTGAGCCTGTCCGGCCACAAGTTCCACGGCCCCAAGGGCGTGGGTGCGCTGTACGTCCGCAAGGGCTTTCCCCTGGTGAACATTATCGAGGGCGGCGCCCAGGAGCGGGGCAAGCGGGCCGGCACCGAGAACATCGCCGGAATCTGCGGCATGGCGGCTGCCATGAAGGATGCCTGCGACCACATGGACGAGAACATGCCCAGAGTCGCCGCCATGCGGGACCGGCTGATCGCGGGTCTGTCCCAGATCCCCCACAGCGCTCTGAACGGCGATCCTGTAAACCGGCTGCCCGGTAACGTCAGCTTCTGCTTTGAGGGCATCGAGGGCGAGAGCCTGCTGCTGCTGCTGGATGCCAACGGCGTCTGCGCTTCCTCCGGTTCCGCCTGCACCTCCGGCAGCCTGGATCCCAGCCATGTGCTGCTGGCCATTGGCCGGGTTCACGATGTGGCCCACGGCTCCCTGCGGCTGTCCCTGAGCGAGTACAACACCGACGAGGAAATCGACCATATCCTGAAGGTGGTGCCGGAGGTAGTCCAGTATCTGCGGAACATGTCCCCCGTCTGGAGAGACCTGCAGACCGGCAAACGGCAGTATATTTTGTAATTTCATAAAGGAGAGTTATCGATATGGCACTGTACAGTGAAAAAGTAATGGACCATTTCATGCACCCGAGGAATGTGGGCGTCATTGAGAACGCCGACGGCGTGGGTGAAGTGGGCAACGCCAAGTGCGGCGATATCATGAAGATCTATCTGAAAATCGAGAATGACATCATCGTGGATGTGAAGTTCGAAACCTTCGGCTGCGGTTCCGCTATCGCGTCTTCCTCCATGGCTACGGAAATGATCAAGGGCAAGAACATCCATGAAGCCATGGCGCTTACCAACAAGGCTGTGGCGGAGGCCCTGGACGGTCTGCCTGCCCACAAGCTGCACTGCTCCGTGCTGGCGGAGGAAGCCATCAAGAACGCTCTGAAGGACTACTACGACCGCAACAATATCCCCTACGACGACAAGACCTTTCCCGACTGTGAGCACTGCGCCCACTGCGAGTAAGACTTATGATCGTATCCACCAAAGGACGGTACGCCCTGCGGGTCATGGTCAGTCTTGCCCAGCGGGACGGTCAGGAGTACATTCCCCTGAAGGAGATCGCGGAGACGGAAGGCATTTCCCAGAAATATCTGGAATCTATTATGACCACGCTGTCTAAGGCCGGCTTCGTGGACGCCGTCCACGGAAAAGGTGGCGGCTACCGCTTGAACCGCAGTCCGGAGGGCTACACCGTGGGCAGCATCCTGAAGCTGACGGAGGGCGGCCTGACTGTTGTTTCCTGCACCAGCCAAGGCGCGGCGGCCTGCTCCCGGACGGAGTGCTGCCAGGCCAAGCCTATGTGGGACAGGCTGGATAAAATGATCGACGATTTCTTCGAGGGCATTACCATTGCGGATCTGCTGAACGATGCAAAATAAAAAATGCGAGCCGTTTTTTGGCTCGCATTTTTCATTGTCGTTACATGTTGAAGATGTTGCCCAAAATCACGCCGTTGTTCTTCTTTTCCGTGGGCTTCACCGCGTCATAGGCCAGGGCGTAGGTTACGCTTACCCGGTTGCACAGGAAGTAGTAAACCGCAAGCTGCAGCGCCAGATACAGAAGGAAGAACAGGAAATAGCTAACCGTTTCAGACCAGGGGAAGGTAATTCCCAGGCTTGGCAGGATCATATCACCGTAGCACACCATCGTGGCGCCAAAGATGGTGGCATAATACCACCACAGGCTCAGATCCAGGCGGAACAGATTCCTTCGGTTACCGCGCATCATTTTCCAGCTCTCCCGCAGGGCGTTCAGAGCGCCGATGGCGGGGCGGTCGATCAGAACGTAGTCCGCCATCCGGTACTGATAGGAGATGGGCGCGATGACCGCGCAGTAAATCAGGCAGAAGATCACCAGCATCGGCGTCATGGCGGACAGAAGCTGGTAGTAGGTGGCATCATCCAGGACGATGCCGGAATTCATAATAGAGGTCTGGCTTACCAGGGGCGTCAGGATTTCCATAGCGCTGTCCGACAGGGGCGTCAGCAGATAGAGAATGGTAGCGGCATAGACACAGGCAATGCAGATCCCGAAGTAGATCAGCCCTTTTAGAATCGCCAGGCGAAGCAGGGGCCAGAACCGGTCGAAGCCCAGCCGAAGGGTCCTGGGGGAGGCGTACTGTCCCCGGGCGATCCGCAGCATGGCGGCAGTAAAGCCCAGTTGGAGGCACATGACCACCACGGACTTCAAAATGGGCAGCACGGTCTGCATGGCGGAAAGGAAGGAGCGGGTGCCCATATTGCCAAGACCGCCGGCCTGAGAGATCTGCAGCCCCAGCAGGTAGTTGACCAGGGTGACCAGCAGAGATGCCCCCAGCACCAGAACGGCATAGATCAGGACGATTCGTTTCTCCTGCTGCGCCTGTTCCAACCGCTGGGCGGCAAAGGTTTTCAGTTCTTTTCGATTGCGGATATCCATATCTTGTCTCCAATAGATTTTAAATATTACTATTGTTATATACCAATCCGCCGAAAATAGCAAATGAATTTTTTGCGCGCGTTGTAAAATGAAGTTGCGCATTTTCTGAAAATAAACCAAAGCTGCAAAAGCAGTTTGCCATGCGCCAGTAGACCGTCTCGTTGGCAGTCAGCAGATACATGGCGGCATAATAGGCCGGGGTGCTTCTGCTGGGAGAATAGCCCATGCGGGTATTGAAGAACTCCATGCGGGATTTGTGCCGGTCATCCACCCAAAAGGAATCTGGATAGGTCAGAATCAACTGGGGCAGGCGGCGGGCCATCCGGCACCCCGGATGCACCATGGCGTTTACAGCTTCCTGGTAGGTCACGGCCCCGGCTTCAATGCGTTCTGTGATATACGGGCAGATCTTGTGCGGACATTTCTTTCCTCCCCGGTACTCCGTGCAGCGTTTGCAGTCCACGTCTTCTTTCTTGTAGGTAAATCTTCGGATGTACACGAAACCTCCTGTGGTTGACATAAAAATAACCGGGCAAGCGGGAGCCTGTCCGGTTGGGGGATATTCAGTTTTACCGACTTTTGTCGTGCTGGCGCTTGCGCATCCAGGCATCCAACAGCTTGAAGATGGTCTCCTGGATTTTTTGGGGAGAGTAGGAACGGTGGAAATATTTGCGCAGCTTTTCGCCGGGGAGAACAATATCATTTCTCACGGGCTTTTTCTGCTCCATCATATCGGTCGCTGCCTCTTGTAAAGCCTTTTGAGGAAATTCTATTGAAAATGAAACGGGAACAAGAAGAAAATAAGAGGCTGTGTGGCCGCTGTTATTGTCAGGATTACCTTGATTACATCTATGTCAATCAGATTGGTGAAATCGTCAAGCCGGGTTTCGTGACTGCACACTTCTCCGCTGTTCTCAAGGCAAATAACCTGCCACATATCAGATTCCATGATCTTCGTCATAGCTGTGCTTCACTTCTATTCGCTCAGGGAGTCAGCTTGAAAGAGATTCAGGCATGGCTTGGTCACAGCACGATTGGTACAACCGCAAACATTTACACACATCTGGACGAAAACAACAAGCTGTCGTCCGCAAACGCAATTCTTTCCATTTTGCCAGAAAAATAGAATCTCAGAGCAGAAAAACTACTCTGAGATTCCAGATGGTGCCGCTAACCGGAATCGAACCGGTACGAAGATCACTCTTCGGCAGATTTTAAGTCTGCAGTGTCTACCTGTTCCACCATAGCGGCGTATTCAATCCCTTCAAATGAAGGGATATGAAGTTGGAGGGACGTTTTGGAGGGATGCTCCGAAACAGAGATAATCAAATTAAAAAGTTGGCTGTTTGCAGGCACAATTCGGATTGGGTTCTGCGATCAGCCCGAGGGATTTTAAGTCCCCTGCGTCTACCGATTCCACCATAACGGCAGGTGGCTGTTTTGTATCATAGCACATTTTCATTTTTCCGTCAAGGGCTACAACTGATCCAGATTCAGCGTGAATGCCTCCAGGCAGTTGTCCAGGAACCAGTCCAGCTCCGGACGGTTCATGGCTTTCATGGATTCCCAGGTCTGCCGGGCGGCGCTGTCGAACTCCGTGTTACCCGCTTTCTGCTCCTCCAGGCACTTGATGTGGGCGGAGAGCTTGTCTGCCGCTTTCACGAAGGGCAGGACTTCCTCGTCGTCTTCCAGAATATCGTGCTCATAGCTGGACCGAAGCTCGGCTGGCAGCATATCCAGCAGCCGGTTTCCCGCAATGCGTTCCACCTGTTTGTAGGCCTGCTTGATGTCGGGATTGTAATACTTGATAGGTGTGGGCAGATCCCCGGTCAGGATCTCGGAGGCGTCGTGGTACAGTGCCGCTACGGCGCAGCGGTCCGGATCGGGGGCAGGCAGGTGCAGGATGTCCCGGCGGATCAGGGCCAGAGCATGGGCAAACACCGCCACCTGATGGCTGTGCTCGGAGATATTTTCGGAAAAGGTGTTGCGCATCAGACCCCAGCGGGTGATGTAGCGCATCCGCCCCATAAAAGCGTAGAATTCGTTTGCCATGTAACGTTACTCCGTCGAAAAATAAAATGATACGATCTGTCTGCTGTCAATTGCGGCGATAGCTTCCACCAAGTCCTCCGGTTTTTCACAGAAATGCGCCCCACCGACTTCCTCCATATCCGCCCGGTGCCGGAATCCCCAGAGGACGCTGACGCAGGGAACACCTGCATTTTTCGCCGTCAGCACGTCCACCTCGCTGTCGCCCACATAGATACAGCGCGCTACGCCGATGGCCCGCATGGCTTTGAATACCATATCCGGGGCAGGCTTTCTGGGGCAGTCTGCTGTCTCTCCCAGAGCGAAAATGCCGGGAAAAAAATCCGCGCACAGGGGCTTCACTGCGCTGTCCGGCTTGTTGGAAACAATGGCGATGGGATGCTCAGCAGCCAGGACCCGAAGTGCTTCGGGAATGCCGTCGTAAGGCTTGGTCTTGACGCGGCAATGCGCGTTGTAATAGAGCCGGAATGTGGCCAGCACCTTCTGTATCTCCGCTTCCGCCGCACCCGAGGGCACCGCACGGCGGATCAGGTTTTCGGCGCCGTTGCCCACGAAGCGGCGGACCTCCTCCAGACTTCTGATGGGATAGCCGTGAACACACAGGGCGTAGTTGGTCGCGTCCCGCAGATCCTCAAGAGTGTCCAGCAGGGTGCCGTCCAGATCAAATAAAATACCAGTTTTCATCAGAATCCCCTATTTTTCAGCACACGAATGTCCTCACCCACAAAGGTCAGCCGCTGGAAGCCGCCATAAAGCCGGGAGGCAATCTGCGGGGTATAGCGGCGGCTCACCTCGTCCACATTCAGGTTGGTGGACACCACCATGGGCTTTCCGGCAAGCATCCGGTCATTGAGCAGACTGTACAGCGATGCAGTGACGAACTGGCCGGGCATCTCGGTACCCAGGTCATCTACAATCAGCAGGTCGCAGGCTGTAAATTTCTCCGCTTCCCGGCGGGACTCCTCGGTAGGATTGAATCTGGCCTTCTCCAGCTTGCCGAACAGATGAGCCGCGGTCTCGTAGACCACGCTGTAGCCCCGGTCGGCCACGGTTCTGGCGATGCAGGCGGACAGGAAGGTTTTGCCCAGGCCTGTACCGCCCACAAACAGCAGATTCCCTGCATTCAGGTTAAAGGTTGCGGCATAGCGGCGGCAATTCTGGAAATTCCGTTCCATGATGGTCCGGGGGCTGGCTCCGTACTGGGGATCAACCCGGTCGGGATAATAGTCCAGTCGGAATTGATTGAAGCTCTCCTTGCTTCCGGACAGGATGGAGACCTCCTTCTTCTGTTCCTGGCGGCACAGTTCCCGCAGGCACTCACACATGGTAGAGCCTACATATCCGCTGCCGCCGCATTTATCACAGATGGGTGTCTCATCCAGAAAACCCTCTTCAAAATTTTCTTCCGCCAACCTGGCCCGTTCCTGCTGGAGGCCCAGGTTTTCCTCCCGGATCTGCTCCATCAGCTCTCTGCCATCGCTGCCCTGCAGGAAGGCCGCTTGGGCCGCCTGGGCCATCGTGCGCCGCAGCTGCATGTCGATCTCCTTTATCCGGGGAACCCGGGTATAGGCTTCGGCCAGATGCTGCCGGTTTTCGGATTCCCGGTCTTCCTTCGCCTGTGCCAGCCGCACCCGGGCGCGCTGCACGACTTCCGCACTGTATGCCATGGATTATCCCTCCCGCAAAACTCGTTGAATGGCTTCCAGTTCCGCCTGACCCAGCTGACCGGAGGCACCCGAGGGAACGCTGCTTTTCCGGTCCCCATTGCGGACCTCCTCCGCAGTGCGGAAGCCCTGTTCGTTCCATCGCTGGAGAATCTTGTTCATATAGGCCCAGTTCAGGCCGCCGGTATTGAGACAAGTCCGTTCGTAGGCCATAGAGATCAGTTCCTCCTCCACACCCATATCCAGCCAGCTCTGGGCGTAGCGATCCTCCGCCGCCGTCAGGCTGCGGCCGTGGATCTGCAGAATATTCATCAGCCGGTGGAGCCGGGAGCTTCGGACATTCTGGGCCTGGATGAAGGCAGCCGCCTCCTCCACAGTGTCGATGCCCTGCTCTGCCCAGGCATAGGCCTCCTTCTCAATGGTCCGCAGAGAAGGATTGCGCAGGCTGCCCTTTTGGCGGGCCCGGTCCTTGCAGTAACACACCAGCACAGAGATCACATCCGCCGGGAGCCCTAAATACCGGACAAAACCTAACAGAATTTTCAGCTCCTCGGTGTTCAGGCTTCTTCCCAGCAGCCGCTGGACCTCGCCGTAGAGACTGCGGAAGGAACTATCGGTATCCATGGCGGTCAGCACATCCTTTTCCGAATAGCTGGGCCGCTCTCCGGGGGCGATCTGGCTGGGCCGTTCGTCTGCTATCAGCCCCAGCTGCCGTAAGGTGGCTCCGGCGCAACTGAGCCGGGAAGAATTCAGGTTCAGGTCCGTTTCCGCGTCCTGGGGCCGGTTGCCGCTTTTCAGGTATATGTACAGCAGCGCCGCATCCGGGCTGGCGGCGCTCAGGAGCTTTCGCACATCATTCTGGGAAAGCTTGAGAGATTCCGTAATCATGGGACATTCCTCGCAAATTTCGCTAATTAAAGACATTATAGCACAGCTTCCCGCTATGGACAACGGCAGATCCAAGGAGAATTTTGCAAAAAATGGACCGCTGTTTTTGTCAGGGCACAGGATATTGTGGATGGCCGGCCCAACGGAACCGATTTTGCCCCGCGGCTGCTTTCCGGCAAACGAAAAACCAGAGCCGCCGCCCTGGTTTTTCGTTTATTCTTTCGATTCCTGTGGCAAAATGTACGCAGGTGAGCCGTTCCCTTCTCTCCTGCTGTTCGCGTCAAACCGCCGCGCCTGCGTTGACACCCTTGACAGGCAAGAAATACGGTGCTTACAATCGTCGTCACGTTTGGCTCCCGTTCCCTCGCTGTCCAAGGATAGTATAACCGGACCCGGCCGCTCTATTCGGAGGAATTTTATGGAAGCATTTGTAACGCTGCTGATCCCCGCTTTGCTGACCCTGGTGTTGGTTCGTCTGATGCTGATCCCGATGAAATGGTTTTTTAAGCTGGGAATCCACTCCGCCTGCGGCTTTTTCTGCTTGTGGATGCTAAATGCCATCTCCGCGTTCACCGGGATCTATTTCCCCATCAACGCGGCCACCGTCCTGATCGCCGGCTTTCTGGGTCTGCCGGGCATCGGCATCCTGGCTCTGCTGGCAGTCTTGTAAGAGTGTGGAGTTTGGAGAGTGGAGTGTGGAGTTATGATCAGTTGGAATGATCCAGCAGCATCCAACCGTCTGCCAATTTCACTTCCCCTGGCAGTGCAGCAGCTGTTTCTACTGCGCACGGAGGGTTTCCACAATTCCACTCTCAACACTCCACTCTCTACTTGTCCAGGTGTATGTTCAAGTGGGGATAGGTCATCTCAATTCCCTGCTCGTCGAAGATGTCCTTGACCCGCTGGATCACCAGAAAGTAGACATCCCAATAGTCCTCTGCTTTTACCCAGACCCGGAGGCTGTACGCGATGGCACTTTCACCGTAATCGAGGATTACCGCGCGGGGGGCAGGGTCCAACAGCACATTGTCTACGGTTCCTGCCAGGGCCAGGGCGTCGATGACTTTCTGGGTCGGCGCGTCATAGGAGGCGGACACATTCACTTCCACCCGGCGGGTTCCGGCGGAGGAATAGTTTACGATTTGGGCAGCCACCACAGCGCTGTTGGGGATGGACACCAATTTGTTGTCCGGGGTAGCCAGAGTGGTATAGGTCATATTTATTTCCTGGACGGTACCGGACTGGTTCGCAATGTCCACATAGTCGCCGGAATGGAAAGGATGGGTGTACAGAATGGTAAAACCGCCAATGATGTTGGACACCATATTCTGCAGTGCCAGAGAAACTGCCAGGGTCAGCACACTGGCCAGGGCTACGATGCTGGTAACATCAATCCCCAGGGTTGAGGCCACAATCAGGCCCAGCAGGATGTACAGCGCCGCTTTCGTCAAAGATGTAATCAGACTGTGGGCAGCCTTTTCCAGCCGGGACTTTTCCAGCGCCCGGTTTACAATGTTTATCACCGCCCGGATCGCCAGGATCCCGATGACCACCAGCACTACAGCGGTACAGATCCGCTTGAACAGCGCACCCTGAAAAAATTCAATAAGCAAATTTAGCATGATTCTACAGCTCCTTGGGATAGATATTGGAAATATTATAGCGCCCTGTACCAAAAATGGCAAGACGGAATCTGCGTTCACAAATTTAATCGCAAATTAAGAATCCCCCTCTTTTCTCTTAAGATTTTTGATGGTATAATAGGATCAAAATCCAGAGAAAGAGGGGGATTTGTCATGTACAACATCCTGATTTGCGACGACCAGCCGGACATCGTCAATGCCCTGAAGATCTATCTGACGCCCGAAGGCTACCATCTTTACGAAGCCTTTACCGGGAAGGAAGCGCTGGACATCGTGAAAAGCAATGACATTCACCTGATCTTGCTGGACGTCATGATGCCCGTTATGGACGGCATTACCGCCACGGCAAAGATCCGGGAATTCTCCAACGCCCCCATCATCCTGCTCACCGCCAAGTCCGAAACAGAGGACAAAGTCCTGGGCCTGAACGTAGGCGCGGACGACTACATCACAAAGCCCTTTGTGCCTGTGGAGGTACTGGCCAGAGTCCGTTCCCAACTGCGACGCTACGCCACCCTGGGCAGCTGTCCGGAGCCCTCCTCCGGCAACATCACCATTGGCGGCGTCACCCTGGACGACCGCACCAAGTCCGTCACCGTGGAGGGAGAGGCTGTCTCCCTGACTCCAACGGAGTACGCAATTCTGCACCTGCTGATGGCAAACCCTGGAAAAGTCTTCTCCACCAAAGTTCTCTATGAATCCGTCTGGCAGGAGGCAGCTCTGGGTAGCGAAGGGGCTGTGGCGGTCCATATCCGCCATCTGCGGGAAAAGATCGAGATCAATCCCTCAGAACCCCGGTATCTGAAAGTGGTCTGGGGCCAGGGCTACAAGATGGAAGGGGATAACAAATGAAGAATCACATCGCGTTCAAATTTCTCGCGGTACTCCTGTGCGCTGTGACGCTGCTGGGAGCCGTGGGCAGCGCCGGGGGAATCCTGGTGCTGACACAGATGGATCTATTCAACAAAACTGTAGACCAGGTAGTGGAGGAGGAGGTGCGCAGCGACGGCGAGAGCTACGCCAACATTCTTGCCCTGCGCTGCGCCAGCCGGGATCTGGGCGGCTGCCCGGAGGATATGATAAGAAACCGTTATAACGCTTACTGGTTCAACGATTCCTACGACCCGGACTACTATGGCTACACGGTGCTGGACGCCGAAGGCAATGTGCTGGACAGCTATAACCAGCAGCTCAAGCAGAGCGCCGAGGTGTACACCTTCCAGCCCAGCGGGCAGTACATGTATCTGGTGTCCCTGACGCCGGAGTCCCAGCGCTACCCGGAGCAGACCTATGTTCTGGAGAGCGATGGGGACGCAATCACCGGCGAGTATGAGATCTATGACGCCATCCCCCCCGAAGGTGCCATGGTTTCCATTGTTACCTACTCCACGGAGGACAGCAGCGAGTCGGCTGGGGGCGATCAAATCGGAATCCTGTTTTACAATCAGAACAACCAGGTTGTATTCCGGTCCTTTGACCCTTGGGATCTGAACGGAGGGGAGCCGCTGACGGTTCAACACATCGCCTTCCTGGATATCAATGACGATTTGCTTTATGAAGCATCCATTCCAGAGGGTGTCGGCACCCTCTCCACAGATGCCAACGGCAGATTGGTCTTTGTTGCTTCCCAACTTCCTGAGATCACCACCGTCTGCGAAGTGACCTTCCTGGACGAAACAGGGGCGATGATTTGCCAGGCCAGCGGAGATTCCGGCGTAGGCTTCTTCTATTATGACCAGGACGGCTATCTGGTGTTCCAATCCGATTATACCGAGGACGGAGTCTCCTCTGAGGCGAGCACCGTCGCAGGCATCACCCTCCGGGATCAGGCCGGGAACCCGCTGTGTGATGCTTTTGACCCCAACGGGGTGGGAACGCTCACCTATAATGACCGCGGCAATCTGGTCTTCCGTTCCTTCACCCCCTGGCAGTATGAAACTGTCCCCTATGTGACCGCCCCCGAAGAACCCCAGGCCGAGACCTTCCCCGAGGAAACTGCCGATACCCAGGAAACCGCCGAGGCGGGGACCGAGGAAAGCTGGAACGAGGAAGAGACCTGGACGGAAGAGACGGTTCCATCCTCCGCCTCTGCCGTTCCCGAGACGGAGGCCGCAGACGAACCTGCCGAAGAACTCCCGGAAGCAGAGACTACCCAAGCGCCTACAGAGCCTTCTGCCACCGCCGCGCCAACGGTTCCCGAAACCGTCCCTGAAACTGTCCCCGAAACCGTTCCTGAAACTGTCCCGGAGACCACCGCTGCCGCCACGGAGCCTGTGCTGATCAACGGAAAGAAGCTTACGGAATACGCTGTCAACCGCACAGAGTATTATGACAGCGATGCCCAGGAGACCGTGTACGCCGAGTATGTCTACACCCCCATGCCGGAGTACACCGTGGAGATTTACATAGCCCCCGGCGCCCTGCGGAGTGAATCCGAGTTTACCATTCTGCGGATCATCCGCTCCTTCCGCAATGACCTGTTCCTGATCCTGGGCATCAGCCTGCTGCTGTTTGCCATTTTTGCGGTGTACCTGTGCTGTGTCGCGGGCCGCAAGCCCAAGTGTGACGTGATCCACGCCGGCGGTCTGAACTGCCTGCCCCTGGACCTGTACCTGGGGCTGACCATCGGCGGCATCACGGGGATCACGGTGCTGGGTGTGGAGGGCACCGAGTATCTGCTGCGGCAGAGCATTCAGACGGGCTGCGTCTTCGGTGTGGCCGCGCTCTTCTGCGCATGTCTTCTGTTCGTTGGCTTCTGCTTCGCCTTCGTGGCTCAGATCAAGACCCCCGGCGGCTACTGGTGGCGCAATACCCTCTGCGGCCATATCCTCCGGCTGTGTATTCGGTTTGCCCTGTGGCTGGAGAAATTCCTGTCGCTCAAATTCTTCCCCGCTCTGGGCCGGGGGATCAAGGCACTCTGGCATCTGTTTGTCCGGGCCGCTGTCTGGCTGGCACACTTCTTCGGCGGTATCTTCCGCAAGCTGGGTAATCTGATCCACCGCTTCTTCTCCCTGCTGCCCCTGACCTGGCAGTGGCTGCTGGTGGGTTGCGTCATGATTTTCGTCCTGGCCCTCACCACCAATTCCTCCAGCGGCACGCTGGTGCTGTTCGGCGTGGTGTTCACCCTGGGCATCATTCTCTACGCGGCCAACGCCTTTGGGGTCTTGCTGGAAAGCACCAAGCGCATGAGCAAGGGCGACCTGGACACCAAGGTCAACAACAAGCTGCTCATCGGGAGCTTCGATGAATTTGCCCACGATCTGAATGATCTGGCGGATGTTGCCGTGGTGGCTGCACAGAAGCAGCTGAAATCGGAACGGATGAAGACCGAACTGATCACCAACGTCTCCCACGACATCAAGACGCCCCTGACTTCCATCATCAACTATGTGGATCTGCTGCAGAAGCCCCACACCGAGGCAGAGCAGGAGCAGTACCTGGAGGTTCTGTCCCGTCAATCCCTGCGGCTGAAAAAGCTCATTGACGACCTGATGGAAATGAGCAAGGCCAGCACCGGCAACATGACGGTGGACATCGCCAAGCTGGATGCTGTAGAATCCGTGAACCAAGCCCTGGGAGAATTCGCTGACAAGCTGGACAAGGTCCAATTGATCCCCGTTTTCCGCCACACCGAGGAAAGCATTCCCATGATGGCCGACGGACGTTTGGTCTGGCGGGTCATGAGCAACCTGCTCAGCAATGCGGTGAAATACGCCATGCCCGGCACCCGGCTGTACATCGACCTGATGCGCCTGGAGGGCAAGGTGGTCATCTCCCTCAAGAACATCTCCCGGGACGAGCTGAACATCGATGCGGACGAACTGATGGAGCGCTTCGTCCGGGGCGACGACTCCCGGAACACCGAGGGCAGCGGCCTGGGGCTGAACATTGCCAAGAGCCTGATGGAGCTGCAGAAGGGACAGCTGCAATTGCTGGTGGACGGCGACCTGTTTAAAGTCACCCTGATCTTCCCGGGCGCGTGAGCCTGCCGGATCGGGCGGAGAGCAGCCGGGGGGAAGGAGAAAGACACTATGATCTATCTGATGATCGACATTATGAGCGGCGCGGTCATCGCGCTGCCCCTTACCTGGCTGTTTCTGGCTTACTGCAAAACTCTCAGCCGCAGCCGGTTTCTGTGGGCAAGTCTCTTTACGCTTTACCTGTGCGCGATGTTTGACCGGGTGGGAATTCCAGCCATACAATATTGTACATGGCATCCCGCAGTCAATCTGATCCCCTTCACAGATGAAAAGAATCTGCGTTTCTTCCTTCAGGTGGGACTGAATGCGGTGCTGTTTTTGCCCTTTGGATTTCTGCTTCCCGTTCTTTGGCGGAAATGCAGGAGTTGGAAATCCACCGTGGCTGCGGGCTTCCTGACATCCCTTGGGATTGAGATCCTCCAATTATTTTGCTATCGGGCAACCGATGTGGATGATCTGATCATGAACACTCTTGGCACATTTCTTGGGTATATCATCGCATGGGCCTGCTTCCATAAAAAGTGGATGGAAGATCGGGGGACCGAGACCTGCACAATTAATGCGTGGGCCAGCTTGGTGATCTCCATCCTGATCCCGCTGCTCGTCATTACCTTTGTCAGAACGCTGGTCTGTGACTGGATCTACAGTATGCCACTGTTTGACTGACCTTTTATCCGTTCACAATTTCGTCGCTTTTTGTTTTCAATTCCTTTATTCGATGTTCAAAACCCCAAAGTATCTTAATAACAGAAAGGTTGCGGAAGCCGTGAGCCGCCTCCTTTCAAACTCCGTAGATCCTCTTTTCTACCTCTCTTCTTTCCAAACTCTTTCGCGGAAACCCCGGCGCCACCCCTGGCGCCGGGGTTTTCTCGCTTTTTATGTGTGGAGCTATGGGAAGAGTGGAGTTTGGAGCGTGGTGTTGTGGTATCTCCTTCGGAAATGATTGAAAAAAACTCTACGGCGGTGCTTGTCTAATAGGAATTTTTATCCAAGATAAATGATCGTTTCGCGCAGCACCAATTGTAGGGCGGGGTCATGACCCCGCCCTACAATTGGTGCGAACACAAAAGATCATTTACGCTTTTGCTGAGTAAGCGCCATAACATTTTATGAAGAATCGTATCAGACACTTTGTGTCAAGTCAGGATAAGTATCCGTTTTTATCCACAAAGTGGATACCGAAAGTCCACTCTCCACAATGATTATCCCTTCTTGACAATTTTTCCGGTGGTAGTATAATGATTGCAGGAATAAAATATAAGGAGATGTTCCCCATGTACTATAGAATGAAAGTTGCAGGGCTGGAACGGGATCTGCCCATCTGCCCTCTGAATGACAAGCTGTCCATCGCCGGTTTTGTCATCTTCGGCGACCAGGAGCTGACCGTGGCCTGTGCCCGTGAGCTGCTGGCCCGGGCGCCGGAGTATGACTACATCATCACCGCCGAGGCCAAGGGCATCCCGCTGGCCCATGAGATGGCCCGCCAGGCGGGTGACGCCAAGTACATCCTGGCCCGCAAAGGTCCCAAGCTGTACATGCGGGACATTTTCAGCGTCACCGTCAACTCCATTACCACTGCCAAGGAGCAGAAGCTGTACCTGGACGGGGCTGATGCGGCACTGATGAAGGGCAAGCGGATCCTGATCGTGGACGATGTGATTTCCACTGGCGAGAGCCTGAAAGCCCTGGAAGCCCTAGTGGAGAAGGCCGGTGGCATCATCTGCGGCCGCATGGCGATTCTGGCCGAAGGCGACGCCCAGGAGCGTTCCGATCTGATCTACCTGGAAAAGCTGCCCCTGTTCAATCCCGACGGTACCATTCTTGGCTAAAAGACATATTTTTCCGGCAGCCTGTCACGGGCTGCCGGATCTTTTAGTTATTTCGTAACGATTCATCCTGATATTCGTTACGCTTTGTGAAGGCACATGGTTTACAGCTTTTCCTTTACTAAGCAATGGATTCTGATAAGTGGTACAAAGCACCTGTTCAAAGCGCATTCCCAACGCCTCTGACCATGTACCAATTGTTCCATGGCAGACCTTCCTCATAACAGATGCCGCGATTGATACAATCGTATCAGTTGCGGTATCTGTTTTTTGTGCGCCCAGCGGGCGCATGTTTCAAAGGGTGAAAGTCCTTAATCCCCCGACAGCGGGAAGAATATTGGTTTTGCCAGCCGACCTCCTACAGAACCGTGCGTACCGGTCCGGTACACGGCTCCTACCCTGTTTATGCCGCTACAGACTTGCGGTAGTAAGAATAAAAGAACGGGAATCCAGCCCGCTCAAGCCGTTGGTTTGAGAACAACACTTAACGGGTAAATTATTTGATACTATGGAAAACCAAGGCGGAATGTGATAAGATGAGGTAAATCACAATTACCTTTGGAGGTATGACCATGGAGCTGGGAGAAAAGCTGCGGTATGCGCGCATCGAGATGGGCCTCAGCCAGCGGCAGCTGTGTGGGGAAGCCATTACCCGGAATATGCTGTCTCAGATCGAAAACGGAACCGCTAAGCCTTCTATGAAGACCCTGCAATATCTCGCCGGACGGCTTGGAAAAAGCGTGAGCTTCTTTCTGGAAGAGGAAGCGGTGGCGTCTCCCAACCAGGGAATTATGGAATCTGCCCGGCGGCTGTACGATGCCGGGGACTGGGCAGGAGCGGCCCTGGTGCTGGAGGGGTATCAGGAGCCGGATGCCATTTTTGACCGGGAGAAGCAGCTTTTATGGGTCTTGGTCCATTTGGAGCTGGCGGAACAGGCCCTTTCTGAGGGCCGGAAACCCTATGCGGATATGCTGCTGGAGAAAGCGGGGGCGGAAACCGTTTACTGCGCCAAAGAACTGGAACGGCGGCGACTTCTGCTTCTGGGCCGGCTTCCTGGGCAGGCTGTAAGTGACCGACTGCCTAGCCTGGACGAAGAGCTGCAGTTGCGAGCCAAGGAGGCTATGGCAGCGGGGGACCTGCAGCGGGCGGCCAATCTGCTGGATGCGGCGGAGGATCAAAGGTCTCCGGGCTGGTGTATGCTCCGGGGAGAAGTTTACATAACGAATAAAGCGTATCAAAATGCCGCCCAGTGCTTCCACAGTGCGGAGGAAGCCTATCCCATGGAAACGGCGCAAAAGCTGGAACTGTGCTACCGGGAACTGGAAGACTATAAACGAGCCTATGAATATGCCTGCAAACAAAAAAAGTAGAACAATCCGAATGACAACAAAAAAGGGACAATGCCTGCTGAATATGCCGTATTGCGGCTTATTCAGCAGGCATTATATAAGGGACCTCTGAATAAATCGTCTTCGGCAGGCCGGCGAATCTTTTGCCCCATCCGCGCAGTTCTGAAAACAGGAAATACATGCAGTATTCCTCTGTTTTCAGGACTTTCGGCTAAGCCAAAATCTTCTGCCGCCAGCTCTTGCCGATTTAATCAGAGCTTCTCTAAACAACACGATTGACCTTTATGGATGCTTTTCGTTCTGTACAAGCTTTGAGATTACGCGGTGAAACACATCAATAATCAGTCCCAAGCCGAATGTACACAGGATCGTGCCAACACCGATCTCTCCACCCAGTATCAGTGCCAACAAGACACAAACCCCATCCAGTCCGATTTTCGCCGTTCCAATGCGCACACCTCGCTCGTGGAGCGCCACGACAAAATCATCGGTAGGATTGGTGGGAAACACCGAAATCATATAACAGGCTACCGCAAATGAGATCACGACCATGCCCAGAACCAACAGCAACACCGATACCAGCAAACTGCTGCCCTGTACATGGGTCAGAACTGTGCGCCAGAAGTCGGTGGACAGGCCCAGAAAGAAGGACGAGAGGAAGGTTTCCAGCCGCGGATAGCTTCGGCGAACCAGAGCTGCCAGCAGCAAAACGGCAAAGGCTGTGCCACAGATGGCATATGAAGTCGGTATTTCCAGCCGCTCGGCCAAAGCAAAATTCAGTGCATCATAGCCGCCAGCCCCCAAGTGAGCGTTGACCGTGAGAACCACACCCAGCGGCATAATGCCCACGCCAATAGCATACAGTACCAGATTCTGAATCCACTGTTTGGGCGTCAGCTTTTTCAGCGCATTCCAATTCCCTGCACCTGCCCCCGTTCCACGATGCGCACATCCTCCATGTCCGGACGGGCTGCCGTTCCCTCAAAGCCCTCGCGGCGCAGATCGGCACAGTCCTCGGCATAAAGCGCCTCCCCGAAGCTGGAACGATCTTCTCCTTCGAAACGCACCTTGCAGTTGCGCAGGGTCACGCCATCTGCCCGGCGCAGATAGAAGCCGGCAGAGGGAATTTCTTCAATGCGCTGGCCGTAGCCCGGACGCAGATCGTACATTCCCTTGGGCCATTTGCTTTTGTCGCTGCGCACCGTGACGGAAACATCTTCAAACAGGACATCCTCGATGTGGTTGCCGTCTGAACCGGAGAGGAACACGCCGTTTTCCGCATCACAGGTAATGTTACGGAAGCGGATATGGGAGATATGCCCGCTGTGGGTCTGCTCGTCCCTGTCGTGGGTGGAGATCGTGATGGGTTCGGCGCAGCCCCACCAGCAGTCCGCGAAACGCCGGGTGTCGATGATGATATCGCTGAAGCTCACATTGCGAACGTTTCCGCCATCCCGGATCTGGATGGATATGCCCCGGTTGGAACCCGAAATAATGCAATTGTTCACCACCACATTCTCAAAATTCCCCGTACCTTCGGTGCCGATTTTCAGCGCGGCGGAGGTGGACACCAGGGTACAGTTGGCGATGAGCACATTGCGGGTGGGGCCGTATTCCATGTTGCCCGCGGAGCTTTTCAGGCAGATGCAGTCATCCGCGCAGGTGACATGGCAGCCAAGGATCCGCACATTGGTGCTGTGATCCGGGTCGATACCATCGGAATTGGCAACGTTCAGATCATTGAGGATCCGCAGCTCGGAGATCAGCACGTCGTCACAGCCGGCTGGGTGCAGGGTCCAGAACGGCGCGTTGCGCATGGTCACGCCGGTAAAGGTAATGTGGTTGCAGTGCTCCACATACACCAGCGTCGGACGGGGGTAAAAATCTCCCGTTACATAGTATGGGCTGACCTGCCGCACAAACGCATAGGCGTTGCCGTCGATGGTTCCCGCACCTGTGATGGCGATGTTGTCCGCGTCCTTGGCGTACAGGAACGCATAACTGGGCTTGAGGGTGACAGGCGTGCCGACTCGGTCTACGCCGTCATCTCGCTGGCCGTTGTTGGGATGAACATAGGTGCTGATATCGCTGTGGGCGCGCAGCACCGCGCCGCGTTCCAGGTGCAGCTCCACATTTTCCTTCAGGATCAGAGAGCTTGCGTAAAACCGATGGCCGCTGGGCAGGATGACCCGGCCTCCGCCATATGCCGTGCAGGCGTCAATTGCCGCCTGAATGGCAGGAGCGTCGTTGGTCCTGTCGTCTGCAACAGCACCGTATTCCAGTACGTTAAAATCCATTGCTTGTTCCTTCCTTTTGGGAGTGGGGGCTTATGCAGCCCCCAGCAGGGTGGGAATGACCATTGAGAACCAGGGCACATAGGCCACCAGCATCAAAGCCACAAAAATTGCGAAGTAGAACGGCAGGATCGGCTTAATCATATCCTCCATATCGATGCCTGCCACCGAGCAGCCGGAGAACAGTGCGGAGCCAACGGGCGGGGTGATGTTGCCGATACCCAGATTCATGACCATCATGATACCGAAGTGGATGGGATGCATGCCGAAGCTTTGCACTACGGGCAGGAAGATGGGGGCGAAGATCAGCACCGCAGGGGTGATGTCCATAAAGGTGCCAACCGCCAGCAGGATCAGATTGATGAGCAGCAGGATGACGTACTTGTTGCTGGAGATGCTCATCATGGCGTTTCCGATGGCGGCGGGCAGTCCGGTAAAGGACATGACGAAGGACATGGTGGAGGAGGCCGCGATCAGGAACATGATGATGGCAGTGGTCTCACAGGCATCCGCCAGGATGGCGGGCAAGTCCTTCAGTTTGATGGTGCGGTATACCACGATGGAGAGGAACAGCGTGTAAGCCACGGCAACGGCTGCGGATTCTGTGGCGGTGAAAATACCGGAGCAGACGCCGCCCACGATAATCACGATCAGAAGCAGGCTGGGGATAGCATCCAGTACGATTTTCAGAGCCTCTTTGAAGGGAACGCCTTTACTGGTAGGATAGTGATTTTTCTTTGCGATGAAGAACGCCACTGCCATACAGGCCAGCGCCCACATGATACCGGGAATGTAGCCGGACATGATCATACCCACAACGGAGCATCCGGTCAGAACAGAGTAGATGATGAGAATGCCGGAGGGCGGAATGATCAATCCGGTGGGTGCGGAAGCGATATTGGCTGCCGCGGCGAATTTCTTGTCATAGCCTTCCTTCTCTTCCATGGGGATCAGCACGCCGCCCACCGCGATGGACGCTGCCACGGAGGAGCCGGAAATGGAGCCAAACAGGGTATTGCCCAGAATGTTGGTGTGGGCCAGACCGCCGGGAATGGGGCCTACAAAGAGCTTTGCGAAATTAATCAGCTTTTGCGCGATACCGCCGGAATTCATAAGCACACCGCACAGGATGAAGAAGGGAACTGCCAGCAGGCTGAAGCTGTCCACGCCGGAAATCATCTTCTGGCTGGCAACAAAAGTGGCAAGATCCAGATCCAACGCACAGGTGGTGGTGACCACCGAGGAGATGATCAGACTCACCGAAACCGGCACGCTGAGTACCAGCAGGAAGAAGAAGGTTCCCAGCAGGATCAAACCCACCTGAATAACAGACAATGTCATGAACAATACCTCCTTTAATGGGCCAGCTCTTTGAGCTTCTTCAGATCCTCAGCAATAAAGAGGATGGCATAAAAGATGAACAGCACCGCGCCGACCAGCAGGCAGGCGTAGATGGCGGGCATAGGGATGGACAGTGCCGCAGAAACCTGGTCCGCAGCCGTATTGCACAGCCGCAGGCCGCCGCCGATCATCACCACGCAGCAGAACGCCACTACAACGACCTGCACGAAAATGTCCAGAAGGCACTGCCCCTTGGCAGATAGTTTTTTCGCCAGAATATTGATGGACAGATGCTTGCGGCGGCCATAGGCATAGGCAGCACCTACCATGGTCGTCCAGACCAGCAGATAGCGCAGGGCCTCTTCGGTGACCGTGCTGGGATTTTTCAGCACGAAACGGGTAAATACCTGCCAGCAGACCGCCACGACCATCACACCCATAATGATGGTGCAAAGAAACTGGATCACTTTATCAATTATCTTTCTCATGTTGGCACCTCTCAGTCCGCGTAGCTCAAAAAGTCTTCCAGATAGCGGGCGTTGTCCTCGCTCTTAGCGCAGAATGCCTCATGCTGGGGCTGCACCGCTTCGATGAACGGCGCTTTGTCAATGGTTTAGAAGTTGACGCCCATTTCCTTCGCTCCGTCAATATTGCGCTGGACGATCTCAAGCCATTTGTCCTCGTGGACCTGCCAGCTGTCCGCCATTGCCTGCATCAGGGCCTGCTGCGCCTCCGGGCTCATGCTTTCCCAGGTTTCCGTGGAGATGATCACGATGTCGGGCGTATACTGGTGCTGGGTATAGGTGTAGCTCTTCGCCACCTCGCCGTGGCCGTCATCCACCAGAACGGTCTCGTTGTTTTCTGCTCCGTCGATAATGCCCTGCTGCAGGGAGGTGTACACCTCACCGCTGGACATGGGGGTGGCTGCTCCGCCCATATTCCGGATCATTTCAATGGAGGTGGGGCTGTCCTGAGTCCGAATCTTCAGTCCCGCCAGGTCAGCCGGTGTTTCACAGGGGCCGTCCTTGGTGGTGTAGATGCTGCGGGCGCCGGAGTCATACCAGCCGATGGCGAAAAAGCCCTGGTCGTAGGTGGACATAAAGATCTCCTGCACCGCTTCACTGCTGCCCATGGTCGTAAAGTAGTGCTCCGTGGATTCAAATACATACGGCAGGGAGAAGATTGCGTATGCGGGATTAAACTGTTCCAGTGAAGACGCGCTGACCTTTGCGATATCCAGCACACCGGCCTTGACCATCTGGATCATCTCGCTGTTTCCGCCCAGCTGTCCATTGGGATAAATCGAGAAGGTATAGCCGGTTTCTTCACTCATCTTATCCGCCATTGCCGTCATGCCGAGGTGAACCGGATGGTTCTGGTTGTGTGCGTGGGCTACAAGCAGATGCTTGCCGTCCGTGCTGCCCGCGCTTCCGCAGCCTGCCATGCTCAGGCATAAGGCTGCGATCAGACACAGGCAGAGAATTAACTTTCCAGTCTTCATTTCTGTCTCCTTTCAAATTTGGCGCAAGACAGGTTCCGGAGCCTGTCTCACATGGGTTCTTGGCTTCACACACAGCATTCGGCGCCAGGGGAACAGGGTTGCCATTTCCTGTCCCTTATGCTATATTGTTAGTATAATTGCAATATAGAGAAAAGAAAATTGCCTTTTTTGGCCGAAATATTGCAAATCTTGGTTGTTCAAATGGAAAGCCAATAACCTGCACAAAAGCACAATATCCATTTTGGTGCTTTTGACAAAGGAGGGGGTGTTCACCATGATCGAAGCATCCGGAAAAGAAAAACTATTCAAGCACTATATGATCCAGTCGGATTTTGAAATTGACCATTATCGGGACGAGAGCTATCCTGTGATTGAGCCACATTACCATGAATTCTGCGAAATCCTGTATTTTATCAGCGGTCATGTGGACTATGTGATCGGGGATGAGCTGTACCATCTTCGCAGCGACGACATTCTGTTCATCCCCCCCAGCGTGCTGCATAATCCCATCTTTAAGGACTTTGAAGTGCCATATGAGCGATATGTGCTATGGATCTCCTGCCCCACCCTAGAGCAGATCCTTTCCGTGGATGAGGAGTTACTGACCCGCTACCGCGTTCAGACAGGCAAGCGATACCTGCTGCGCAACCATTCCGCCGCAGGGGATACCTTCCGCACAACCTTTGTTTCCCTGGAGAATTCACTTGGCCGGCAGGGTGTTCTGTATCAAGCTGAGGTCAAAAGCTTTATTCTGCATCTGATGGTGGAGTATTATAAGGCCCTGAGCCAACGGCACGGCAACGTACACGGGGGAAGCCGCAGCGAATTGCTGACCCGCATTCTCCACTATTTGCAGGAAAATCTGCTGGGCGATCTCTCGCTGGAAGCCGTGGCTGGTTATTTTTTCATGGATAAATTCACACTGGCCCATTATTTCAAGGAGAAGATCGGAGTTTCCTTTTACCAGTATGTCATTCAGCAGCGGCTGCTCCTGGGCAAAAATTTATTGCTGGAGGGCGTTCCCGCCAGCAAGGTCTGCTATCAATGTGGATTCAGCGATTATTCCAGTTTCTTCCGTGCGTTCAAAAAAGAGTATACCGTGTCCCCCGCTGAGTTTAAAAAGATCCACCGGAATTTGACGGAGGCAAACGCTGCTGCAGCTTCCCCGGGAAAATAGCCTTGCACACTGAAAAATGACCTTTGCGGCAGAAGCCGCAAAGGTCAGAGGGAGATTTACTTGGCTTCGGCATCCCCGGCGGGTACGTTGGTGTCCACCACCTGGATCTTGCCTTTTTTCCACAGAATGCGGGATGTGATAATCGCCACCGGCAGCATGGCCAGGATCAGGAAGCCCACCATACCCAGCACAGCGGAGCCAATGCCCATAAGGCGCGCAGCCAGGGTCACCAGAGACACGATTACGATGACGGGAATAACACCCTTGATGCCGCCCTTGACGACTTTGCTCCCAGCGCCGGTACTGGCAAACAGTCCCAAGGTCATGGAGCCGAACAGGGCAGGCAGCAGATAGCTGGACATGGTCTGGACAGCAGGCAGCTCGAAGATGGGGCTGATGAAGGAAATCAGCAAAGCAGCCAGTGTCAGAATAACTACCGTCATGATGGAGCTTGCGGCAACACCGATGGAGGCCACCACATCCCCTTCCGGGGTATTGGCTTCCTTGCCACTGAGCTTCAGTGCGTTGACGGCACAGGGCAGCTTCAGGTTCATGATATTGCCGGTGATGAAGCCGAGGTAGGAGGAAGCACCCATCAGAGGGGAATAGCTTATGGCTTCCGACAGACCCACGGGAATGTAGATTGCCAGAATTCCAAAAGTAGCAATATTAAAGACCTGCCCCAGCGTAGGAATGCAGTCATAATAGTTCAGAACAACAAAAGGAAGCGCGATCATATAAATCAGTGCGATGACTGTGCCCAGACGGCCCCAGCGGTGCGCCCAGGCCTGGAAGGGATCCAGCGTGATGGGAGCGGTGGTTTTCTTGCGCATGTTGTTTTCCTCCCTTATTTGAAGATAGCGGTCCACAGCAGGGACGATACCATACCGAGGATCATAGAGCCTGCCATGATGAAGTTATTCACCCAAGTCCAGCCGGGTTTCTTGGCAACGATTCCCATAACAATGGCAACGATCAAACCGGTAATCATGACCAGGGCCTGAATGGTGTCGCTGATCAGCAGGACGGGAACATAAACAGCCAGCAATGTCAGCATGAAGCAGCCGCTCAAAACGTTGCTCCAGCCGTTGCCTCCCTTTGTTTTGTCAACAGAGGTCATCAGCTTTTTGCCGAAGGGAATCAGAATCAAAAAACCGGACAGCATGCCCACACTCATCAGGATCATGACCACACCAAACTGTTCCCCTGTGGCATTGTTCATCAGTTCGGTGGTATTGGCGTAGCCCAGAACAGGCGCCAGGGAACTGGCAATCTGCGTTTCAAAGGATAGGGAGCCGATGACAGACAGTCTCCACCAGGCCCAAATGGTCCCCAGGGAAGCAGCCAGCGCTACCAGACCGATGACAATAGACAGGCTGGGAACAATGGAGAAGATCAGAGAGGACTTGATGATGTCATTGATCTCTTTCTTGGTGATGCCCATCTCCAACGCGCGCTTTCTTGCCTTCAGCAGGTACACCACAGAGAAGGCCATGATGTATCCCAAACCGCCGATGACCAGTGCCAGAAGAAGGGGGCTGCCTGTGATGTCTTTGATTGTTGCCATAATCTTTCGCTTCCTTTTCTTTGGGTGCATCCTTCGTGAGGCGAAATCACAGACCGGATGCCAAAGCCCGTATTCTTCAAAATGCGCCTTGGAATTGTCTTTCCGTGAAAAAAACTGGAGTCACGTTGCTTTGCCCCACGTGACTCCATTGCCCTATCCGCTGTTTTGAATGAATTGATTATAGCATACGGCTTGTGTTTTGCAAGTGTTTTATGTGTATCCCTGCGTTTTTTAGAACATTGCGTATGGATGCGCGGGCAGGAGATGCGCATTCTGTGTATTCTATACAATATTAGTATAAATATACTGAATTAATGTGTCAATTAAGAACGAAATTCTCGGGCTGGAACAGAAGAAATACCGAGGAAAGCTGGACTCTATGTTTTTCAGTGCTTTTGCGTGATGCGGGAAAATGTATTATCATGCATAAAGGCCGTTTACATCTTCCCCAAAAACAGTGCGAAAGACCGGATGGCTCCACATTTCAGTGGCTTTCTTGATGTGGGATGGGCGGGAAAGGGGCGTGTATTTTGCATAATCGTGTGTTTCCTCTTGCGATTTCCTTATAGCGCGGACGGAATAAACTATGTACCATGCTTTTCCGGAGACCGGGACAGGGGAAGAATCAATCCTTAACAGACAAACATTCCACATACTTTCATAGAAGAATGTTGCTTGATGCCACTC
>JBJDYN010000155.1:0-7166 GCA_051867395.1 Faecousia sp. | reverse complement strand
TTGGAGGAAACCGGAAAAGTGCGGATCGTAGCGCTGGATAAAACCGGAACCATCACCCAGGGAGAGCCCAAGGTTACGGATATTCTTCCGGCTGAGGGCCTGAGCGAAGGGTCGCTGCTGTCCATTGCCTACGCTTTGGAGAAGAAAAGCGAGCATCCGCTGGCTCGTGCAATTCATCAAAGGGCTGAACAGGATGGACTGACGGCTGCCGAAGTGCAGCAGTTCCAAGCGCTGCCCGGCAATGGACTGACCGCGTCTGTCGATGGTGTCGCTTTGTACGGCGGCAGCTACCAATTCATCAGCGGACAAGTTCCAGTGCCCGCAAAGATGAAAGAAAAATCTGAGCAGCTCTCGGAGGAAGGGAAAACCCCGCTGTTCTTTGCCAAGGACGGTGCGCTCTGCGGCATCATTGCTGTGGCGGACACCATCAAGGAGGACAGCCCCCAGGCCATTGCGGAAATGCGGAATATGGGCATCCATGTAGTGATGCTGACCGGCGATAACGAACGCACCGCGAAGGCCATCGGTGCAAAGGCTGGCGTGGATGAAGTGATTGCGGGCGTCCTTCCTGACGGAAAGGAAAGCGTGATCCGCCAATTGCAGCAAAAAGGGAAGGTCATCATGGTGGGCGACGGCATCAACGACGCACCTGCCCTGACCAGCGCTGATATCGGCATTGCCATCGGTGCTGGCGCCGACGTTGCCATCGACGCGGCGGATGTGGTGCTGATGAAGAGCCGCCTGTCCGATGTGCCTGCGGCCATCCGGCTGAGCCGCGCGACGCTGCGCAACATCCACGAAAACCTGTTTTGGGCCTTTATCTACAACACCATCGGCATTCCCCTGGCGGCAGGCGTATTTATCCCATTGCTTGGCTGGCAGCTCAATCCCATGTTCGCCGCAGCAGCCATGAGCCTGTCCAGCTTCAGCGTTGTCACCAACGCGCTGCGTTTGAATTTCTTCCGGATGCACGATTCCAAACGGGATCATACAATCAAAAAAACTACAGTGAAAAAGGAGACAAAACCCATGACAAAGACTCTGAAAATCGAAGGCATGATGTGCGGGCATTGCGAGATGCACACCCAAAAGGCGCTGGAGGCACTGGACGGCGTGACCAAGGCCGAAGTCAGCCACAAGACCGGAACCGCTGTGGTAACGCTGGCGAAGGACGTATCGGACGATGCTCTGAAGCAGGCTGTTGCCGAGCAGGGCTATGAGGTAACCGATATTCAATAATCCCTCTGTATAATATCAAATTCCGCCGGATACAAGGCTAAATGCCTGTACCCGGCGGAATTTTGTTGAAGAGATGTGTAACCGACTTTATTGCGCTGCCGTCTGGACCAGCCAACGGAAAAGCGCCTTGCCATGCTCCATGCCCGCATGGGCAAGATTTTCCGGATGCCACTGGACACCGAGGATTTTCCCGGTATCACTTTCAACGGATTCGATGATACCGTCCGGCGCCCAGGCTGTGGCAGAAAATCCGGGGGCCAGGGTTTTCACTGCCTGATGATGAATGCTGTTCACCGAAATCTCCCCGGCCCCAGTCAAATGCCGGATCAGGCTGCCTTCGGCTGTTTGGACACAGTGGAGGATCCTCCATCGCTCCTCCAGCGTATTGATTGGCTTGGCGTGAGCGATCTCAGAGGGGAGTTGCGTCGGAATATCCTGATACAGATCGCCCCCAAGGGCAATTGTGAGCACCTGCATCCCAAGACAGATACACAGCATCGGTTTTCCGCTGGCAGCCATGGTTCGCACCAGGGCCAGAGCGGTTTCCTGGCTCTTCAGGTCTACAGCAAAGGGATCCGGTTTTAAGCCCGGCAACAGGCCCATACCACTCCGGGGAAAAGTCCCCGCCGCCGGGCAGCAGAAAGCCATCGCAGCTGCTTACCAATGCCGCAAGCGTCTCCGGCTCGGAACCGGGCATAACGGGCAATTGCAGGGGAACGCCGCCCGCTGCTCGAATCTGTTCCAGATAATGGCCTGTGGTGCCGTAAACCGGAAGCATCACGCCCATGTCATGCCGGGCGGAGATAACGCCGATTATCGGATGTTTTTTCATGGCAGTCCTCCTCAGAGATTTGTTGATTTCTTGTTTATAGGAAGAGTTCCGGCTGTCTTGCTTCGGATGCTTTTGCCTGCAGATAAGCAGTCAGCTTCTGCCTGACCCCATCAGGGATCTCCCGGGCGTGCTGGGGGCAGACGGAAATGCAGCGCATACAACCAATACAGGCGTCAGTAGTGATATTGGGTTGATCCAGCGGGATCGCCTGCACCGGGCATGCTGCCGCACAGGCTCCGCAGGTATTACAGGTATCGTCTGTCAGCGGCGGAACACCGGTACCGCGCTTCTTGCTTCTGTAGTCCGGGTCTCCCGGAACTGTTACATTCTGAAGAGAATCCTGTTCTCTGATCTTTGCGGCAGCCTGAGCGCCGAAGGCCTCTGCCTGCTTCAAATCCTCTGCGTCCGGCCGACCGGCGGCAATGCTGCGGATAATGGAATGCTCTGCAATGAATGCTGCGGCAGCAGGCACCATGAAACCGTTTTCCCGCAGGGTATCCGTCAATTCCAGCAGGGCATCCCCATAATCCCGGTTGCCGTAAACCACGACTGCAACAGCCGGGCTGTTTTTGCCCTGGAGCCGGCTCAGACGGCGAAGCGCAACTGGGCGAATCAGGTTCTCATAGACCGGCATGGCAGCGATCAGAAGCGTATCTTCCCCGATTTCCCGGGGCTCCGGTTCGGCGCACAAATCGATCTCCAGGCCTTCCAGTCCAGTGCCTCTACAGATTGCCCGTGCCACCTTTACGGTTCCGCCTGTTGGGCTGAATACCGCCAAAACATACTTTTTGATTTCCATGCTTATCCATTCCTTTCTTTGTTGAATACATACTGATCCATCCGGCGCATAGCCTCCTGCACCCGGGACAGGGGCAGCGCCAGATTCAGCCGGATGTGGCAGGGGCTGCCATAGTGCCGCCCATCCTGCCAGGCAAGGCCAACCGCATAACCGGCTTTTACGACCTCGTCAATGGTCTTTCCGTGCTTCGCGCACCATTCGGTGCAGTCCAGATAGAGCATATAGGTGCCCTCCGACCGGAATGCGGAAACGCCCTCAAAGTGTTCCCGGACATAGTTCCATGCGTAGTCGATATTTCCGGTCAGAACCTGCCGCAGCTCCTCCAGCCATTCCTGCCCTTCCGGGCTATAGGCTCCAATCAGGGCATGCATGGACAGCACGTTCATCTCATTGTAGCGGGAAATCGCGGTTTCCTTATTCAACTGGTCCCGAATGCGGGGGTTGTAAACAATGTGGTAGCTGCCGATCAGTCCCGCAAGATTGAAGGTTTTGCTGGGCGCATACATGGCAACGGTGCGCAGCTTCGCATCCTCGCTGATGCTTTGGGTGGGAATGTGCTTGTGTCCACGCAAAGTCAGGTCAGACCAGATTTCATCGCTGACCACCATCACGTCGTGCTTGCGGAACAGCTCCATCACCTGTTCCAGCTCCCAGCGCTCCCACACACGGCCGCAGGGATTGAAGGGCGAACAGAACACAGCGGCATGAATGTGGTTTGCCACAATTTTCTGCTCCATGTCCGCAAAGTCCATCCGCCACACGCCCTTTTCATCTTGCACCAGAGGACTGTGGACAATGTCATAGCCGTTGGCTTCCAGGCCCCAGGTGAAGCCGGTGTAGGTAGGCGAATGCAGCAGCACCTTATCGCCCTTGCAGCAGAACACGTTGAGGGCGGAAACTATGCCGCCGATCACGCCATTTTCGTAACCGATGTTCTCCGGGGTCAGACCTTCCACACCGTTGCGGGTTTTCTGCCAGTTGATAATCGCGTCATAGTACTGTGGGGTGGGGAAATAATAGCCATAGGCCGGATGCTTGGCCCGGTTGATAATCGCCTCCGGAATCGTGGGTACGGTGGGGAAATTCATGTCCGCAATCCAAAGAGGAATGGCATCAAAGCCCTCCTGCGGCGGTTCCGGCGTCATACCCGGAATCGCGCCCAAGCCGTCAATTGCCACAGCGTCCATGCCGTGACGCTCCATAATGCTGGTAAAGTCGTATTTCATCTGATGTATTTCTCCTTTATCCTTCCAGTTGCTGCTCGCTTTCCATTGCGCGATGAAGAATCGCTTCACGCACGGCAAGCAAATCCTCTTCTTTGACTGCGCCGGTTTTCAGCCGCACAATCGAAATAATCACACAAATAGCAACCAGCACCACACAAACGATCATTTCACGGATGGTCAGCTCCGACCAGGAAAGGGCAAAATCAACCATGGTTGTCTTTGCCTGATACAAATTTGCTTCTTTGGGATCCGTGAGCAGCAGAGCGAAAAGGGAATATCCATGAATTCCATTGGAATACCTCCTCTTTTTTTGTTTACTTTATCAACTATATCGTAAATGCTTGAGCATGTCAACTATAACTTGTGCAAGATTCCATTTTTTTCTTGACACAGAGATTCCGTTCAAGTAAACTGAATAAAAAAACGTAGGAGCAGGATATGGACGAACTGGATTTGCAAACGTTATCGGCCTGGTCGGAGGAAATGTACGACTTCGTCATGACCATCATGGATCACATGAAAAAGCCCCATGACTACGGCACCGGCGTCGTTTTGAACATGGTGGAGATGCACACCCTTGCTTTGATCGCGGATCATCCCGGGATCAGTGTTGGTGAAGTCGCGAAACAATGGAAGCGTACCATGAGCGCCGCCAGCCGCAATGTGGATCGGCTGGCGGCCAAAGGCTACATTGAAAAGAAGAGGCTGAACGGCAACGCAAAAACGATCCACCTGTTCGCCACGCCGGAAGGGCAGATATTAGCAGAGAAACACCGGGAATTTGATGAGAGAGAACTGAAATTGTTCGCCCAGTTTATTGGTCAGCGCTGCTCCTGGGGCGATCTCCAACGCTTCAATCATGTTATGAAAATCATTCAGGACTTTTATTTATCTGATTAACGGACTGTACACAGATGGATGCGAAAGCCTCCTGTTTCTCAATTGGAAACAGGAGGCTTTGTGTCGTGCGCCCGGTGAGCGCACGTTCTATAGGGTGAAAGTCCCGAATCCGCCCGGTAGTGGGAAGGGATTTCCTGTAATCGTTCAATGATTTCCGGCTTGTTGATGTCGCCACCATGAATAACGGCGTCACAGCCGGAAACCGCAGACAGCACCTCCGGCCACAGTAAACCATGGGTGTCGGACAGCACCGCGATTCGTTTTGACATTATTTCACGCCTCCAGTTTCCCTTCCATTTGTTCTGCTGCAATTTCAAAATTGCTTTTGCGCATTTATGAATCTCAGCGCTTATTTTGGCCTGCACGCCAGTCATCATGTGCGGAAATGTAGTCAATGACTTCTGCCGCAGACATTTTCTGATTACGAAACTGAACGTGAGCCTTTGCAAAATCTCCTGTCTCAAAATTGATCTTTATGGTGCTCTCATGGTAGAGCGTAATTACATTTTGGTGATAATCGAAGCACCAGTCAGACAGATGTGTGGTGATGATGACGGATTGATATAAAAAACGGTGCTGAAAACCGTATGCAGCACATCGTTCTGCGATAGATTGCCGCAATTCCAACTCAGCTTGTTTCCTGTGGAGCTCTGCTGCGGCTTTTCTGGTCATGACCCGTGTGAAATTCGTTTCCTCTTTGCAGACACGGCATATATGAGAAAAGATTTCCCCTAACTCCGGATAAGGCTCTGATGGAAACGCAATCTGCTTCCTGGTGCCGCATCTGAGGCACTCACATTCATAATGACGCATTGCTTCTCTTGCTTTCTTAAGCTTGATTCACCAAATCGGACTATTATCTCCTCGTGGTGAACGCTTTCCATACTATATATCATAGAGGGGAATAAAAAGCAAGCCGCAAGTCTTGCGTTTCGCTCGATATTAGAATGAAGAGGATTTCTGAACAGGGCAACATGGCAAAGCAGTTTGGCGGTACAAACAGCGAGGGCATGGAGGAATTTGCCAAAATTATCGATGCTATGCTGGAGGATATGCCCATCCGTCAGCTTGCCATGATGTCCGGCGGCGCCATGACGCCTGCGGTGGTGGCAGGCTTGGTGGAAATGATGAACGGCCACTACCTCCGGGGCCTGAAGAAGATGAAAGGATGATTCTTAGGGAACCTCTGAATAAATCGTCTGCGGCTGTGGGCGGATCTTTCGCCCACAGAACTTACCGGTTTCATGAGCGCTTCCCCGGTAAGAGAGAGCATAGTGTGAAAGTGAGTACCGGACCAGCATAGAGTAAAAGGGCGCACAAAAGCGTCCCTGTAAACACACCATTTGCCAGGTTACATGATAGCCAGCAAACAATGCAAAAATCCCCAGGACATCATCCGATCAGAAGATGAAGTCCTGGGGATATTGTGTGTTGCACGGTTGGGAGATTTCCCGTTTTCATCCTATATCCGGAGAATTGCCGGAGCCAAGTTCCCCAAGATATTCCTCCAGACACAGGCCGGTATCATACATCTGTTTTGCAGCTTCCTTAGATTGCATGTTCATAATCAATCCTCCTAAAATAAGAACCGTCTGAATTCCGGAAGAACTCAGACGGTCTGTTTTTGAACACCGCCCTTTGCTTGCCGCCCAATATGTTTGCATTCATTGGCGTAAGCTTGGCGTAACATGGTGTTTTTTAGGATTTTGAAGCAGGAGAATCTCCAACTTTTTAGTACATTTTCGCACCGGCGGGAATGTGGTTGTCCAGCATCAGAAGATGGAGTTTTTCTTCGCCATCTTCGTGGTGGACAGCGGAGATCAGCATACCGCAGGATTCAATACCCATCATGGGTCTGGGGGGCAGGTTGGTGATGGCCACACAGGTCTTGCCCACCAGCTCTTCCGGCTCATAATATGCGTGAATGCCGCTCAAAATGGTGCGTTCCACGCCGGTTCCGTCGTCCAGAGTGAACTTGAGGAGCTTCTTGGACTTCTTCACCGCTTCGCAGGCCAGGACCTTCACCGCCCGGAAATCGGACTTACTAAAGGTCTCGAAGTCCACGAAGTCCTGGAAGAGAGGCTCAATTTCGACCTTGGAGAAGTCAATTTTTTCTTCCAAAATTGCAATAACAAGTTGAGCATTTCCAGTGTTAGAAGGCCATCAATCT
>JBJDYN010000154.1:0-7220 GCA_051867395.1 Faecousia sp. | reverse complement strand
CCACGCCTTTGTCATAGTCATGATACCCCTCCAGATACGATCCGTCAACGATGCCAAGAATGTCCTGCTGGTGGGCAAGGAAATATTCTGTAACTTTGACGGAGGAAATCTGCTCCAGCTGCTCTGTGATGCTGCCATCATTGGGAACGGCAAACTGTTCCTCCAGAGCGGCTGAAACTGCCTGCTCATGCTCTGGGCGGTATTCCCAGAGATAGGGGCTGCGGGAGCGTTCGGTGGTGCGGGTGTCTGCCACATCGAACACATATTTCAGCTTCGGAGCGTCCCCGGAGTGGTCGATGAGGGCGATGCCTTTCGCGCCCCGGCGAACATAACGCCCCATTCGCTTGTTCCACAGATCATAGTCCGCGCAGGCCGTGGCGTCGGGCCGCTGGGCGTAGATCATCAGCTGCTCATGATAGGGGTATTTGTAAATCCTGGCAGCAGTAGTCAGGAAATCCGTCCAGCTCTGGTAGTTGTTGGTGATTTGTATTGCTGTGAAGTCTGCAAGCTGGCTGTATTGCTGCAGTACGGATGCCAATTTGATTTCTCCTTTCCAGTGTAATATGTAGTGAAAAACCCCGCCTGTGTAACCAGACGGGGTGCGATGGGAATCGTATGCGGTTGTGAAAATTATTTTTGGGGTTCTGCCCTTGCAATTTTCCTCTGAACGACATTCACCAATATCTCCTGCTCGCAATGCGGACAATACAGCGGAAAGTTAATCAGTACAGTATCATCGTATATTTTCACATCTGTCTTTTTGTCGCAGTTTAGGCAAGGGAGCCGGTAAGATTTTTTCTGCGCAGTATCCATAGTTACCTCCACGGTTTACAGTATAGAATCGTCCTATTGACAGACAAAAGATGCGTTTGTAAAAACCAGAGCGTTCAAGGCGTTTTCCGTGCAGATGGAGATATAGCAAGCAGCTTCTTCCTGGGGGATCACAACATCATAACCGTCAAAACCGCTCAATACCTGTTGTTCAGGCGCTTTTACAGACAAGGCATCCAGATCAAGGTAATAGGTGTTGATTACACCTGCGGCATCCTGTTCACAGGCTTGGGAGATAGCAACCTCTCTGTCGGTGGTCATTTTCAGTATGTTTTCCCGAACACCGAAGGAGGGGTGCTGAATGACATGATCGCTGCCGAGGTACACAAGAATCTTTTCCATTTGTTTTTCCTCCTGAACACAAACTTTCCACAGTCTATCATGTTCTATGGGGACTGTCAATCGACACTCTACCCAAAATCAATGGGTAATGTTTTACTTGAAAAGTTACTTAGTGCATTGTATTGAAAGCTCTGTAATGACATGATTTCGTTACCGAGTGGCGTAGTTTTCAAGAAAGAATAATCTCCATTAACTGCCCGTTATTTGGATTATATGTCGATTATACATGTTTTTGTGGGTGGTTGGATAGAATTACTAACTAATATCTCAATAAATGGTCGTTGCGTACTATCTTTTGGATTAATGAACTCAAAGAAAAATGTTGATTTACATAGTATAGTGCTGTATGATATTGTCAAAATGTTGGCGAATACATATATTCTATTTGGAGGGATTGACCATGAAATTAAATACTAAAGAAAAGGGTAAGGTTATTTCGTGTTGCAATGAAAAACTGATTTCAGATTATAATTTCGATTCTGCACAGGAATATCCCGCAGAATGGTTCCGTAGACAGTTTTCCTTTATTGATAATGAAAAATTACGCGAGCATTTGGGAGATGAATTCTATCAAACTAGATTTACATTTACTCTTATGGAGACCCTAAGCCTCCCAATGTCTAAGAATAAAGGCATAATTAAATTTCAGATTATTCAGTATGCATCAATATGTGAGGCTATTCTAAACTACACACTTGAAATGTTCTTTAAGGATGAGTTTGAAAATCGGTATGCTGCTACACAGTTCTCAAATATTGAAGCTGCATTGTCGAGTAAAACCAAGATTACTTACGAAGGAAAGCCAGTGTTTATTTGCAAGCCCAAAATGGAAAAGGCAAAAATCACATGGACTTCAAATCCGACTAAAGCGGAGTTTGCTGTAGAAAAGGGAATACTTACAGAAGAAACAAAGGGAAAGTATTGTGCACTGTACGACTTGAGGAATAATACCCATATACTAAAAGCGGCCACTGCGGATTATTATCCCAAGCCTAAGGAAGCTAAGGCTGCTTATGAGTTGCTATTTCAATTTTTAGGGGAAGTCCGAGCTTTTTATGCTGCAAATCAGCGACAAGATGAAGCGTAACAAATGTGGGGTAGCTAGAAAAGCTATCCCACATTAAATCTTACAGCGATTCCTTTAGATGCTCACTATGCAGATTAGAATTATGAATTCAAATCTGGAATCAAATCCAGCTCGGCAAACTCGGCATCCGTAATGGTATTGAGCTTGGCAATGGCACTGTCCGTCAGGTCTTTCAGCTCCTGCTCATCCTTATCCAGGTAGGTACGCATTTCCACAAGGGCGTGAATCAGCCCCATACGGGTGCCGGGGTTGTAGATGCTCATGAGCTGCTGTTCCTCAAATGTGAAGTTTTCTTTCATCTTCAAAGCTCCTTTTCTTTTGGTTTTCGGGGTCTGGATTTGCGCTGGGGCTGCTGCGGCTGATCTTTGAGTTTTTCCAGGACGGAGGGCTTCTTCTCCCGGTGGACGGCATCTGCCAAATCCATCAGGGAAATGGGCTGGCCGGATTTGGCCTGCTGTTCCAGCTCTGCTACCGTGGGCTGCTTACCGTTGTTGATGATGCCGTCAATCATGCCGTAATCATCCTCCGTGGACATTTCCGCTGCCTTCAGGTAGTTCTCTTTCTGGAAGTCCGGCAGCTCCTTGAAACCCACGCTGTCGCAGTAATTGTAGGATACCACACCGTTCTGCTTGATGGCAACGATGTCGCTGACGCTCAAGGACGGGCTGTGATAATCTGCCGGACGATGGAGGTTAAACTGTTCAAAGATTGCCTCCAGTTTGGCGTCGGTGCTGCCGGTGGCGGTCAGCGGTGCGGTGTAGATCAGGTCATAGCTGCCGCGCGCAATGGCTTTCCCATGAGACTGCATCCAGTCCATATTCATAAACCGCACATTGCCGGGATCGTCACGCTTTACCTGGTAGATGGCAAAGCAGTCACCCCCATGATCGAGGAAGGCATTCTCCCGCTCCTCCTGGTGCTGCTGGCGCTCCACGATTTTTTCGTGGAACAGGGAGCTTTGCTCCCATTCCTCACGGGAAACAGCGAACATTGTGCCGGGGGCCTGGGTATCCAATTCCTCCCGGCCAAACAGCATCTCTGCATTGCCGCCGTCTACGATGGCGTACACGGTCAAATCCTGATCGTACAGTTCCACAGCCCGTTCTCTGGACAGAGGCAGCATATCGCCATCCAAATAGCCGCAGGCTTCCAGATCAGCTGCTTTCAGGGATTCATCCGGCATGGGGTATTCGTCCAGCGCCTGCTCTGGGGTGTCCGGTGAGGGGGCTTCCGGCAGAACGGTTGCTTCAACCGTCTGAACAGTTGCGGCATTATCCGGCACCTGGGGCTGCTCCTGTGCAGGGGCATCTGCAGCCAGATCAATGCCTTGCTCCTTGCAAATCTCCCGATAATGCTGCTCAATCCCGGAAATCAGCTCTGAGGAGGTCTTGTTTATGGTTTCCAGACTGGCCCGCAGCTCTTTCAGCTCCTTGCCCTGGGACCACGTGGCGATGTAGCCGAAGCTGTTGTCGGCGGTTTCAATGCCGAAATACTGGCAGACAGCATAGGAAATACTCTCCGCTTCCACTTCCTCGGTATTCCTATCCTTTTCTCCCGGCACAAGGAGGGTTTCGCCATCGTCTGCCAGCTCCGTCATTTTCTCATAGTTGTGGAGCCGGGAATGGGCCATTTCGTGAATGGCGGCGCAGACGGTCTGTACCTGGCTCATGCCTTCCCGGAGGAAAATAGCTTGCTTTTCCAGATGAAAATAGCCGTCCATGCCAGGTTCCATCGGCTCTATGGTAATGGGCACTTGGGAAGTCCGGCGTAAGGCTTCCATGAAAACCTCATACTGCGCCACATCCCCGGTCAGACTGAAGGAAATCTGCGGCAGGGGTTTACCCTCCGTTTGAGCCACATCGAACACGGACACCACCTTGAACATGGGAATGGTGACTTCCTTTTCCTCTGTAATGGGTTTTCCTTCATCGTCCAGCATAGGCAGCTTGGTGTCCGGGTCCAGCTTCTCCTTATCAACCTTGATTTTATAGGGGGTGGGGGCAAGAATCTGGATGCCCTCTTCTCCCTTTTTCACATGCCGCCCGAAGCTGTTCTTCCACTTGCTGAACCCAGCCACCAGCGTGGCATCGGGCCGCTGGGCGTGGATCAGCATGACATTGTTCAGGGAATACCTGTGGAACCGGCTCATGGTGGTGAGATAGTTCCGGTATCGGTCACTTTCAAACAGCTCCAGAATGCCTCTTTCAATGCCAGCAGTGATCTCTTTGATGCGCTCTTTATTGGATTGTTTTTCGGACAAATATGATCGCTCCTTTGAAGATAGTAAAAAAGATGCTCCTACGCAAACAGAAGAAGCCTGCGCAGGAGCGTTATGAAATAGGGTAATACTCCTGCTGTGGGGGGAGGAACAGGCGGAAAAAGTAGAAGAATAGAAACCGCATTTTCGCTATCCAAATACAAAGATTCATCCCCAGCAGATTTGACACTCAAAAGACATTGGGGTGCAACGTTTTTTTATGCCCTATTCTTCTACATCGAACCCCGTCTGCGCCTTGCCCAAGCGGCTTTGCTGCTGCGGTTGCGCTTGTCTGCGCATTTCTTGCAATACTTTGCCCGATTGCTGCCCGGTACAAACGGCGCACCGCATGAGGCACACAGTTTTACTTGCTTATGGTTGATTAGAATTTTTGCGCATAGCAGTTTGTCATTGGGCAGCACCGCGTTGCGGAACCACTTGCAGTTCAGCGAGTAGGAAATCCACTGTGGGCAGACATTGCAGAATGACCAGTCAAAGAGCAGGCAGCTTCCATTGTCATAATTGCAGCAGCGACTGCGTATCAGCTTTCGCGCCTGCTTCAGCTGCTCATCATTCATCCGGGGCAGATCAGCCATTGCCAAACACCAGCTTGAAATGCGCGCGATCCCCATCGTCCTCCAGAACCACGGCAGCATCGTAGACCTTCCCGGTTTTGGAGGAAACGCAGCCCTTCAGCGGGGCGCGGCCTGTTTCCAAAAGGAGCTGGGCGGTTTTTCTGTCCAAGGTTTTCTGCTTGAGGGTAAAGAACCGGCTGTCCCTCCACAGGACGAATTTGCAGTCCTGTCCGGTGCAGAAGTACCCCTTGCTGCGCTCAATCACCGGCCTGCCGCACCGGGGGCATTTGCCCACGGTGTTTTCGGCGGAAGGGAACAGAATATCCGCACCGGAAACCGGGCGGTAATCCCTGACCAGATCGGTGAGCATACCCCGAATGCCGTCCAGAAACTCCTCCGGCTCCAGCTCGCCCTTCTGAACCTGGGACAGCCGATTCTCCCATTCTGCCGTCAGCAGCGGCGATTGAAGCTGTTCCGGCAGGACGGTAATCAGGGCATTGCCCAGCTCAGTGGGAATCAGAATGGTCTGCTTTTTCACCTTGCGGCGTTCCAGCATCCCCGTGGACACCAGCTTTTCCAGAATCCCGGCGCGGGTGGCAGGAGTTCCCAGGCCCTTGCGCTCCGCATCCTCCGGCATATCCTTTGCCCCTGCTGTTTCCATGGAGGAAAGCAGAAGATCTTCCGTAAAGTGCTTTGGCGGCTGGGTTTTGCCATCCTTCACGGATACCTTGCTGGGAGACAGTACCTGTCCGACCTCCAGACCGGAGAACCATTTCTGGGATGTACCTTTCTGACTGTATTTCTTCCATCCCGCATCCAGAAGCATCTTTATTGTGGTCTTGAAGGGTTCCCCGCAGGTGATGATGATTTCCGCTTCCCGGTAGCGATACGCCTCGCTGACCGCCATCAGCACCTGCCGGGAGATCAGCTTCAAGATGTTCTGCTCCGCCGTGGGAAGTGTGGACAAATCCTGCTCGCCCGCCGCCATCGTGGGCAGGATGGCATGGTGATCGGATACCTTTTTGGAGCTGCACACCTGTTGGGAAAGCACCTCATTCGGGGCATCCTGCCCGTAAATTCCTGCCGCACACAGGACGATTGCCGGGACGCTGCCCTGCATATCGTCCGTGAGATAGCGGCTGTCCGTCCGGGGATAGGTACACAGCTTCTTTTCGTAGAGGGATTGCAGATAGTCCAGGGTCTGCTGGGCGGTGTAGCCCAAAAGCCGGTTGGCATCCCGCTGGAGGGTGGTCAGATCGTAGAGTGCCGGAGCCTTTTCTTCTTTTTCGCAATGGCGAATATCGGAAACCATAGCATTCTGATTCTGGCATTTCTTCGCAAGCTGCTGCGCTTCCGTTCTGTCCGGGAATTTCTTGCTGGAAACGGTGAAATCCGGGAAGTCCAGATTCACGGTGAAGAAATCTTTGGGAACGAAAGCGGAGATTTCGGATTCCCGCTGCACCAGCAGGGACAGTGTGGGAGACATGACCCTGCCCACATTCAGTTTGGTGCCGTACAGCAGAGAAAAGTACCGGGTGGCGTTGATGCCCACCAGCCAGTCCGCCTTGGCTCGGCACAGGGCGCTTTTGTACAGCCCATCAAAATCAGAGCCGGGACGAAGATTCTGAAATCCATCCCGGATGGCTTCATCCTCCATCGAGGAAATCCACAGCCGTTTCATAGGCTTCTGGCAGTCGGCCAGATAGTAGACACTTCGGAAAATCAGCTCGCCCTCCCGTCCGGCATCGCAGGCATTGACAACCTCGGTTACATCCTCCCGGTGCATCAGTTCCTTTATTAAAGAAAACTGCTTGCGCTTATCCGGGGCGATGATAAAACGGAAGGGACACGGCAGAATGGGCAGATCCTCCAGCTTCCATTTGGCGTAGCATTCATCGTATACGCTGGCGTCGGCAAGCCCCGCCAGATGGCCAAAACACCACGATACAATACATTTCTTTCCTTCCAGATAGCCGTCCTTTCGTGTAGTAACGCCCAGAATCCTGGACAAGCTCTGTGCGACCGAGGGCTTCTCCGCGATCACAAGCTGCATGCCATCACCTCCAGAGAAGTACCCCTGCGCACCTCACGGTGGCAGGGGTGTACGCAGCCTTCGCCGTAGCGCTGA
>JBJDYN010000153.1:0-7241 GCA_051867395.1 Faecousia sp. | reverse complement strand
TTACCTATGTCACTTCACTATCTGTTACCTATGTTACTACTCTATACATCATTGATCCTCCCGCCGGCTGAAAGCTTTTGAGCGGTCAAACCTGCCGCTTTTTGTGAAAACCAACACTGGAAGCAACCTATTTCACGCTCTGTTCCGTTACCAAGCGGGAGGGTCATTGACCCTCCCCTACAGATGGTGCTGTGGTAAACGATCATTTATCTGACGGTTTCTGGCCACGACTGAATAGTTACGATAATTAAACATCAAGCCCTAATTTATGTTAGCATTCATATTGGCAAACCGCCATTTTGAGCCCAAAAATCCGTCAAAACCCCAGAAGTTGGTTTCCTCGAAAACCAAACTTCCGGGGTTAAAAAGAATAGATTTAACCCCGGTATCCTTACGAATACCGGGGTTTTTCTGGCGGAGAAGGAGGGATTTGAACCCTCGATACCCTTTTGGGGTATACACGATTTCCAATCGTGCGCGCTCGGCCGGCTACGCGACTTCTCCATACATTTGCGCTTTGCTGCTCAGCTTGGTTATAATACAACATTCTTCCGCTTTTGTCAAGCATTTATTTTCTTTTTTCGAAAAAAATTGCAACCCCACATTTCTTGGGGTTGCAAATGATTGTCAGAGTTTGTAAACGCCTGCGGATACGGCGGGCACAGTGATGGTTCCGTCGGACTGGGTCGCTTCGCCGCCGAAGGTGTACACAGGCTCTCCCAACGCCTTGGCATAGGGGAAGGTCACAGCCTCCCGGTAGGGGTTGAGCACAACCAGCAGCGTCTCCTGCTCGCATTCGCGCTCATAGGCCAAGGCCTGCTTAGGCGCGCCGCTGCTGACGAAGGTGAGGCCGGAGCGGTTGCTAAGCGCGGGATGGGCCTGGCGCAGAGCGATCAGGTTTTTTACCTGCTGCAGCTGAGAATCGGGGTCGGAAAGCTGGGCTTCCACCGTGGGCCGGTCGGGATTCGGGTCCTGGGGGATGTACAGCTTCTCCTTGGAGGCCGCGCTGAAGCCTGCGTTCACGCCGTCGTCCCACTGCATGGGGCTCCGGGCGCCGGTACGCTCATAGCCGCCCTCCACGCTGGTGAGGCCCTCCACATAGCGCATGCCGATCTCGTCGCCGTAGTAGACAAAGGGCGCACCGGGCATGGTCAGCAGGAAGGTAAAGGCCAGCTTCTTCTGATCCCCCTCCACATGCTTTGCCAGGCGGACCATGTCATGGTTGCCGGAGGGAATGCAGATCAGCCCCTCCTTGCCCGCCTTTTCCCGGCTCTCCAGGTACTTCTTTACAAAGGCGGAGGCATCGCCCAATCCCCTATCGGAGAAGAAGGGTTCTTCGCAGCGGAACAGGTCGTTGTAATGGGATGGGCCGAAGTGCAGCAGGAAGTCCATGTGGAAGCCGCCCCGCAGGGACTTCTCCGGCTCGCCCCACTCGGAGATGATGGCCGCCTCCGGGAACTCCCGGTCCAGGAAAGCGCGGACCTTCTGCCACAGAGCGATGGTGGCCTCGTTGCCCGGATCGTTCTTCACCAGGCTGGCAGCCATGTCCACCCGGAAGCCGTCGCAGCCCATTCTCAGCCAGAAGCGCATGACGTCCATCATGGCTTCCAGCGTGGCTCTGGGGCCTTCGTCCTCCGGGGACTGCTGCCAGGGCCGGGTGTGCTGATTGTAGCCGTAGTTCAGGGCGGGCTGGCAGGTGAAGAAATTCAGGGCGCAGGAGCCGTTGCGCTGGGAGATGCCCCGCAGGCAGCCCAAGCTCTCCGGCGCTTCCCAGACGGAATCCGTCCAGACATACCGGTCCGTAAATTCGTTCTTCTCCGGCTTCATGGACTCCTGGAACCACTTGTGTTCCACGGAGGTGTGGCCCGGGACCAGGTCCAGCAACACATGGATGCCCCGCTTGTGGGCCTGGGCGAACAGCTCCTTCAGATCCTCGTTGGTGCCGTAGCGGGGCGCTGCAGTATAATAATCCGCCACATCATAGCCCGCGTCTCCGAAGGGAGACAGGAAGCAGGGATTGATCCACAGAGCGTTGAATCCCAGTTCTTTGATGTAATCCAGTTTGCGGATGATGCCCCGGAAATCTCCGATTCCGTCGGCGTTGGTATCCAGGAAGGTCTGGGGATAAATCTCATAAAAAATGGCATTGTCCAACCACTTGGGCATAAAGGTGGCTCCTTTCATTTTTTCTATCTGGATAATACAACCAGCCACACCCAAAGTCAAGAGCGGTTCCGATATAGACGAGCAAAAAACAAGGACGGAGCGATCCGTCCTTGCTGTAGATTTAATGAGCAAACTGACTTTGATACAGGCTGGCGTAGAAGCCGTGCTTTTGTAAAAGCTCCTCGTGCCTGCCCTGCTCCACGATGTGACCGTCCCGCATGACCAAAATCACATCCGCTTCCCGGATGGTGGAGAGCCGGTGGGCCACAATGAAGCTGGTCCGGCCCTGCATCATGGTGTCGAAGGCCTTCTGAATCTTGATCTCCGTCCGGGTGTCGATGGAAGAGGTAGCCTCGTCCAGGAACAGCATGGGCGGCAGGCACAGCATGACCCGGGCAATGCACAATAGCTGCTTCTGGCCCTGGGACAAGTTGCCGCCGGCTTCCGAGATCACCGTGTCATAGCCCTGAGGAAGGCGGCGGATGAAGCTGTGGGCGTGGGCCTGCTTGGCGGCGGCGATGATCTCCTCGTCCGTGGCGTCGGGCTTGCCCATGGCGATGTTCTCCCGGATGGTCCCGGCCTTCAGCCAGGTGTCCTGCAGCACCATACCCACACTGCGCCGCAGCTCTCCCCGGTTCATGTTCCGGGTGTTGACCCCGTCCAGCAGGATTTCGCCGCCGTCGGGATCGTAGAAGCGCATCAACAGGTTAATAAAGGTGGTCTTGCCGCAGCCCGTGGGGCCTACGATGGCCACCCGCTGGCCGGGCCGGACGGACAGGTTGAAGTCGCCGATCAGTGGCTTTTCCGGATCGTAGGAGAAACGCAGGTCGTGGATGTCCACCGCGCCCTTGACGGTCTCGGGACGCTGGGGCTGCTCCGGCTCCGGAGTTCTGGCAGGGGCCTCGATCAGCTCGAAGACCCGGCCCGCGCAGGCCAAGGCGTTCTGCAGCTCCGTCACCACGCCGGAAATCTCATTGAAGGGCTTGGTGTATTGGTTGGCGTAGTTTAAGAAGCTGGTCAGGTTGCCCACAGTGATGCCGCCGGAAATGGCGATCAGCGCGCCGGTCAGGCCCACCCCGGCATAGACCACGGAGTTGACAAACCGGGTGCAGGGGTTCACCAGGGAGGAGAAGAAAATCGCCCGGAGGGAGGCTTTCTGGAGTCTTCCATTGATCTCGTCAAACTGCTCCATGGAGGCGCTCTCATGCCCGAAGGCCTGAACCACCTTGATATTGCCCAGAGTTTCGTCAATCAGGCCGGTCTGTTCGCCCCGGGTGACGGACTGGCGCTTGAACATGGAATAGGTCCGGGTCGCGATGAAGTTCGCCACCACCAGGGACAGCGGCGTGATGCACACCACCACCAGGGCGATGCCCCAATGGATCCGGAGCATGAACACCAAAGTGCCCAGGATGGTCATGATACCGGTGAACAGCTGGGTAAAGCCCATAAGCAGGCCGTCGGCGAAGGTGTCCACATCCGCCACCACCCGGCTGACCAGGTCGCCCTGAGGCTGCTTATCCAGGTAGCTCAGAGGAAGCACCTGGATATGGCGGAAGGCCTCGTCCCGGATGTCCCGGGTGACCCGGTAGGTCATGCGGTTGTTCATCTCATTCATGAGCCACTGGGACAGGGCCGCCACCAGAGCGCAGACGGCCACACGACGCAGGTACACCCACATCCGGGCAAAATCCACCCGGCCAGCTTCCACGATGCAGTCAATGGCGTTGCCCACCAGGATGGGAATATACAGCGTCATGAGGACATAGATGGTCGCCAGCACCAGCGACACGATCAGCCCCGGCCAGTACCGCCGGATGCGCAGCAGGACCTTTTTCAAAACTGTCATCTGATTATGCATGCCGCGCCGCCTCCTTCGGGAACTGGGAATAGTAGATCTCCTGATAGACGGAGCAGCTTTCCAGCAGCTGCTCATGGGTGCCGATGCCTGCCAGAAGCCCATCGTCCAGTACAAGGATCTCATCCGCGTACCGCACGGAAGCGGCACGCTGGGAGACAATGAAAGTCGTGGGCGGGTTTTTCATATTCCGGATGGCCATGCGCAGATTGGCGTCGGTGGCATAGTCCAGGGCCGAGGCGCTGTCGTCCAGGATCAGAATCCTCGGCTTGCGGACCAGCGCCCGGGCGATGGTCAGACGCTGCCGCTGACCGCCGGAGAAGTTCACGCCCCCCTGCTCTACCGAGGCATCCAGCTCCCCTTCCTTGCCCTTCACCACTTCCCTGGCCTGGGCGGTTTCCAGAGCGGTCCAGAGGGCTTCATCGTCGGCGTTTTCGTTGCCCCACAGCAGGTTCTGGCGGATGGTGCCCTTGAAAAGCACCGCCTTCTGGGGCACAATGCCGATTTGACTGCGCAGAGAAACCGCGTCGTACTCCCCTGCCGCCACGCCGTCCAGGAGCACGCTGCCCTCCGCGGCATCGTAGAGCCGGGGGATCAGGTTCACCAGGGTGGTCTTGCCGGAGCCGGTGCCGCCGATGATGCCCACAGTCTGCCCCGGCTGGGCGGTGAAGGAGATATGCTCCAGGGAGGGGTTGGCAGATCCCGCATACCGGGCAGTAACATCCCGGAACTCCACCTTGCCCTGGAGGTTCTCGGCAGAGCGGTTGCCGTTTACCTGATCCGGCTCCAGCGCCAAAACAGAGGAAACCCGGTTGGCGCAGGCTGCCGCCTTGGTCATGTTGATAATCAGATTGGCCATCTTGATCAGCTCCACCAGGATTTGGGACATATAGTTATACAGAGCGATGACAAGGCCCTGGGTCAGCACGCCGCTTTCCACCTTCCACGCGCCGATGCGCACCAGCAGCACCACCGCCAGATTGATGACCACATAGGTCACAGGGTTCATCAGGGCGGAGATCCGTCCCGCGGACAGCTGCCGCTGGGTCAGCTGCTGGGTCTGGTTCTCAAAGGATGCCACTTCCGCCTCTTCCTTGCAGAAGGCCCGCAGCACCCGAACTCCCGCCAGGTTCTGCCGGGTAGCAGAGGTGACACCGTCCAGGGATGACTGGACCCGCTTGTACATGGGCATGGTGATCAGCATGATGCCGAACACAATGACGCACAGCACGGGAATGACACCGGCAAACACCAGCGCCGCCTGGAAGTCAATGGTGAACGCCATAATCATGGCGCCGAAAACCACGAAGGGAGACCGCAGCAGCAGCCGCAGTGTCAGATTCACGCCGTTTTGCACCTGGTTGATGTCCGAGGTCATGCGGGTAATCATGGTGGAGGTACCCAGCTGGTCGATCTGGCTGTAGCTTAGACCCAGGATATGCTCCATCACTGCATGGCGCAGCCTGGTGGAGAAGCCCACCGCCGCCGCGGCGGAGAAATACTGGGCGGTGACGGAGCAGATCAGACCCACGATCCCCAGGACGATCATGACCAGACACATTTTCACAATATAGCCTGTGTCCCCGCTGGCAATGCCTTTGTCCACGATGTTCGCCACCACCAGGGGGATAAACAGCTCAAAGGTGGCCTCCAGCAGCTTGAACAGGGGGCCGAGAATACACTGTTTTTCATAGCCTTTCAGATATATCAGAAGTTTTTTCAATATAATCACCTCTCTGATACTATTTCTTGATTAAAATCTGTAATTTTAATCAAGAAGACAGCGCCAAATGGCGTTGTCGTATCCATGATTTTCCGAATGTAACTATTCAGTCGAAGCTACATTTTGCGCGGTAAATGATCGTTTCGCTTCGGATGGTTGCTGCGGCGCGGCAGCGTCCTTGCCTCTCCCTTTGGGAGAGGTGGCCCGGCGTTCCGCCGGGGCGGAGAGGGCCATTGCGTCCCCTCTCAGTCACGCCTTCGGCGTGCCAGCTCTCCCAAAGGGAGAGCCAAGGGCTGCGCAGAGAAACGATCATTTATATGAGAATTTCGGGTACGACTGAATAGTTACTTCCGAATAAAAAATCATGGATACCCGTCTCATGATGATCTTCATATGAAAAACTTCAATTCTAGCGAATTAAAGTTTTTCATTGAATATCAGTATGATTCTGGAAGGATTATATCACTGTTTTTCCAGGAAAGCAACGAAGAAGTAAGGAATCAGCCGGGAAATATTCCTTGCAACACTTTCCAGCTGCTTCACAGTCCAAGGGAAAAAAAGCCGCCTTCCGGCGGCTGAGGGTTTATAAAAGCATCTGTCCGTTGATGGCAAGCTGGAAGGTCAATCCCAACCGCTGAGCCGCCTGGCGGCACAGGAGCATCCGCTTCATGAAGATTTCAAAATACTCCATGACAGAGCTGACCTGGGTATCCACCGTCAGCTTCAGTTCCACGGTTTTCTTTTCCGCGTCGATGACCAGCCGGGAGTCCGTGACGGAATAGTTGACCCGGTCGTGAATATCCTGGGCGATGTCCGCTTTTTGCCGCACCCGGGAGCGCCGCACATCGGATTTGTCCGCCAGGAACAGGGCAGCCGCCACCGCGTTCACCGGGACCCCGGTGCCCTCGTCATGGTTGCCGATGGCGGTGACAACAGCGGCAATCTCCTCCGGGGGAAAGTTCATCCTGTCCAGAATCCGGAAGGCCATCACCGCCCCGCTCTGACTGTGGTCCACCCGGTTCACCACATTGCCGATATCGTGCAGATACCCGGCAATCCGGGCCAGCTCCACGGTCCGTTCCGGATAACCCAGCTGCTCCAGAATATCTCCCGCGATCTGGGCCACCCGGATGACGTGGGGGAAGCTGTGCTCCGTGAAGCCCAGGGCGCTTAAGGACGCATCCGCCTGGGCGATATATACATTTACCGCCGGATCCCGGCGGAGTTCATCATAGGTCATTGGTTTTCTCCTTTTTGGTTTCTTGGGAACGATTCCGTCGTACTCCAAGTTTCTCATAGAAATGATCGTTTATCGCAGCACCATCTGTAGGGGAGGGTCAGTGACCCTCCCGCTTGGTAACGGAACAGAGCGTGAAATAGGTTGCTCCCAGTGCTGGTTTTCGCAAAAAGCGACGGGTTTGACCACTCAAAACAATCACCTGGCGGGAGGGTCAATGATGTATAGAGTAGTAACATAGGTAACAGATAGTGAAG
>JBJDYN010000152.1:0-7243 GCA_051867395.1 Faecousia sp. | reverse complement strand
TTCCTGGGCTTCATCATCGTGTCCCAGATGTTCGCCCCCGTGGTGCTGCTGATCGGCATCTATAAGGTCATGCAGATGTTCGGCCTGACCAACTCCCTGCTGGGCCTGATCTTCATCAACGCCGCCTTCAACCAGGCCTTCACCATCTGGCTGCTGCGGGGCACCTTCATGAGCATCTCCGCCGAAATGGAGCAGGCCGCCACCATTGACGGCTGCAACCGGATCCAGGCCATGTTTAAGGTGCTTCTGCCCGTGGCCGCCCCCGGCATCGTCACCACCCTGATCTTCATCTTCATCAACGCCTGGAATGAGTACACCGTGGCTCTGTGCCTGATCTCCACCGACACCTTAAAGCCGCTGACCGTCGGTATCAACATCTTCAACGGCTACAACATGATCGAGTGGCAGTACCTGTTCGCCGCCTCCATCTTCGCCATCATCCCGGTGGTCATCCTGTTTATGTCCATCGAAAAGAACCTGACCAGCGGCCTCACCGCCGGCGGCGTCAAGGGCTAACCAGGCATCCCCAAATATTGCAACAGGAGCTTCTCAAAAATGGGAAGCTCCTGTTTTCGCATATTCATTAGTAGCTATTCAGTCGCGGCTAAATTTTGTGCGGTAAATGATGGGTTTATCGCAGAACCTATCGTAGGGGCCGATGCCCACATCGGCCCGCGGGGGTAACCCCATTTATTGAACCAGACTGCGGCGAATTCGGTACACTGTGCAAGGGCCGATGTGCCTCAATCGGCCCCTACGGTGCTGCAAACGTAAACGATCATTTACATGCGAAACTTAGGGTACGACTGAATAGTTACATTCATTAAGTATCAACATTCCTTTTCCGGCCGGATTCCTCTACGGCTCTCTTTATTTCTGCCAATCAAAGCCCTGGAAAACCGGGGAACCTGTGTACCGATTGGCTTGCCTCTGTCCTCTCAGGACCTCCAGAACGGCATCCGCCATTGCTTCCTGCTCACATTCGCCAGGGTAGACCGAAATCGGAGCGATCCAGCCGCAGCGCTCCTGCACACCCTCCAGAATATCATCATAGCGCATCAGCCCGCCGGTAAGCAGGATACCGTCCACCCTGCCCTCCAGCACTGCCGCCATGCAGCCAATGGATTTGCACAGCTGGTAGATCATCGCGTTCCAAACAGTTACTGCTTTCTTATCTCCTGCGTCCACCAATGCATGGATCTTTGCCGCGTCGGAGGTTCCGAAGTGACTGACAAAACCGCCGGAACGAGACAGCATAGCCCGCATCTGGGCCGTGGTGTGACCCTGATCCAAGTATTGCAGCACCTCCATCACCGGAATGGAGCCAAGCCGGGTGGGGGTAAAGGGGCCGTCACCGCCGGCGCCTTCCGTGCTGTCGATCATGCGTCCTGCCTTATGGGCAGTGACAGTGATGCCTCCGTCCACATGGCAGACGATCAGGTTCAGGTCTTCGTAGCGCTTTCCCAGCTTTTTGGCGTGAATGGCAGCAATGCCTTTCTGATTCAGCACATGGGTCTGGGCGCGGCGGTAAAGCCCCGCAATACCAGTCAGGCGGGCATAGTCGCACAGCTCGTCCACATTGGTGGGGTTCACGGTATACATGGGCTTGCCGTATTCCGTGCCAAGCGCATAAGCCAGCATGACGCCCAGCTTCGCCGGGTGATCGCTTCCGCCCTTGTCGGCGGCGGTGTCTTCTTCCAACTGCCTATCAATTACCATCACGCCAGATTTCTGCGAATAGGCGCAGCCACCCCGGCCTACAAATACATCCATGTCGGCAGGAGTCAGACCGTGGGACTGCAAAAAGTTCAGGATCACCTGCTTGCGCATGGGTATCTGGTCGTTTGTTGTGGGATATTTCAGCAGCTCCGGGGCATCGTGGAAAATGCTCTCGGTATACACATTCTTTTCGTCTTCAAAGTAGCTCACCTTGGTGGAGGTTGAGCCGGGGTTGATGATCAGCAGTTTGATAGGAGTTTTCATATGACAACCTTCTTTTTACAAATAGGCGACAGGTTCCATGTCGGGGAATTTACTGTTATCATACCACCTTTTGCGCCAAAAAGGAAGAGGGCATTCTCACTGAAAAGAAAGTATATCAAAAAGGACCGCCTTTCAAAATCAGATAGATCGGAGAACCGCTGGATTGGATCCTGCCATCCACGAATATAGGCATCTCTATTTCGGAATCGGAAAGGCGGCAACGGGATATTTCAATTTACCGCTTGAAAAAAGTGGATTTTATGTTAGAATTGACTTACACATTTCCAGACCGTTTTTCAATATTCTGTTCGCGAATAAAGCTCCATCTCGAAATTTGCATCACCCATTATTTTTCAGGGAACATATAAGCATTGTTCCAAAAAAACGAATTGAGGAAAGCCTATGAAGGCAAAGAAATGGTTTCAAAAATATTGGTTTTGGGTCTGTATGGTTGTCATTATTACAGTGGCAGCCATCCTGCGGCTGAAATGCTGCTTTCATGGATATCCATTACAGCTGCACTCTGATGAACGCGCCATTGTGAATTGGGTTATAGAGATGCTTAAGCGGCATTCCTGGGAAGCACATTCATACGATAGGCCGGATCATTTCGAAATTAAATGTAACGCTATTATTTTTTCAATCTTTTCGTGGCTCAGATTTCATCAACCGGCATATGAAGCGTTTCAAGAGCACATGATGGCTTTCTTCATTCTTGCAAGAATGTATACTTCCTTTTTTGGTGTTGCACTGATTCCGTTAACAAGCCTCTATGCTGGTAAGCTAGCAAATGCGCTGGAGGAGAAGTACCAACGTCTAATTCAATTGATTGTTGCTCTGCTGATTGCATTTTCAGCTTTATTTGTGGAACATTCCGCTTATGCTTCGCCGGATATTGTACTAACGTTCTTTGTGTTGCTGTTTGCATACCAGATGATGAATTATCTGGAAAACGGAAACACCAAAAGCCTGTATCTGTGTATGATAATTATCGGTGTGAGTCTGACAATTAAGTATCCAGCGGCGATATTGTGCATTCCCTTGGCGGGAATGGTGATTTATCGTTCCTTAAAAATCGACAAAAAACCGATTCTCATTTTGAAATACGGGCTGATTAGTGTCGGTGTTATTCTTTTTACTGTATTTGTCTTGGCGCCAAACTTGTTTACAGATTTTCCGACTGTTTACAAAAATTTTTTGGAAGAGGCACGACCTACCCACTTGGGTGCAGATGGACTAGGTTTTTTCGGAAATCTGAAATTCTATTTTGAATCCATAACGGACAACATCGGAACCGTAACGTATATACCGTTTGCGGTTGGGCTATGTTATGTATTTACACATCGTGACAGCAAATGGCTGTCTCTATTGGTTGCGGTATTCTTTTGGCTCTGTTTAAGCTGCCTTGCACTGCACTGGGTCAGATGGGGAATCCCTATGTACCCATTCTTTATCATCATTGTTGCAATCGGCTTTGGTACCAGTCTGCAGTGGCTGGATCAGCATTTATCCAGCAAAAACATCAAGCACCTTTGCAAAAGTGCAACCATAGCGTTCGCGTGCACCATACTCCTTAGTGTCATTTTGTCCGGCTTTGCAAGAACAAAATTCAGCTCCCTGCCTGATACGCGGTATACTTCCATGCAATTCCTTGAGGACAATGGAATCACCGAGGAAAACAGCATCTCCGAAGGATATACTCCCTTCCTCCCAGCACAGGTTAAACAGCAGTATAATGCATTTGTAGTAACAGAGGAAGGCGTCAAGCCCAAAATCGACTATGCAACCAAGCGATATTTTATTATGAGTAATTCTTTTAAAGACAGATATCTGGCAGCGGAAGAAAGATATCCGAACCAATGCCAAATCTATCGTGGGATCGACGAAACCTATGAGATTGTTTATCAAGAAATACCCGATGGGAATTACACCGTAGATCACAGATTATTCGAAAATATACGAAATACGTGGCACTATCTGAGAAGTCCATGTTATTCAACAGGTGAGATTATTACCGTTTATGATATGAAAACACCGTATGTAACCATTGCCTCGAAATCCGGAGCGTATTTATCGGCAACAGGCAGTCAGGAATCCGATCCTATTGTATTGGCAGATCAGGAAGATCGTTGGGTAATCTACGATAATGAAAATGCTACCAAAACATTATTATCCGCAGATTATGGTCTGCCCTTAGATTCGGCAGACGCCAAAAATGCCCTGGAAGGAGGATTAATGCTCAAGGAAGCGACTGGAGATAAGGAACAGCAATTGCAGATGATTGACCAGGGTGATGCGGTTTATTTTGTTTTTGATAATCATATGGCGTTGACCTATGATGAGGGAAGCGTTTTCTTATCAGAATGGAGGGAGTTGGAGAATCAGCGTTGGATCATAAATATTGTATCATAACCTGTGCCATTTTTATAAATCATAAACAAAGTTTGTGGGAAATCAATCTGCGTCTTGATTATGCAAAGCCCATTCTGCCGCTGTACGCCATCTGCCAGGCCACGGCCCTGATCAAACGCGCCATCGGAGCCTATATGCTGAAGCAGGGCAAATGGATTCAGAACCTGACCACATAATTGCCAATAAATTCGCTGCATACCAAAAACGGCATGCAGCGAATTTTTTATTTTCTTCTGTAGGCGCTTCCGTTCACGGTTCCCCCATCGATGGTCACATCGGTACAGGAATCCAGCATCAGACTGTCTCCCCCCAGGTCCCGGAAGGTACAGCCGTCTACCGTAACACCGTTCACCTGATACATGGAGATTCCGCCGGCGCTGCATTCATAGATATCGCAGTCCAGCACCCGGATATTGCCGCTGGTTTCGGCCTGGACGCCTAGAATTCCGCAGCCGAAGAGGCCGCAGCCTGTCACATCCACACCGTCGCAGTCCCGGATCATCAGCACGCCGCCGATACATTCACCGGGCTCCCTGGTGTGCCCCGCTGTGAAGCCGGACAGGGCGATGTTGGTGCACCGTTCAAAGGTCAGCACATGGGCGTACCGGGGGATGGCGGCAATGGTGTGGCCATTCCTGTCTCCGTCAGTGCTGCGGATGGTCAGGTTATCCACCCCGGTGATCACCAGATTGGGGCCGTCATACGTCTCCTCCCAATAATAGTAGTCTGCGCCTGCCCCCCCGTACCCGGCAGCGGTGCTGAGGTCGTACAGCTCCTCCTCCAGCACGATCTCCGTATCCGGGGCAATGGCAGCCAACAGCTCGTCTACGGTATGAACCGAAACTTCTTTCCGCTCTCCGGCGGGTCCCCGTTGCACCGGGGCGTAGTTCGGTTCCTCCAGCGCTTCGTCAATCAGCTCCAGGGAATCCTCGCCCACCGGCATCTGTCCATCCGGGTCCGTCCAGCGGGAAATACGGTTGCCTTCAAAGGTGTTCCCCTCCAGCACAAGGCCGGAAGTGGTCAGCCGGAAGGCCGCGTTTCCCACGGTGTTTCCCCGGAAGACATTGTTTTTGACCACGGTGCTGTCGCTGGGATCGCTGCTGATCAAATACTGCACCGTGTTATCCGTAATTTCGCAGTTTGTGATTTGGACGTTGCTGCACAGATCCATAACGAAGACATGGGCAGCCGTGTATTTCGGCGTTCCCAGATCGTGGAGCCTGCAGCCTTCGATGTACACCGTATTGGTCTGAGCCAGCGCAATGCCGTCAGAAGAACAGTCGTAAATATCGCAGTCCGCGACCCGAAGATCACCGCACCACTCCGCGTGAATCCCGGTGACACCGCAGCCGTACAGGCCCAGGCCGGTCAGGGTGATCCCCCAGCTGTCCTTCAGCAGCAGGACACCCCCGGAGCAGGGCTCCGGCTTCCGGGTATGTCCGGCAGTGAAATCCTTCAGGGTGATATTATTGCAGCAGCGGAAATTCAGAACATTCGCCAGCCGGGGCTCCGCCAGCAGCGTGGTGGTCTCCCTGCCGCTGCCCCGGATGACCAGGTTCTGCACATCGGTGATTACCAGACCATAACCGTCAACGGCATCCTCCCAGAAGTAATACTGGCTGCTCTGCTCCCGGCCATAGTCGGATGCGTCCTGGAGAAGATACTCCCCGGGTTCCAGGACAATCTCCCGGCTGGGTCCAATGGCGGCCAGCAGCTCGTCCACCGTACGAACCGTCACCGTCTCCCGGTTGGGGTGGATGTCAAATTTGGCGGTCTGGTTGAAGCCTACAAAGTACAGCGGCTGGTAGTTTCCGATTTCCTGCAGGAAGGCCACAGCTCCCGTCCCGCTTTCTCCCCTGCCCAGGTTGAGGTCATAGACAGAATTTTTCAGGGACGCTGTCATGTCCACCGTATCGCTGTCCATGTTGGAGAGGGCAAAGTACACGCTGGCCCCCGGCATGGTGCCCCGATTTTCGTACAGACTGAGGGTCTCCAATTCGCCGTCTTCATAGGTCGCCTTTACCGTCACCACGATATATTCGAATCCCTCGTCAGGGGGCTGCACTTCGGCATCCTGTTCCCGCAAAAGCGTATAGGCCTGCTCCCCTTCCAGAACATCCTGGATCTGAAGGGTCACACGGACCGGGATATTGTCCCCATCCACCAAAGCATACCCCTCCACCGTCACCGGCTCCGTCTGGAACGCCGAGGCCACCACTTCCGATGTCTCAGCGGGAAGCGTTGTCTCCGCAGTGGGTTCCGTAGCCGCATCTTTTTGGGCACAGGCGCTGAGCAGAAGCACCAGAACGCCCAGCAGCGCAATCCATTTCTTTTTCATTGTGTTCCTCCTATTTGTTTTGGTGTATCATCTGAACTGCTTATCGAATTGGCTTAGCGAAATCGTAAATGATCGTTTACGCGCGTACCCTTTGGCTCTCCCTTTGGGAGAGCTGGCACGCCGTAGGCGTGACTGAGAGGGGGACAATTGCCCTCTCCGACCCGGCGTTCCGCCGGGCCACCTCTCCCAAAGGGAGAGGCAAGGGCGCTGCCGCGCCAGCGCAGCTAACGAAGATAAAATATCATTTCCCTCGCAAAATTTCGCCTCGACTGAATCGTTACTGATCTTTTATCCTCGGATAATGGATTCTATCTCGTCCGTAGTGATTGGGTAAGAATGCCACTGAACATCTGTTTTGTCGCTGCTGTCACCCACAGTCTCGGTTGTCCATGCGTTATTCTCCCAGCGCAGCTTTGCCCAGCCATCGTTATCCCCGCCGCCGGAATAGGCAAAACTGCCGTCCTTCTTAATGTGGGACATCTGGCGGTGGTAGAATTCTGCGCCGAATAC
>JBJDYN010000151.1:0-7305 GCA_051867395.1 Faecousia sp. | reverse complement strand
GCCACCGGCAATCATTATGATTTGGATTCGCTGCGCGGAGCACCACCCCAGAGGGCAATGTCATCAACTTAAGGCCGCTCCGTAGGGGCCGATTGAGGCACATCGGCCCTTGCTCAATGTTCCGAATTCGCCGCAGTCTGGTGCAAAAAGTGTAGCTTTCCCTGCGGGGCGATGTGGGCATCGCCCCCTACGATACGGCTCTCAATGCTTAAGTTGATGACATTGCCCCAGAGGGGAAGGCTTTGGTGCGGTAAACGATCATTTACAGCACCATCCGCTTCACTCCCCATTCCCCTCTTCCAGCAGCTCGGTTTCCTTCCGTTCTTCCAGCTGGGCGCGGGTGGCTTTGGCCGCTTCGATAAGGCCCTGGAACTCTTTGGACAGGATTCGGCGCAGGTTTTCGTCGTTGCTCAGGGTCTTTAAATAGTTGCGGATATTCTTGGGGTGGAAAATATCCGCCGCCTTGTCAACCCCGCCGGTGCCCAGCAGGCCAAACATCATGTCCACCAGCTGGCCCCGCTCCTGGTCCGTCATTTCCGCGAACCAGGTCTTGATGGTGGCATCCAGGAAGACGGAACCCTGGTCAACCCCCTGCACCGGGATCAGGCTGGGGCCCTGGACCTCCCAGGAGTAGGGATCGTGCTGCAGTAGGCCAACGGTTTTGCTGCGGATCACCGTGTAGGGCTCCTCATGCTCCAGCAGCATGCCGATGACCGAGGACTGGGGAATGTAGGTCTTGATCCTGGGCACCATGGCCAGATACCCGGCATCTCCCATCAGGTAGCCCGTAAAGCCGGGGCCATCGTTGTTGTAGACCTCCAGAATTCGCCGCTGCAGGGACGGCTCGCTGCGGGCCGCCGCGAACACCGCCAGATTACCGCCCTTGGAGTGGCCCCCCAGGCGCAGGGGCCGCACATACTTTGACGCCACCTCCCGGGTGTACTGCTCTGCCATTCGCTGGGAGGGCACCGTCTCCTGGAAGGACATGTTGAAGTCCTCCTTCCAGCCGATCAACGTGCTGTCCGTCCCCCGGAAGGCCATGAACATGGTACCATCGTCCAGCAGGAAGGTCATGGCGGCAAACTGGGTCTCCTGCTCCGGCAGGAAGTCGTCCCGGTACTGCACCAGCCGGGACAGGCCGAAACGGGTGGTCTGGGCCGCCTGCTTTAATAGCTCCAGGTCATTTTTCACTCGGTAGCTGTTCTCCCCCGGATCCCCTACGAAGTAGCTTTCCGCAGCGTCCCGCAGGGTCACGGGAGTATCCGGGTCCGCAGCCACACTGCCGCCGTAATGGATATAGGAAAGCGCAGAGAAAATCAATGCGTCCACCGCGTTCACCGGGTCCTGGGTGAAGGTCAGATCCCCCCGCCAGGTTAAGTAATCGAAGATGTTTGCCATGGGTCATTCCTCCCTTTGGGAATAGCATAGCACGAAAATATGTATTTTTCTACCATTGGATGTAGTGGAATACAAGGAAATCTTTCTGCTCGAAACGACATCGGACCGTTATGCGCTTCACCTGCACAGCACACTGTATCCGATGATTTTGCTGTTACGGTTTGGTGACGGTGTTCTTCGGGTTGACAAATGTCTTCGAAAAACATACAATAAGGGCATCATTCTAAGGAGGCATTGCCCATGGAACTATCCAGAGAGCAGGCTCTGGCCCTGCTGCAAAAGTATAACCAGGAACCCTTTCACATTCTACACGCCCTGACCGTGGAGGGCGTCATGCGCTGGTTCGCCCAGGGCAGCGGCGAGGACCCGGAGTTCTGGGGCCTGTGTGGTCTATTGCACGATGTGGATTTTGAGCAGTATCCCGAACAGCACTGCCAGAAAGCCCCGGAGCTGCTGGCAGAGGTCAACGCCAGTCCCGAGATGGTTCACGCCATCTGCTCCCACGGGTACGGCCTGTGCAGCGAAGTGGAGCCGGAACACCTGATGGAGAAGATCCTCTTCGCCGCCGACGAACTGACGGGCCTGATCGGAGCCGCAGCCAAAATGCGCCCCAGCAAGAGCGTCATGGACATGGAGGTCAGCAGCCTGAAGAAGAAGTTCAAGGACAAGAAATTCGCCGCAGGCTGCTCCCGGGATGTGATCAAAACCGGCGCGGACCGCCTGGGCTGGACATTGGAGGAGCTGATGGAGAAGACCATTCTTGCCATGAGAAGCTGTGAAGCCTCCGTGGCGGAGGAGCAGGCGAAGCTCTGCGGAGAAGGCAATGGATAATTGAAAACAATGACGCTTGCGGAATTCCGTAAGCGTCATTTTTTGAATCGTTATTGAATGTCTTTCAGAGGCTTGATATACTGCTCTCTGCGGCGCTCTCGCTCGGAAGCGTAGGCAACGTCGCCGCCGGCGTGGATCTCCCGCAGGTAGTCATAGTGGTTCTCCAGGATATCCTCGTTGTTTCTTGCCAGCATCATAACGGCAATGGAGGAACACTGGTCAGAGGCACGCTCCAGATAGGTCAGGGTCTCCATGAACACCAGGCCGCTGCCCACGGAGCAGGTACCGTTTTTCAGCCGCTTGGTATGGCGGTCCCGGAGGATCATCACCATGTCGTCAATGGTTTCCTCCAGGGGCTCGATGGCCCGGGCCGCGTCGTTGTCACCGGCGGCAAAGGCATCCACGGTGATGCGCAGGATCTCATTGACCGCAGTGCAGATGATGTGCAATTCCTTCTTCGCCACGTCGGAGAAGGAAGCGCCCTCGGACTGAAGACGCTGGGACAGCTCCACCAGGTTGGTGGCATAGTCGCCAATACGTTCAAAATTGGGAACGGTCTGCATCAGCATGTCCAACTGCCGGTCATCCCACTCGGTCTCCACGTTCTTGGACAGGCCGATGAGGAACCGGTCGGTGCGGTCGGTGAACTCGTCAATGGCATCTTCATCCTGGTCAATCTCCGCCACCAGCACCGGATCATACTTCATCAATACTTGGCAGCCCTTTTCGAAGTTCACTCTGGCAATATTGCCAACGGCGGCCACAGCCTTTATCGTTTCGGAAACAGCCACCGCAGGAGAGATATATAGCTTCTCATCCAGGGTATGCAGCTCGGGATGGCGGCCCACATCCAGCTTGTCCTCTTTGACGATCAGCATGGACAGCTTCACCAGCCAGTCGGCGAAGGGCACCAGAACCACAGCAGTCAGCAGATTGAAGACAGTCTGGAAATTGGCGATGCCGCCGCTGTCCACACTGCGGATCCAGAAGTCTTCCCCAAATACCTGGACCTTCTGCATGACGGTCATGACCAGAAGAAACAGCACGGTGCCGATGGTATTGAAAGCGATATGCACAACGCCGGTACGCTTGGCATCCTTGGAGGAGCCGATGGAGCAGACCATGGCAGTGGTAACACAGGTGCCCAGGTTGATGCCCATAATCACGGGATAGGCCATGGCAAAGGTGATGCCGGACCCAGGCACCGAAGCAACGGTCTGCAGCATACCCACGGTAGCCGAAGAGCTCTGGACAATGACGGTGAGAACCAGGCCAAAGAGAATGCCAAATAGAGGATTTTTCAGGAAATCCACGAAGGACACAAAAGCATCGGTACCGATCAGCGGCTCCACGCCGTCGGTCATCAGACTCAGGCCGATAAACAGCACGCCGAAGCCCACGAAAATATCGCCGATGGTCTTAGAGGACTTGGTCTTTACGAACATCAGCAGAATGATGCCAACCACCAAAGCCACGGGTGCCAGAGTGTCGGTGTCAAACAGCATCAGAAACAGGTTGTCTCCCGCTTCAATGGAGGACAGCCGGATGATCTGGGCTGTGACAGTGGTGCCGATGTTGGCACCCATGACGATGGAAACTGCCTGCTTCAGCGTCAGGACCCCAGCACCGATCAGGGCAACGGTCAGGACAATGGTTGCGGTCGAGCTTTGGATCACGGCGGTGACCAGCGCACCGGTGACGACACCCATCACCACGTTGCCGGTGACCTTTTCCAGGATCCGTTTCAACGCGGCGCCGGAGCTGTTCTTCAGGCCGTCGCCCATGACCTCGATGCCATACAGGAACATGGCAAGGCCGCCCAGAAGCTGAATGATGGCACGAAAAATCTCCATATAAAACTCCTAAATATTTCTTTTTAAGATTGCCCAGATTCGAGCATATTCTCATTATATGTAATTTTTCGCAAAAAGTACAGTGACAAATTCAAAATAAATTTTACAAAAACTTTACTGCAATTATAACAAAAGCACCAATTATTTTCCTGTGGAACCGAATCCGGCCCCGCCCCGGAGGGTACTGGTCAGTTCCGGCACTTCCTCATAAGCCGGAGTCAGCACCGGCGTGATGAGCAGCTGTGCAATTCGCTCGCCGCTTTCGATCCGCTGGGGCTGTTCGCCGTGGTTGTGGAGCACCACGTTAATCTCGCCACGGTAGTCGCTGTCCACCACCCCCACCTTGTTTGCCGGGGCCAGGCCACGCTTACAGGCCAGGCCGCTGCGGGCATACACCAGCCCCGCGCAGCCTGCCGGGACCTCCAGCGCAATGCCCGTGGGAACAAACACAGTCTGCCCCGGCGCAATGGTGACAGGAGCTTCCAGGCAGGCATATAGATCTGCCCCCGCCGCGCCGGAGGTACCGTAGGTTGGCAGCACCGCGCCGGAGCGGAGTTTTTTCACATGAATCAGTTCCATCTTATTTCATTCCCTTTCCCTCTCCCTGCCAGTCCTGCCAGGGGATGATTGTTCCCGCCGAAAGTGACGCGGGAACGTCGATGATACGCTGATTCTCTGAGCCGCGGAAGCGCAAAGAAAGATTCTTCTTTTCCTCAATGAAGGGACCGTCCACCAGCACGTCCACATAACTCAGATATTCCCGGGTGTCCCCCAGACGTCCGGAGAGGATATCCCGGTCAAACAGGTAACCGGAATATGCCCACACAGTTTTTCCTGGCAGTTCCCGCTTCACCTGCCGCAGCAGCTCCACCACCCCAGCCTGATTCTGGGGCTCAAAAGGCTCGCCCCCCAGCAGGGTCAGTCCCCGGACGTAGGAAGGCTGCAGCATTTTCAGAATCGCATCTATGGTCTCCTGAGTGAAAGGCTGACCATAGTCAAAATCCCAGGCTACCTGATTAAAGCAGCCAGGGCAGTGATGGGTACAGCCGGAAACAAACAAACTGACCCGCACCCCCGGGCCATTGGCAATGTCACAGTTTTTAATTGTCGCGTAATTCATGGCGCTCCCTCCTGTCTTCGTACACTATACCACAAGCGGAGACAGAAAGCTACTAATTCTTTTGGGAGTGTGGAGTTGAGAGAGTGGAGAGTGGAGTTGTAGTGTGGAGTGTGGAGTGTGGAGTGTGGAGTGTGGAGTGTGGAGTGTGGAGTTTGGAATGTGGAGTTGGCATTGAAATGATCCCCTCAGATAGACGTACTGGCGCTGCCACGCCATTTCGGCTGACCTGGGTGTTCGGAAAACTCAACTCTCCACTCTAAAAGCTCCTCACTCCACACTCCAAACTCCACACTAAAAAACGGCTCACCTCAGAAGATCCTCGGTGAGCCATAGGTTTGGAATTTATTTTTTCTGATCGTCGTCAGGATAGTCGGCCTTGTACTGCTCCCACAGCTCGATCCCGCCCTTCCGTAAAAGGCCCCGGCGGACCAGCTTCTTCACGGTGTCATACAGCACCGCGAATACCGGCACACAAACTACCATGCCCACCAGGCCCCACAGTCCGCCAAACAGGACAATGGCAAACAGTACCCAGAAGCTGGAAAGGCCCGTCCGGTCTCCCAGAATCTTGGGGCCAATGATGTTGCCGTCCAGCTGCTGCAGTGCCAGCACGAACAAAATGAACCACAGGCCCTTGATGGGATTCTCAATCATAATCAGCAGTGTGGAAGGCACCGCTCCGATGAAAGGGCCGAAGAAAGGAATGATGTTGGTAATGCCTACAATGGCGGAGACCAGCAATGCGTTTGGAAATTTGAAAATGATACACCCAAGGTAGCACAGCACGCCCATAATGGCTGAGTCCAGCAGCTTACCGTCAATGAAGCCGCCGAACATCCGGTCCACAAAAGCCACTTCGTTCAGGAAGAGATCTGCCCACCGGGGCTTCAGGATGCTGCGGACGATGAGGACACTCTGCCGGGCGAATTTTTTCCGGCTGGCCAGCAGGTAGCAGGCCACGATCAGGCCGATCAGCAGATTATACAGGAACATCAGGATCTTGTACACACTGGAGCCAACGCCGCTGACAATGTTGGTAAGATAGGGCATCAGCGTATTGTCTGCCCAGGAATCCAGCTCTGAATACAGGGTATTATAGGCTGTGTTGAACATATGCAGCAGTTCTTCGTTCTCGCCGAAGGTTGCTCTTGCCCAAGACAGGAACTGGTTGACCTTATCGGGCAGGGTGTCCCACAGGGAACGGATGCTATTAAACAACTGCGGCGCAATCATAATAATCAGGGCGTAGACAATCAGGATCCCTGTGATCAAGCTCAGCCCCACCGCCAGGGAATTTGCCAGCCGTTTGAACTTACGGGGCAGCAGCTGTTCAATTTTGTTTTGATACAAATTGCACATAGGACGCAGCAGATAGGCCACCACACCGCCGTAGATAAAGGGCGCCATCACCTTCCCCAGAGCGTCAACAGCATCTCCAATGCCCTGGAAGCGATAAACCACAAAGAAGACCAGGATGCTCAGACTGATAGCTCCGAAAATCGACAGCATCAGATAGAAATACCGCCTCTTGTAGGGATCTTTCATCTTATCACTTCATTTCCGAATAAAAATCAATTCTGGGTTAAGTATACCAGTTATGAAATCGCGCAGTATGAATAAATTGTGAACATTTCCAAATTCATCCCGCACCGGTTTTCTCTTTGCCGTAACTTTGCCATGGACCAAAGCCCATTCCGGTCCTCTTTTCCGGTGCATTGACGAAAAATTTACAAAAAACTCACAGAAGATCTTCCTCTGTCCCCTTGCCATCCGGGCGCTGTTTGGATATAATATAGAAATCAGATAACGATTCAATTGCACCTCAAGTGTCTCATATAAATGATCGTTTATCTTACGACGGTTCCACTGGCGCGGCAGCGCCATGCCTTCCCCTTTGGGGAAGGTGCCCCAGTGCGCACACTGGGGCGGATGAGGTTGGTACGCACCGAAGGTTTGTACCAGTCCCAAGCAAACGGAAAAGCTGTTGTCCTGCTTTATTTTTTCCGTCCATGGTTCTTTATGCTCATACCGGTCTGGGTGCATTCCAACCTCATCCGACCCGGCTAACGCCGGGCCACCTTCCCCAGAGGGGAAGGCTTTGGT
>JBJDYN010000150.1:0-7349 GCA_051867395.1 Faecousia sp. | reverse complement strand
GGGAAGGCATGGGCGCTGCCGCGCCAGCGCAGCTAACGAAGATAAACGATCATTTATATGAGAAATTTGGGGTACGACTGAATAGTCACAAAAAATGAAGTTATAAACTGACCGCGAAAGAGACGGACGCGCACCCAAGCCTCCCTCTGTCATCCGGCATTTTGCATCTATTGCTTCGGCAACTCCACACGCCACTCTCTGAAACGCATCCGTGTTGACATCGGGGCTCGGGTATCGTATAATTTGGTTGAGATATCAACGGAGGTGACAGCATATGGTCAGCAGATATGAATCGTTTTCCACATGCATTTCCTGTATATATCACGATATCCAGAGAATCGAGCGGGCCGAAATGGCAAGATACGGACTGAAAGGCCCTCATGCCCAGTGCCTGCTGGTCATGAGCCGCTTCCCGGAGGGAATCACCGCTGCCCGACTGTGCGAGGTCTGCGAGAAGGACAAGGCAGCTATTTCCCGTATTGTGGCGGAATTGGAGCAGATGGGCATGGTGCGGCGGACAGAGCACAACGGCACCCGCTACCGGGCAAGCCTGACCCTGACGGAGCAGGGACAAACCGCAGCCAAGGCGGTGGAAGGAAAGGCCCGGCTGGCGGTGGAACGGGCCGGGGCCGGACTGGACGACAAATCCAGGGAGGTTTTTTACAGCGTTTTGGCGCTGATTGCGGGAAACCTGCACGCCATCTGTAAGAATGGCTTGACGGAAGCGGAATGAACGGCCCGCAAATGCCTCACGAATCCTCAAGCAGCCTGCCAGCGGACACACCGGCAGGCTGTTTTTGACGCCATGAACCGGTTTCTTCGGCCGGATGATAATTGCTCAGGCGAATGATCGTTTAGCAGAAAAGAATTGGAAAACTGTGCGTAGGGGGCGGCATCCTTGACGCCCCTTTTGCATGCAGTACCGTCACAAGGGGCGTCAGGGATGCCGCTTTATTACGCACACCAATCTAACATTGCTGCTGTAAACGATCATTTACAGCGGGAAAGAACCGAGGGAGCACGCACACGGCCCTGCCTGAATAAAAATTCACCCTTTCATACATTAATTTTCCGTTTCCTCTTTACTCTGCTGCGACAAAATGGTATAATGTGCCAAATTTCATTGATTGATAGAATCAGGAGGAATTGCCCATGCGTATCGTAGTCAAAATCGGCACGTCCACCCTGGCCCATCCGTCCGGGCATCTGAATATCCGCCGGGTGGAGTCGCTGTGCCGTGTAATCAGTGATATCAAAAACGCGGGCCATGAAATCATTCTGGTCTCCTCCGGCGCCATTGGAATGGGGGTCGGCAAGCTGGGGCTGCGGGAGAAGCCCAGGGACATGTCCTCCAAACAGGCCGCTGCCGCCGTGGGACAGTGCGAGCTGATGTACATCTATGACAAGCTGTTCGGCGAATATCATCACACCGTGGCCCAGCTGCTGATTACCGGGGACGACACCGCCAACGAAACCCGGCATCAGAACTTCATCAACACCCTGAACCGCCTGCTGGAGCTGGGGGCCCTGCCGATCCTCAACGAAAACGACACCGTCGCCACCGACGAGATCGTCATTGGCGACAACGACACCCTGGCCGCTATCGTGGCCCAAAGCGTCCAGGCCGACCTGCTGATCCTGCTGTCGGACATCGACGGCCTGTACACCGCCGATCCTCACACCGATCCGGATGCGAAGCTATTGCACCGTGTCACCAAAATCAACGACGCAATCCGGAGTCTCGCCGGTGTCAGCGTCACGAATCAGGGCACCGGCGGTATGGTCACCAAGCTCCGGGCTGCGGAAATCTGCCTGCGCTGCGGCTGCGACATGGTCATCGCCAATGGAAACAATCCTGCCAACCTCTATGACATCCTGGATGGCAAGCCGGTTGGCACCACATTTACGGAGAAATGCTTATGAAACAAATGCTGGAAAACGCGAAAGCCGCCAAGCGGGAAGTCGCAAATCTGACCACGGAGCAAAAGAACGCTGCCCTGAACGCCATGGCCCAGGCATTGCTTTCCCAGGAAGCGGAAATTCTGGCGGCCAATGCGCTGGATCTGGAGGCGGCCAAGGAACACATCTCACCCGTCATGCTGGACCGGCTCCGGCTGACGCCTGCCCGAATCGCGGGAATGGCCGACGGTATTCGCCAGGCCGCGGCGCTGCCGGACCCGGTGGGGCAGATTCTGGAGAGCCATATCCGCGATGACGGCCTGCAGATCGAGAAGGTTTCCGTCCCCATGGGCGTCATTGCCATCATCTACGAAAGTCGTCCCAATGTCACCAGCGATGCGGCGGCCCTGGCCTTAAAAAGCGGCAACGTCTGCGTCCTCCGGGGCGGCAAGGAGGCTTTCCGCAGTGCCAGCGCTATTGTGGATGCCCTGCGTGTTGGACTGAAGCAGTGCAGCATCACGGAAAACGCCGTGAACCTGGTGCAGGACACATCCCGTGCCAGCGCTACAGCCCTAATGACCGCCAACGGCTATATTGACCTTTTGATCCCCCGGGGCGGCGCGGGACTGATCAACGCCTGCGTCCGCACCGCTACGGTGCCCTGCATTGCCACCGGCACGGGCATCTGCCATGTGTATGTGGAAGCGTCCGCCGATCTCAGCATGGCACTGGACATTGTGGAGAACGCCAAAACCAGCCGCCCCAGCGTGTGCAACGCGGAGGAGGTGCTGCTGGTGGACAAGGCCATTGCCCCCACCTTCCTGCCTATGCTTTACAAGCGTCTGGTGACGGACCGGGAGCAGAAGGTGGAGCTGCGGCTGGATGAAGCGGCGGCGGCCATCATCCCCGGGACACCGGCGGGGGAAGCGGATTTTGACACGGAATTCTTAGACTACATTCTGGCTGTAAAATGCGTGGAGAATGTCCAGGAGGCCGTGGCCCACATCTCGGCCCACTCCACCGGCCACAGCGAGGCCATCGTCACAAGAATCGCCGAGGCGGAGCGGATCTTCACCGCCGGGGTGGACAGCGCGGCGGTCTACGTCAACGCCTCCACCCGGTTTACTGACGGCGGCGAGTTCGGCCTGGGCTGCGAAATGGGCATCTCCACCCAAAAGCTCCACGCCCGGGGCCCCATGGGCCTGCGGGAGCTGACTACCTATAAATATATCATTCATGGAAACGGACATGTGAGGTAACACCATGAAATACGGATTTATCGGCTGCGGCAACATGGGCGGCGCCATCGCCCGGGCCTTAAGCCAGGAAACCAAGGACATTCTCATCTCTGACCGCTCCGGCAAGGCCAAGGCCCTGGCCCAGGAGCTGGGGATCGCCTACGGGGACAACGAAACCATCGCCGCCCAATGTGACCGGATTTTCCTGGCAGTCAAGCCCCACATGGTGGCGGACTGCCTGACTCCCTTGCAGAGCCTGCTGGCCGTCCGGAGGCCCCTGCTGATTACCATGGCGGCGGGGCTGGAAATCCGGCAGATCGAGGAATTTACCGGAACCCATCTGCCTGTCATCCGGATTATGCCCAACACCCCCACCGCCATCGGCAAGGGTGTGATTCCCTACTGCCGCAACGACCTGGTGGAGGATGGGGTTCTGGCAGACTGGCTCCGGGACATGAAGCCCTGCGGCCTGCTGGACCAGCTGGAGGAGCGGCTCATCGACGCCGCCAGCGCCCTGTCCGGCAGCGGCCCGGCCTACATGTACCTGTTCCTGGAAGCCCTGGCTGATGGAGCGGTGGCCTGCGGCCTGCCCAGAGCCAAGGCCATGGAGTACGCCGCCATGACCATGGCAGGCTCGGCGGAAATGTTTCTGGGAACCCATCAGCACCCCGGCGCCATGAAGGACGCGGTATGCTCCCCCGGCGGCAGCACCATCGCGGGAGTCCGGGCTCTGGAGCAGCACGGCTTCCGGGGCGCGGCCATGGACTGCGTCATTGCCGCCTGGCAGAAAAACAAGGAACTGGGGAAATAAACAATCATTTCGCTGAATTCGGCCGAAATGCCTTGTTCTCACGCAAGGGTTCATCTCAACCGCATCGCAATCGAAAAGCGAGGAATTTTATGAAACTGTTGATTGTCCGCCACGGCGACCCGGATTATTCCATCGATTCTCTGACACCCACCGGCTGGGAGGAAGCGGAGCTTCTGTCCCACCGGCTTTGCGCCATGGATGTGAAAGCCTTTTACTGCTCGCCCCTGGGCCGGGCGAGAGACACTGCCAAGCCCACCCTGGAAAAGTTGAACTGTCAGGCGGAGATTCTGCCCTGGCTCCGGGAATTTTCTCCCAAGGTAAAGCGGCCCGACAGGGAAGTCACCGGGGTGGCCTGGGACTGGCTGCCCCAGGACTGGACCAAAGACCCGCGCTTTTATGACCGGGACCGTTGGTGGGAAAACGATGCTTTCCAGGCAGCGAATGTGCGGGAGGAAGCAGCCTGGGTCGCCCAGGGACTGGACGATTTGCTGTTCCGCCACGGCTACGTCCGGGAGGGAGACTGCTACCGCGCCGAAGCCCCCAACGAGGACACCATCGTGCTGTTCTGCCACTTTGGGATAGAATGCGTACTTCTGGGCCACCTGCTGGGCATCTCCCCCATGCCTCTGTGGCACGGCTTCTGCGCCGCTCCCACCTCCGTTACCACCGTCACCACGGAGGAACGCAGGCAGGGGATTGCCAGCTTCCGGGTAAACGCCTTCGGGGACACCGCCCACCTGTACGCCGCAGGCCGGGAACCCTCCTTCTCCGCCCGCTTCTGCGAGACCTACAGCAACGAAGCACAAAGACACGACTAAAAAAGAGTGTGGAGTTTGGAGTTTGGAGTGTGGAGTTGCGGAGTTCTTTCGATAAATGCCCGCTTACGGCAACACCTTCAACTCCACACTCCTAATTCCACACTCCACACTAAAAAACCCTCTTGCCCTGGAAAGGCAAGAGGGTTTTTTGATGCCATTTATTATTTGAGAACTCTGACGCGAACCACGCCTTCGATGCTTTTCAGGCTTTCCAGCGCTGCCGCGGAGGGGTGATGGTCCAGATCCAGCATGGTGTAGGCGAACTCACCCCGGCTCTTGTTCACCAGACCGTCGATGTTGATGTTCTCACCGGCAATGGCGGCGGTGAAGCGGCCCAGGGAGTTGGGGATGTTCTTGTGCAGCAGGGTGATGCGGCTTTCCGCACGGCAGACACCCATGTCGCAGTTGGGATAGTTAACCGAGTTCTTGATATTGCCGTTGGCCAGGTAGTCCATAACCTCCTGAACCGCCATCTTGGCACAGTTGTCCTCAGACTCCTCGGTGGAAGCGCCCAGGTGGGGAATGGCGATGCAGCCGGGCATGTTGGCAGTCTTCTCGTTGGGGAAGTCTGTGACATAGCGGGACACCTTACCGGTGGCCAGGGCCTGGGCCATGGCGTCGTCGTCCACCAGCAGATCCCGGGCGAAGTTCAGGATGATGACGCCGTCCTTCATCTTGGCAATGGCCTCGGCGTTAATCATCTTCTTCGTGTCGTCCAGCAGGGGGGTGTGGAGGGAGATCACGTCGCATTTGGCGTAGATCTCGTCCCGGCTGTTGATTCGGGTAATGTGGCTGTCCAGGTGCCAGGCTGCGTCGATGGAGATGAAGGGGTCGCAGCCGTAGACGTTCATGCCTAAGCTTCTGGCGGCGTTGGCCAGAGGGCCACCTACCGCGCCCAGGCCAATGACGCCCAGGTTTTTGCCCCGGATCTCGTGACCGGCAAACTGGGACTTGCCCTTTTCCACCATCCGGGACACCTCGCAGCTGCCCTTGATGGACTGCACCCAGTTGATGCCCCCCACAATGTCCCGGCAGCCCAGCAGCATACCGCACAAGGTCAGCTCCATGACAGAGTTGGCGTTGGCACCGGGGGTGTTGAAGACCACGATGCCCTGCTCGGCACAGCTGGTCAGGGGGATGTTGTTGACGCCGGCGCCGGCCCGGGCCACCGCCAGCAGATTTTCCGGCAGCTCCAGCTCGTGCATATTGGCGCTGCGCACCAGCACGGCGTCGGCAGACTCCAGATTGTCAACGGCCTGATAGTCCTCTGTAAGCAGGGCCGTGCCCTTGGGGGAGATTTTATTTAAGCAGTGAATTTTATACATAGTCCGTTCCTTCTCTTACCGATTTTCCGCTTCAAACTTTTCCATGAACTGCACCAGCTTCTGAACGCCCTCCATGGGCATGGCGTTGTAGATGCTGGCCCGCATACCACCCACGGTGCGGTGGCCCTTCAGGTTCACGAAGCCCGCTTCCGTGGCCTCCCGGACGAACTTGGCGTCCAGCTCCGTGTCCCCGGTGACGAAGGGGACGTTCATCAGGGAACGGTCCTTCTTCACCACGGTGCCGTGGAACAGACGGCTTGCGTCCAGAAAATCGTACAGGACGGCGGCTTTCTTCTCGTTGCGCTCCTTCATGACCTCCAAGCCGCCCATCTCCAGCAGCCATTTGAAGACCTTGCCGCAGATGTAGATGCCGTAGGCGGGAGGGGTATTGTACATGGAGCCGTTGTCGGCGTGGGTCTTGTAGCGCAGCATGGTGGGGGTGCCGGGCAGCACATCCTCCCGGATCAGATCCTCCCGGATCACCGCGATGACCACACCGGCGGGGCCGATGTTCTTCTGCACACCGCCGTAGAGCATGCCGTACTTGGTTACGTCCACCGGCTCACTGAGAAAGCAGGAGGACACGTCAGACACCAGATCCTTGCCCTTGGTGTTGGGAAGGGTATGGAACTTGGTGCCGTAGATGGTGTTGTTCTCGCAGATATACACATAGTCCGCATCAGCGCTGATGGGCAGATCGGAGCAGTCGGGGATATAGGAGAAGGCCTTGTCGGCGGAGGACGCCACGGCGTTGGCCTGGCCGTACAGCTTCGCCTCCTGCCAGGCCTTCTTGGCCCACTGGCCGGTGATGATGTAGTCCGCTACCTTGTTTTTCATCAGGTTCATGGGGATCATGGCAAACTGCTGACTGGCGCCGCCCTGCAGGAACAGAACCTTGTAGTTTTCGGGGATGCCCATGACCTTGCGCAGATCGGCTTCCGCCTCGTCGATGATGGTCTGGTAAGCCTTGGAGCGGTGGCTCATTTCCATGACGGACATACCGGTGCCCCGGTAATCCAGCATCTCATTGGCCGCTTCCTTCAAAACACTCTCCGGCAGAACAGCAGGGCCTGCCGAGAAATTATAAACTCTGGACATAAATCTATCTTCCTTTCCAAATCAAAACCATGTAAAGAATGCAAAATGATGGTGTTCCTTCATCAGTTGTATTCCATATTCCTTATATAAAGGATCGTTTATCTTCGTTAGCTGCGCTGGCGCGGCAGCGCCCATGCCTTCCCCTTTGGGGCAATGTCAT
>JBJDYN010000149.1:0-40748 GCA_051867395.1 Faecousia sp. | reverse complement strand
TCAACGGGCATCAGGAAGGGCTGGTCAGCCTTACGGTCGGGAGTGGGGATATAGTCGTCAACAGCGTCCATCAGTTCCTTGATGCAGGCATACTCGGGAGCGTTGACATCGTTGCTCTCGCAGATCAGAGCGTTCAGAGCGGAACCCTTGATGATGGGCACATCGTCGCCGGGGAACTCGTACTCGGACAGAGTCTCGCGGACTTCCATCTCGACCAGCTCCAGCAGCTCCTCGTCGTCAACCTGATCGCACTTGTTCAGGAACACAACGATATAGGGCACGCCGACCTGACGGGCCAGCAGCAGGTGCTCACGAGTCTGAGCCATGGGGCCGTCGGTAGCAGCGATAACCAGAATAGCGCCGTCCATCTGAGCAGCACCGGTGATCATGTTCTTGATATAGTCAGCGTGACCCGGGCAGTCAACGTGAGCGTAGTGACGCTTGTCGGTCTCGTACTCAACGTGAGCGGTGTTGATCGTGATACCACGAGCCTTCTCTTCGGGAGCCTTATCGATGGAAGCGTAGTCCTCGAACTGAGCCTTGCCCTTCATGGCCAGATACTTGGTGATAGCGGCGGTCAGAGTGGTCTTGCCGTGGTCAACGTGGCCGATGGTGCCAATGTTAACGTGGGGCTTATTTCTCTCAAACTTCTGCTTTGCCATTTGAAATATTCCTCCTGTTATGATTGTGAAATAAATAATAAACAAATAACTTCGTTCTTGCGCTTCCGCACAGCATATACATCATACTACACAAACGGCAGAAACACAAGAGAAATTTTTCATTTTCTGCCGGATTTCTTCGCTGCCGCAAGCAGAAGCAAAGAATCCGGGCAGAGAATTATCAAAATTAGTCGCGGCCACGAGCCTTGATGATCTCGTCGGTCTTGGACTTGGGCAGCTCGGCGTTGTGGCTGGGCTCCATGGAGTAGTTGCCGCGGCCCTGGGTCTTGGAACGCAGGTCAGTAGCGTAGCCGAACATTTCCGCCAGAGGCACGTTGGCATCCACCTGGACAGCGCCGGTACGGGTGATCTGGCCGAGAATGTTGCCGCGGCGGGCAGTGATGTCGCCGATGACAACGCCCATATACTCGTCGGGCACGGTGACGGAGACCTTCATGATGGGCTCCAGGATGGTGGGATCGGCCTTCCGGCAGGCTTCCTTGAACGCCATGGAACCGGCGATCTTAAATGCCATTTCGGAGGAGTCCACCTCGTGGTAGGAGCCGTCGAACAGAGTAACCTTCACATCCACCACGGGATAGCCAGCCAGCACGCCCGCTTCCATGGCACCCTGAATACCGGCATCAACAGCGGGGATATACTCCTTGGGGATAGCACCGCCGACAACGGCGTTGATGAACTCGTAACCCTTGCCGGGCTCGTTGGGCTCCACGCGGATCTTGACATGGCCGTACTGGCCCTTACCACCGGACTGACGGGCATACTTGGTGTCCTGCTCGACGCTCTTGCGGATGGTCTCCTTGTAGGAAACCTGGGGAGCGCCAACGTTGGCTTCCACCTTGAATTCCCGCAGCAGACGGTCCACAATGATCTCCAGATGGAGCTCGCCCATACCGGCGATGATGGTCTGCCCGGTCTCCTTGTTGGTGTAGGTCCGGAAAGTGGGATCCTCTTCTGCCAGCTTGCTCAGGGCGATGCCCATCTTTTCCTGACCGGCCTTGGTCTTGGGCTCGATGGCGACCTCGATAACGGGCTCGGGGAAGACCATGGACTCCAGGATGATGGGATGCTCCTCATCGCAGAAGGTGTCACCGGTGGTGGTGTTCTTCACGCCCACGACGGCAGCGATATCGCCGGCGTAGACCTTGTCGATATCCTCCCGGTGGTTGGCGTGCATCTGCAGGATACGGCCCATACGCTCCTTGGTGCCCTTGGTGCAGTTCAAAACGGAAGTGCCCTTCTCCAGCGTACCGGAGTACACGCGGAAGTAGCACAGCTTGCCCACATAGGGGTCAGTAGCGATCTTGAACGCCAGCGCGGAGAAGGGAGCCTCATCGGAAGCGGGACGGAAATCCTCTTCCTCAGTCTCGGGGTTGACGCCCTTAATGCCCTTCTTATCCAGGGGGCTGGGCATATAGTCCACCACCGCGTCCAGAACTTCCTGAACGCCCTTGTTCTTGTAAGAAGTACCACAGACGATGGGAACCATCTCGTTGGCAATGGTAGCCTTACGGATGACCTTCTTAATCATGTCCACGGGAACCTCTTCGCCTTCCAGATACATCATAGCGATGTCATCATCGAAGACGGAGACGGCGTCCATCAGCTTCTCATGATACTCATTGGCCAGGTCCACCATATCCTCGGGGATCTCTTCCACGCGGACATCCTTGCCCAGCTCATCATAGAAGACATTGGCCTTCATGGTGACCAGGTCGATGTTGCCCTTGAAGAAAGCCTCGGAGCCGATGGGCAGCTGAATGGGAACAGCGTTGCACTTCAGCCGCTCGTCGATCATCTGCAGGACGCGGTAGAAGTCAGCGCCCATGATGTCCATCTTGTTGACGTAGATCATACGGGGGACCTTGTACTCGTCGGCCTGACGCCAGACGGTCTCGGTCTGGGGCTCCACGCCGCCCTTGGCACACAGAACGGTAACAGCACCGTCCAGCACACGCAGGGAGCGCTCAACTTCCACGGTGAAGTCCACGTGGCCCGGGGTGTCGATGATGTTCAGACGGCAGCCCTTCCAGAAACAGGTGGTAGCGGCGGAGGTGATGGTAATACCACGCTCCTGCTCCTGCGCCATCCAGTCCATGGTGGCGGAGCCGTCATGGGTCTCACCGATCTTGTAGTTCTTACCGGTGTAGAACAGAATACGCTCGGTGGTAGTGGTCTTACCGGCATCGATGTGTGCCATGATGCCGAAGTTTCTTGTATTCTCCAGAGAATACTGTCTAGGCATTGGTTATCTCCTTTATTACCAGCGGAAATGCGCAAACGCCTTGTTGGCGTCGGCCATCTTGTGAACGTCCTCGCGCTTCTTCACGGATGCGCCGGTGTTGTTGGCGGCGTCCATGATCTCGGCGGCCAGGCGCTCCTTCATGGTATTTTCGCTGCGGTTACGGCTGTAGGTGGTGAGCCACCGCAGACCCAAGGTCTGACGGCGGTCAGGACGAACTTCGATGGGCACCTGATAGGTGGCGCCACCGACACGGCGAGCCTTCAGCTCCACGGCAGGCATAACGTTTTCCATTGCCTGCTGGAAGACTTCCAGGCCGTTCTTGCCGGTCTTGTTCTCGACAATTTCAAATGCACCGTAGACGACTTTCTGGGCAACACCCTTCTTGCCGTCCAGCATGATGCTGTTTACGAGCTTGGTAACCAGAACGGAATTGTAATGAGGATCCGGAAGGACCTCTCTCTTGGGAACATTACCTCTTCTGGGCACTTTGCTTCCCTCCTTCATAATATAATGATTTCATCGGTACTCGAAAGTGTGACTTTCGTTGTGCCTGGCCAGAGGTTTTTATACTATATATAAAAACGCTTTGGCAAGGCCTTGCCTTGCGAAAGGGCGTGGGATCAGTCAAAAATTGGGTTAGGACGGTAAGAATTACTTCTTCTTGCCAGCCTTGGGACGCTTCGCGCCGTACTTGGAGCGGGACTGCATCCGGTTCTGCACGCCCTGGGTATCCAGAGTGCCACGGATGATGTGGTAACGAACACCGGGCAGGTCCTTGACACGGCCGCCGCGGATCAGCACCACGGAGTGCTCCTGCAGATTATGGCCAACACCGGGGATATAAGCGGAAACTTCCATACCGTTGGTCAGACGCACACGGGCGATCTTACGCAGTGCGGAGTTGGGCTTCTTGGGGGTGGTGGTACGGACAGCAGTGCAGACACCGCGCTTCTGGGGGGAAGGCAGAGAAGTAGCCTTGTTCTCCAGGGTGTTCAGACCTCTCTGCAGAGCAGGAGCGGTGGACTTGTAGGTGACCTGCTGGCGGCCATTTCTAACGAGCTGATTAAAAGTAGGCATCAATTTTCTCCTTTCTTTTGTTCTCGCCGCTTCCGGCGGGTATATATTCCTCGGAAAATATCCGAAAGAACCGGGGTCAATCCACGACGGCTGCTGCCGCCGCACCCACCTCGATGCCGCAGCTATGGCCAAGCTCGGCCATGCTGGGAACCCAGGTGATTTGGATATTCCGCTGGGTACACATGGCCTCCAGGGGCCCGGTGACAGCGGGATCGGCATTTTTTGCCAGAAAAACATACCGCGTACGACCGGCCTCCACAGCCTTTTTCAGCTGCTTCGTGCCCACGATGACCTTCCCCTGGGGAATTTTCAGCAAACTGCCGCACTCGGGTATTTTACTTTTCTTTTTGGTATCCATACAAGTTCATATTATACGCATTTTTTCAAAAAAGTCAACAAAAATATGGGAACTTTTTTTGTGATAATGCTATTTCTCTGGTATCAAAATCAATTCTAAACAGTTTGCAAGGGATGGCGGACCCAGAGCGAATGCAAAATGATGGTATCCCTTCGGGATAATGGAAAAACATTCGGTATAGCAGTAAATGATCGTTTAGCGTAGGATGGTTGCTGTGGCGCGGCAGCGCCCATGCCTTCCCCGTTGGGGAAGGTGCCCCAGCGCGCACGCTGGGGCGGATGAGGTTGGTACGCACCGAAGGTTTGTGCCAGCCATAATAAACGGTAAAGCCGTTGTCCAGCTTTCCTTTTTCAGTCCTTGGTTCTTTAAGTGCATACTGGTCTGGGTGCATTCCAGCCTCATCCGACCCGGCTTACGCCGGGCCACCTTCCCCAAAGGGGAAGGCATTTGTGCGAAAAACGATCATTTACCGCATTGGTATTCGCAGCTGCAGCTTGAAGCAAACGGTGCATATGGAGGCCGTTTTCACTCCATATGCACCGTTTTCTCTATCGTATCAGTTGATTTTGATGTTCTCCCACAGAGTGTTCAGGTAACCCAGCATTTCGTTGTCCAGGTTCCGGAAAGCGAGCCGATTGTACTGCTCGGCAAAGTTGTCCAGCTGGGGGTACAGCACTTCCATCACGTCCTCGCCCATGTCCTCCTGGTAGACCGCGTTGTTGTACACCAGGGAGTTGGGAGAGGCGTAGTAGGTGTACTCCGCGTTGGCTACAGCAGCTTCCTCGGAAAGCATATAGTTGATGAAAACCTCCGCCAGCTCCTTATTCTGGGCGCAGGAGGGAATGCACATGGCGTCCACATAGAAGTTGGTCTCCTCGGGATAGTAGAACTGCAGGTCCACATCATCGGCCTGGGCATCCACCATGGTGAAGTAGTCGCCGGCATAGTAAGCGCCGATAGCGGCCTCACCGGACTCCATCATGTTGTAGATCTCGTCCATGACATAGCTGTATACCAGAGGACGCTGGGTCAGCAGCTCCTCATAGGCCAGATCCCAGTCCGCTTTGTCGGTGGTATTCACGTCCAGGCCCAGCTTGTACATGGCGGTGCCGAAGGCATCCCGGGAGTTATTGAACTGCAAAATGGCGCCGGAATACTTCTCATTCCACATCACATCCCAGCCGCCCACATCGGCCTCGTCTACCACATTGGCGTTGTAGATCACGCCCACAATGCCATAGGTGTAGGGCACGGAATACTGGTTGTCGGGATCATAGTACAGCCCCTTGAAGGTTTCATCGATATACTGGTAATTGGGGATGTTGGAAAAGTCCAGGGGCAGCAGCATACCCTCCTCCGCCATACGGGCAATCATATAATCAGAGGGGATGATAACATCGTAGCTCACCGCGCCGCTGGCGATCTTGCTGTACATATCCTCGTTTGAGGCGAAGGTGCTGTAGTTGACCTTCACTTTCTGGCCGTAAGTCTGCTGATACCAATTCTCAAACTCCTTGATGGTATCAAAGCTACCCTCGCTGCCGTCGGAGATATACTCGCCCCAGTTGTAGACATTCAGGGTCAGGGTGTTGGAGCTGCCGCAGCCGGAGAGCACCATGCTGAGCATCAGCATCAGGGCCAGGCAGACCGGGATAATTTTCTTGTTCATTGGAATACCTCCTCAGTTCTCTTTGTGTTTTTTTGCATGATTGCATTTGGCTCTTTCCTCTTTCAGCTTCTGCCGGTCCTCGTTGTCCACCATGTTGCTGATCAGCAGCAGGGACATGGTCACGAAGAAGATCAGAGTTGCCAATGCGTACATCTTCGGGGTGACGGTTTTCTTCGTCATGCCGTAGATCCGGATGGGCAGGGTTTCGAAGCCGTTGCCGGCGGTGAAATAGCTGATGACGAAATCATCCAGGGACAAGGTGAAGGCCATGATGGCGCCGGTGATGATACCCGGCAAAATCTCCGGCAGCTCCACCTTGAAAAACGCCCGCATGGGGGTACAGCCCAAATCCATGGCTGCCTCCGGTAAAGCCTTATCCATCTGCTGCAGCTTCGGCAGCACCTGCAGAATTACATAGGGCAGGCAGAAGGTCACATGGGCAATGAGCATGGTCCAGAAGCTCAGGCTGGTGGAAGCGCCGAACAGCCGTCCCACAAACACAAACATCAGCATCAGGGAGATACCTGTGATGATGTCTGGGTTGGTCATGGGAATGTCGGTGACGGTGTTCATCAGCGTCCGGTACCACTTGCTGCGCAGCCGGTGGATGCCCACTGCCGCAGCAGTGCCCATGACGGTGGAAATCGCGGTGGCGGAGAATGCCAGAAGAAACGTGTTTTTCACAGCCTGGAGGGTATTGCGGTCATTCATCAGCTCCTCATACCACCGCAAGGAGAAGCCGGAGAAGACAGACAGGCTCTTGGCCTCGTTGAAGGAGTAGATCAGCATAACCACGATGGGCGCAAACAGGAAGGCGAAGACCAGGCCCGTATAGATTCTGGAGTGCAGCTTCATCTTCATATTATTCCCCTCCATAGACGTAGCGTCCGGCCACATACTTGACCACGGCCATGGCCACAAGCAAGATCACCATGAGGATGAAAGCAATGGCAGCGGCAAAATGCAGGTTGTTGGCCACATACTGCCCCTCGATGGCGTCGCCGATCAGGAAGAACTTACCGTTGCCCAGTTTCTGGGAGATGTAGAAGGTGCTGATGGATGGGATCAGGACCATGGTAATGCCGGAGACCACGCCCGGCAGGCTCAAGGGAAACACCACCCGGCGCAGCACGGAAAGGCTGCCGCAGCCCAAATCTCTGGCGGCCTCCAGGAGCTTCACATCCATCTTCGCCATGATGGAGTAGATGGGTAGCACCATGTAGGGGAAATAATCATAGACCATGCCGATGATGACTGCCGTCTCTGTACCGATGATGTGGATGGGGCCAAGGTTCACCTTCTGCAGCAGGTTGTTGAGAATGCCGGTGTCCTGCAGAATGGTCATCCAGGCATAGGTGCGGATCAGGAAGTTCATCCACATGGGAATCATAATCAGGGTCATCATGGTTTTCTGGGTCTGCTCCTTGGCCCGGGACATAATATAGGCCAGAGGATACCCCAGCAGCAGGCAGATGGCCGTGGAAATCACCGCCAGCTTCAGCGACCGCATGAAAATCAGAAGATAGGTGCGGACCTCCTGGGTCGTGCCGTCGTCCGCGGTCACGCTGCTGGTGGCAGTGAAAAAACGGGCGAAATGCTCCATGGTGAAGTTGAAGCTGTTGTCCGTGAAGGCGTAATAGCCGATGAAAACCAGCGGCACCAGAATGAACAGCAGCGCCCAGATGGAGTAAGGCACCAGGGCCGTCCGGTAAGGATTGACCTTGTTGATCTTTCTGCTCATTCTTCCTCTTCGCCTCCCGGATTGGACAGCTCATCCATCTCGCTGGAGAAGGAGGAGTAATCTCCGAACATGCCGGAATATTTGGATTTTTTCATAATGTGGATGGCATCGGGATCCAGGTGCAAGCCAATGTGCTCGCCCTCGTTGGCGCTTTCGGTGGTCTGGATCATCCACTTGAAGCCCTCGATATCCACAATGATCTCGTTGTGGACGCCCATGAAGGTTACGGAGGTGACGGTGCCGTGGAGCATACCCTGCTCCACAGGAACGATATCCACATCCTCCGGCCGTACCACCACATCCACCGGTTCGTTCTTGTCAAACCCGGCGTCCAGGCAGGTGAAGGTCTGTCCGGCAAAGCGGACCCGGTAGTCTTCCAGCATGATACCGTCCAGGATGTTGCTCTCGCCGATGAAGTCCGCAACAAAGGCGTTCACCGGCTCATTATAGATATCGGTAGGCGTGCCGATCTGCTGGATCTTACCCTCGCTCATGACCACGATGGTATCGGACATGGACAGGGCTTCCTCCTGGTCGTGGGTGACGAAGATGAAGGTGATACCGGTAGACTTCTGGATCTTCTTCAGTTCCTGCTGCATGTCCTTGCGCAGCTTCAGGTCCAGGGCACCCAGGGGCTCATCCAGCAGCAGAACCCTGGGATGGCTGATCAGCGCCCGGGCAATGGCCACCCGTTGCTGCTGCCCGCCGGAAAGGCTGGTGACCCGGCGGTTGCCGAAGCCGGAGAGCATCACCAGGGAGAGCATTTCGTTGACCTTTTCGTTGATCTCCTTCTTGGGCACATGCTTCTCCCGCAGGGGGAAGGCAATGTTTTCAAACACATTCAGGTGGGGAAACAGGGCATATTTCTGGAACACGGTGTTGACGTTGCGCTTGTGGGGAGGCACATCGTTGATGCATTCCCCCATAAAGATCACGTCACCTTGGTCAGGATGGGTAAAACCGCCGATGAGCCGCAGCGTGGTGGTTTTTCCGCAGCCGGAAGGACCCAGCAGGGTGATAAACTCGTTGTCGTAGATATCCAGGCTGATATTGTCCAGCACTGTTTCTCCGTCGAACGCTTTGGAGATGTTTTTCAGTTCGATGATCTTATCCATATTCTGTCTTCCTTTCCGCCCTGTAAACGCAAAAAAGCGGTATGCCACATGCGTAGCATACCACTTGCAGATCGCTGTTCTTCCGGCAACCGCTTCCTGTACGGAATATGACCGGACTCTCCCCCTATAAGCGCGGAAGAACCCTATTTCGTATCCAAAGCATCTGTCGAATCACAATGGAATCAGAGTCTATATAGCAAAGATTACTTTTACTACTCTTATTGACCATTTCACAAGTTTTGCCACGAGGCTATGGTTTATAGTAACCAACTTATAAAACTGAGCTTCTAACTCAATCAATAAGGCAACAGAAGTTGCCAACCGCATATGCGGTCTTCGGCATCCGACCCGGCTGTCCGTATGGCCTTAGCCGGTTTTATCCGGCGGTCGAGTATCTTGCTTTGGAAAGACTCTTTCCAATTGAGACGCCTGAATCATAGCACATCCCATAGAAAATGTCAACAGATTCACGGAAATTTGCTTTTTTTCGGCAGAGTTTTACAGTTTTCTCCCTGGAAATCAGGGCTGGTACAGGCAGTTTTTTTCATCTTCCGGCCTCCATACCGGTGGCGTAAATCCATGGCAGGCAGAACGTTAGCTTTCCCTTCCGGGATGATGCAAATAAAAGGAAAATGATCGTCTACCGCTTTATCTGCCTACACATGCACATTATTCTTCCCAAAAGAATATCTTCCTTCCGTATTCCCAAGCGTAAAAATTCCGCCCGGTCTCCAGGGAAGTCCGGGCGGAACTGTGTTTAGTTAATGGCGTTTTCCAGCATTTCCTCGGGGATCCGGGCCTCGGGGGTGGCGCCGGGCTGGTAGTCCCGGTAGGCCATCAGGCCGGAACCGGCGGGGATCAGCTTGCCGATCAGCACGTTCTCCTTCAGGCCCACCAGATGGTCCACCTTGCCCTTGATGGCGGCGTCGGTCAGAACCTTGGTGGTCTCCTGGAAGGAAGCGGCGGACAGGAAGGAGTCCGTTGCCAGAGCAGCCTTGGTGATGCCCAGCAGCATAGCGCTGCATTCCGCCTTCCGCAGCTCGGTCTCGCCGGCATCAATCCGGGCCTGGATGGCGGCGTTGGCATCCTCGAACTCGAAGGTGTCCACGGTGCTGCCGGTGAGCAGGTTGGTGTCGCCGGGATCCTCGATGCGCACCTTGCGCATCATCTGACGGATGATAACCTCGATGTGCTTATCGTTGATTTCCACGCCCTGCTGGCGGTACACAGCCTGGACGGACTGGACCAGGTAATCTTGAACGGCCTCCACGCCGGAGATCCGCAGGATGTCCTGGGGATACAGAGCGCCATCGGTGATAGGCTCGCCCTTCTCCACCCGTTTGCCGTGGCTGACCTTCAGGCCCACAGAGTAAGGCACCTGGTAGACCTTGACCTCGCCGTCGTCGGCGGTGATGGTGATGTTGCGCAGAGCGGTGCGGTGGGTATCGTCGATGCTGACGGTGCCGCTGATCTCCGTGATCTGGGCCATCTTCTTGGGACGGCGGGCCTCAAACAGTTCTTCAACTCGGGGAAGACCCTGGGTGATATCGTCGCCCGCGACGCCGCCGGAGTGGAAGGTACGCATGGTCAGCTGGGTACCAGGCTCACCGATGGACTGGGCCGCGATGATGCCGACGGCTTCGCCCAGATCCACTTCCTTAGAAGTGGCCAGGTTCATGCCATAGCACTTGGCGCAGACGCCGACCCGGGCATGGCAGCCCAGAATGGTGCGGATATAGATCTTGTGAATACCGGCCTTCTCGAACTTCTCGGCATCCTCGGGCATCATCAGAACGTCCTTGGAATGCAGCAACTCGCCGGTCTCGGGATGGACCACATCCTCCACGGGGTAACGGCCCCGGATGCGGTTGCCGAAGGTATCGATGACATCGCCGTTCTTGTCGTAGACAGCGCCCACCCAGATGCCGTTCTTGGTGCCGCAGTTGTGCTCCCGGATGATGACATCCTGGGACACATCCACCATTCGACGGGTCAGGTAACCGGAGTCCGCGGTACGCAGAGCGGTATCGGTCATGCCCTTACGGGCGCCTCTGGAGGAGATGAAGTACTCCAGAACGGACAGACCTTCGCGGAAGTTCGCCTTAACGGGGATCTCAATGGTACGGCCGGAGGTATCGGCCATCAGGCCGCGCATGCCGGACAGCTGACGGATCTGGGCCATGGAGCCACGGGCGCCGGAGTCCGCCATCATATAGATGGTGTTGAACTCGTCCAGGTTGCCCTGCAGGGCGTCGGTGACGTCCTTGGTGGTCTTCTCCCACTGCTGAACCACCAGACGGTAACGCTCGTCGTTGGTGATGAAGCCCTGGCGGTAGTAGTTTTCGATCTCCACCACCTTGTCCTCGGCTTCCTTGACCAGCTGATACTTGATCTCAGGCACTTCCATATCCGCGATGGACACGGAGATAGCACCCTTGGTGGAGTATTTGTAGCCCAGAGCCTTGATCTTATCCAGCATCTCGGTAGCCACGGTGAAGCCGTGACGGCGGATGCACTTGTCGATGATCTTGCCCAGCTGCTTCTTGCCAACCAGGAAATCAATCTCCAGATCAAACTCGCGGGCAGGGTCGGTGCGGTCCACGAAGCCCAGATCCTGGGGGATGGGCTCGTTGTAGATCAGGCGGCCAACGGTGGCGTTGATGATGCGGTACTCCATCTTGCCGCTGATCTGCTTGCCATAGCGGACCAGGATGGGGGCGTGCAGGCCCACAGCGCCGTCGGCGTAGGCGGCAATGGCCTCCTCAGGAGAGGAGTAGCTGTGGATGGGACGGAAGCTTGCCTGAGCCTTCTTTTCGGCCTTTGCCTTCTTGTTGGCGGCCACGAATTCGTCGGCATCCACGATCTCGTTCACCGGCAGGCCGGTATCGCCCGCATCGGTGACATAGACCCGCTCGGAGCCCTTCTCCGCCTTGCCCAGACGGGTATAGGTCAGATAGTAAGCGCCCAGGATCATATCCTGCGTAGGCACGGTAACAGGCTTACCGTCCTGAGGACGGAGCAGGTTGTTGGCGGACAGCATCAGCATACGGGCTTCCGCCTGGGCCTCGGGAGACAGAGGCACATGGATAGCCATCTGGTCGCCGTCGAAGTCCGCGTTGAAAGCGGTACAGCAAAGCGGATGCAGCTTCAGGGCGCGGCCCTCCACCAGCACCGGCTCAAAGGCCTGAATGCCCAGACGGTGCAGGGTAGGCGCACGGTTCAGCATGACAGGGCGGTCCTTAATGATCTCGTCCAGAGCGTCCCAGACCTCGGTCTTGCCCTTGTCGATCATCTTCTTGGCGGACTTGATGTTGTTGGCCAGGCCGTCGGAGACCAGCTTCTTCATGACGAAGGGCCGGAACAGCTCGATGGCCATTTCCTTGGGCACGCCGCACTGGTACAGCTTCAGCTCGGGGCCGACGACGATAACGCTTCGTCCGGAGTAGTCTACACGCTTGCCCAGCAGGTTCTGACGGAACCGGCCCTGCTTGCCCTTCAGCATGTCGCTGAGGGACTTCAGCGCACGGTTATTCGCACCAGTGACGGCACGGCCGCGGCGGCCGTTGTCGATCAGGGCGTCCACAGCCTCCTGCAGCATCCGCTTCTCGTTGCGGATGATGATATCAGGGGCATGGAGCTGGACCAACCGCTTCAGACGGTTGTTCCGGTTGATGACCCGGCGGTACAGGTCGTTCAGGTCGGAGGTGGCGAACCGGCCGCCGTCCAGCTGAATCATGGGGCGGATATCCGGCGGGATGACAGGCAGCACGTCCATAATCATCCAGCTGGGCTTGTTGCCGGACTCCCGGAAGGCCTCCACGACCTCCAGGCGCTTGACCAGACGCAGCTTCTTCTGAGAGGAAGCAGTTTTCAGTTCCTCCCGCAGCTGATTGCTCAGCTGGTCCAGATCGATCTGCTCCAGCAGCTCCTTGACAGCCTCAGCGCCCATGCCGGCCTTGAAGTCGTCCTCGTACCGCTCCCGCATGTCCCGGTATTCCTTCTCGGTGAGCACCTGGTTCAGGGCCAGAGGCGTATCGCCGGGATCGGTGACGATATAGGCGGCAAAGTACAGAACCTTCTCCAGTACCTTGGGAGAGATGTCCAGAATCAGGCCCATCCGGGAGGGAATGCCCTTGAAATACCAGATGTGGCTGCAGGGAGCGGCCAGCTCAATGTGGCCCATACGCTCCCGGCGAACCTTTGCCTTGGTAACCTCCACGCCGCAGCGGTCGCAGATCTTGCCCTTATACTTGATTTTCTTATATTTTCCGCAGTGGCACTCCCAGTCCTTGGTGGGTCCGAAGATCCGCTCACAGTACAGGCCGTCCCGCTCGGGTTTCAGGGTACGGTAGTTGATGGTCTCAGGCTTCTTGACCTCGCCATAGGACCATTTCCGGATCATCTCCGGGGAAGCAATGCCAATTTTAATGGCATCAAAGGTGGCATCTGCCATGACTGCGCCTCCTTATTCTTCGTCGTCGTAAGTGTCGGCCTCGGAGTCATCCAGATCACCGAACACGTCCATAATATCCTCAGGGCCGTCCTCGTCAATGACGAACCCGGCTTCCAGCACCTCATCGGTGGAGCCGACCACGGTCTCGTTTTCGTCGTCGGCGCTGTAGACGATCTCATCGTCATCGTCCTCGTCCTTCAGCTCGATCTCGTTGCCCTGCTCGTCCAGCACACGGATATCCAGGCACAGCGCCTGCAGCTCCTTGACCAGAACCTTGAAGGATTCGGGCACGCCGGGCTTGGGAATGTTGGCGCCCTTGACAATGGCCTCGTAGGTCTTGACACGGCCGGTGACATCGTCGGACTTCACCGTCAGGATCTCCTGCAGGGTGTAGGCCGCGCCATAGGCCTCCAGGGCCCAGACTTCCATTTCGCCGAAACGCTGGCCGCCGAACTGGGCCTTGCCGCCCAGAGGCTGCTGGGTAACCAGGGCATAGGGGCCGGTGGAACGGGCATGGATCTTATCGTCAACCAAGTGGTGCAGCTTCAGGTAGTAGGGATAGCCCACGGTGACCAGGTTGTCGAAGGGCTCGCCAGTACGTCCGTCGTACAGGATGGTCTTGCCGTCCTCCCGCAGGCCGGCCAGCTTCAGGGTCTCCCGGATGTCCTTCTCGTTGGCGCCGTCGAAGACGGGGGTGGCCACCTTCCAGCCCAGTGCCCGGGCAGCGTAGCCCAGGTGGACCTCCAGCACCTGCCCGATGTTCATACGGGAAGGCACGCCCAGAGGGTTCAGCACAATATCCAGGGGAGTACCGTCGGGCAGGAAGGGCATATCCTCCTCGGGCAGAACCCGGGAGACAACACCCTTGTTGCCGTGACGGCCGGCCATCTTGTCGCCCACGGAGATTTTCCGCTTCTGAGCGATATAGACCCGGACGGACTTGGTGACGCCGGGGGCCAGCTCGTCGGAGTTTTCCTTGGTGAAGACCTTCACATCCACGACGATGCCGCTCTCGCCGTGAGGCACCTTCAGGGAGGTGTCACGGACTTCTCTGGCCTTCTCGCCGAAGATGGCCCGCAGCAGACGCTCCTCGGGAGTCAGCTCGGTCTCGCCCTTGGGAGTGACCTTGCCCACCAGGTAATCGCCGGAATGAACCTCCGCGCCGATGCGGATGATACCGTTCTCGTCCAGATCCTTCAGGGTGTCCTCGCCCACGTTGGGGATGTCCCGGGTAATCTCCTCGGGGCCCAGCTTGGTATCCCGGGCCTCGGTTTCATGCTCCTCAATGTGAATGGAGGTGAACACATCCTCCCGGACCAGACGCTCGTTCAGCAGAATGGCGTCCTCGTAGTTGTAGCCTTCCCAGGTGACGAAGCCGATGAGCACGTTCTTGCCCAGGGCAACCTCGCCGCCGGAGCAGGAGGGACCGTCAGCAATGATCTGCTCGGTATCCACCCGCTCGCCCACCACCACGATGGGTCGCTGGTTGATACAGGTGCCGGCGTTGGACCGGGCGAACTTGGTCAGATGGTGGACGCAGACTTCCCCGCTGTCATAGTGGACAGTGATGTCCGTGGCGGAAACGGCGGTGACAACGCCGGGGCCCTTGGCCTTGATGCAGACCTCGGAGTCCACAGCGGCCTTGTGCTCAATGCCGGTGGCGACGACGGGAGGCTCGGTAGTCAGCAGAGGCACAGCCTGACGCTGCATGTTCGCGCCCATCAGAGCACGGTTGGCGTCATCGTTCTGCAGGAAGGGAATAAAGGAAGTCGCGATGGAGATCATCATTCTGGGGGACACGTCGATATAGTCGATGAGCTGACGGTCCACCTCGATGATTTCATTGCGGTGACGGCAGGTGATACGCTTGTTGGCGAGGCACCCGTTTTCGTCCAACGGCTCGTTGGCCTGGCCGATGTAGTAGTCGTCCTCTACGTCGGCGGTCATATACTCCACGTTCTTGGTGACAAAGCCGGTGGCCTTGTCCACCTTCCGGTAGGGAGCCTCCACGAAGCCGTACTCGTTGATCTTGGCAAAGGTAGCCAGATAGTTAATCAAGCCGATGTTGGGACCTTCGGGAGTCTCGATGGGACACATGCGGCCGTAGTGGGTGTAGTGAATATCGCGCACATCGAAGGATGCCCGGTCACGGCTTAAGCCGCCGGGGCCCAGAGCGGACAGACGGCGCTTGTGGGTCAGCTCGGCCAGGGGGTTGTTCTGGTCCATGAACTGAGACAGGGGGCTGGAGCCGAAGAACTCCTTGATGACGGCGGTGACGGGCCGGATGTTAATCAGGCTCTGGGGGGTAACGGAGTCCAGATCCTGGACGGTCATGCGCTCCCGGATGACCCGGTCCAGACGGCTGAAGCCGATGCGGAACTGGTTCTGCAGCAGCTCACCCACGCAGCGCAGACGGCGGTTGCCCAGGTGGTCAATGTCATCCGGCGTGCCGATGCCCATGGCCACGCAGTTGAGGTAGTTGATGGAGGCCATGATGTCGTCCACGATGATGTGGTTGGGGATCAGGTCGGTAAACCGCTCGGCAATGGCGTCCTCCCAGCCGTCGGCAGGAACGGACTCCAGCATTTCCTTCAGCACCGGGAAGTAGACCTTCTCCTTGATGCCGTACTGCTTGGGATCGAAGTCCACAAAGCCGGCCATGTCCACCATGTTGTTGGAGAAGACCTTGACATTGCTGTCGCCAACCTTCACCACGGCCTCGTTGACACCCCGCTTGCTCAGCTCGTGAGCCTGGGCCCGGGAGATGAACTCGCCGGGCATGACCAGGATCTCACCGGTCATGGGATCGGCGATGGGCTCGGCGGCTTCCTGACCGGACAGTCGGCTCCAGATGTCCATCTTCTTGTTGAACTTGTAGCGGCCAACCTTGCTGACGTCGTAGCGGTGGGCGTCAAACAGCAATCCCTCCAGATGGGCGGTAGCGGTTTCCACCGTGGGAGGCTCACCGGGGCGCAGGCGGCGGTAGATCTCCAGCAGGGACTCTTCCTTCGTCTTGCAGGGATCCTTATCCAGGGTAGCCAGGATCCGCTCATCGTCGCCGAACAGCTCCTTGATCTGCTCGTCGGTCTGAACGCCCAGGGCCCGGATCAGGCAGGTGATGGGCAGCTTCCGGTTCTTGTCGATGCGGACCCAGAATACATTGGAATTATCGGTTTCGTACTCCAGCCAGGCACCGCGATAGGGAATGACAGTAGCGGTATAGGTGTGCTGGTCCGCCTTGTCCACCTCGTGGCCGTAGTACATGCCAGGGCTGCGGACGATCTGAGAAATGATGACACGCTCCGCGCCATTGATGACGAAGGTGCCGCCGTTGGTCATGACGGGGAAATCTCCCATGAAGATTTCCTGCTCCTTGATTTCGTCGGTTTCGGTGTTGCGCAGGCGGACCCGAACCTTGATGGGCTTGGCGTAGGTGGCGTCCCGTTCCTTGCACTCCTCGATGGTGTACTTGGGCTTATCCTCCATGGTGTAGTCCAGGAAGGAAAGCTCCAGTTTGCCGGAGAAGTCGGTGATTGTCCCCACATCCTTGAAGACCTCCCGCAGGCCCTCATCCAGGAACCATTGGTAGGAGTCCTTCTGGATCTTCAGCATGTTGGGGATCTCGAGGATCTCTTCATACTTCGCGTAGGATTTACGCATGGTCTTGCCGTACATCACGTCCTTGACCATTGCCATATGGATCATCACAGCCTTTCTTACGAATTGTGTGTTGCTTATGATACGCTTGGGTAAGTTGTCAAATTTATCTATTTGTCTAACTTGATACTTGACAGCCCCCTGTTCCTGTGGTAAAATAACCATGTTAAGGATGAAAATCCAAAAATACGCACAGTACCACAGTATGGACTATCATTTTATCACGTCCAGGTTCAAATGTCAATGAATAATTTCCACAATTCCGGGGCTTATGCCTCGTTTTTTTATGCTCATTTTAGCAGTTGGTCCATTCTCTTCCTCCGGAGCTGTTTTGCCTTGCTCAGGCTGGCAGATTCTTTCCCAAGCCCGGAAAATGCCATCCGCTCCCTTCCACATAAAAGCACTTTTTTCCGGCATTTTCAAACTCATTCTCAATTTGCAAGGAGTCAATTGCATCAAAATTTTGCGCGTAAATGATCTTTTATCGCAGCACCCACTGTAGGGGAGGGTCATTGACCCTCCCGTCAGCTGAAAGTTTTTGATCGATCAAATCCGTTGCTTTTTGTGAAAACCAGCACTGGCAGCAACCTATTTCACACTCTGTCCCGTTACCAAGCGGGAGGGTCAATGACCCTCCCCTACAGTGGGTACGCGTGTAAACAATCATTTATTAAGGAACTTGGGGTACAACGGAATCGTTTCCTGCACATTCCATCAAAAAGCCCGCCCTTTATTCAAGGGCGGGTTCTGTGTTTTATTGGGTTGGTTACAGGGAGGAATATCCGAAGCTGTTGACCAGAGCATCCACCTTTCTGCCCGCTTTGCAGTAGGGGCAGTCCCGATAGTCGTAGCTCTCGTAATCCGGCAGGTCCGCGATGGAATAGACGGAGCGCACAGGGTAACCCGCCACTTCGTCCACTGCACGGTAAATAGCGGCAATGCCGGCGACATAGCCGCCGTAGTACTCGATAGCTTCAATGGAGCGCTTGGCCGTAAAGCCGGTGGTGACGGAGGCCATCAGCACCATGACATGCTTGCCCCGGATCATGGGCCGGATGTTGTCCCGGAAGATGATCTGAGAGTTGGCATTGTATTCCGGCTCCACAACATAGATGGTCTGGTGGGCGTTAATGGTGCGGAATCCCGATTTGGTCAGCTCCTCAGCAATGCAGGTTCCCAATACCGCCGTGCCGTCCAGACAGAGGATGGTGTCCACCGGCGTATCGTTGACAAAATGGGAGACCAGCTGATAGGCGGCGTCCCTCGCCTCACTGAGACGGGTCTTCTGGAAGGTGATATCAATGTAATAATTGATGTGGGAGTGGTTTGTGACAAAATGTCCCTTGGCAAGACGCAGGGGCACATTGCCGCGCTGTACAGGCAGTTTGACTAGCTGGATCATAGGTCTTCCCTCCATGTTTCTTTCAGGATTGAAAAAAGAAACCGTTTTTCACACCCGGCGGAAGCGTTTTTGCCGGGACTGTGAAAAACGCTTTTTTTCATTATATCCCGGATGGCAAAAAAAGGCAAGCACGAACCGCCCTGCCCGCTGCCAAAAATCAGCGCTTGAACTTGGGCATGTTGCGCAAACGGAGCGCCTTCTCCTGGCGGCGAAATTGTGAACCGATAATTTTACAGATCTTCCCGCTGCGAATCATCCAGTGAACCTTGCCGAAGCTGGCCCACATTACACTGTCGGTCTCCCCCGGCTGCAGGACAATATCTCTCGGCCATACCTGGCGCTTCAGGCAGTAGTGGTCATAGAAAATGTTCCGCTCCAGGTCGGTATCCAGGAATTCAAATTCCTCCGGTGACGCCTGAATGCCGGTCTCCTCAAGTAGTTCCCGGGCGATGGCCTGGCGGCTGGTCTCCCCTGCCTGCACCGCCCCGCCGGAATTCTCCCAGGTACCGGCGAAGCTCTTGCCCTTGGCCCGGCGGGTCAGCAGCAGATGCCCCCGTCCGTCGTAGACCCAGACGCAGACCACAACGCCGTACTCTCCCGGGCCCCAGGGAGTCCCCCGCTGGTGCACTCTCCCAGTGAGATTCCGGTTTTCATCATAGATATCATTGAACTCCATCCGGCATTCCCTCCCCTGGTATCGTCTCGTCTTACAGTCTAGCACAGTGCGGCGGAAAAGACAATGACAAATCTCCCGATTGGGCAGCAAAAAGGCACATTTTCATGTGCCTTTTTTGGGGATTATCCAAATAGATGGAAGATACCCATTGCGTCCAGGCAGATGGCAATGAAAGTCAGTGCCAAAAGCGTCAGGCAGATGCCGATGATGATATCCAGCTGCTTCAGAGACAGCGGGATTTTGTCATACCAGCTCTCTTTTTGCTGCTGCCAGGGGGTTTTTACCGGCTTGTCTTCTTCCGGCAGGGCTCTCCCCTCTTGGCGGACGCCGTTTTCTTCCTGCTGGGAAAGGTTCTTATCCTCTTCCATTACTTCTTGGCAACGTACTTGCGGATATCCATGGCAACAGCGGTGATGACCACCAGGCCCTGAACGATGTAGTTGAAGTTGGGATCCGCGCCGACGAACTGCAGAATGATCTTCAGCAGCTCGAACACCAGCACGCCGATCAGGATGCCGCCCACGGTGCCGATACCGCCTGTGGTGGAGACGCCGCCGATGGTACAGCCAGCAATGGCTTCCAGCTCGTAGCTGACGCCCATGGAGGCGGAGGCGCCGCCGGACTTACCGGTCATCAGGAAACCGGCAAAGGCATACATACAGCCAGCAGTCAGGTAGATCAGAGTCTTTCTGGCACGGACATTGACACCGGAGACCTCAGCGGCGTTCTCGTTGCCGCCGATGGCGTAGATGTACTTGCCGTGGGTGGTCTTGTTATACATGAACCAGAACAGCAAACCAAACAGCAGGGCAAACAGGATATAGCCGTTGAAGCCCTTGAAGTCTCCGATGGGCAGGAACTTCCAGTTGAAGAAGGCCTTGAAGCTGTCCGTAAAGCCGCCGATGGGCTGGGCATTGGTATAGATCAGGTTGATGCCGTAGACAATGGTCTGAATGCCCAGAGTGGCGATGAAAGGAGGCACGTTCAGGTAAGAGACGATCACGCCGGTGATGGTGCCGATAATGGCGCCGATGGCCAGGACGATCAGCAGAACTACCCACATGTTCATCTCTGGCATCCAGGAGAACATACGGCTGGCGTAGTCCGCACGCTGCACCATGACACCGGTGAGGGTTGCAGCCAGAGCGGCCTGACGGCCTGCGGACAGGTCCGTACCCTTGGTGATCAGACATCCGGAGACGCCCAGAGCAATGAGGAAACGCACTGTGGTATTGCACATCAGGTTGTTCAGGTTGTCCAGGGAGAAGAATTTGTCAATGGTGCAGCCCACCACCAAGCTGAGCACTGCCAGCATGACCACAATGGGGTTGCCCTTAATGACTGCCCAGATCTTCTGGGGAATACTCGTTTGTGTTTTCATATCTGTAGTTCCTCCTTACTCAAACTGCCGAGAACTGAGTGGCCAGTTCCATAATGTTTTCCTGGGTGGCGTCCTTGCCGTCTACGAAACCGGTGACACGGCCGTCGCACATGACCATGATCCGGTCAGACATACCGATCAGCTCCGCCATTTCGGAGGAGATCATGATGATGCTCTTACCTGCCCGGGCCAGTTCCTCGATGATGCAGTAGATCTCGTATTTCGCACCCACATCGATGCCGCGGGTAGGCTCATCCAGGATCAGAACATCCGGGTTGTTGGCCAGCCAGCGCCCGATCAGCACCTTCTGCTGGTTGCCGCCGGACAGGCTCTGAATCTGGGTCTTACTGGAGGGCGTCTTGATGTTCATCTTCTTGACGTTCTCCTGCACCAGTTCTTCGACCTTCTTGTCATTGATCTTGATGCCGAAGTCCAAATACTTTTTCAGGGACGCGATGGAGATGTTGTCCGCAATACTCAGGACACCCAGGATACCGGTGGCTCGGCGGTCCTCGGTCAGCATGGCGATGCCCTGATCGATAGCGTCCTTGGGGCGGTTAATGGGCAGCTCCTTACCCTGGTACTTGATAGTACCGGTGGTATGGGACCGGATGCCGAAGAGGCCTTCCATCAGCTCAGTACGCTGTGCGCCCACCAGGCCGCCGACGCCCAAGATCTCGCCCTTGCGCAGCTGGAAGTTGACATTGCGGAAGCTCTTGGGATTGATGGAGGTGAAATTCTCCACCTCGAACACCACATCTCCGGGCACATTATGCCGTTCGGGATACAGATTGGTCAATTCCCGGCCCACCATCTTGGAGATGATGAAATCTGTGGTCAGACCCGCGCAGTCCCAGGTGCCGATGTACTGACCGTCACGCATGATGGTGACTTCGTCGGAGATGCGCAGAATCTCGTCCATCTTGTGAGAGATGTAGACAATGGCAACGCCGTCGGCCTTCAGGTCCTCAATGATGCGGAACAGGGCCTCCACCTCGTTAGAGGTCAGAGAGGAAGTAGGCTCGTCCAGAATCAGCACCTTGCAGTTGGCGGAAACAGCCTTGGCAATCTCCACGGACTGCATCTGGGAAACACTCAGTTCCCCCAGCATCTGCTTGGGATCGAAATCCATCCGGACTTTCTTCAGCAGCTCCGCGGTATCGGCATACATCTTCTCGTGGTCCACAACGGGAATGAACCCCAGGAATTTCTTCATGGGATAGCGCCCCAGGAAGATGTTCTCACCGATGGTACGGGCGGGGATGGGCTGGAGCTCCTGATGCACCATGGCAATGCCCATCTTCAAAGCCTCCAGGGGATCCTTGATGGTGACCTTCTGGCCCTCATAAATGATCTCGCCCTCGTCCATGCTGTAGATACCGAACATGCACTTCATCAGTGTGGATTTGCCGGCACCGTTTTCGCCCATCAGAGCGTGAACCTTGCCGGGATGCAGGCAGAGCTGGGCATGATCCAGGGCCTTGACACCGGGGAAGGATTTACAAACACCGCGCATTTCCAAGCGGTATTCACTCATAGAGCAGACCTCCTATCTGCGCATTTTTAAGACTTTCGGTTTCGTCTCAGTGCAGCGCGGATACCCATCCGCACTCCACTCAAAGGAAACCTTTGAAATTTGGGGTGGGCTGCAAGCAGCCCACCCACGGGGAAATTACAACAATTAGCCGAAGTAGGAAGCGTCAACCTTGACGTAGTCAACCCAGTAGTAGTTGTCCATGGCCTCGCCGTTCAGAGCCTTGACAGCCACGTCAACAGCGGTGTGGGACTGGCCGATATGGTCGTTCAGAACAGTACCGGTCATGGTGCCCTTCTGGACCATTTCCTGGCACTCGTCCAGAGCGTCAACGCCCAGCAGGTAGATGTCCTTACCAACGGTACGGCCAGCAGCCTGGATGGCAGCAGCAGCGCCCAGAGCCATGCCGTCGTTGTTGCAGAAGACGACCTCGATCTCATCGCCGTACTGCGCCAGAGCAGCGGCCACGATTTCCTGACCCTTGGTCTGATCCCAGTTACCAACGTTCTTGACCAGCTCCTTGACCTGCACGCCGGCATCGGTCAGAGCCTTGATGGAGTACTCGGTACGGTACTGGGCATCGGGGTTCTCGGGGTCACCAACGACCATGACGTAGGAAACCACGCCGTCACCGTTGATATCGCCCTTGTTGTCCAGAGCCAGCACGATCTCGCCCTGGTAAGTACCGGACTGACGGGCGTCAGCGCCGACATAGCAAACCTTGTCGTTGTTGATGATGCCGGGGTAGGACTCGTCGCCGTTGTCGCCCAGAGGCTCACGGTTGATCAGAACCAGGGGAATGCCAGCGGCCACAACCTTGTCGATGATAACTTCGGCAGAGGAGGTCTGAACCAGGTTGCAGATGATGACGTCCATCTTCTGGGTGATGAAGGTATCGATCTGGTTGGTCTGCTCGCCCATGTCGTTCTTGCCGTCGACCATGGTGATCTCATACTTGACAGTGTCGGTCTCCAGGGTCTTGAAGTAGTTCTCGATCTCCTGGCGGTACAGGGTCATGAAGTTGTCGTTATACTGATAGATGGCAACGCCAACCTTGTAGGTCTTGACATCGTTGCTGCTGCCGCTGCCGCAGGCAGCCAGAGACAGAACCATGACAAGAACCAGTGCCAGGGCAATGATCTTTTTCATTTGTTGTTTCCTCCTAAAAAAATAAATATGCTAATTCCGGTTTGACCGGGAAAAGCCAAAGAAGCATCCTCCCCATAGCTATGGGGAGGCGGAAAAGGGTACCCTTTTCCATCTGTCCGGGGTCGTTTTTTCCCCGTCTGCAAGCTATGAGTACTATACCACTTCTCCCATTTCTTGTAAAGCATTTCTTACAATTTCATCGAAACTAATCATTTTTTAACCATGTTTTTGTAAGAAGTACACAAAAAGCAACACCGTGTCTCCAGCCGGAGAAGCACCCGTTCCTGCCTGTCTTCCCGGTCAGGTACCATTTTGAACGCAATCGGGACCATATTCAACTTTTCTCTGCCCGGCCGGGGCAAAGCGAAAGGGCAATGCCCCAAAACGGCACTGCCCTCAGGTATAGGATGGCATGCGGATAATAATTCCAGCAGCGCAGCGATTCAGCCGCGGTAGAGATTTTGGCGTAAATGATCGTTTGCACAGCAATATACGATTGGGGGGTGTAGGGGACAGCATCCTTGACGCCCCTTATGACAGTACTGCATGCAAATGGGGCGTCAAGGATGCCGCCCCCTACGTACTGTTTCCTAAGCTATAAATGATCATTTATACGAAAAAACTGGGGTGCGATGGAATTGTTAACCCGGCAATATCATCTGGATCAGATGCCGCGGTCATTCCCACTGTGCCAGGATCCGGTTCACGGTGTCCAGGCTGTTCTTCACCAGAGCGTCCGGCCTCAGGGAATTGCGGTAGTAATCCTCATTCGCCTTCTGCATCTTGTACCGCGCCTCCGGAGATTCCGCCAGCTGCCGCACCGCCGCCACACACTGGTCCGCGTCAGTAAAGGGCAGATAGTTCTTCCCTTCCGCGAAATCACCGGTGACCTGATAGCGGAAGCGCTCGTTGACGATGGCCCTGGCTGCCGCTATGTATTCCCCCGTCTTCCAGCCGATGCTCTCATGCAGGCCCATGGAGCCGATGCAGATATCGCAGGAACGCATCAGCGCCAGATATTTTTTCCGCTCCGTATACACCGGCGGAACAATCAGCTCCGGGGCCCGGTTCCGGGAAAGAGCCTCGTCCCGCAGTCCGCCCACGAAGGCATCGCCATAGCGTTCCTTCAATGTCCGCAGGATCTGGGTCCGGGTCTCATTGATGAACATCCGCTCCTCGTTCGCTTCCCTGGAAAGGGCCGGGTCATGGTCGTCCCACAGCTGGGTCAGGAACAGGAGCTTCACCGGCTTCTCCGGCTTTCTCTCCGCTTTTCCCTCAAAGACCTCCGGCACGAAATACCGGTCCGGGGTCCTGCCCATCAGGGGCTTCAGGGCGGCTTTCCAAACCGGTTCCCGGATGGGATTGCCCTTGCAGGTAACGTGGTAGTTAAAGCCCAGAGGATGCATTTTCTTCTGATCCTCCGGGAACAGCGCCGCATTTTTCTCCGGGGAGAAGCTGCGCTTGAAATAAAAATCACACTGGTCCAGCGCTTTTTTCATGTCCTCCGGGTCCTGGTAGCCATCCCACAGGTCGTAGACGATCCGCTGTCCCCGGTACTGGGCCAGCACCACCGGCAGGTCATAGAAGGGATTTCCAGCATCCCGGGAGCTGTCGGTCAGCGCCACATCCCAACCCTGGGCCTTTAACATCAAAAACCCGGTGAGGATCTGGGATGCGTGGAGGCTGTTGGACGGTACGGTGAGCTTGACGGTTTCCATAGGGATTCCTCCTTATGCGTTTTCTTCCCAGGGGAAGGGCTTCCCGGTGAGCACCTCTTCCTTCAGATAGCGGAAGGCTTCCTTCTCCCCTTTTTCCGCCAGCATGGTCAGGATATACCCAAGCTGCCGCCGGGTGTCGGGGTGCATCAGGTCCTTTTCCCGGCCCTTCTCAAAATACGCCAGAGCGGAGCCGTCGGTGTAGGCCCTTCCCTGGTAGGTCATGCAGGCAGCCCGACGGTCCATGACCATCTCCGCCAGATAGTTCCGGGGCATGGGGATGGGCTCATAGTTCCGGGTCTGACGGTTCATGTCGGTCCAGTATTCATAGTGGTGCTTATTGCGGCCCTTGTGGTGCATCCAGGCCTCGCTGTAGCCCTTGTCCTCCCGCTCGGCGGCGTTGGGACTCCGGGTACCCTGATAGTATTTGGCGCCCGCCCGGAATTCCGTCAGGGAATACTTGGACAGGTCATGGGTCAGCCCCTGCCAATACAGCCCTACCCGGAAGCAGCCGCAGCACACAAGCCAGCGGTGGCGGGTAATGGTTTTGAAATGCTGCCATGCTTTCATGGCGGACACCTCCTTGGAGTTTGGGGGAATCATTATCAGATAAACGATCGTTTATCGCTGCAATCTGCCGAAATGCGATGCGCATCAAAGACTTGCGCACTTAGCGTAGGGGGCGGCATCCTTGACGCCCCTTTTGCGTGCAGTACCATCACAAGGGGCGTCAAGGATGCCGCCCCCTACGAACAGTAAACGATCATTTTTCTCACCAGTATGCCAAAATACCGGCAAAGGTAACTGTGCATGTTTGGTTTATTATAGTCCCATTTTGCCCGGAATGCAAGACAGGAAATGGAACAGGCGGGGTTCTCCCCCGCCCGCTGTCAATTTATTAGCCCTCTGCCACCACGATCTCCGACACCTTCAGGCCGGGATTTCTGCGGCAGGTGAAGTCGATGGCCCAGAAGCTGGAGAATACCAGCAGACTGCGGCCCCGGTAGTCCTCCAGCAGCTCCGCGTCAGAGCCCAGGTTCAGGTCGGTCAGGTCGCCAGGGTACTCGTCGATGAGTCGAATCTCCTCGTAGGGCAGACTCTCCATTCGCAGATCCACACCGTACTCGTTCTTCATCCGGTACTGGAACACGTCAAACTGCAGCGTGCCCACCACGCCCACAATGACCTCCTCCATGCCGGAGTTCGGCACCTTGAAGATCTGAATGGCGCCCTCCTGGGCGATCTGCTCCGTGCCCTTGACGAACTGCTTGCGCTTCATGGAGTCCTTAGCAGACACCCGGCAGAAATGCTCCGGGGCAAAGGTGGGGATGCCGGAATAGCGGAACTTCTTCCCCGGCACCGTGATGGTGTCGCCGATGGCGAAAATGCCGGGGTCAAACACGCCGATGACGTCTCCGGCGTAAGCCTCCTCCACAATTTCCCGCTCGGCAGCCATCAGCTGCTGGGGCTGGGAAAGGCGCATCTTCTTGTTGCCCTGAACGTGGTAATACTCCGCGTCCCGTTGGAACTTGCCGGAGCAGATCCGCATAAAGGCCAGCCGGTCCCGATGGGCCTTGTTCATGTTGGCCTGGATCTTGAAGACGAAGGCGGAGAAGTCCTCACTGAAGGCGTCGATGACACCGCAGTCGGCGGTCCGGGACAGGGGCGGCGGGGTCAACTGCAGGAAGGCCTCCAGGAAGGGCTCGATGCCGAAGTTGGTCAGAGCGGAGCCGAAGAACACAGGGCTCAGCTGTCCGCTGCGGACGGCCTCCAGATCCATTTCCCGTCCGGCGGACAGCAGCTCCACGTCGTCAATGAGCTGCCGGTGCTTTTCCTCGGAGTCCAGCAGCTCCGCCACGACAGGGTCATACAGGTCCACTTCCTGCTTGTCCGCCCGCTTCTTGCCGGAGGTGCCGGAGAAGAACAGCAGCTCCGCCTTCTCCCGGTCATAGACACCCTGGAAGTCCTTGCCGGAGCCGATGGGCCAGTTCATGGCATAGGTCTCAATGCCCAGCTCCCGCTCCACCTCGTCCAGCAGGTCGAAGGGGTCCTTGGCCTCCCGGTCCATCTTGTTGATGAAGGTAAAAATGGGGATATGGCGCATGGCGCAGACCTTGAACAGCTTCCGGGTCTGGGGCTCCACGCCCTTGGCGCCGTCGATGACCATGACGGCGGAGTCCGCGGCCATCAGAGTGCGGTAGGTATCCTCGGAGAAGTCCTGGTGGCCCGGGGTGTCCAGGATGTTGATGCAGAAGCCGTTATACTGAAACTGCATCACCGAGGATGTGACGGAAATACCGCGCTGCTTTTCAATCTCCATCCAGTCGGAGGTGGCAGCTCGGGAATTTTTCTTGCCCTTGACCACGCCTGCCTGGGCGATGGCGCCGCCGTAGAGCAGGAATTTTTCGGTCAGGGTGGTTTTACCGGCGTCGGGGTGGGAGATAATGGCAAAGGTCCGGCGGCGGCTGATCTCTTCTGTTAAAATTGACATTGTAATCCCTCCATTAATTTCAGATTTGAAAACCGGAGGGGCTACGTGGGAATCGGATAACCCATAGAATCCTCCAAACGCTTTGATTTCTTCGCAAACGGATACAGTTTATCACATTTTATGAGAAGTTACAAGGGCAATTCCAGGAAAAATGTCACTCCCAATCACACAAAAGCACCTGTTCGAACTCGAACCAGTCCCGGGTCAGGTCCAGCACCATGTCCCAGGCCCCTTCCTCCTGGAAGCGGTGGCTGGCGCCGGGAATGATGACCAGCTTTGCCAGCTCGTTGATCCTGCGCAGCTGCCGGATATCGTCCCGGTTGATGTAGTCGTCCCGCTCTCCGTGGAGGATCAGCATGGGGATGGGATAGGTGGTCATGGCCACATTATCCCGCAGCTCCTCATAGAAATGGTAGGTCACGTCGAAGGGCCGGGATGCCGGGATGTTGAACCGGTCCATGGCCCACAGCGTCTCCTCGGACAGGCCGCGCATGGCAAGCAGGGTCTCGTCCATGCGCACCGAAGGCGTCTGGACCACCAGCTTCACCTTCCCTGGCAGCTCCAGCAGCTGTTCCAGGGCAACCAGCGTTACATAGGCCCCAAAGCCGGTGGCGAAAATGCACAGATCCTCCACCTCCGGGTAGCGCTCCTTGGCGCACTGGGCCACAGCCAGCAGAGCGCCCACACAGTTTTCCAGAGAAAAAAGCGCGTCCGTCATGGGGCTTTCCCCGTGGGCAGGAAAGTCAAAGCGGAACACAGCGGAGTCAAACAGCTCCATCTCCTGGGCCAGGCTCACCTGGATATCATCCATGGCGCTGCCGCCGAAACCGTGGACTCCCAGCACCACCCGCAGGATCGGGCTGTCCTCCGGCTCGGTCAATTTACAGGGGATCTGCAGCTGCCCCCGGGAAAGCAAAAAGGTCGTCTCCATTTTCTCCTCACCTAATCCTCTTTACAGATTTCTCGGTGACATAGTAGCAGAAAATCCGCGGTTTTTCAACATTTTTCCAATGGATTTTCCAAAATACCTCCCAGCAGGCAGACGCTGGGCAGCGGATGGGCGATTACCCATCGGCTTGACTCAACAAAATAATCGTATACAGTAGTAGGGGGCGGCATCCTTGACGCCCCATTTGCATGCAGTACCGTCACAAGGGGCGTCAAGGATGCCGCCCCCTACGATAAGCGAACAAGTCTTTTGCGTATATCCAACGATTCTTTATCGCTTTGCTGCGTCAGTCCGACAAAGATATCGAGAAATCGCATTGGATTGAAAATTTCAGCAACCTTTACAGTTGTGTTTTTTATCCGTTTGGTATACAATAAAGCACAGACATCTTTATTATGCGGTGCGGCAAAGACATAGGTTTTCTCTTGGCAGGCACAGCGCATCAGGGATTTTATGCCCGTTAATATATAGAAAGAGGGTAACGAGCTTGGCGAAATATCTGAAACCCAAGCCGAAAAAGGGTCCGCGCGCCGGCGTCATTGTTTTCGGGCTGTGCTTGGCTCTATGCGCTGCTGCCTTGGCAATTTGGGCAAGGAGTCACGGCAGTGCTGCCGATGATGTGGAAGCCGAGCAATTTCTCGTGCATGTGTACGCAACGGAAAATGCATCTGTCGAATCTGCGATTCTTGATCTTGCCGAGGAGGACTTCCACTATTTCACCCTGAAACCGGAAGGCACCGGTTCCACAGGCTACTGCCAGGTAACCGTTACCGACAATACCGGCATCCATACCTATTTTATTTCCCCCATCAACCAAGGTGATACGGTCAATCTGGGGATTCAGGCCGCCAGCGGGTCTGCTGTTGCGTTTGCTTCCGGTGCAGATACGCCTTCTGCGGACAATGCCGCCAAGGTAGTATACCCGCTTCCCCTTTCCGACACCACCCTGTCTGCCCGGCTGAAGGTCTCCCATACTCCCTCCATCGAATACACCGTTCCTGAAGGAGCTGCCTTAGAATCCATCGCGGAATTCTATAGCGTTTCTCCTGGGGACATCCTCGCCTATAACGGCATCGATTCCATTGCGCCGGGAACTGTCCTGCGGATCCCTAATCCCGCCACAGACGAGCCCTTTGCTCCCCCACAGATTGAGACAGCTCCGGAGACCAAGCCCGAAACACAGCTCTCCGCTGAGACGGAGGCCACCCAAATCCCGCCGGCAGAAACAGCGCCCGCGGAAACCGAAGCCCCGGAAGCCGAAGACAATACGGTATATGTCATGGGAGTTCCCAGATACTTTCAGACAGACTATCCCACCATTTTCTATGGCAATGGAACCATCGCCACCGATGGGTGCAGCGTCACCAGCCTGACGATGGTAGCCAACGCCGTTACCGGCTACGACTACACCGTGGACGAACTGGCGGATTATTTCGGCGGCCGCGCGGAAAATAACATGGCCCGTCTGGAGATTGGCTCTGAAAAGTTGGGGCTTTCCTTCTATAAAAGTGAGAATTGGCACAAGACGCTGGAAGCGCTGAACGAGGGCAAAATCGTCATTGCTCTGATGACGGAAACTTCCCTGTTTACTGACGGCCAGCACTTCATTGTCCTGACCGGACTGAACGAGGACGGGAAAATCATGGTCAATGATCCCAACAAGAACAACTACGATGTATGGAAGCTAAAAAATGCCTTTGTAAACGGCTTTACCCCCGATGACATTCTCTTGGGCTACAGCGGCGCCTGGGTATATGAACGCACACTGGAGGAACAGCCGCCGCGCTACTCCGAGCCTCGGATAGATCGATCTGAGGAAAATAAAAACTACCCCATTACGTTGACGGCAGAGGATCAGGCGCTTCTGGCCCGGGTGATCTGGGTAGAAGCCCAAGGGGAATGCGCCGAAGGCCAGCAGGCTGTGGCCGAGGTGGTATTCAACCGGATGCTCTCCGATGAATTCGGTGACACAGTATATGATGTGATTTACGGCAAAGGGGAGTTCCGTTCCGTTCCCTATCTGGAGGACGCAAAGCCCACCCAGGCCCAGTACAAGGCAATCGATCAGGCAATGTACGGAACCCCGGTGCTGGACCAGAACGTATTCTATTTCGCCACCTATGCCACCAACAGCAATATTTACAAGCAAATTGGAAATCATATTTTCTGTTACTGATACGATGACCGCTAAACTGCTTTTGTGAATCTGGGGCAGGAGATTCACAAAAGTCGCCCTGAAAACATATCATTAAAGGAGATTATTACATGCAAGACAGCAAAACATTAAGTAATCGAATCAAATCCGGCTGGACGCGAATCCCTGCCGAACTGAAATTCACATTCGCCACCGCATTTTGTGTATTTCTCTTTATTCATCTGTACTGCTTCACAAACAAATTCATGAATCACGACGACGTGCTGTTTAGTGTAGGTGGTTCTGGTACAGCATCCGGAAGATGGTTAAAGAATTATATTTGTGCGCTTTCCTCTACCTATAGCATGCCATGGGTCAATGGTACGCTTTCGGCGTTATATGCTGCTGTTGCCATTTGCTGTGTAACAGAATTATTCTCGGTTAAACACAGGTTTATTCGCGTTCTCATTACTGTATTGATGGCTTCTTACCCTACAGTTGCAGCAACCTTTTCCTATATGTATACTGCAGATGCTTATTTTTTTGCACTTGCATTGGCTTGCCTGGGAGCATTTCTGACGCAGAAATTCCGATTTGGATGGATAGCCGGTTCCGTTCTGTTCGCAATGTCTCTAGGCTGCTATCAAGCATACTTTGGAATGGCTACCGCTTTGCTGGTCTGTTCCCTGCTTTACGAAATCACTTATCAACAGTATAATGTCAAAGAAAGTATTGTAAGAGCTTTCCGCTGTCTTTTTGCCATTCTCCTGGGAATGATCCTGTATAAAATCTGCCTGGATCTGATGCTCAAAATTGAGAATGTCACTTTGACGTCCTATATGGGTGTGGACTCCATGTGGAATGTCTCTTTTTCTGATCTCCTAGTGCGAACTGGCAATGCGTATAAATATTTCTTCGCATTCTATCCCTTAAAAACCGGTGCTCTATTCCCTGAACGCACACAAACCATCTATCGGATGGTTCTCATTTTTATTGGCTGTGTTGTCCTATACCGTATCATAAAGCAAAAGCTATACAAAACGCCCATTCAGTTGTTGCTTGCTATCGTTCTAACCTTGTTGGTACCGCTGGCATGCTGCATCATTTTCGTTATGAGCGAGAGAGTCCATTTTCTCATGGTCTATCCAATTGTAGTCCCTTTTGTTATGGCAACGGTATTGCTGGACAATTTAGCGGATGAAATTCCTACCAGCAAAAATGGACTGGGTGGAATTTTCGTTTACGGTCTCTTGACCCTGTCTATCCTTATTTTCTGTTATGACAGTGTTCTGATTACCAATAAGGCTTATTTAAAACAAGACATCATTTTTAAAGAATCTTTTGCCTACAACCTGAAGCTTACTGAGTGAATTGAGAATGTGGATGGATATCATCCCGGCATGCCCGTTTTGTTCATCGGAACCGTGAATGAAGAGAACCGTCCAGTCCAGAATTCTACATTCAATGAGCTTAACAGCCTTACCGGTGTTGAAACGGAGCTATCCGCCCTTTCCGACTCCACAATACGCGAATTCTGTCAGTTCTATATCGGCGTTGGTCTTCCTATGCCTTCCGACGAAGCGCGTTCTGCGGCTCTGGAGCAGCTGGATACACAGCAGATGCCCTGTTATCCGGCGGATGGATCAATCGTAATCACGAACGATATTGTAGTCGTAAAGTTCAGCGACTGATCCTGTTTGCGACAAACACCCACACAGAAGTCGAAAAATGGTTCAGCTTCCAAAAGCAAATCCAAAAAACAGCGGCAGGACCCACCCGGGTCCTGCCGCATTGGATTTCCTTATTCCACTGTAACGCTCTTTGCCAGGTTTCTGGGCTTATCCACATCCAGGCCCTTGGCAACGCTGACGTAATACCCCAGCAGCTGCAGCGGTACCACGGCCAGGCTGGCGGCAAAGTGCTCGTCTACCTTGGGAACATACACCGTGAAGTCCACATGGTCCTCGGTCTCGTACTTGCCGTAGGTAGTCAGACCCATCAGATAGGCGCCCCGGCTCTTGCACTCCACCATGTTGCTGATGGTCTTCTCATACAGCTCCGCCTGCGTCAGAACACCCACCACCAGGGTGCCGTTCTCAATCAGGCTGATGGTTCCGTGCTTCAGCTCGCCTGCCGCGTAGGCCTCAGAATGGACGTAGGAGATCTCCTTCAGCTTCAGGCTGCCTTCCAGACACACCGCATAGTCTAGGCCCCGGCCAATGAAAAAGACATCGTGGGCATGTGCGTACTTGGCCGCGAACCACTGGATCCGTTCCTTATCCTCCAGCACCCGCTTCATTTTCCCCGGGATCGTCAGAAGCTCGCTGATATAGTAGCCATAGGCTTCCTCCGTGATCTCCCCACGGACCTTGGCAAACTCCACCGCCAGGCAGTACACTGCCGCCAGCTGGGCGCTGTAGGCCTTGGTGGTGGCCACGGAAATTTCCGGGCCCGCCAGAGTGTAGAAGACCTTGTCCGCCTCCCGGGCAATGCTGCTGCCCACCACATTTACGATGGCCAGGGTGGGAACCCCCTTCTCCTTCGCCAGACGCAGCGCTGCCAGGGTATCCGCCGTCTCTCCGGACTGGCTCACGACTATCACCAGGGAATCCCGGCTCAAGGGCATCTTCCTGTATCGGAACTCCGACGCCAGCTCCACACGGACCGGAATCTTCGCCAGATCCTCCATGACGTATTGGGCCGCCATACCCACATGCCAAGCCGATCCGCAGGCTACAATATAGATCTGATGGATCGCCTGGATATCCTCCTGGGTCAGCCCCACAGAGGTGAAGTCGATCTTGCCGTCCTTGACCACGGAATTTAAGGTATCCGAAACAGCCTGGGGCTGCTCATGGATCTCCTTCATCATGAAATGCTCAAACCCTGCTTTTTCCGCAGCTTCGGCATCCCACTTGATCTCGGTGGTTTCCTTTTCGATCTCGTCGCCGTTCAGGTTGTAGAAGTGGGCCTCACCGGGGGTCAGTCTGGCAAACTCCAGATTGCCAATGTAATACACATTCCGAGTGTATTTCAGGATGGCAGGCACATCGGAGGCCACAAAGGTCTCTCCCTCCGCCACGCCGATAATCAGCGGGCTGTCCTTCCGGGCGACCCAGATCTCACCGGGATAATCCTTGAACATCAAGCATAAGGCGTAGGATCCCCGAACACGGACCATGGTTTTGGCAATGGCGTCGATGGGCCCCAGCTTGTACTTCTTATAATAGTAGTCCACCAGCTTAATGACAACTTCCGTGTCCGTCTGGCTGTAGAAGGTGTAGCCATGCTTTAAGAGCTTTTCCTTCAGTTCTACAAAGTTCTCAATAATCCCGTTGTGGACGCCCACCACATCAGATTCCACGGCCCCGGAGCCGGAGCCGGTGCAGTTGCCGGAAACATGGGGATGGGCATTGGTCTGGCTGGGTTCACCATGAGTTGCCCAGCGTGTATGGCCCACACCGCAGGTACCCGCAAGGGCCTTACCGCCATCGGTCTTTTCGATCAGATTGGTCAGACGGCCTTTGGCCTTAACCACCTGCGCTAATCTTTCACCGTCCCGCACAGCCAGTCCCGAAGAATCATATCCACGGTATTCCAGCTTGGACAGTCCGTCCAGCAAAACAGGAGCAGCCTGTTGTTTACCTGTATATCCTACAATTCCGCACATATTATCACGCCTTTCAAAGGAAAATGGATGAACTAGAAACAAATTGATTCAAAACATCTTTTGCTGCGATATTCCGCATATGGGTTATTATACAGTATCATTCGGAATAAGTCAATAAATCCCTGCCGCTTGCATTTTCCTGCTTCTTTTTGCAAATTAGATTTGGTTTATGTCGAAAAAAATAATTGGATTTCATAAAAAATGGCACATTGTACCAACACTTTTCGGCATAGGGCATGCTCCAATTTGATCCACATCCTAAAGGATGCGTCTCAAATTGGAGAGGACTCTCCCACGGGCTAAAAACAGTCCACCGGACTGTTTTTACGGCAGCTTACGCTGCCGCCGCCCTTTCGAGTCCCTTCTGGCGTACCAAAAAAGGTCATCCCGTTTGGGATGACCTTTTTGGGTACAGCGGAGCTAACCAAATCCGAACCATGTTCCTGTTCGGCAAAAGCGGTTTCTATGTCATTCAGTGTGATGGTTTGGGCACCATCCTTGTGGTTGAAGGTGATGATCAGCTTGTCATCGTAGAGATAAATACGATTGACGAAAGTATCGATCAGCCGCTGGCTGTGAGACTGCTTGCTCAGCCCCATTGTGGACAAGGAGCCGGAGCTGGCCAGTCAGTTCCGGATCATAAGCATCCCCACCTTGGTGGTGATGCAGGACGGCCAAGTGGTCGCCCAGGCCGTAGGCGCCAGACCCAAGAGTGCCATTCTGGCTATGCTGTAACAAAAAATTCGCCTCCCGGAAATTCCAGGAGGCAGATTTTTTTGCAGAACCGGGTCAGCCGCTGACCTTTTCGAAATCCGAAGCCGGGTGCTTGCACAGCGGACAGACAAAGTCCGCCGGCAGCTCCTCGCCTTCATAGACATAGCCGCACACGGTGCAGCGCCAGACCGTCTTTCCGGCCTTCTTCTCAGGCTTCGGCTTGATGGAGGACTGATAATAGGCGTAGGTCGCGGAAGGCTCCCGGGAGAGGACCTCCATATCCTCCACGGCGGCGATAAACATGGTGTGGGTTCCCAAGTCAATGGTCTGCTCCACCCTGGCACTGATATAGGAGTTGGTTCCCTCCGTGATATAATACAGGCCGTTGGCGCTGCGTTCACAGGCGGAATAGTCCACGAATTTGTCAACCGTCCTGCCGGACTGGAAGCCAAAGTGCCGGAACAGGGAAAAATCCGCTTTTTCGCTCAGAATGGAAATGTTGAATCTGCCGGTCTCCCGGATCATATCATGGGTAAAGTTATCCTTATTCACCGTGATGCTAATCCGGTTGGGGGTAGAGGTCACCTGCCCCGCGGTGTTGATGATACAGCCGTTGTCCTTATCTCCCTGGCGGGCGGTCAGCACAAACAGGCCGTAGCTCAGGTTGTACATTGCTTTCTTGTCCATATTCTGCGCCCCCTTATCAGGTCATGGCCGCACCGTCTACCCGGAGGGTAACGCCGGTCACATAGCTTGCCAGATCACTGGACAGATACAGGTACGCGTTGGCGATGTCCAGAGGCTCGCCTACCCGGCCAAGGGGAATTCCGGCGGAAATCCGGTCCACTAGCTCCTGGGGCAGAGCCGCCACCATGTCGGTTCTGGTGACACCGGGAGCCACGGCGTTGACACGGATGTTGTCCTTGGCCAGTTCTCTGGCAAGAGACCGGGTAAGGCCGTTCACCGCGTACTTGGAGGCGGGATAGCCGCAGCCAGAGGGCTGGCCGTACTCACCGACCATGGAACTGGTATTGACGATGACGCCGCCGCCCTGCGCCTTCATGATCCTGGCCGCGGCCTGGGTGCAGACAAACACAGCCTTCACATTCAGATCCATGATCTTGGAGAATTCCTCAATAGTGTAGTCATACAGGCTGGTTCTGGAAGAAATGCCCGCATTGTTGGCCAGGATATCCAGGCTGCCAAACTTCTCCTTAACGGAAGCAAAGGCTGCCGCTACCTCCTCAGGAGAGCAAATGTCCGGCCAGATGCCCATAACCCGACCCGCGTACTCCGGCAGCTTCGCCAGGGCTTTATCCACAGACTCCTGCCGGGACCCGGCAATGGCTACATTGGCGCCGTTTTCCAGAAACTTCTTCGCAATGGCGAAGCCGATTCCTCTGGTTCCGCCGGTTACAACTGCAGTTTTTCCTGTTAACATACAATTTTCCTCCTATTTCATATTGATTGACCGGGTGCTTCCTCCGATGTTTTTTCCTTCTCCCCGCATTCCGGGCACAGGTAGTACACCTTCAGATCGTAGAACAAAAAGTCCTGCCCGAGCTGGCTGCGCAGAGGCGCGGTCAAGTCCTCAAAGGAAACATCCAGTATCTTTCCACAGCGCTTACAAACCAGGTGATCGTGCTTCTGGAGAATATCGTACCGGTCCGGCATTCCTTCCACGGAAACCTTCCGGATCAGACCGGATTCCCACATTTTATTGAGGTTGTTATACACGGTCGCCAGGACCACCTTCGGATGGTCCATTTTCAGCCTTTCAAAAATCTGGCGAACAGTCAGATGCTCACGGGACATTCGTACGATATTATAAATTGCTCTTTCGTATTTTGTCATGGAAGCATCCCTCCCATTCGTTTTTAGAATTATTTTAATTATAATCATTCTAAATTGTTTGTCAAGTAAAATATGAGTATTTTCCACATTCACAGCGATCCACAGTTGACGCTGATTACAAATACCCCATTTGCCAATTTCACAGAATGTCCTGAGGTTTCGAATAGCCGTCGGTGTGAGTGAGTTGCTTGCATCGACGACGTTTTCTCTGCCCAAAAGCCTGTCACCGGGCTCCGCAAAGAGCTGGACAAGCTCAGCAGCGAAGCGGTTTCCACGGATATGTTTCTTTCCACTGTGCGAAAATACACACGGGCGAAGAAGCTGACACCCCGAATGGTAAACGAGCTGATCGATCACATTGAGGTCTATCAGGCCGAGAAGATCGACTGGGAATGGGTTCAGAAACTGACCATCCACTACAACTGCATCGGCGCCCTGTTCATCCCGGATACCGATTCCCTGCCTGTCCCGGATGTGACGGTCAATACCCGCAGAGGTGTATATGTCACCTACGAACCGGCCCAAAATGAGCAATAAAACAACGAGTGTTCTCACAGGATATCAAATCCTATCAGAACACTCGTTATGGTACGCCGGAAGGGACTCGGTTCATTATGGTGCCGGCGGCGTCCAGCCGCCGCCGGGCAGGTGTCCGCCGGACACCTGCATTTCAATGTTCGAGTCCCTCCCGAAAAAGCAAAAACGAGTCATCCCGAATGGGATAACCCGCTTTTGGTACACCGGAGCTAACCAAATCCGAACCATTTTCCTTTTCAGCAAGAGCGGTTTCTATGTCACCTAGCGTGATGGTTTGGGCACCATCCTTGTGATTGAAGGTGATGACCAGTTTGTCATCATAGAGGTAGATCCGATTGATGAAGGTGTCAATCAGCCGCTGGCGGTGGGACTGCTTGCTCATATCCAGCACCCGGAACTTGTGCAGATAGAACAGGATTTGTTCTTCCGTCAGTTTTGGCTTGGCGAGCTTTTCATTGGCAATTTTGATCTCCAGTTCCTCTTTCGCCACTTCCAATTCCTCCAGACGGCTCTTGGTGGACTTTGTGAAAATGCCCTGCTGGATGGCGTTCAGAAGATTGTCGATGCCCCTCTGGGTTTCCTTGAGCTGTTCCGTCAGAAGTGGTAGATTGGTATTTTCCCGCTCCTGCATATCCAGCAGCATGGTGGCAATCGCCTTGACAGTTTCCTCGTCATTGATCAGCTTCATGGTCTGGCTGATGACCAGATTTTCAATCCAGTCCTTTTTGACCGCTTTCTTTTTGCAGTCCGTCCGCTTCTTTTTCACAGACACACACTTGTAGTAGCGGTGGACGGTCCCATTCCGTCCTCTGCCGCTTTCGCCGCACATATAGGCGCCGCAGTAGCCGCAGAACAGCTTGGTAGTCAGCAGGTAATCGTCCTCGGCTTTGTGTCGGGCAGGTGCTTTCTTGTTCTTCTCAATTTTCTCCTGCACCCGCTCAAACAAATCCTCCGGGACGATGGCGGGGATGCCGTTGGGAATCACCACATCCCGGTAGCTGTACTCGCCTATGTACCGACGGTTTTTCAGCATCTTGGCAACGCTGTTGATGGTATGCTTGCCGCCTCGGTTGTTGCAAACGTTATGCTCATTCAGATAATCCCGAACCTGAGACATGGTGGAGCCTTCATCGTACATCTTGAACGCATTCAGCACAAAAGGTGCTTTGACCGGATCAATCTGGAAATGCTGTTCGCTGTCGATCAGATAGCCAACGGTGGGATTGCCTCCGTTGAATTTGCACTTCAAAGCATTCTCTGTCATGCCACGGCTGACCTTTTCCGCAAGGTCAGCGGAGAAATATTCCGCAAAGCCCTCCAGAATGGATTCCATCAGAATCCCTTCTGAGGAATCGGAAATGGCTTCGTTGGCAGACACCACCCGAACGCCGTTCTTCTTCAGGATGTTTTTATACTGCGCGCTGTCATAGCGATTCCGGGCGAAGCGATCCAGCTTCCACACCAGAACAATGTCAAACAACTTTTCCTTGCTGTCCTGAATCATGCGCTGGAACTCCGGGCGGTTGTCCGTCTTGGCAGAATAGGCACGGTCAATGTAATGCCGAAGAATGGTCATACCGTTCTTTTCCGCGAAGGCAGTACACTCCCGAATCTGACCTTCGATGGATTCCTCCCGCTGGTTGTCAGAGGAATAGCGAGCGTAAATCACAGCTTTCATTTGGATGTATCACCGCCTTCCGGCAATTCCTTAATCCGCTCTGCCTCCATAAGCACCTGCATTTGGTACTGTGCGATTCTTCTTAAGTTTTCAAATCGTGCCGCCTTGTCTATACCCATACGAATTAACTCCGCATTGTGGGTTTCCAGATTGGACAGTACCGTCAGTTCAGAAATGGATGCGTAATCCCGGATATTGCTTTTCTTTGCCAACTCCGGGTTTGCCTCCCGCCATGCCTTTGCCGTACAGCCGAACAGGGCAACATTCAATAGATCCGCTTCGTCAGCATAGGCAAGCCATTCGTTGCTTTTGGTGTAATTGCTCTGGGGCAGCACATAGTTTTTGACCGCATCGGTGTGGATGATGTAATTGTTTTTGGAGAGGAACCGTTTTGCGTTCCATTCCAGCTTCAGTCTGTCGTTCTCGTCATCTTTCAGCCGCTGATATTCTTTCAGCAGGTACAGCTTGAAAATCGGACTGATGGCAGAGCCGAACTCAAAGGCTATATCCTTGTGGGCGTAGGTTCCGCCGTAGCGTCCCGCCTGCACATACATTCCAATGGCATTGGTTTTTTCAATCCATTCTTTTGCACTGAGGGTAAAGGTATGCAACCCCGCCTCGTTCTTAAAGTGGTCGAATTCGACCACTTTGAAATTCGGGTTATACATGACCTCCCATGTGCCAAGAAATTCCAGAGTGGAGCGGGTGCGCAGCCAGTTTTTGATCACATCCGCCGCCCGGGTGGAATCCGTTCGGGCTTTTGCCATATCTGTCAGGCTGATGTAGTCACTTTGGTCGATCTGCATGACTGTGACAGGAACATCCTGAACAGTAATCGTAGTGGTATGTCTGCTCATTCCTGACCCTCCTTCAGCATTTCCCGAAGGGTTTCTTTCAGCCGCTCATTGATGGGAGAGCCGGGGTCAAAGCACATCTCGATGAATTTGTCCATCTCAGGATAGACCTTTTCGATTTTCATTTTCCCCTCATACAGCTTTCCCTGAGGTTTGTCTGTGCGACCAAAAATGTAATCCAGTGAAACATCGAAATAATCGGCGTACCGGATCATCACATCCGCCGGGACATGAGCCTCGCCACTTTCAAAGCGAGCAACCGCCGACTGCCGGGAGCCCACAATCGCCGCAATCTTCGCCTGAGACAGTTTTGTACTTTGACGCAGCTCCCGGAGCCGCACACCGATGGTATTCATAACCGCCACCTCCTGACCTTTGTGTGACTATTATACCCGGTAACGCATATTAAGTCAATCTCAAATTAACATAACATCATTGCTTTCGAAGGGGGTTGCACACGAAACATAAGCGCCGTCAGGTGCGTAGCTCACAAGGAACTTGTGATTCAAAGGGTTTGGGAGGCTTCCCAACAAGCAGAAAACGCTCAAATCTGCCGAAGCAGCGTTTTTCGCATATGGCGCGCCATAAGCATTGCTTGCTACTATTATACCAAATTTGGTATAATAGTAGCAAGCAATGCATCTGTATATACAAATGCGAAAAACCATCCATTCCGCGTTCACGGAACGAATGGTTTTTCTGCTTGTTGAGGCGCTGCCCCAAGCCCCGGTTAACGCGGTCTTTCAGACTGCGGCTGCGCGATTCTTTGAATCGCTTATGGAGAAATATCGAGTTGGAAAGCCAGTTCAACATCTAAAAAAATCGGTTGCATTTCTGATCGTCATGCTGATTTGATAATCGCTGTAAGAACACGCCCTAATTAACCTAACCATTTAAGTTGCGTTCGTTTCAGAAATGTGGTACACTGACGCTAATAACGCGCAGCTAACAATTTTTCTTATACTTTTACTTTGTTGCGAGGAATCTCTCATGGCGGATACATATCAAATCC
>JBJDYN010000148.1:0-7484 GCA_051867395.1 Faecousia sp. | reverse complement strand
TGAAATGTTCCGATATCCCCAGCATTTCGGCGAAAACGTACTGCGTCACGGGAGCCATGAATGGCTCCCTTACAGTGTTGACGAAGCGCATTTGAAATATTCAAACACCAATTTGTTTAGCTTACTAAACCGATAGTCTGAACACCAATATATTCCTTTGCTTACGAAAACCGATAGTTTGAATTGGCGTTTGCCGGGATGCCTATGGACGGCGGCAGTGTGGATCTATCTTCCGGGCTGCCTCGCAACCGAATTTGGGCGAATGTCTCACGAGTTTCAGAACACTGAATTAAGGAAGGCCCGCTTATGAGCCAGTTGGTACGATTGAAAAAGAAGCGCGCGAAAAAGACTTACCCCGGTTATCTGCTGATGTTTACCGTGATCCTGATCCTGATGCGCATTACCAATGAGCTTTCCTCCAACATATCCACCTTTATCCAGTCCTCCGTAGTCAATGAGTTTTATGTCCGGCAAGGGCTGAGCTACGAGGCCGGTCTTGCCCGCTTTACCGGGCTGAGTATATCTGTCAGTATGCTGGCACTGCTGTCGGTATTCTATAAGCCTCTGGCGGACGTGCTGGGGCGGAAGGCGGTTCTGTGCGTCAACACCGCTGCCACCGCCGCAGGTATGCTGCTGATTTTCGCCAGTCCCACAGTGGTTGTGTACTGCCTGGGCACTGCGGTCTGTTCCTTCTTCACGCAGAACGATGTCCAGATGGTCTACATTCTCGAAACCGCGCCCAAGGATCGTGGCGCTGGGCTCTTCGGACTGATCAAATCCTTCGGTATTCTGGGGCTGCTGATTATTCCCATTCTGCGCCAGACAGTGATGAACAACGATGCCGCCCGGTGGAGGAGCCTGTATTTGGCTCCGGCTGTGGTCTGCATCCTGATCTGCGTACTGCTCCTGCTTTTCTGCCGGGAATCCCGGCTGTTTCTCGACAGACGCATATCCTTTCTGGAGCACGGGAAGGAAAGGAAGGAATCCTCCGGGAATCTCAGTCTGGACGCATCCATACGCTATATCCTGAAAAACCAAAATCTGCGCGCAGCCATCATCGCCTATTCATTCTACGGCCTTTGCTCCATGGCAGCTTATATGTATGTGGAGTCCATCATGACTACCAACGGCATGACCGCTGAGGACGTGACCAAAGCGCTGTACGTATACCCATTTGTATACGCCGCGATGAGCTTCCTCGGAGGGGGCGCTGCTGACAGATGGGGCCGCAAAGCGGTGGTTGTCACCACGGGCGGCTTCGTCGCGGCAGGTTTTCCGCTGTTTGTTTGGGGGTGCGCCCGGGGCTGGGATCCCATCCTTGTGGGGTTTCTCAACGGAATCTACCTGGGGGGCTATTGGGTCTGCGGCGACTATATCAGTGTCCTGTTTCTGGAAAAGGTACCCACTCAGCTGCGGGCCTCCGTCCTGGCGGGTGCCAATGTGCTGATGATGGCCGGGTGCTTTCTTGGCATCGCCGCGCAGATGCTCCTGATGATGAAGGTGGGGTTGAATCTGGCCAGTCTGCTGATCATTGTTCCCTGCATCAGCTGCTGCGTTTTGGTAATTGCATTCCGCGTGAAGGAGACCCGCGGAACTGATCTTAAGGATGTGGAATAAGGAGGTTTCTATGGATACGGAAAAACTGTCGATTGAGAAGGCGATGGCTCTTTTTATGAAGTCCCCGTCGGTAGAGCGAAGCTTCTGCCTGGGGAGAATCCGCTTTGACTTCTACGACAATAACGCGGTTGGCTTCGCCCTGGACGAAAAAGTGGTTACCAAATTCTTTTCCGAAGCTTCTGTAATGGATGGCAGACGGATCAGCACCAGAACCGCCCGGCAGATTGGCTTTGAGGAGGACGGCCTGTGCCTTGCTGTCACCTATGAGGAAAACGATCTGCGGCTGATCCAGCAGCTGCGCGTCACTCCGGACAGCCCCTACTTTCTCGCCCAGGCAAGCGTGAAAGATCTGCTGGAAGAAGAGACTCGCTCAAACTACATTGCACCGCTGGATTTTGCCTACCCCGATGCCCGGTGTGATCCTCTGTTCCTCTCTCTGGATCAGAAGATGCTGCTGGTGCCCTACGATAACGATATGTGGGTGCGCTACGAGTCCGCCCCTCTGCGTCCCGGCAGAACCAGCTATGATGTCACCGCCATCTACGACGAGCATACCAATCAGGGCCTTGTGATCGGAGCGCTGGACTATTTTGACTGGAAAAACGCCATCCGCTGCTCCCAGCAGGATGCCCGGTGCTACACCGCCTTCTCCGGCATCGCCGACGCTGGAACCCATGACATTGTTCCCCACGGTGATCTTGCGGGGCCGCAGGTTTCCTCTTCCCGGTTCGTCTGCGGCTGGTATCAGGATATCCGGGAAGGACTTGAGGCGTTCGGCGCCCTTTCCATGGAGGGAAAGCCTTCCTTCCACTGGAAGCATCCCGTTCCCTTTGGGTGGAACAGCTATTCCGCCGGGTGCATGACTCTGGAGCAGTGGGAAACCGCGGGAGATTTTATCCACAATGAGCTCCCCAATTTCTGCAGCACGGATCGGGTCACCTTCATCAACCTGGACGGCAACTTCCTGCTGGATCCCGGGAAAATGCGCCGCATCGTGGACAAACTCCATGCCCGGGGGCAGAAGGCCGGCAACTATATGGCCCCGCTGATGGCACTGGAGGGGATGGAGATGCTCATGCCCCTGCGGGGAAGCAACGGCGCCAGCTACCAGGACATCATCATGAAGGATGAAAACGGCTGCCTCTACCCCAAGATCGACAGCGGCAAGCCGGTGGACATCACCCATCCCATCGCCGAAGCCCATGCCAGGGGCTGGCTCCGGGAGCTGGTGGCGCTGGGCTTTGATTACATCAAGATCGACTTCCTTGCCCATGGCTCCGTAGAGGGAAAGCGGTACGATCCCACGGTTCGTACCGGCCGTCAGGCGCTGAAGCGATTCTATGACATTCTCGCCGAGGAGCTGGAGCCGGCAAAGGTCGGCAGGGATATCTTTGTGGATCTGTCCATTGCCCCCCTGTTCCCTGGAGGCTTCGGCCATGGCCGGCGCAGCTGCTGTGATGCCTTCGGTCATCACGAGGATGTACGCTATGTGCTGAACGCATTGAATTTCGGATGGTGGCAGTCTGGAACGCTCTACTGCTTCAACGACCCGGATCACACCGTGCTGCACCGTTCCAAAGTGGACGGACGGGGCGTCACCGATTTTCTCAGCGCCAAGTCCCGCTACAATGCCTCCCTCATCAGCGGTACGGTGATGCTGCTGTCCGATGATTTCGGCCCCTACGGCGAGGCCGCGGAGCTGGAGGCTGCACGGCAGCGGGCAGCAGCCATCGCGAACAATTCACGGCTCAACGAGATCGCCCAATTCGGCAAGCCCTTTGTTCCGGCATGGCTGAAGAGCGATACCTGCAGTGTATATTTCCTGCACCACGCGGGCAGACACTTTGCGGCGTTCTTTAATTTTGAACCGGGAAAACGTGAGCTGAGCATCCCCGCCGGGCAGCTGCGGATGCCGGAGGAGGGACGCATTGAGATTCTCCCGGAGGGAACCGGGTTGGACTATGAGCACGAAATCAAGCTGACCCTTGAAGGCTTCGACTCCGCCATCATGGAGATCTTTGAAGCCTGATGATCCCGGAACAGCGGCAAATTGGTGTTTGAACGGCCTCGCCGAATTTTATTATCTCATTGAGAGTATTCCATTAACCCGGAAAGGAGAATTCTATGAAATCATTGTTCCAAGTAGATGGCAAGCCCTTTTTCTCCATTGGAGGACAGGTGAACAATTCCTCCTCCGCCAATCCGCAGATCATGGCGGCGGCTTTCGAAACATGCCGGAAGCTGGGGCTGAATACCATCGCCGCCCCGGTACACTGGGAGCTGTTCGAGCCCGAGGAGGGTGACTTCGACTACAGTCAGGTGGATATGCTGCTGGACGGAGCCCGGAAGTCCGGCCTCAAGCTGGTGATCCTGTGGTTCGGAACCTGGAAGAATGGCAATTCTCATTATGTTCCTGCCTGGGTCAAGCTGAACAAAACCCGCTTCCTCTGGGCAAAAACGGCGGACGGCACCGAGATCCGATCCTTGTCCCCCATCTGTGAGCAGACCCGGAAGGCGGATGAACGGGCTTTCGTCCGGCTGTGTTCCCACATCGCCCAAAATAACGCGGACGGAACCGTCATCGGCGTGCAGGTGGAGAACGAGCCCGGTCTCATCGGGAGCGCCCGGGACTTTTCCCCGGAGGCAACCCGGCTCTTCGCGGGGGAGGTTCCTGCGGAGGTTGCCGCTTTCCAGGGGCAGCAGGGCACCTGGGAGGATATCTTCGGCATTGATGCCTCCGAGTTCTTCACCGCCTACTACATCGCCAAATACATCGATTCCATCACCGCTGCGGCAAAAGCGGTTCTTGACCTGCCCATGTACATCAACGTATGGCTGGGAGAGATGTACGCCCATATTCCCGGTACCTGCTATCCCTCCGGCGGTGCGGTTACCCGCACCTTCCGGTTCTGGAAGCATCTGGCGCGCCATATCGACGCCATTTGCCCCGACATCTACCTTACGGATTACAAGACCTGCGAGGATCTGTTTGAGACCTACTCCGGAGAGGGCAACATTTTCTATCTGCCGGAATCCGCCCCAATGCCGCTCAGCATGACCCACAATATGCGGGCGGTAGCCGAACATGATCTGACGGGAGTTCATGTATTCGGCGTGGATATGCTGGCGGCGGCGCTGAACCCGGAGGTTGCCAAGCTGATGAGCGCCGGTGACTCTGAGATCGCGAAGATCGCGGGTATGCTGGGTGAGCTTACGGCGAGTTTTCGGATCCTGGAAAACATGAAGCCGCTGATCGAGGAATACCAGGGTACCGGAAAACTCTATGCTGTTGGCCAGTATGAAGGTCAGGCGAATCAGGTCATCGATTTCGGGGACTACATCGGCGAAATCGAGTTTCTGCATCCTGAGGGGCTGTTCTCCAAGGGTAGATCCCGGAACATGGACAACCGCCACGAGGCGCAGATGTACCCCGGCTATCGTGCCAAGGGCTTCATCGTTTACAAGGGCAGGGGAGAATTCTTCCTGGCGGGAGACGCCTACCGGCTGAAGCTGTACCCCAAATTCAATATCGTGGAGTTGACCAGCTCCGTTCATGCCGACGATTTTCTCAACACCCGCAGCCAGGGCTATGTCAGTGTTACAGAGGGCTTCTTCACCCCCGACGGCAGCTATACCCCCACCATCCGGCGCAATGGCGACGAGTATGACTACGGTCTGTGGGTGACCAACGACATCGGAGTCCTTCACGTCCAGATGGACAGATAAACCAAAATCGAAGTCAAGGAGGCAATTATTATGAGTAAACCAGAATCCCCCGCAAGAATGGAAAAGCGCAAGCTTCGGGAAGCCAGAGAACTGCGCAAATGGGAAAAGATCCAGAATGCGCCCAAGTCCGTCCATTACTTTGCCATTCTGATGGTGGTGCTGACCATCGTCTACATTGTGGACGAGATCACCTCCAACATCAACAGCGCCATGCAGCCCCAGATCCTGTTTGACCTGTTCAACATTACCTCCAGGGATGTAAATGACCCTGCCTACGCATCCGCCATCAATACTATGGCATTGGTTTCCCTGTGTACGATGCTGTTTTTGTTCCTGGCTCCCTTCTACAAATCCCTCTGCGACCGCTTTGGCCGGAAGCTGTTCCTGGCCATCAACACCTGTATGTTTGGCGTGGGTCTGCTGGTCATCATGCTCTGCCCCAATCTCTATGTGTATATGTTGGGACTCATGATCCTGGGCTTTGTAACGCCCAACGACCTGCAAGTTATGTACATCATGGAGGTCGCTCCCAAGCAGCACCGGGCGAAGCTGTGCTCCATCACAAAAGCCATTGCGCTGGTGTCCGTGTCCCTGATCGGCGTCATGCGAAACGCCTTTATGACGGATTCTCTGTCCAGTTGGAGATATGTGTATATTATTCCTGTGATCGCCGCGGTGATCACCGGCGTCATGAGCGTTTTCTTCGTAAAGGAGACCCCTGTGTTCATGGACGAGCGGGTGAAATATCTCAGATCCTCCGATGCCGAGCGCGCCCAGAAGGCCGCAGCCCAGAAGGCCAGCGAATCCGCCGCCAGAGGCGGTGTGCTCAACGCGATCAAATTCATTTTCCGGCATAAGCAGATCCGTGCCGTCACGCTGACCGCGCTGATCTTCAGCGTGTCCACGGTCTATACCTCTTACTACGCCACCATTATGGAGGGCGGTATGACCACTGCCTCCGTCAGTACAGCCCTGATCATCTATCCCTTTGCCAACGGCGCGCTGACCTTCATCAGCGGCTTTATCTCCGACCGGCTGGGCAGAAAGAAATCCTGCATGATCCTGGGCTCCTTTGCCATGGTATGTCTCGCCGGCTTCATTCTGTCCTGTGTCCTGGGCTGGGGGCCCGTTGCCGCCGGTGTCCTGTACGGCGCTTCCATCGGTGCGCTCTGGTCCGTATCCGACACCCTTCTGCTGACCATCCCCGCCGAGTCCGTTCCAACAGAGATCCGCGCCTCCGTTATGGGCACCATGTCCCTGCTGCTGTTCTGCGGCATGATCCTGGGCATGGTTCTGGTGGTTGTCGGTCAGAACTTCTTCCCCATGGGCTGGCTGTGCCTCTGCGTATGTGTACCCTTCATGCTGGTCTCTCTGCTGATTCTTGCATCCAAGGTTCACGAGACCCGGGATGTGGATCTCGACACTGTCACGGGCGCGGAGTGGGATTGATCCCAGGTTGAATTAATCGGGAGTGAGGCATCCGTTCCCATACGTCCAGCCCCTGCCGGAGAACTGTCTCCGGCAGGGGCGAGTCTCTCCCGTCATACTGGAGACCGGCATTTTGCGGCAGATACAGTCGGGGCATGATCTCCGGCGGATAGGGTTTGCTGCCGCACTCTCCGCTGCAGAGGCACGGCGGAATCGCCGAAAGCCATTTCTTCCACGGGACGGTCCGTTCCATCCGAATAAGAAAACCTTTTTTCCGTCCGCTCCTGCGCCGGTTTGTCACGGAATACGGCACGAATCTTGGCAATTGGCGATTGAACCGCTGTGGGCAGCGATGGATTCCAGGGGAATTGCAGAAAGAATTAAGGCAGCACCGTATAATGGGGCAAGGAAATCCGGCGAGAGATTTTGACCCAGGCGACAGTAGGAAAAATGCGGGAATACCGGATGTATGTCCTGTTTTTCATACTGTGCGATTGGGGCAAACGATTCGCCGAAGCCCACAGTCCCCATTATGCGGTGCTGCCTTTAGGAAGCAATTCTTCCACCCTTCGCTTTCGCAGTGGATACCCGGATCCCTTCCTCTATTTCTATGCGCGGCCTATTATTTAGGGTCTACTGAAAAAATACAATTCTTCCCCCAGACAGCCACAAAATCCGCTCCAACGTCCATTCCTGAAAAAAGCGCAAAAGCC
>JBJDYN010000147.1:0-41131 GCA_051867395.1 Faecousia sp. | reverse complement strand
CCGGAGACGTTGGTGCCGCCCTGCTCGATGTGGGTGTCGTAGCCGTCGGGGAAGGTCTGGATGAATTCATCGGCGCAGGCCAGCTTACAGGCGTGAATCAGCTCCTCGTCTGTGGCGTTGGGATCGCCCCAGCGCAGGTTTTCCTTGATGGTGCCGGAGAACAGCACGTTCTTCTGCAGCACCATGGAGACAGCGTCCCGCAGTGTGGTGATATCGTAGTCCCGGACGTTGATGCCGCCCACCCGGACAGCACCCTCGGTGGCGTCATACAGCCTGGGAATCAGCTGCACCAGGGTGGATTTGCTGGAACCGGTGCTGCCCAGGATGCCTACGGTCATGCCGGATGCGATGTGCAGCTCGATGTTCTCCAGAGCGTTGCGGTCCGCAGTCTTGGAGTAGCGGAAGGAGACATTTTCAAAGTCGATGGAGCCGTCGGGAACGGTGGTGACGGGGAGCTTGGGGTTGTCCAGATCCGGGGTCTCGGTCAGAAGCTCGGTGGTACGGCGCAGAGGAGCCCGGCTCATGGTCATCATGACGAACACCATGGACAGCATCATCAGGGAGCTGAGGATCTGAATGGTGTAGGTGAACATGGAGGTCAGCTGGCCGGTGGTCAGACCCACTGCGATGTCATTGCCGGACTCCACAACCATGGTTGCGCCCAGGTAGGAGATGACCAGAATGCAGGTATAGACTGCCAGCTGCATCAGGGGGTTGTTGAAGGCCAGAGTCCGCTCGGCCTTGCAGAAGTCCTTGTAGATCTCCTCGGAGACGGTGGTGAACTTGTTGGTCTCCCGGTCCTCCCGGACGAAGGACTTGACCACCCGGATGCCGTGGAGGTTCTCCTGGACCACATTGTTCAGCTTGTCGTAGGTTTTGAACACCCGGTCAAAGATGGGGTAGACGGTCTTCATCAGGATGTACAGGCCCAGACCTAGCAGCGGCAGCACCAGACAGTAGACGAGGCACAGCCGGGGGCTGATGGAATAGGCGTTGTAGGTGGCCAGAATCAGCATCATGGGGCAGCGAATGGCCATACGGATCATCATCTGGAAGGCCATCTGGATGTTTGCCACATCGGAGGTCAGACGTGTGACGATGCTGGAGGTGGAGAATTTGTCAATGTTGGAAAAGTCGAAGGTCTGAACGTTGTAGTACATGTCGTGGCGCAGGTTCCGGGAGAAGCCGGTGGCGGCGTAGGACGCGAAGACGGCCGACGCCACGCCGAAGGCCAGGGAGAACAGAGCGTACAGCACCAGGAGCAGGCCGTACTTGACCACCGCGCCCATGTTGCTCATTTCTACGCCCAGGTCCACGATTTTTGCCAGGACCAGCGGGATCTTGACTTCCATATAGACCTCGCCGATCATGCAGAGGGGACTTAACAGGGTTGCCCACTTGTATTCCCGGATACACCGGGCGAGTCGTTTTATCATTCGTTTGTTTCCTCCTTGTGATGGTGATTGCAGGGATTTCCCCCCATGTTGGAGATGGCCCGCTCCAGGAACGCCCGGAATTGCGCCTGTTCCTGCTCCGTAAATCCTTCCACCAGGCGGCGCTCCGTGTCCAGAATGGTCTGGTGCATGGTTTCCTGGCATTCCCGGCCCTTGGGCAGGACATAGATCCGCTTGCATCGGCGGTCAAGTTCATCGGTGCGGAACTCAATAAAGCCCTTTTTCTCCAGCCGGGACAGCAGTCCGGAGACTGTGGGGTGGCTCAGGTGAAAGGCTTCCTCGATATCCCGGGAGCAGGGGGCGTCCGGATGATGGTCCAGATATCCCATGATGTGCCCCTGGGCAGCGGTCAATTCCATTTTTTCCAGAGCGACGGTCATTGCCTGATCGGTGCAGCAGTGGAGTGTGCGCAGGAGAGGACCGTAGTATTTTTGCAGTGGGATCACCTCCAAAATAAAAATGTAGCTCGCTACTTAATATTTTAACATGGGAGATAAGGTTATGCAAGAGGTTTCCAAAAAGTTTACAATATTTTTCGCGGCACCAGCTTCAATATTCTTCTGAAAAAAGAGTTATGTAAACCTGCGGTATAACAAACAACCAGCACCGGAATTCCGGTGCTGGTGTGCTTACTGGGTTTGCAGAATTAGCCGTTGGCGCGCATCTGAGCGAAGCACTCGCTGCAGAACACGGGACGGTCGGACTTGGGCTGGAAGGGAACCTTGGCCTCACCGCCGCACCGGGCGCAGGTGGCAGTGAAGAACTCACGGGGACCGCGGGTGGCGTTCTTGCGAGCGTCACGGCAAGCCTTGCAGCGCTGGGGCTCGTTCTGGAAGCCGCGCTCTGCGTAGAACTCCTGCTCACCGGCGGTGAACACGAATTCCTTGCCGCACTCTTTGCAAACTAAAGTCTTGTCTTCGTACATTGGAAAATACCTCTCTTCGGTTAGTTGTTGCCCCGTGAAATTCCTGGATAACGGTTATAACGCAGGGTCGGTTAATAAGGTGGCAAATACCGCCACAAATCGGATTATACACAAATAGGGGCATTTTGTCAATCCTTTATGAAAAATTTTCCCCGCTTTTTTGGCCGTTTATGCAACTTTCCAAAGTGCGCGGAAAATCAGATGGAGAACTGGGTCTGCCCCTCGTAGGGAATGTGCAGATGCTCGTAGGCCAGGGTCGTGACGCAGCGGCCTCTGGGGGTTCGGGTCAGGAAGCCCAGCTGCATCAGGTAGGGCTCATATACATCCTCCAGAGTCACGGCCTCCTCGCCGATGGTGGCGGCCAGGGTCTCCAGTCCCACGGGGCCGCCGTTGTAATTCTGGATGATGGCGGTGAGCATCCGGCGGTCAATGTTGTCCAGGCCCAGCTTGTCCACCTCCAGACGGCGCAGCGCCAGGTCGGCGGCCTCCTTGGTGATGGTGCCGTCCCCCATGACCTCGGCAAAGTCCCGGACCCGCCGCAGGAAGCGGTTGGCGATTCGCGGCGTGCCACGGCTCCGGGAGGCGATCTCCATGGCCCCTTCCGGCGCAATGGGCATACCTAAAATTGTAGCGGAGCGGGTGACAATCTTTGCCAGCTCCTCCGGGGTGTACAGCTCCAGCCGCAGGTTCACGCCAAACCGGTCCCGGAGCGGAGCGGACAGCTGTCCTGCCCGGGTGGTGGCGCCCACCAAGGTGAATTTGGGCAGGTCCAGGCGGATGGAGTTGGCGCTGGGGCCCTTGCCCACGATGATGTCAATGGCAAAGTCCTCCATGGCGGGGTAAAGGATTTCCTCTACTACCCGGTTCAGCCGGTGGATTTCGTCGATGAACAGGATGTCGCCGGGGTTCAGGTTGGTCAGCAGCGCCGCCAGGTCTCCGGGCTTCTCGATGGCGGGGCCGGAGGTGATGCGGATGTTGACACCCATCTCATTGGCAATGACCCCGGCCAACGTGGTCTTGCCCAGGCCGGGCGGGCCGTAGAGCAGGGTGTGGTCCAGGGGCTCATTCCTCCGCCGGGCAGCCTCAATATAGATGGAAAGGTTCCCCTTGGCCTTCTCCTGGCCGGTATAGTCGGAAAGCAGCTTGGGTCGCAGACCGATCTCTCCTGCGTCCTGGGGCGCGAAGGTGGGAGAGATGATGGGAGCGGTGTCCAGCTCCTGGGAAAATTCAAGACTCATAATTACCTCCTGCGGAAGATAAGAGATTGGCGCGAGAGAATGGGAGAGATAAGACGCCAAAAAAATACCCTATCTCTTCCGGTCAGCCCTTCATGACCATGGCCCGCAATGCGTAGCGGACCATTTCTTCGGTGCTGGCATTGGGGTCAACGCCCTTCAATGCGGCGCTGATCTCGGCGGGGGAGTAGCCCAGCTCCTGCAAGGCCGCGTTGGCTAAGGCTGCGGCACTGCCGTTCTGGGTAGGCGCTGCAGGGGTTGGGCCGGAGAAGTCCAGCTCCATGCTGCCGCCGCCGATCTTGTCCTTCAATTCCAGGATGATCCGCTGGGCGATTTTCTTGCCCACACCCTGGGCGGCGGTGAGCATTTTCTCGTCCCCGGTCATCACCGCCAGGGTGAAGTTCTGGGGGCCGCCGGCGGAGAGAATCGCCATAGCCGCTTTGGGGCCAACCCCGTTGACGGAGGTCAGCAGCTCATAGCAGCGCTGCTCCTCCCTACTGATAAAGCCGTACAGGTCGAAGGCATCCTCCCGGATGGATTCGGTGATGTACAGCCTGGCGGACTGATTTAATTTCAGCTGCCCGGCGGTATAGGCGGTGACATGGCACCCATAGCCCACGCCGCCGCAGTCAATAACAGCCAGCCCGGGCTCAAGGACGGCAACTGTGCCGGAAACGTAGTATAGCATATGCAAAACTCCAATTTGTTGAAGATAAGGGATTCTTATATCTTTCCGTGCTGTGCGAGAAGGGAAGTGCTTGTTCTCGCATGGCACAGGGCGATGGCGATGGCATCGGCGGCATCGTCGGGCTTTGGCAGGGCCTGCAGGTGCAGCAGCCGCCGGGTCATGTCCTGGACCTGATGCTTGGTGGCATTGCCATAGCCTACCACGGACTGTTTGACCTGCATGGGCTTGTACTCGGAGACGGGAATCCCGGCCTGCTGGATGGCCAGCAGGATGACCCCACGGCTCTGGGCCACATTGATACCGGTGGTGACGTTGTGGCCGAAGAACAGTTCCTCAATGGCCACGGCTTCCGGTTGGGTAGTCTGCAGAAGCTGCACCATGTCGTTGTAGATCACTTCCAACCGCCAGGAGAAATCCGTATTGGGCGGCGTGGTGATGGCGCCGCAGTTCAGCAGGCGGTACTGGCCACGCTGGGCGTCAATCAGGCCGAAGCCTGTGATGCCATAGCCGGGGTCAATGCCCAGGATCCGCATTACCGGCCTCCCCGGGCGATGCTCAGGACCTGCATTGCCACCAGCAGAAGAAACAGCACCAATCCGATCCGGGCGCCCCAGACCTGCCAGGCGGGTCGGGAGACGTAGCCCTCCTGCTGCTGTTCCTGACTGAGCTGTTCGGTTTCGTTGGTATTCTCCATAAAATTCACCTCTGGAACTTATGATAGCACATTTGTTTCCATTTTCCTAGTCAGATTTTCCAAAATGGCAAGTGGAAATTTGCGGAGAAATGCCATGCAGGCAGGGTTTGACAGGATGGGTATGGAATAGTATAATGAAAATAACGTACTGACTGGATGGGAAATGTTCGTTTATTGCAGCAATGTACGATGGGTTCTGCCGAAATGAGACGCGCATCAAAGGCTTGCGCATTTAGCGTAGGGGGCGGCATCCTTGACGCCCCATTTGTATGCAGTACCGTCATAAGGGGCGTCAAGGATGCCGCCCCCTACGCACACGAAACGATCATTTTCCAGCGTATTGTCCGAGTAATGATTTTCCGTTTTCCATAGGAGGTGCTTGGCTTGAAGATCCAATTTATCGGTGCGACCCATGAGGTCACCGGCAGCTGTACATTATTGGAAGTCGGCGGACGGTATTATCTGGTGGACTGCGGCATGGAGCAGGGGGTGGACGTGCTCCAGAATGTGCCTCTGCCGATACCGGCGGGGCAGATCGAAGCGGTGTTCCTGACCCATGCCCATATCGACCACTCTGGTATGCTGCCGAAGCTGTGCAAGGACGGCTTCTCCGGGCCGATTTTTGCCACAGAGGCCACCTGCAATCTTTGCAACATCATGCTCCGTGACTCCGCCCACATCCAGGAGTCCGAGGTTCAGTGGCAAAACCGCAAAGCCGAGCGGGCCGGAGAACCGCTGCTGGAGCCTACCTATACCGTCAATGACGCGCTGATGGCCATCAAGCTGCTGCGGCCCTGCGGCTACGGCGAACCGCTCCATGTAGCGGAGGGGATTGTCATGCGCATGACGGACATCGGCCACCTCTTAGGCTCCGCTGCCATTGAGCTGTGGCTGACAGAGGGGGACCAGACCCGGAAGATCGTCTTCAGCGGCGACGTGGGAAATACCAACCAGCCCATCATCCGGGATCCCCAAATGGTGGAGGAAGCGGACTATCTGGTCATCGAGTCTACCTACGGTGACAGGCTTCACGAAAAGGACCGAGGGAATGTGGTGGAGGAGCTTGCGCAGTGCATCCAGCGGGCCCTGGACCGGGGCGGCAACCTGGTGATTCCCTCCTTTGCCGTGGGACGTACCCAGGAAATGCTTTACGCCATCCGGGAGATCAAGCAGCGGGGTCTGGTGAAGGGTCACGACGGCTTCCCGGTGTATGTGGATTCCCCCCTGGCGGTGGAGGCCACCGGAATTTTCCTTCAGTGCGATGAATCCTATTTTGACCAGGAGACTTTGGCAGTTCTGAAGCAGGGGATCAATCCCATTTGGTTTGATGATATCCGTCTGTCGGTGACCTCTGAGGACTCGAAGTTGATTAACGTTGACCCCGTGCCAAAGGTGATCCTGTCGGCCAGCGGTATGTGCGAGGCGGGACGAATCCGGCATCATTTGAAGCACAATCTGTGGCGGGAAGAGAGTATCATCCTGTTTGTTGGCTATCAGGCGGAAGGCTCTCTGGGCAACCGGCTTCAGAACGGCGTCAAGTCTGTGAAGCTCTTCGGGGAGGACATTGCCGTCTGCGCTGAGATCGCCACCCTCCACGGCACCTCCGGCCATGCGGATAAGGAAGGGCTGCTGAACTGGCTGGGCGGTTTCCGGGAAAAGCCGAAGCTGGTCTTCGTCAACCACGGCGACGATGCCAGCTGTGAAGCCTTCCGGGGCTCCCTTGCCTCCCTGGGCTACCGGGCGGAGGCGCCCTACAGCGGCACGGAGTACGATCTTCTCACCGGCACCATGACAGCTTACACCGAAGGCAAAAGGATTGACCGCGTGGAGGCCTTCAAGGGCAGCCAACGGGCCAAGCAGGTGTACACCGAACTGGTGTCCGCAGCGGAGGAGCTGCTGGCTCTGGTCAAAACCCGCATGGGCAAGACCAACAAGGAAAACGCCAAGCTGACCGCCCAGATCCGCAGCCTGATCGAGAAGTGGAAAGAGTGAGGACAGTGTGGAGTTTGGAATTTGGAGTGTGGAGTTATGAGAGTGGAGAGTTGAGAGTTGAGAGTGAAGAGTGGAGTTACATCTTCGCGGGCTTAAAGATCATCTGCTTCCTGGCATCATAATAAAAGAGTGCTGCCATCCTGGGATTAATCCATGGATGGCAGCGCCTTTTTATGTGAACTTTTGGGAGTTAACGGCTTTATCGGGAGGACAGTTCCGCGGGAAACGTTAAGTGCTTAGAGAATAACTCCACACTCCAAACTCCAAACTCCTAACTCCTAACTCCTAACTCCTCACTGCTTTAGGCTGTATTTCTTTGCGTAGAGCTTATACTGTTCGCCGAAATCCTCGTTTTCCACTCTGGCGGAGCGGAGGGCTTCGTGGGTGTTCATGTCGTGATGGGCCATGTCTACCACGCAGCCGGCGATGTTGGAGCAGTGGTCGCCAACCCGTTCCAGTGCGGTCAGCAGATCGGACCAGACGAAGCCCGTTTCAATGCTGCAGCTGCCCTGCTGAAGCCGGAGAATGTGATGAACCCGAAGCTTTTCCTTCAGGTCATCCACCACCTGCTCCAGGGGTTCCACCCGGTAGGCCATTTCCAGGTTGTTTTCCCCGAAGGCCCGGAAGGACAGCTCCACGATTTCGTCCACTGCCCGGAGGAGCACGGACAGCTCATGCTTTGCGGCGTCAGAGAGACTGAGATTTTTCTCCTGAAGCTCTTCGGCGGATTCCACCAGATTCAGGGCGTGGTCCCCGATGCGCTCGAAGTCGTTCAGGGACTTTAGCAGCATGGCGGCCTCGCTGCTGTCCGCTTCGCTGATCTGCAAAGCGCTGAGCTTCACCAGGTAGGTGCCCAGGATATCCTCGTAGTGGTCGGTCCGGTTCTCATCCTCCCGCACGGTCTGGCACAGCTCCGGAGAATAGTTCAGCAGGGCCTTGGCACCGCAGTGCAGAGCCTCGGCAGCGACGTCAGCCATCTCCCGGGTGAGGGTGCGGCAGCGCTCCAGGGCGATGGAGGGGGTGGTCAGCAGGCGCTCGTCCAGCTCGGTGACGGCCTCCGGCTCCTTGGCATCGGGAATGATCTTGCACACCAGCTTCTCCAGCAGAGAGCCGGAGGGCAGCAGCATGGCGGTACAGATCAGGTTGAAGGCGGTGTGGCACACGGAAATTCCCAGGTAGGAGGCGCTTTCTCCCAGAATGGCCGGGGAGAACAGGGTGCTGATCAGCATGAACAGGATCAGGCAGACCGTGGTGCCGATGACGTTGAACATCAGGTGTACAATGGCGGCCCGTTTCGCGTTCTTCGTAGCGCCTACGGAGGACAGCATGGCGGTGACACAGGTGCCGATGTTCTGGCCCATGATGATGGGAATGGCGGCGGCGTAGGTCACCTGCCCGGTGGCGGACAGAGCCTGCAGGATGCCCACGGAGGCGGAGGAGGACTGGATGATGGCCGTCAGCACGGCACCGGCCAGAGTGCCCAGAATGGGATTGGTGAACAGCAGGAACAGCTGCTGGAACTGGGGCACATCCTTCAGCCCCTTCACCGCGCCGGACATGGTCTCCATGCCGAACATCAGCGTGGCGAAGCCCAGCAGGATCAGACCGGTGTCCTTCTTCTTGCTGTCCTTGATAAACATGTAGTAGATGACGCCCACCAGCGCCAGTACAGGCGTGAAGGAGCTGGGCTTCAGCAGGCGGACAAACAGGCTGTTGCCTTCAATGCCGCTGAGGGAGAGGATCCAGGCGGTGACGGTGGTGCCCACGTTGGCGCCCATGATGACGTTGATGGCCTGGCTCAGGGTCAGGAGTCCCGAGTTGACGAAGCCCACCACCATAACAGTGGTGGCGGAGGAGGACTGGATGACGGCGGTGACGGCCAGGCCCGTCAGGAAGCCCAGCATCCGGTTGGAGGTCAGTTTGCTCAGCAGCGTGCGCAGACTGCTGCCCGCCCGGCGCTCCAGGGATTCTCCCATAATGTTCATGCCGAACAGGAACAGGCACAGACCGCCGACCATGGTTAGAATATCAAATATGTCCATAGGATTCTGCCTTTCTCACGATAATTAGACAAGAATATTTTATCAAGAAAACATCAAATCCATTATCGGGAGAATGTAAAATCTGTGTAAAGAGTTTGGAGCGTGGAGTTGAGAGCGGAGGGTGGGGTTGTCTAAGTAGATACTGCCTTGCAAAATAAATCATTTGTTTGAATGAAAATTCCAACATTTTTCTTAGTTTGTGCTATGATAGGAAAAACACAGAATGGAGGTAGTAACATGAACCCCTACATCGAACAATGGAAACGCTTTGCAAAAGAAAACGTCCCCTGGGATGGGGACGTTCAGCCTGTGCTGGAGATGCTCTATGATTGCTATCTGGAGCAGAATTCGTTCGAGACCCAACAGATCAAAGAAGATTTCCATAGCCTGGACCGGATTCTGGGCAAATTGTCATTGCAGGAATATGACCAGGTGTGGAACCTGACCTGCCGGTTATGCAGTGAACATGAGAAGTCGGCATTTTTGGAAGGCATTCGCACCGCCATGCGACTGACTGTGGAACTGGATGACGATCCCATGTTGACTGGAAAAGCCCGATGATTGTTTCGCACGGCACCCCCTTGGCTCTCCCTATGGGAGAGCTGGCACGCCATAGGCGTGACTGAGAGGGGGAGTGTTCGTTTACAGAACCCGCTGCTGGGGAGGGTCATTTGGTGTTACCCGTTTCCTCCTTCGGAAACCGGACAGTGATGGTCGTTCCCTGTCCCACGCGGCTGGTCAGCGCCAACTTGGCTTTGTGGATCAGGACGGCGTGCTTGACGATGCTCAGCCCCAGCCCGGTGCCGCCGACCTCCTTGGAGTGGCTCTTGTCCACCCGGTAGAACCGTTCAAAGATACGGTCCTGGTGTTCCTCCGGGATGCCGATGCCGGTGTCGGAAACTGTCAGCACCACTTCCTGCTCCCGGTCCTCCACCCGGAGGGTGACGCTGCCGCCGGGTTTGTTATACTTGACCGCGTTGTCCGTCAGGTTGAACAGAATACTGGAAAGCAGCGGATGGATGCCGTAGACCATGGCGCTGCCGCCTTCCAGACGGAGGCGCACATTGTTCAGCTCCGCCGGGGCGGCAAGGGACTGCACCGTTGCTTCAGCGGCGTCGTACAGGTCCACCCAGGACCAGGTCATGTCCGCCGCACCCTCGTCCAGCCGGGACAGGCGCAGGATGTCCTCCACCAGCTGGATCAGCCGCTGGGCTTCACCGTAGATCTTTCCGGAGAAGCAGACCATATCCTCTGGCGCAACCAAGCCGTTTTTCATCAGCTCCGCGTAGCCGGAGATGGCGTGCAGGGGCGTCTTCAGCTCGTGGGACACGTTGGAGGTGAACTCCCGCCGCAGCTGCTCTGCCTGCTGCTTCTGGGTCACGTCGAACAGCAGCAATACCACGCCGCTGGTCCCACCTTTGGTCAACACAGGGCTGGCAGCAGCCAGATATTCCCTGGCATTCAGGGACACTGTTTGCTCCCCCTTTTGCCCGGAGAGGGCCTGGTCCACCAAGGCGGCAATGTCGGCATTCCGGTTGGCAACTGAGAAATCTGCACCCAGACAATTCTGTGTGACTGCCAGAAGTCTGGCAGCAGCGGGGTTGATGCTCAGAATGGTGCCGCCGCTGTTTACCAGCACCAGTCCCTCGCTTAAGGAACGGGTGACGGTGTTGAATTCCCGCTGCTTCTGTTCCAGCTCCACGGCCTGGGCTCGGAGCTGGCGTTGCTGAGCTTCCAGCCGCCGCAGCAGGGGCAGGATCTCTTCGTATTCCCGGTTGGACAGAGGATCGTCCAGATTCAGTTCATTGATGGGCTTGACGATATCCCGGGACAGTCGGGCAGCCAGGGCGGAGGACAGAACGATGGCTCCCGCCAGAACCATGACGATGAATTGGGACATCCCCAGCATCAGGTTCAGTACGGAGCTTTGAGACAGGGACAGCCGCAGCACACTGCCGTCGCTGAGACGCTGGGCGGTATAGAGGCAGCGCTCCAGCAGGGTGTCGGAGTAGCGGACGCTTTGACCATAGCCGTTGGCCAGGGCGTCTTTGATTTCCTCCCGGGCCAGGTGGTTCTCCATGGCGTTCCGGTTAGAGAGATTGTCATAGAGAACAGTACCGTCGGCGGCAATCCAGGTGACCCGGCAGGTCAGACCACTGTCCAATCCGTCAAAATAAGAAAGCCCCTGGCGCTCAATGGCATGGGCGGCCAGGGCGGTCTCCTCCCGAAGCTGGGAAAACTGAACATTGGTGAAGTGCGTATACAGCCCGCCCAGAATCAGCACCAGCGCTGCAGCCAGAACGGTCAGCGCCACGGCGAGGATCGATCGGAAGATGCGTTTCGTCATGGGGTCTCCTCCAGCCGGTAGCCCACGCCCCGAACGGTGCGGATGTAGTCGCCGCAGGGGCCCAGCTTGGTGCGCAGGGTGCCGATGTGCACGTCTACAGTCCGGGTCTCGCCCAGATAGTCGGTGCTCCAGATCCGCTCCAGCAGCTGGTCCCTGGTGAAGACCCGGCCCGGATGCTCCAGGAACAGCCGCAGCAGCTCAAATTCCTTCAATGTCAGCTCCACCCGTTGGCTGTGGGCGTAAACGGTATGAGCCTGGGGGTCCATCTGCAGCTGGCCCATCTGCAGCAATTCCCTCTGGCTTTTGGGTGCGGTTCGGCGCAGCACTGCCCGGATCCGGGACACCATTTCCATCATGCCGAAGGGCTTTGCCAGATAGTCGTCAGCGCCCAGATCCAGTCCCACCACCTTGTCGTATTCCGTTCCTTTCGCGGAGGCGATGATGACAGGGATGTGGGCAGTGGCGGGATTGCCGCGCAGATTTTTTAAAATCTCAATACCATCCATGCCAGGCAGCATGATATCCAGCAGGATCAGCTGAGGCTCGGTATGTGCCAGGGCGGCAAACAGGGCCTGCCCTTCGCAGAATCCCTCTGCTTCAAATCCCGATGCCCGCAAAGCATAGAGCATCAGCTCCCGGATGCTGGTATCATCTTCCACACAGTAAATCATAAACTCCCTCCCGGATAAAGCGGATTCTCTCACTATTGATGGTACGGCTGATTTGTAAGCTTTACAAGGAGAAAATTGTAAAATCCATGTAAAGAGTGTGGGGTTAGGAGTTAGGAGTGTGGAGTTACGGAATCCCTTCGGGATATAATAAATATGTAGAAGATTCAGATTCCATCTCTTCACTCTTCAAGCTTCACTCCCACACTCCACTCTCCAATCTCAACTCCTAACTCCTCACTCCTCACTCCTCACTCCACACTCCTAACTCCACACTCAAAACACGTACTTGTCCAGCCGGTCAAAGGCTTCCTGCACCCGGCTCAGGGGCAGGGCCAGGTTCATGCGGATGTGGGTCTGTCCGTGGAAGGGACGGCCGTCCTGCCAGACAACGCCTACGTCCCAGCCGGCGTTCAGCAACTCGTCCAGGGTTTTGCCGTGGGCTTCCAGCCATTTTCCGCAGTCCAGGAACAGCATGTAGGTGCCCTGGGGCTTGCTGACCTCCACGCCTTCAAAGTGGGTTTCGATGAAGTCGCAGGCAAAGTTTACATTGCCGGTGATAACCTGCCGCAGTTCCTCCGCCCACTCGTAGCCCTCGGGCTTGTAGGCGCCGATCAGGGCGTGCATGCTCATGACGTTCATGGAGTTGTAGTGGCACAGGGAGCTTTCCTTGTCGCAGCGGTCCTTCAGCAGTTTGTTGTAGATGATGTGGTAGCTGCCCACCAGGCCCGCCAGGTTGAAGGTCTTGGAGGGAGCGTACAGAGCTATGGTGCGCATTTTGGCGTCTTCGCTGACGGACTGGGTGGGTGTATGGCGGTAGCCGGTGAGGAGAAGGTCGCTCCAAATCTCGTCGGAGACCACCATAACATCATGCTTGCGGAACAGCTCCATGGCCTGCTCCACCTCCCAGCGCTCCCAGACCCGGCCGCAGGGGTTGTGGGGGGAACAGAAGACAGCCGCGTGAATCTTGTTCTCCACGATTTTGCGCTCCATGTCTTCAAAGTCCATGCGCCAGACGCCGTCTGCGTCCTTGACCAGGGGCGAGTGGACAATGTCGTAACCGTTATTGGTTAGGCTGCCTGTGAAGCCGATATAGGTGGGGGAGTGGAGCAACACCTTGTCGCCCCGGGAGCAGAGCACATTCAGTGCGGAGACCACGCCGCCCAGAACGCCGTTCTCGTAGCCAATGTTCTCTTTGGTCAGACCGGTAACGCCGTTATGTACCTCCTGCCAGCGGATGATGGAATCGAAATACGCGTCGGTGGCGGAGAAGTAACCGAAGGCCGGATGCTGGGCACGCTTCACCATTTCCTCCTGAATGGTGGGCACCACGGGGAAATTCATGTCGGCAACCCACATGGGGATGACGTCGAAGCCCTCTCTGGGAGCGGGATAAGACCCGCCGGGAGCGCCCACAGCGTCGATGGCGATGGCGTCCTTCCCACGTCGGTCCAGGATGGAGGTAAAATCGTATTTCATGAGGATTCTCCTTTGTCAGATGATAGGTCTATTATAGAGTTTTGGGGGAAAAATAGCAATAGCGGAATTTGCGGAGAGTGTGGCGCTGAAGCAAGAGTGGAGTGTGGAGAGTTGAGAGTGGAGTTATGGTTGTTAATAAACGGCGCAGCGAAAAACCAGCTGCGCCGTTATTGGGATGTTTTCTACTTTGCCCGTTAGATGGTATAAATTTGGTTCTTCCTTGGGTAACTCCACTCTTCACTCTTCACTCTTCACTCTCCTCTCTCTGTCTAGTTTCTGGTTTTGCTCTCCATGTGTCCAGACTGGATCACCGGGGGCTTGGGGTCGGCGGCTTCCCAGGAGATGGGCTTCTTTTCGTCCTCTTTCATGCTTTTCACCTCATGCCTTAGTATGCGCTGTGGCGACAGGATGATACAAAAAAGCCCCGGAAGCTCCGGGACTCTTTTGGGCGTCGGTATGCGGTTCATCTCAGCAGGGCTTCAAAGGTGGCTTTGACCTCCTGAATTCTGCCCGGTACGAAGGGGCTTTCCAAACCGGCGCTGTCCAGAAATTCCAGGAAGTACCATTCCTCTGTGTCCAGGTTTTCCTCGTACAGCGCTTTGCCCGCGCCGCTGCTGGTTTGCTCCAATTGATACAGCTGCATGGCGGCGTCGTTGCTGACCACATAGCTGATGATGTACATGGGGTTGGTATAGAAGTGGGTGATGTCCACGAACTCCCGCCGGTCGTATTCCACATTGTCCAGACCGTAAGATGCCACAGTCTCCTCATACAGGGAGTACAGGGCTTCCACTGTCAGATCCTCGCCGGTGAGCCGGTACATCTGATGCTCAAAGCTGGCGTAAGCTGCCTGCTCCACATAGATGCTCAGGCTGTCTGCCATCTTTACCTGGGCCAGGGTGCCGTCGCCGTAACACAGGCTCAGGTACTCCATGCCCTGGGAAAAGAACTCGGAAACGTCCACTCCGGCGTAGCTTCCGTAGCTGGCGTAATCGTTGCAGAAGTGGCCAAACTCATGAACCAGGCTCAGCTTGTCACAGGCGGTAAGGGTGGGATTCAGGAAAACAAAAGGCTCACAGTAGCTGGTCAGATAGACTTCGAAGGAGGCATTGTACTTGTTTGGGCCGTAGGCAATGTCGTACAGCCCGGCCCGTTCCATCAGCTGGAAGGCCGCCTCCATTGTGCCGCCCAGGTTCTTCGCGGTTTTGCGGACGTAGTCCAGGGCCTGCTTTTCAGAGCAGGAGACATAGGAGGGATTCCAGATATCTTCGGTGACGGTCTCCCGGTACAGGGGAACCAGGGCCTGCCGGATCTGCTCCAGATAGGTCGCTGCCTGGCGGGGTGTGTAGTCCCGGTAGTAGTAGAAATCGTAGGCAAACTGGGCGTAATCCCGGTAGCCGCTATAGTCCGCAATCTCCTGCCTCAGTTCGATCAAATCCACCAGAAGCTGGGCCATGCCGTCGGCACAGGCGTCGTAGTATTCTTCCGTGCCGGGATCGTAGTCCAGGGCCTCCTCGGACAGCGCATAATATTGATTCTGGAGCTGGGCCTCCTGAGAAAGCAGCTGCATCAGTTCGCCCTCCCAGAGGTTTTCCCCTTCGTAGCCGTCGAAGAAGCCCACGCCGAAGAACTCCGCCTCCAGCGCTTCCCGGCAGGGAGATTGTGCCAGGGCATAGTTCAGGGTTTCCAGGGATGCGTCCACCTCCGCGCTGTGCTGGGCGCAGTAGTCGTATTCCTGCTGCCAGTAGAAATCGGTCAAGTCGGCACAGTAGTGGAGATCCGCCAGGGTGGCACAGGTATAGAACCAGTCATAGGCATCATAGAACCGGTACACCGCGTCCAGAATGGCATCCCGGTCCTCTCCCGCTGCGGCTTCACAGGCCTCGTCCAGGGCCTGCTGCAGCGCTGTCATATCCGGACGCTCATACTGCATTTTTTCGTAAGACACAGCGCCGTCCTCCGCCATACATCCGCTGAGCAGCACCACTGCTGCCAGGATCAGCGCGAGAACACGAAGCTTGGATTTGAGCATACCATACACCTCCGGTTTATGTGCTGTAAATGATCGTTTACGTCTGCACCGCCGTAGGGGCCGATGCCCACATCGGCCCTTGCACAGCGTACCGAATTCGCCGCAGCCTAGTTCAAAAAATGGGGCTATCCCTGCGGGCCGATGTGGGCATCGGCCCCTACGACAGTCTCTGCGATAAATGATTATTTTTCAGGCCAAGGTTTTTTGGCTGTGAAGCCATTCTATCATAAAGCTCCCTTATTTGCAAATAAATCACTGCCGTCGCTTTGAGAAAAGCGGCGGCAGGAAGGTTTAGTCATCTTTTGGCAGCAGAGTTTCCAGATAGTCGTAGTTGAAGGCTACACGGACCACATTTTTATAATACTCATTGAAGGTCTTACCGTTGTCGTCGTAGCGCCAGCCGTAGCCGTAGGGGTTGGAGTAGCCGTAGAATACGGAGATGCAGTCCGGCTTGGGGTGGATAGCAACAAAAGTGTTCTGCTCAGCTGTGGGGGCCTTGGGGGACAGACATACGAACCGCTGCAGGGGCAAGCCGTCCAGGGCCTCATAGCTGGTCACCCCGGTGTAGCTCAGATTCAGATAAGTCAGACTTTCACAGCCCGCCAGACATTCGATGTCCTTCAGCTTGGCGCAGTAAGCCAACTCCAGCCAGGTCAGCTTTTTGCAGTTGTCCAGCCCAACCAACTCCTTTGCCGCGCAGCCGGAGGCGATGACGACCTCAATATTGGGCATATAGCTGATGAAGCTCAGATCCGTCAGATACTCATTGTGGCCGATGTCCATGTACTTGACATCCTCACAGTATTTCATGGGGCCGCAGGTGTCATCGGTGACGTTGTACACCGCCCGGAGGGTTTCTGCGTCAGTCAGCAGATTGTACCTGCCGTCCACACCGAAATAAACCCGCCAAACCACCTTGGGGCCGTCCCGGAAATCCTCCCGGATTCCGGCCAGGACCTCATTGTCGATCTTACAGTTGTCCAGTACGAAGCGGCTGCAGTTGTCCAGGATGGCCAGGGCCTGCCGGATCTGCGGCTCGCCGTCATTTCCAATGCTGTAATTTTTATATTCCACTGTCTCGTCAGTGGTGGACAGGGTCTGGCCGAACAGGGTGAAGGTGTACAGGAAGGTGGCGCCGGGGTTGGCATCCTGGAGCCGTGCCACATCCTCCATGCTGAGGGAATTGCTCAGGTTCACACTGACAAGATTTGTCAGCAGACCCAGCTTTGGCAGCACCTCCTCCACCTGAGAGGAATCCATATTGCTCAGATCCAGCTCGGTGGTGTCTGCGCTGCAGGTGTTGCCAAGGAGCTCCACGGTATATTCCAGGATGATCTGGGGATAAGCTTCCCGCAAAGCCATCACCTGCTCTGCATTCAGATGGATATCCGGCAGGGAAATGTTGGTCAGCGCCGGAAGGTATTGCAGGTTCTCCACCAGTAGGGAATCGTCAAAGGTCCCAGACTCCAGGACCACACTTGTGGCTTTGTTGGAAACCGAGATGCCGCCGAGGGAAACGGAATAGGTGACATCCACTTGAGGATGGTTCTCTATATAATGGACGATGGCGTCGTAGCAGGAACTGCTGCTGAAATCCACGGCTTTCAGGTTGGGGTATTGGTCCAGGGTATACAGCTCGCCTGCTTCCATCTCCACGGTCAGGCTCTCCACCAGCTCCAAGGGATCGGTTTCCGGAACAGTCTCCTCTGCAAGGGGAGCAGTGGGAAGGGTGATGATTTCTGTGGTATCGGCAAGTGCCTCCGCCCGGGTTCCGCCGCAGCCGGACAGAACCAGTACAGCGGCGGCCGCGCAGGCGAGACATGCGGTTTTTTTCAAAAGAACGATCATTGGGGAATTGCCTCCGGTAATGCGTAGTTTCCATAACTATAGCATGTTAAGGCCGGGAAATCAAGAAACCGGCGCACAATTCCGGGATTTCCGGCACTTTCTGTGAATCAGCCAAAAACCGCAAAGGAAAGAAAAGGCCCTTTGCACATTTTTCATGCTTAGAAACTGTATAGAAATAAAATGCGCAAAGCTGGCGCAGGATTTTATTTCTATACAGTTCCTTAGGAAAGCCGTGGCGCGGAGCAGCGGAAATCAAGAAGAAGGCAGCCTGCTGCCAGGCTGCCTTTTTTGATGGAGGAAGGTTACTGCAGACCCTGCTCGTAGGCCTCGATCATCTTCTTGACCATCTGGCCGCCGACGGAGCCGGCTTCCCGGGAGGTCAGGTGACCGTTGTAGCCGTTGGTCAGGTTGACGCCAACCTCGGAAGCGGCCTGCATCTTGAACTTGTCCATAGCCTCACGAGCCTGGGGGACATTCAGCTGGTTATTGGTCTTCATAGCAATTCTCTCCTTTTGTCGTTTTCCGGAAAGGCCAGACGCTTTCCGGGGGAAAACGACTTTTCTTTCCGCAAAGATATCTTTTCCCGGCATGTAAAAGCTATGCTTGGTTTTTTGCGGAAGGGCTGGCAGGCAGTCCCTATCAGGAATTTGTATGAGATGGCGCCCTTCTTTGCACATGTTTCTGAAAAAGAATCCTTGTGGTTATTTTTTCTAGGGTGTATCTGAAAACTGGCAATATGACAAACAGCGAGGGATTTTTCGCTGTGTAAACCGTTTTTCGCAGGGATACAGGGCGTATCGCAAAAACAGTGCCGCGGAGGGAAAAAGAGCCGCTGTTTGGGCGTTTGAGCAGTTTTCAGATACGCCCTAAATATTACATTGACATTTTGGCAAAATTGCGCTAAAGTACTCTTAACGGCAAAGATGTCGTCCGAAATGGGACACCCTTGCCGTTATTTATTTTGTAAAGAAGGAAACCATATGACCCAACAGGAATTGACGCTTCGTAATCTGGGACAGAGTCTGGATGACCTGGCAAATCTGGATCCCAGAGGTTACGGCGTCTGCAAGATTTTGTACGATGCCTCCCGGAAATTTACCGGAGGCCCAACCTCCATGAATGCCGCCTTAAAGCTGACTCAAACAGTAAAGAAAGACGACGTCGTGTATATTATGACCGGCTTTGTACTCAGACCCTATAAAAAAGCGGAGATGGACGGAATTGTCAGCGCTGCGCTGCTGTGCAGAGCGCTGGTCATCGCTTTCGACGCAAAGCCTGTGATTGTCTGTCCCAAGGCCAATTATCCCGCTGTTAAGCAGCTGGCACCCTGTGTGGGACTGCATCTGCGGGAAGATATGGCGGAGCTTCGGGAAATCCCGGTCTCCATGGGTGTGATCTGCTTTACGGATGACCCAGCGCTGGCCCCAAAACAGGCCGAGGAAATCATCGCCAGAGACAATCCGTCCGCAGTGATCAGTGTGGAGTGTCCCGGCGCCAACGAGAAGGGCGTGTACCACAATGCCACCGGCCTGGACGTGACGGAGCTGGAAGCAAAGCAGGATGTTTTGTTCGAAAAACTACAGACCATGGGCGTTCTGAATATTGCCATCGGCGATTTGGGCAACGAGATCGGTATGGGATCCATCCATGAAACGTTGGAAGCCTATATTCCCTATGCAGCTAAGAATGCCTGCCGGTGCGGCTGCGGCGGCGGCATTGCGGTGCGGACAAAAGCGGACAATATCATTACCGCCACCGTCTCCGACTGGGGCTGCTATGCCATGATCGCGGCGCTGGCTTATCTGATGGAAAACCCGGACATTATGCATACGCCGGAGCTTGAGCGGGAAGCCATGGAAACCGCCTGCCACAACGGTATGATCGATATGTACGGCTGGCTGATTCCTGCCATTGACGGGTTTGGGACAGAAATCAATCTGCCCATTGTGGCCTTGATGAGGGAAATGGTCATCAGCGCTCTGAAGCTTCGGAAGACCTGCGCCACCTGGTTTGAAAAGGTGGATCAGCTGCACTATTTTGACGAACATTGATTCTATGGAACAGGTGAAATTTCTACCCTGCGGCGACTGCGCGTTAACCGTAGCCTTTGCCCAGGAGATCCGGGAGGAAACCAACCGCAGGATCCGATTCCTTGCCGCCAGGATCCAGAGGGCGGGCATCCGTGGGCTTCAGGAAACGGTGCCCACCTTTTGCAGTCTCACCGTCTATTATGATCCGCTGGTGCTCTCCCGGAAACGGTTGGAGCGGTATATCCTCCGTCTGCTCGCCGCCTACCGGGACGATGGGCAGGACCGAAAACGGATCTTTGAAATCCCCGTGTGCTATGAGGGGGAATTCGCACCGGATATGGAGGATGTCTGCCGCCTGACCGGCTTGCGCCGGGAGCAGGTGGTCGCGCTCCATTCTTCCAGAGACTATCTGATATATATGCTGGGCTTTTTGCCGGGATTTCCGTATCTGGGCGGAATGGATGCCCGGTTGGAGGCACCCCGGCTGGACAGCCCCAGAACCTGTATTCCGCCCGGAGCGGTGGGAATCGGCGGGAAACAGACCGGCATCTATCCCCTGGCCTCTCCCGGCGGCTGGCGGCTGATCGGCAGAACCCCGGCTGTGCTCTATGATCCCCATCGGGAAAACCCCATCGTCTACCAGGCTGGGGACTACATTCGCTTCTGCCCCATAACCCAGAAAGAATTTCAGCGTCTTCTGGAATGCAGTCAGACAGACATTCGGGAGGTGACGGTATGAAGATGACGGTTCTCTCCCCAGGCCCCCTGTCCACCATTCAGGACGAAGGCCGTTTCGGGGCCATGGGCAAGGGATTTTCCCCAGGCGGCGCCATGGACATCACTGCCATGAAGCTTGCGAATCTCCTGGTGGGCAACGCACCGGGGGTGGGCGTGATTGAGATGACCATGTTGGGACTAACCGCCCGGTTTGACTGCGACAGCGTCATTGCCCTGACGGGGGCGGATATGTCTGCCCAGCTCAACGGCAAAGCCATCCGACGGTATGGTTCTGTTCCCGTGCACTCCGGGGACATTCTTTCCATGAACGCGGCGCAGCATGGGATGCGGGCATATCTGGCGGTTGCGGGGGGATTTGACCTGCCTGTGGTGATGGGCAGCGTTTCAACCAATTTAAAATGTGCCCTGGGGGGATTCCAGGGCAGAAAGCTTCAAAAAGGCGATGAACTGCCATTGAACCACAGCGTATCTGCCGACTTGTTCGGAGCGCGGCAGGTAGACGTCCCCGAGGAGTATCCGGAGACGATCCCTCTTCGGGTTCTGCTGGGGCCTCAGGACGATGCCTTTACGCAAATGGGGATCGCTACATTCCTGGGAAACGAGTATACTGTTACGGACAAATCCGACCGGATGGGCATTCGGCTCGCCGGTCAGAAAGTCGAAAGCAAACACGGCGTGGATATCATTTCCGACGGCATTGTCACGGGATCGGTACAGATTCCCGCTTCCGGCACACCGATCATCATGATGGCCGACCGGCAGACCACCGGCGGCTATGCGAAAATCGCTACCGTGATCTCGGCAGACCTGGGCCGGGCCGCCCAAGCCCGCCCTGGAACCCGGATCCGGTTTGTACAGGTAACAGAGCAGGAAGCCATCCGGCTGCGCAGGGAAGAAGGAAAGAAGATGGCGCAGTGGGAGTATGAAATGCTGTACGGTGTGTAATTCCACGAAAAACACTTTTATATGGAAGGGTGAAAAAATGGACTATTCCAGCATGAAGCCCAGCGATGTGCGGGCACTGATTCGTCAGGGGAAAATTACCGGGCAGACCTCCGGTATGTGCGATGGCTACGCCCAGGGGAACCTCTTGGTTCTGCCCAGAGCCCAGGCCTACGACTTTCTGCTGTTCACCCAGCGCAATCCGAAATCCTGCCCCATTCTGGAGGTGGGAGATGTGGGCAGCCGCCTGGTGAAAAAGATGGCAGACGGAGCGGATATTGCCACCGACATTCCCAAATACCGTGTCTGGGAAAACGGCGTGATGACAGGGGAATTCACGGACATTTCCCACCTGTGGCGGGAGGATTTTGTATATTTCCTGATTGGCTGTTCCTTCTCCTTTGAAGGAGAGCTGCTTTCTGCCGGTGTTCCGGTGCGGCATATTGAAGAAGGCAAGAATGTGCCTATGTACCTGACCAATATCGACTGCGAAGAAGCGGGCATCTTCCACGGGAAGCTGGTGGTCAGTATGCGCCCCATGCCCGCGGATCAGGTGATTCGGGCGGTGAGCATTACCGCTTCCATGCCCCGGGTGCATGGCGCGCCCATCCACATTGGCGATCCCGCCAAAATCGGCATTGCGGATATCCACAAGCCGGACTTCGGCGAAGCTGTCACCATTCGGGAGGGGGAGATTCCCGTATTCTGGTGCTGCGGCGTCACGCCCCAGTCTGTGGTTATGAGCGCCAAGCCGCCCATTGCCATTTCCCACGCGCCGGGACATATGTTTATCACCGATGTGAAAAATTCTCTGCTAAAGGACTGATGGAAATGGACTGTATTGATCTGAACTGCGATTTGGGGGAGAGCTACGGCGCATACCGGCTGGGCATGGATGCGGATATTATCCCGCTGATCTCCTCGGCAAACGTGGCCTGCGGCTTCCATGCCGGAGACTTCAACACTATGGCGAAAACGGCGAAGCTTTGTGCGGAAAGCGGCGTGTCCATAGGCGCCCATCCCGGATTCCCGGATCTGCAGGGCTTCGGGCGGAGAAATATGACGCTTTCGCCTGCCGAGGTGCAGAACCTGATTACCTATCAGTTGGGCGCACTGGATGCCTTCTGCCGGAGCGTCGGTGGGAAGCTACAGCACGTCAAACCTCACGGAGCGCTGTACAACATGGCGGCAAAAAGCCCCGAGCTTTCCAGGGCAATCTGTCAGGGAATCTACGCATTCAACCCGTCCCTGATCCTGCTGGGGCTGTCGGGCAGTGAAATGCTCCGCCAGGCAAAGGAAATCGGGCTTCCCTGCGCGGCGGAGGTATTTGCGGACCGTGCCTACGAGGAGGACGGAACTCTGGTTGCCAGATCCAAGCCCGGCGCGATGATTACGGACGAGGACGAGGCAGTCGGTCGTGTGATTGGTATGATCCGGAACCACCGGGTGACAGCCGTTTCGGGCAAGGAAATTGAAATTTGCCCGGATTCCGTGTGTGTCCATGGGGACAGCGAAAAGGCACTGCTGTTTGTCAAAAAAATCAGAGCCGCGCTGGAACAGGAGGGCATCGCCATTCTTCCGCTTTCGGAGATTGTCAACAGATAATACAAGCAAAGAAACAACCATTGTTTACCCGTTTCTCCGGGAAAACAATGGTTGTTTTGCGTTATACCGTTTCCAGCAGGGTGCAAAGCTCTGCTTCTGCGCCGGTGTTCGCAGCGGCGATGCCCTCCCGGAGCGCTTCCCGGGTGAAGCGGCAGCCGGTCAGCGACTGCTCCAGCTTTGGGGCCAGGGACCAGTCCATGGCATCGGAATAGACCTTTGCCTGCCGGACAATGCCGTTTTCCACCTGAAGCGCAACCTGAACGCCGCCCCAGGGGAACCGGTCCTCCCATTCGAAGGTGAAGGGGATCTTCTGCCCGTAGAGCCATTCCCAGCTGCCGTTTCGCTGCCGCAGGGAATCGATGCGGGGCTTGTTCAGAGCCTCCTCCGGCAGCTGCTCCAGGGGCAGGCTGTAGACCTTGGCAAAGGCCTCCGCCATGGCTGCCTTCAGGCTGGGGATGGTGATGTCGGGATTCAGCTCCCGCAGGTTCACCACCCGGGAGCGGACGGAGTCCACGCCCTTGGATTGCAGCTTTGCCTTGGAGGGGTTCAGGTAGCGGCTCATGTGCTGCATATCCACATCCACCAGCAGCGTGCCGTGGTGATAGGCCTGGGTGCCATTGCGGTAGAATGCATTTCCGGAGAATTTTCTGCCGTCGGCAAGTACATCGTTGCGGCCGGACTTTTTTGCCGGAATGCCGAAGGTCCGGGCGGCCTCCTGGATTACGGAGAACTGGCGGTCCAGATCGTAATCCGCCTGGGGAACCAGAAATGTAAAGTTCAGATTTCCCAGATCATGGAACACAGCGCCGCCACCGGAAAGTCGCCTCGCCAGATGCCCCCCCTCCTGTTCCAGGAGGGAGGTCCTGCATTCCTTCCAGGCGTTCTGATTTCTGCCGATGACCACCGTATGCGCATTCTGCCACAGGTAGAGAATGCAGCTGTCTTCGTCAACGCTTTCCAGCAGATGCTGTTCTACGGCGAGATTGTAATACGGGTCATAGCTGGCACTCTCATAGAGCGCGATTTTCTGGATCATGACTGATACCGTACGATGGGATTCCGGGAGGCCTGAACCTCATCGGGACGTCCAATCTGCGCGTGGTGGGGAGACGCATGCATGTACGCGGGATCCTGCTGGGCCAGGACGTAGAGCTGGCGGAATACCTCCGCCGCCCAGTCCAGGGTTTCCCGGCTTTCGGTCTCCGTAGGCTCCAGCATCAGGGCCTCGTGGACGATCATGGGGAAGTACATCGTAGGCGGATGCATACCGTAGTCGATCAGGGTCTTGGCCACATCCAGAGCGGAAACGCCGGTTTCCTTCTTGAACCGGCTCAGATCCAGCACGAATTCGTGCATGCAGATCCGGTCAAAGGCGGGCTCGAAGGTGCCCTTGATCTTTGCCATCAGGTAGTTGGCGTTGAGAACCGCGTTCTGGGCGGCTTCGGGAATGCCCTCCCGGCCCAGGGACAGAATATAGGTCAGGGCCTTCACCACCACCAGGAAGTTGCCCGCGAAGGAGCGAACCTGGATATGCTCGCCGCCATCCATTAGGGCAGACTTCGGCAGGAAGTCAGCCAGATGGGCCTTGCAGCCCACAGCACCCGCGCCGGGACCGCCGCCGCCGTGGGGCGTGGCGAAGGTCTTATGCAGGTTCAGGTGGACGCAGTCGAAGCCCATGTCGCCGGGCCGGACCACACCCATGACCGCGTTCAGGTTGGCGCCGTCGTAGTAGCACAGGCCGCCGGCTTCGTGGACCAGACGGGTGATTTCCAGAATGTTCTCATCGAAGATGCCCACGGTGTTGGGGTTGGTCAGCATCAGACCGGCGGTGTCCTCGCCCAGAACAGCCTTCAGTGCTTCCAGATCCACGCAGCCATCGGGAGCGGAGGGAATGTTCACCACCTGGAAGCCGCACATGGCGGCGGTGGCGGGGTTGGTGCCATGGGCGGAGTCGGGAACAATGATTTTCTTCCGCTTGGTATCTCCCCGGGCGTCATGGTACTGCTTGATCAGCAGTACGCCGGTAAATTCACCGTGGGCACCGGCGGCAGGCTGGAAGGTCATATCGTCCATGCCGGTAATCTCGCACAGGGATTTGCGGATGGTGTCCAGCACCTCCTGGCAGCCCAATGTGGTGTGCTTGGGGGCCAGGGGATGGATGCCGGTAAAGCCGGGCAGCGCCGCCATTTCCTCGTCAATCCGGGGATTGTACTTCATGGTGCAGGAGCCCAGGGGATAGAAGCCGCAGTTGACGCCGTGGACATTCTTGTTCAGTTCCGTATAGTGGCGGCTCAGGTCGGTTTCGTTGACCTCAGGCAGCTTGGGCGCGGTTTCCCGAACCAGTCCTGCGGGCAGGGAGACCTCCTCCACGTCGCACTTGGGCAGGTATTCCGTGCCACGTCCGGGGACGCTCTTTTCAAAAATCAGTTTCATGCCGCCAGCACCTCCTTCACGATGGCAACCGCCCGGTCCAGCTCCGCCTTGGAGACCTTCTCCGTGGCGCACCACAGGATTCCGCCTTCAATAGACAGGCCGCCTAGGATATCCGCCTTTTCCAGGGCCTCCAGCACAGCCTCGGCCTTGGGCATGACGGTGACGAACTCATGGAAATAGTCTCCGGTATAGAGAAGCGATACACCGGGGAGCTTACACAGCTCCTTTGCCAGATAGTGGGCCTTGGACATGGACTGCTTTGCGGCTTGGGCCATACCCTCGGGACCCATGGCGGACATGTAAACAGAAGCGGTCAGAGCGCACAGGGCCTGGTTGGAGCAGATGTTGGAGCTGGCTTTCTCCCGGCGAATGTGTTGTTCCCGGGCCTGCAGGGACAGGACGTAGCATCGATCCCCTTTGCTGTCCACGGTCTGGCCAACAATTCGCCCTGGGAGCTTGCGCATGTGCTTGCTGGTGGTGGCCATGAAACCCAGGTACGGGCCGCCGTAGCTCAGGGGAATACCCAGGGGCTGGCCTTCGCCTACCGCAATGTCCGCGCCGCAGTCTCTGGGGGTTTTCGTGATTGCCAGAGCGATGGGATTGCAGCCCAGGATGTACAGGGAGCCATTTTCATGGACTGCCTGACCGATGGCCTCGGCATCCTCAAACTGGCCGTAGAAGTTGGGCTGCTGGATGTAGACCGAGGCCACATCGGCAGTCAGCATCGCTTTCAGAGCTTCCAAATCGGTTTTGCCGTCCTTCATGGGGATGATGCGCAGCTCGTCGCCGGTGCCGTAGCAGTAGGTGCGGACGGTCTGGATGGTGTCGGGATGGGCGGCGGCGGAGATCAGGGTCACACGGCGCTTCCGGTCCCGGCACATGGCGGCGGCCTCCGCGGCAGCGGTGGCCCCGTCGTAGACGGAAGCGTTGGACACGTCCATGCCCGTCAGCTCGCAGATGTCGGTCTGGAATTCAAAAATGGACTGGAGGATGCCCTGGCTCATTTCCGCCTGGTAGGGAGTATAGGCGGTGAGGAATTCCTCCTTGGCGGGGATGTACTTGACGATGCTGGGGATATAGTGGTCATAAGCACCGGCCCCCCGGAGCACGGTGGGGAACACATGGTTCTTAGCCGCCATGGCACTGACGGCATTCCGGACCTCCAGCTCGCTGAGCCCATCCGGCAGGTCCAGGCCGTTTTCCAGATACATCTGGGCAGGAACGTCCCGGTACAGCTCCCGGAAGCTGCTTACCCCCACGGTTCGCAGCATCTCCTGCCGCTCCTCCAAAGTGGAGGGAATGTAGCTTGCCATGGCTCAGCCCTCCTCGGCGCAGAATGCCTCGTAAGCGTCGGCCTCCAGCAGTTCTTCCTCTCCGGTGATACTCTCCACCTTGATGATCCAGGCCCCATAGGGATCTTCGTTCAGGCTCTCGGGGGCGTCGTCCAGGGCCTCGTTGATGGCGCAGACCACGCCGGTCACCGGGCAGATCAGATCGGAGACAGCCTTGACGGACTCCACATCGCCGAAGGTTTCTCCGGCAATGACCTCGTCGCCCACAGCGGGCAGGTTGACGAAGACCACGTCACCCAGTGCGTCCTGAGCATAGTCGGAAATGCCGATGACAGCCACGCCGTCCTCCATCTTGACCCACTCATGGGTCTTGGAATACTTCAGATCAGTAGGATAGTTCATAATGGTACCTCCAAATGAATGATGTAATATTTTTTATTGGTTCAGCAGGCCTTTGCTGCTGATTTGGATGATGTATCGGCGGAACAGAGCCGGTTATTTCTGGATCACAGGACGGCCGTAAGGGGGCAGATCCTGGCGCATGTGGCGGGTGACCAGGCAGGCTTTCAGGCGTTTGCCCCGGACGTCCACCTCCAGGATATCCTCCTTGGTGACATCGCTGGACAGGTACGCAAAGCCGATGGAGCGCTTTCCAGTGGTGTCCAGAATGTTCCCGTCTTCATCGAAATGGTAGTACGGAACCATGGTGCCGGAGGTAATCCAGCCCACATGCTTGCCATTCAGGTAGACATCCATACCGGCGCGCATGACGCCCCGGTCAATCAGGGCAATGGACTTTACTTTCTTGGGTGTGCCGTTTTCCTTCTGGGCCAGCAGCAGGTCTCGGGCCACGAAGTCGCCCTTCTCTTCCGCAAAGCTGACAGCGAACTTGGCCAGGGACACCGCGAAGATGGGCATTTCCGCGCCGCTGTGATCCTCGCCCATTTCGTGACCGTACAGGGGAAGGCCCGCTTCCAGCCGCAGCGTGTCCCGTGCTCCCAGGGCGGTGGGCTTGGCGCCCAGCTCGATCAGCCGGTTCCACAGCCAGACCACTTCCTTGGCGTCGATGAACAGCTCCCAGCCGATGGGGTCGCCGGTATAGCCGGTTTTGGAGATGCGCACGGTGCGGCCCTCCATGGTCAGCTCGTTCAAGTCATTTTTCTTGGGGCCGGTGAGGAAATCGCTGCCGGAAAGCTCCTTCAGGATCTTTTTGCTGTCCGGGCCCTGAACGGCGATGGAGGAATAGGTGCTTGTGATATTGGTAATGCGGCAGTCGTAGTCCGGCAGGTACTTGGCAAAATGGGCAAGATCCTTGTCGGTGTTGGAGGCGTTGACCACCAGCATGTAGTTGTCTTCCTCGAACATGTACAGGTAGGCGTCGTCTACCGCGCCGCCGGTCTCGTTGGGGATAATGCAGTACTGGGCCCGCCCGGGGACCAGGGCCGCTGCGTTGCTGGACAGCACCTTCTGCAGAAATGCCAGCCGATCCGGGCCATCCACGATCAGACGTCCCATGTGGGACACGTCGAAGATGCCGCAGTGGCGGCGGTCATACAGATGCTCTGCCACGATTCCGGCGGGGTACTGGATGGGCATTTCCCATCCGCCGAAGTCCACCATGGTAGCCCCTGCCGCCACATGGGCATCGTAAAGAGGTGTGCGCTTCAATTCGCTCATATTGGTTGCTCCTTCCCAAATTCTGTCTCATTCGATAGTGATTCCCGCCGCTTCCAGAATGGCGGGGACATTTTTTTCCGCGCCGATGGCCATGATATGGACGCCGGAGCAGAGGTTTTCCGCTTTGATTGCCCCAATCAGCTCCGCCGCCATCTGGCAGCCCAGCTTTCCGGGCAGACCCTTGACGCCTGACTGCCTCCCTTCTTCGGCGGCAGCGGCCAGACGGTCAATCTGCTCCTGGGGCACCGCAATGCCGGGGACGTTTTCGTTCATGAATTTTGCCATGCCTGCGGACTTCAGGGGGATGATGCCCGCCATGATGGGCACGGTGATCCCGGCTTTGTCCACAGCGTCCAGGAAATATTTCAGGCTTTCGATATCAAAAATGCCCTGGGTCTGAATGTATTTCGCTCCCGCGTCCACTTTTTGACGCAGCTTGTTGATCTGCAGAAGCAGAGGCTCATAGACGGGGGTCACCGCCGCACCCTTGAAGAAGTGTGGCGCGCCGCCGGAGAGGGGATTGCCGCCGCAGTCCAGACCGGTTTCCTCCATATTCGACAGCATCCGCAAAATCCCCACGGAGTCCAGGTCATAGACGGGCTTGGTATCCCGGCAGTCGCCCACCACGGGATGGTCGCCGGTCAGGGCCAGCATGGTGTCGATGCCGAAGGAGGCGGCAGAGAGAATGTCTGCCTGGATCGCCATTCGGTTCCGGTCCCGGCCCGTGACCTGTAAAATCGGCTCCAGCCCCGCCTGTTTCAGATGAATGCACAGCCCAAGGGAGGAGGCCTTCAGACAGGCGGACTGCATATCCGTGACGTTGATGCCGTGAACCTTGCCTTTCAGCAGGGCGGCGGTCTTCAGCTGCTCTGAAAAATCAAATCCTTTTGGCGGGGCCATCTCCGCTGTGACGGCGAAGCCGTGGCATTCCAGTACCGTTTGCAGCTGGCTCATTTCTTCCCCTCCCTTAGATTGATATGTCTGGGATAGGCAGTAGAAGCATATCCTTTGTCGACTCTCACTTGCCCCAGCTTGTCCAATTGACCGGTTGCCTCCAGGCGCTTGTAGATCTGGATCCAGGCACAGTCGTTTTCCGGGTTGACCTCACACTTTCCGTTTTTTTGGCCGCCGCAGGGGCCGTTGACCAGGCTCTTGGCGCACTTGGTGATGGGGCAGATACCGCCGGTGGAGCCCAGCACGCAGTCGCCGCACATCCGGCAGTACTCGTGGAAGATTCCCACCCGCTCGATCTGGCCCAGGAACATGGTGTTGTTGGCCGGGTAGACAGGAAGGGGAACATTGTCCGCTACTGTCTGGACACCGTCGCCGCAGGCCATACCCACCACGGCCTCCGCACCGCTGTTTCGCAGCACCTTGGTGTCCTTCTTCACCAGCATTTTGTGGCAGCATTCATCAGGCAGGATGGTAGCTACCACCTCCATGCCCTGGGCCTCCAAGAGGGCCTTCATCTCCTGAATCTCCTTTTCACCGCCGGTCTGGCAGGAGGCGGCGCAGCTGGCGCAGCCTACGATGGCCACTTTTGTCACGCCCCGGAGCATGTCCAGCAGCTCCTCTATGGGCTTTTTCTGGGTGATTATCATAGCGTTTTGACTCCTTTCGGGCGTAAGAAAAAGCGCAAAACGTCTAAATAAACGTTTTGCGCTTCTGCTGAATTACCTGAGAGATTCCCGGGCGGACCCGGTTGCACCTTCGGCGTGCGGAAAAGCCGCACTCTACAGAATGTCGTCATGGTCCAGTCCTTTTGCCTGAGAGTTTTCGCGTTCCCCTTCGGCGGCCGTGATACGGCGCTCTCCTGAGCCAATCATCCGATGTTATGAAATTGTTTGCCTAATACAGAGGAGATTCCCGGATGGAAGCGCACCTCTGCTTTCTCATCATAGCATCTCCTTGTGCAATTTGCAAGAAGAAAAGGAGATAATTGAAAAGAAAAATGACGTTCTCTCCAAACCCTTATCCCTGCAGGCTGGCGCAGCCGGTGTATTGGCAAAATTCCCGGATTACCTCGTCCTGAATGGCCTTCAGCGTCGCTGGATCCTTTCCGCCTACGCTCTGACCATTCAGGCTGTTTGCGTGCAGGCAGAAGTTGGAGGAGGAGGTCACAATAATCTCATCCGCGTTTTTCAGGAATTCGAAGGTGAAGGGCTTCTCCAGCACCGGTATGCCCAGCCGGTAGCAGGCTTGAATCATGTGGGTCTTGGCAATGCCCCGCAGAATGAATTCGTCGTTGGGATGGGAGTAGAATACGCCATCCTTCAGCACGGAAACGTTGGAGTGGGCGCATTCCGTCACGATCTCGCCACGGTGGAATACCGTCTCCGCGAAGCCGGCGCATTTTGCCCGCTGGGCTGTCATGACGCTGGGCAGCAGATTCAACGTTTTGATGTTGCAGTGGTAGAACCGGGTGTCCTCCTCATCGTTGATGGCAATGGGCACATCCGGATCGTTCAGCTTCTGAGGACGGATCAGCACCCACAGCTTGCCGGGAATATCCGGCGCATAGACATGATTGCGCTCCTCCACACCCCGGGTCACTTGCCAGTAAACAAAATTGATCTTACTGTCTACCTTCTGCAGCAGCTGCGTCAGGAGCTGGCCCAGCTCCTCCTTTGCCATGGGGATGCGGATATCCAGCAGCTTCGCGCTGGTATAGAACCGGTCCAGATGATCCTGCAGCAGATAAACCTTTCCGTTGGCACCTACGGTTGCGTCATAGCAGCCGTCACCAAAGAAGTGAACCCGGTCGTTAAACGGAACCGTCAGTTCCGAGGGAAGGCCGATTTTTCCATCATAGTACGCCAGTGCTTCCATTTTTTTAAACTCCTTATCCTGCAAGGACGTGCGCGGTTTTCTTTGCAGCCGCGTGCGTCGTGATTATTTTGGCGCTTTCACGCCGAATTTTAATTCAACGACTTTTTTAATGATTTCCACGCAATTGTCAAGCCCCAGCGCCGCCGTGTCCAGACACAGATCATAGTTGGAAATCTGTTTCCACTGACGGCCGGTGTGGTACTTGTAGTAGCTCTCCCGATAACGGTCAAGCCGGTCAATGTAGTGGGATGCCTCCCAGCGGCTGATGCCCTGACGCTCCACCTCTCTGGCGACCCGGGCCTCATAAGGGGCGTCTATGTATACCGTCAGCACATTGGGCTTGTCCCGGAGGACAAAGTCCGCTGCCCGGCCCACGCAGACATAGCTTTCGCAATCCAAAAGCTCCTGCAGGACCTTGGACTGGTAGTTAAAAAGGTTCTGGTCGCTGGTGAAATTGCCGCTTTCCGGGGGAATCATCTTGCCGTCGTAAACGTGCTGGGAAACCTTATACAGAAGGGTCTTACGGGTGTTTTCGTCCGCCCGGGCAAACACCTCCTCGCTGATTCCGCTGTCATCGGAAGCAAGACGCAGCAGCTTGCGGTCATAAAGATCAATGCCGTAATCTTCAGCAATTTTTTTGCCGATATAGCTGCCGCCGCCGGAACCGCAGGTTCGGGTAATGGCTATTGCAAAATGGGTCTGAGACATACACACCTCTCCTTATTGTCCAAGATAGGCCTTCTTGACCCGGGGGTCATTGAGAAGCTCTGCCGCGTTGCCTTGAATGCTGATGGTTCCGGTTTCCAGCACATAGGCGCGGTCAGAAATGGAAAGCGCCATTTTCGCGTTCTGCTCCACCAGCAGTACCGTGATCCCCTGGCGGTTGACCTCCTGAATAATGTCGAAAATCTCCTTCACCAGCAGCGGGGACAGGCCCATGGACGGTTCATCCATCAGAATCATTTTTGGCTTTGCCATCAACGCCCGGCCAACGGCCAGCATCTGCTGCTCACCGCCGGAAAGGGTACCTGCCAGTTGGCGGCGGCGTTCACTCAGACGTGGAAAACGGATGTAAACATCTTCCATGGTTTTTGACATATCAGTTCTGTCCGCATAGGCACCCATTTCCAGATTTTCCGCCACCGTCATCTGGGGGAAAATATGGCGCCCTTCCGGCACATGGGCCAGCTTCAGGCTGATGATCTTGCTGGGCGTGGTCTTCATCAGATCATGACCGTCAAAGACAATGCTGCCGGAGGCGGCCTTTTCCAGACCCGTAATGGTGCGCAGAGTGGTGGTTTTGCCTGCACCGTTGGCGCCGATGAGAGAGACAATCTCTCCATCGTTTACGGTGAGGGAAATTCCGTTCAGCGCGTGAACGGCACCGTAATTGACACACAAATCCTTTACTTCAAGCATCCTTCTCCACCTCCTATCCTGCGTTGTCTTTGCCGAGGTATGCCTCGATGACCTTGGGGTGATTGGCGATTTCTTCCGGCGTTCCGGAGGCAATGGTGGTGCCAAAGTCCAACACCTGAATCCGCTCACAGATGTTCATGACCAGGCTCATATCATGCTCGATGAGCAGTACGGAAATTTTGAATTCCGTACGAATGTAGTTGATAATCTCCAGCAGCTCCTCGGTTTCGGTGGGGTTCATGCCAGCGGCGGGCTCGTCCAGAAGCAGCAGCTTCATGTTGGTGGCCAACGCCCGGGCAATCTCCAGTCGGCGCTGCTGGCCGTAGGGCAGGTTATCCGCTTCCAGATCCTCTTTTCCGGAGAGGTGTACCACCTTCAGCAGTTCCTTTGCCCGCTCTGTCGCGGCCTGCTCCTGCGCCCAGTAGGCTTTCGTGCGGAAAATAGCCTGGGGCATTCCGTAGGGAAGCTCCTGCAGCATCGCAGCCTTGACGTTTTCCAGAACCGTCATTTTCTTAAACAGCCGGATGTTCTGGAAGGTTCGGGCAATGCCGGCATGGACGATCTGATGGGTCTTCTTGCCGTTCATCCGCTCTCCGTTGAGATAAAAGGAGCCTTCGGTGGGCTTGTAAACACCGGTGATCAGATTGAACACGGTGGTTTTGCCTGCGCCGTTGGGACCGATGAGACCCACCAGCTCCGATTGACCGATTTCCAGATTGAAGTCGTCTACTGCCTTTAAACCGCCGAATTGAATCCCCAGATGCTGACACTTCAGGACAGGGACGGTTTGCTTCTCGTCAGCCATACGCTTACGCTCCTTCCTCTACTTTTGTGTCGGCTCCGCGCCGGACCAGCTTGCCCAGCATCCTGGTCAGACTGAATTCCCAATGCCCGAAAATTCCGCCGGGACGGAACAGCATGACCAGCACCAGCACCACGGAGTAGGCCAGCATCCGGTAGGTGGAGAATTCCCGCATGGCTTCCGGCAGAACGCTGAGGAACGCCGCGCCGATGACGGAGCCGGTCAGGGAACCGGTGCCGCCGATGATTACCTCGGACAGCAGTTCCGCGGAATAGGCGAAGTTGAAGTTTGTGGGAATCATTGCGGTCATGTAATGGGCATAGATGCTGCCGCCGATTCCGGCAAAGAAGGCGGAAATGGCGAAGGTCGTGACCTTATAGAAGGTGACGTTGATGCCGGAGGCGGAAGCCGCAATGTAGTCCTCCCGAATGGCCCGGATGGTTCGCCCGAACTTACTCCTGACAAACAGGAACATGATGGCGACACATACCACCATGACCCAGAAGGCTCTGGGGAAGGTGGAAAGCTTTAAGATGCCGCTCATGGTCTTGCCGCCGCCGGTAATGGAGAAATTGCAGAAGCAAACGCGAATGATTTCTGCGAATGCCATGGTTACAATGGCCAGATAGTCGCCCCGCAGACGCAGGGCCGGAATTCCCACCAGCACACCCATGATTCCCGCGGCCAGACCGCCAGCCAGAAGCGCCACCAGAAACAGCGCCAGATCCGGCAGTCCCTTGCCGGTGAGCAGTCCGGAGACGATGGCAGAAGCATAGGCGCCTACCGACACGAAGCCTGCGTGACCCAGAGAAAATTCCCCCATAAAGCCCACAACCAGATTCAGGGATGCCACCATAATAATGGTATAGCACGCCGTGGTGCAGATGCCCTGAATATAGGTGGTAGAGGTGCCGAACACACCTGCGGAGAACAGAAGACTCAGCACCGCGAAAATCAGCGCCACGCCCACAGCGTTCAGCAGGTAGGAAATTTTTATCTTCTTGCGCATATTTCCTTCCTCCTTACACTTTTTCTCCTACGTTCTTGCCCAGAATGCCGGAGGGCTTTACCAACAGAATCACGATCAGTGTACCGTAGGTGACTGCCTCATACCAGCCGGGGGCGAACAGCTTTACAAAAATCTCAATCAGACCCACCAGAATGCCGCCCAGCATAGCCCCGGGGATGACGCCGATGCCGCCGAGTACCGCCGCGATGAAGGCCTTCATGCCCATCATGGAGCCCATATCGTTGGTGACGCGGGGATAGGTGGCGCAATACATCAGGGCCGCCACAGCCGCGAGTCCCGAGCCGATGGCAAAGGTGAGGGTGATAATTCTATCCACGTTAATGCCTACCAGAGTGGAGGCGTCTTTGTCCTGGGGAACGGCGCGCATGGCCTTACCCAGGCTGGTTTTTTTCACGAAGAACTGCATGCCCAACATGATGAGCAGTCCAATGAAAATTGTCAGAAGCACGTTCAGCGGCAGAGATACGGTGCCAATGCGTATGGTCGGCAGCTGGAAAATTGCCGGAACGTTGTGGGGCTTGGCGCCAAACAGCACCATCGCCAGGTTTTCCAGGAAAATACTCATAGCCAGCGCCGTAATCAGCGCGGACATGGAACCGGCTTTGCGAACCGGCTTGTAAGCCAGAATTTCCACCAGCACACCAACCAGGGCGCAGACAACGATGGCGATGATCACTGCCATCCAGGCGGGCATTCCGGCATTCACCATAAGCGGAATGGTATAAAACAGGGTGTAGGCGCCGATCATGATGAAATCGCCGTGGGCAAAATTAATCATGCGAATAATGCCGTAAACCATGGTGTAGCCCAAGGCAATCAGCGCGTAGATAGCTCCCTGGTTCAGACCGTTGATCAAGCCCTGGATAAATAGGGATGCTGTCATAATCCATTCACCTTTCTAAAAAACCTGCGCGCGGCAGCTGAAAACTGCCGCCGCGCGCATTTTCCTTGTCTTGCAGCTTGTGTTTATTTACTGGGCGCTGGAGACCAGATTGCCGTTCGCGTCCAGGGTCTCGCTCCACTTGACCTTGCCGTCAACGTAGGTGTTGAAGACAATGCTCTTGATGGCGTCGCCGTTTTCATCCAGAGTGATGCCGCCGCCAACACCGGTGAAGCTCATGCCCTTCATACCGGCGATCAGGCTGGCGGTATCGCTGCCGCCGCCGTTCTTGGCAGCCTCAACCAGCATGTACATGGCATCGTAGTACAGAGCGGCGCAGGCGTTCAGACTCTCGGTGCCGTACTTGGTAGTAAACTTCTCTACGAAGTTCACCACGGCGGGAGCGGTATCTTCGCTGGAATAGTGGTTGGTAAAGTAGCAGCCCTCAAACTTGTCCTCCAGGCCGGTGGTATCGGAACCGTCCCAGCCATCGCCGCCCATGATGATGCCGGTGAAGCCGGCGTTGCGGGCAGCACCTACGAACAGAGGCACGGTGTCCAGGAAGCAGGGGTAGTACAGGAATTCCGCGCCGGAGGCCACGGCCTGAGCGGACTGGGAGCTGAAGTCGGTATCGGTGGTCATGCACTCACCGACGTAGGCAACTTCGATGCCGCTGCCCTCGCAGCTTTCAATGAAGGCGTCCTTCAGACCGTTGGAGTAGTCGTCGTCCTTAGCGTAGATCACAGCAACCTTGCTGATGCCCTTGCTCTTGACGAACATAGCGGCCATCTTGCCCTGGTAAGGATCGATGAAGCAGTTACGGAAGATCGTCTCACCCTTCAGGGTAACAGCGGAGTTGGTGGCGCCGGTGGCCAGCAGCAGCATACCGTCCTTTGCAGCCTGCTCCGCCATGGGTAGTGTCACGGAAGAGAAGAAACTGCCAACCAGCGCCTCGGGACCGTCAGCCATGACTTTGTTGTAGGCGTTCATGGCCTGCTTGGCATCCTTGGCATCATCGGCAATCTTTCCGCCGTTCACGATTTCAATTTTATATTCAGAGTCACTGGCGTTGATTTCCTCAACGGCCATATCCACGGCGTTCTGGGCACCCTCGCCGTAAATGGCGGAACCGCCGGTCATGGCGCAAATCACGCCTACACGAATCACCTTATCCTCTGCACCGGATGTGGCCACCGCAGCGGAATCACTGCCTGCGGAAGAACCGGCGGCAGCAGTCTGGGCACTGGAAGAACAGCCGGTCATCATGCCGGTCAACAGGATGACGGTCAAAACCAAAGAAAGAATCTTTTTCATGCGAAACCCTCATTTCGTCTGGATTCACCAAAACACACCGCGTTTCGCCTTGTCATGTTTTGGGCCCCCATGACGAAAGCACCGGAACAAAAAATGGAGTCACACTGCGCTTATCGCAGGTGACTCCATTGCCCCGTTCGATGTTTTGATTGGCTTCATTATAGCACGCCCTTTTCCTTTTGCAAGTACTTTTTGCAGAACGTTCATCATTTCAGCGCTATATCAAGTGTGGCACGGAAACAGAATGCCAATTTTGTTTAATTTTACAAATTATTCATTTCTTTTTGCAACAATTGGCTGAATAGGAAGGGATGCTCGGCACTTTTTCAATATGCTCTTCCAATATTCTGCAAGATTTGGAAATCAAACTTGCAAAATCATCTCTGCCATGATATATAAAAAGGAAAAACAGCGCCGGGAGGATATCTCGGCCGATACGGCGGAAAAGAGGGAAAGAAATGAAAAAAGCGATGCTATACGGGCTGCTGGCTTCCATGTTCTTTGCGTTGACGTTCCTTTTGAACCGCAGCATGAATTTAAGCGGGGGTTACTGGCTATGGGGTGCATCTTTACGGTATCTGTTCATGCTGCCGATTCTTTGGGTGATTGTGAAAAAGCAGAATGGAGATAAAGCCATTCTCCGGGAAATCCGTACCCACCCGGTTCCCTGGGTGTTGTGGAGTACCGTGGGGTTTGGATTGTTCTACGCGCCTATGTGCATGGCATCCTGCTACGGGGAGTCCTGGTTTGTTGCGGCAACCTGGCAGATAACCATTGTGGCGGGAGTGCTTCTGACACCGCTGTTCGGCGGAAAGATTCCGGTGAAGAATCTTTTATGTTCGGCAATCATTCTGGTCGGTATCTTTCTGCTCCAGCTTTCCCATTTGGATGGTCTGAAAGCGGGAGGGTCCCTGATGGCGCTGGTGCTGATCCTTGTTGCCGGTGTTTCCTATCCTCTGGGCAACCGCGAGATGATGGCCATTTGTCCTCCTGGTTTTTCTACGGTTCAGCGGGTTTTCGGAATGACTCTGTGCAGCATGCCCTTCTGGGTCCTGTGTTCCCTCTGCGCAGGAATCACTCACGGAGTTCCCGGGGCCGGGCAAATTTGCCAGTCGCTGAGCGTTGCTGTTTTTTTCGGCGTGATTGCCACACTTTTGTTTTTTGAGGCAACCAATCTTGTCAAGCACAACCCAAAGCAGCTGGCGGTGGTGGAAGCAACCCAGGCTGGAGAGGTTTTGTTTACGCTTCTGGGAGGTGTTCTGTTCCTGCAGGATTCTCTCCCAAATGCTTCCGGCATGCTGGGAATCTGCGTCGTGGTGATTGGCATGATCCTAAACAGTCTTGCCGGTTAAAGCCGCGTCAATGCAGCAATTCGATAAGAAGAAATCAGAAAAACGGGTGATTCCATTGAAGTCACCCGCTTTTTGGCGTTATACGAAACATTAGAAAAGGAGCATCCCCAGAATCTTGTCATCCGTAAATGCCGGATGTTCGTATGCGGCATCCAGAACCGCTTCCACATTGTCGGTATCATTTTCAATTTCCTTGGAAAACAGTTGCGCGGTACGCAGTATGCTGCCGCCCAGGTGTTTTACCAGAAGACAGGAGATCGTCGCAAACTTCACCCGGCCATACAGGTCATAGTCCGACACCGCCTGGAGCCAGTAGCGCTGCACCAGATACCGGGCTAGGGCGCGATGCTGTTCGCTCCAGGGAGCAGGGGAGGGACTGCGGAGCAGATGTTCCCATTCAGGCGTCAGCAGCTCAAGGGATAAGAAGAAGTCCAGCATCTGTTCCGGGTTTCCGGGTTTTGCCAAAGCTTTGGCTTCCGCCAGTGCGGCCTCCGGGTCAAAGGGCGGGATTTCGCCGCCGTCCAACGCCGACTGGGCCTGGCAGCCATAGAGCAGCCCCAGCGCCAGGGCCTCTCCCACCGGCCGGGAGGGGTCTGACAGCAGAGAAAGCATCTCCTTACGGGTGGCTTTCAGAACCGTCATGGCATCTGTATCATATTCCGGTGCGCTTCCGCCCTCAGATTCCACAGCAAACAGTGCGGAGGAACCGGCGTTCAGGATCAGCCTTGCGGCTTCCGGGCAACTGAGCTCCAGCCCCATTTCCACAAAATCCCCATAGTCGTGGGTCAATCGTGGGAACTCCCGGCAGACCTTGCACAGGGCAGCCTCACCCAATTCCGCCTGGATTCGGCATAGACCATCCTGCCGCCACATGGGGCAGCGTCCGTCCAGAATAGTCATAACGGTCTCACCGTCCTCGGTACGCAGGACCTCCTGGAGCCGGTCTCCCAGGCATCCGGGCAGGGAACGGTAATAGGCAGCGGTGTCATCGTCCACCTGTACCTCCCACTCTTTGCAGCAGCTGTCCGGGCATTTGTCAGCAATGCAGCGGAAGCGGTCAAAATAATCTGGTTTGAAAGTCAGCATATCTTCTACTACTTTCGTATGCGATTTGAGATGATTATTTGTTGGGACGGATGGTATTCATGATGGAAGAAGCGTCCTGGAGGGCCTGCTTGCTGGAACTGACTGCCATCTGCAGTTGGGTCAGCTGGCTCATGACCTGGTCGGCAATATCCGTAATCTCGCCGGAAACGCTGTCCACCTTGTCGGTGGCCTCGGTCAGAACGCTGTTTGCCTGGAAGTAAACCAGTTCCGCCCGTTCCCGGGCTTCCCGTTCGATCCGCTCTGCCCGGCGGTAGGCCTCCAGTTCTTCAGAGACAGAGGGAGCGGGAGCAGCCTCCGCAGCAGGCTCCGGCTTACTTTCTGCCAGCTGCTGTTCCAGCGCCGCGCAGCGTGCTTCCAGTTTTTCCTTGGCGGCCAGGGCCTCCTCCAACTGGGAATTCAGCACGACACACTGCTCCTGCAGGGAACACACCAGCTCGGACTGATCCTCCGAAGGCTTCTGTTCCAGCCGTGCGCGTAGCTCGTCTATCTCGGCTGTGAGTTGGTTGACCTGGCTTTGATGTTTGGAATTGATATACTCCAGATAATGGACCACGTCCTCCCGGTTGAAGCCGTTGAATGCACTGCGGAAATTCTGAGGCGTTGCCATGATAGATCCTCCTCTTGGCTGCGGAAAAGTATTATTATCTTAATTATACCACAGGAATCTTCGGAAAACAACCATTTTCGGCGGAAAGACAGCCAATATGAAAAATTTTTCGAAAAAACAAAATAATTTGAAAATACCCCTTGACAAATCCGGCATCTGTGTTATAATACAGAAGCTGTCTGACAGGGAAGCAGCATAGATGAATATTTGGGGGTATAGCTCAGCTGGGAGAGCGCTTGAATGGCATTCAAGAGGTCAGCGGTTCGATCCCGCTTATCTCCACCAGAAAAGTTCGTGAAAGAGCTGAAAAACGTCTGAAATCAATTGATTTCAGACGTTTTTTATTGCGCTTTTATTTCTCCTAAATCCACCGTACTTGAATTGTACTTGAACTGACCTTCTCACGCAATGTGAAGGGTCGGTTTTCCTTTTTTGAATAGCGAATTCAGTTTCTGTGCCGCATCTTCTTTGACCTCTTTCTGAACATGCAGATAGTGTTCCGTCATGTCCACATCCGCGTGCCCTGTCAGGCTCTGAATGGTTTCCAGCGGTACGCCCTGAGCCTGAAGTTGGGAGACATAGGTGTGACGGCAGCAATGCGGAGAAAGCAGCCTGACCTTCCCTGCAGCGATCAGCGCTTTCTTGAAATGCTTTCTTCGCACGGATGTCCTGAAGGATTCCGATAAACAGGTTGGCGACGACTACCGGCAGGAAGGTCAGACTGCGAAAAGAGCCTGCCGCAATAACCAGAATTGCGAGTATGGCAAAAATCAAGTTGAAGTAGGTTAGAAGGTTACCTTTTACAATCTGTCCCACTGTTTTCGACTCCGCCGTTACCATTTTGTTTGTCCAACCGCCGTCTATCCGCTCCTGTACCTGTTCCTGTTCCTGAGACAGTCCTCTGGAAATATCCGCCAGATAGCGCTGAGCGGCTTCCCGATTCATTTGCTGCACAGCAGCTTTCTCTTTCTTCATAGGGCAATATCAGTCATACTGCCGCCAGAAATCCAGTCCGGCAGCTTCATAGCCTTCTCTGTCCACGAAGTAGCTCATACCATGATCCGCGCCAGGTACAATAAACAGCTTCTTGGGGGATGCGCAGGCAGTGTAATTCTCATAAGTCATTTCCAACGGAACGAAATGGTCGTCGGCTCCGTGAACCAACATGACGGGAACCCGGCAGTGGCGAAGCGCGTCAACGGTAGACTCGTATGCAGCATCCGACTGGGTTTTCCGTTCATACAGCGTATCCGCCAGAATGCCGCGAAGCCGGAAGGGAATGTGCAGATTGTGATTGGCAACATGCTTCCAAATGGCGTGGGGCGAAGTAAAGCCACAGTCCGCCATAATTCCATGGACATTTTCGGGCAGATCCAGCCCTGCCGCCATCAAAACCGTGGTTGCACCCATGGATACGCCGCAGAGGTAAATGGGGAGTTCCGTGCCGCATCGTTCACTAACCCAGTGGATCCAGTCCAGACAGTCATAGCGTTCGATCGGGCCGAAGCCAATGAAATCACCACCGCTGTTTCCCTGTCCCCGCTGTTCTGCATACAGGACGCTGCATCTATTCCGCTCCCAACAATCGGAAACCATTCCAAAGTCTTTGTACCACGCAGAGCGCCAGCCGTGCATGGCAATGATGACCCGCTTCGCATTCTCACAGGGAA
>JBJDYN010000146.1:0-7578 GCA_051867395.1 Faecousia sp. | reverse complement strand
AGAAACGCCCAGTGTTCTGCAACGCTTCAGCACGGGCTGCATATTCTTAGCCATAACGCAAATTTCCTCCTATTGCTTTCTCAGACACGACGTCTCTTGGGAGGACGGCAGCCATTGTGAGGAATGGGAGTCACGTCCTTAATCATAACAACTTCCAGACCAGCGGTCTGCAGGGCGCGGATAGCGGCCTCACGTCCCTGACCGGGGCCCTTGACATAGACTTCGACAGTCTTCAGTCCATGCTCCATCGCAGCCTTCGCGGCGGTTTCCGCAGCGGTCTGTGCAGCGAAGGGAGTGGATTTCCGGGAACCACGGAAGCCCAGTCCGCCGGAGGAAGCCCAGGAAAGGGCGTTGCCTTCCAGGTCGGTGATGGTGACCATGGTGTTGTTGAAAGAGGAGCGGATATGTGCCGCACCCTTTTCTACATTTTTACGCTCGCGACGGCGCTTAACAACCTTCTTCGCATTCTTTGCAGCCATTTACATATCCCTCCTTACTTCTTCTTGTTGGCAATGGTCTTCTTGGGACCCTTGCGGGTACGTGCGTTGGTCTTGGTACGCTGGCCATGGACGGGCAGGCCGCGGCGATGACGCATGCCGCGGTAGCAGCCGATTTCAGACAGCCGCTTGATGTTCATAGCGGTCTCACGGCGCAGGTCACCTTCGATGATATAGTGATGCTCGATGGCCTCACGGAGCTGGGACTCCTGCTCCTCGGTCAGATCCTTGACCCGGGTATCGGGATTGATACCGGTGGTCTTCAGGACCTCAGCTGCCCGGGCAGGGCCGATGCCGTAGATATAGGTCAGAGCAACCTCGATCCGCTTGTCGCGGGGAAGATCGATACCAGAAATACGTGCCATATTCTTTCAGCACCTCCTATTAGCCTTGTCTCTGCTTGTGCTTGGGGTTTTCGCAAATTACCATAACGCGACCCTTGCGCTTGATGATCTTACACTTTTCGCACATGGGTTTAACGGACGGTCTTACCTTCATACTGTTTAACCTCCATATGAGAACGGTTTTCTCTTGTTTTACTTGCTTCTCCAGGTGATCCGGCCTTGGGTCAGATCATACGGAGACATTTGAACGGTTACTTTGTCACCGGGCAAGATCTTGATGAAATTCATTCTAAGCTTGCCGGAAATGTGTGCCAGAATGGTGTGTCCACTGCCAATGTCGACTTTGAACATAGCATTCGGCAGTGCATCGGTAACGATGCCCTCAATCTCGATTACGTCGTCTTTTGCCAAGTTCATTACCCTCCCAGGTTGTTCGCTTGCATTTCTCTGGCGAGGAACGCCAGATCTCTTCGTAATTCTCCGTTGAGCACTTTGTCGCCGGAAAGGAGTTTCACGGCAACTCTGGTCTCAGAACGAAGGACCTTGCGCACATGCTTGCGCTTTTTGCGCTTTGGCTTTTCCAGAGTACGGCCCTTCCCGTCAGCCAGTATCAGGTAATCCGGTTCTGCGCCAATGACGTAAAACCAATCTCCCTGATCCCGGCCAGCCGTAGAAACGACCACATCCGAAATGCATATATCCGGTTTTTCTGGGTCCATAGCTCAATGTCCTTCGGTGACGGTGAGTATTTCCGGCTCGCCGTCGGTGATGAGTACAGTATTTTCATAGTGTGCCGCGAGCTTGCGGTCGGCAGTCACCGTGGTCCAGCCGTCCTTGAGCACCTGCACCTCGTAGGTGCCGGCGTTCACCATAGGCTCCACCGCGATGGTCATACCGGGCAGCAGTCTCGGCCCACGGCCGGGAGCACCGAAATTCGGGACTTCCGGCTCCTCATGCAGCTTCCGTCCAACGCCGTGACCTACGAAGGAACGGACCACCGCAAAACCGTTAGACTCCACATACGTCTGGATGGCGTGGGAGATATCTTGCACACGGTTGCCCTTGACGGCGTAGCGGATGCCTTCGAAAAAGCTCTGCTTCGTTACATCAATGAGCCGCTGTGCTTCGGTGCTGATGGCACCACAGGCAAAGGTAGCGGCACAATCGCCATGAAATCCCTTATAGTACGCGCCCACGTCCACAGAGACAATATCCCCTTCCTTCAGGATGTAACCACCCGGAATTCCGTGGATGACCGTTTCGTTGACGCTGATGCACGCGCTGGCAGGGTAGCCGTTGTAATTCAGGAACGACGGTTTCGCGCCCTGAGACACGATATAATCGTGAACGGCCCGATCAATTGCCTTCGTCGATACGCCGGGTCTTACCATTTCCCCTGCCAGAGCACGGGCTGCCGCGGTAATTTTACAGGCCTGACGCATCGATTCCAGCTCATGTTCATTTTTGATTGAGATCATACCTGAGCCCCTATTGCCTTGAGGATATCCTCGTTTGCCCCTTCGATGGACTGACTGCCGTTGACCTTGACAAGCCTTCCCAGCTTCTCGTAGAAGTCCTTCAGGACCTCGGTGGAAGCATGGTAGACCTCCAGGCGGTGACGGACGGTTTCGGGCGCGTCATCCTTGCGGATGACCAGCTCGCTGCCGCAGATGTCACACAGGCCTTCCTTCTTGGGGGGATTGGCGACGACGTGATAGCTGGCGCCGCACTTGCCGCAGACACGCCGGCCGGTCATCCGGCCTTCGATCTCACTGTCGTCCACCTCAATGGAAACCACATGGTCGATTTTGACACCCTTGGCCTCCAGAGCCTCCGCCTGGGCCAGCGTGCGGGGCACGCCGTCCAGGATGAAGCCATTTTGGCAATCGGGCTGGGCCACCCGGTCCGCGACGATGCCGAGAATCAGCTCATCGGGGACAAGGCTGCCTTCGTCCATGTACTGTTTGGCCTTTTTGCCAAGCTCCGTACCATTGGCGATTGCCTCACGGAGCATATTCCCGGTAGAAATGGCGGGAATGGAGAGCTTCTCGGTGAGCAGCTCTGCCTGGGTTCCCTTTCCGGCGCCGGGCGCGCCCAGTAGAATGAGATTCATTCTGCCATACCTCCTGTGCTTAGTCCAGGAAGCCCTTGTAGTGCCGCATAAGCATCTGTGCCTCCAGAGCCTTCACCGTCTCCAGAGCAACACCCACGACGATGATGACGGAGGTACCGCCGATGGACAGGTTCTTGACGCCCTCCATCAGGTTGCCTGCCACGATGGGCAGCAGGGCCACAATGCCCAGATACACAGCACCAAAGACAACAATTTTGTTGATGACCTTCTGGATGAAGTCAGCGGTGGGCTTGCCGGGACGGAAGCCGGGGATGAAGCCGCCGTTCTTCTTCAGGTTGTTGGCAATCTCCACAGGATCATACTGGATGGTGGAATAGAACCAGCTGAAGAAGAAGATCATGAGGAAGTAAATAAGCGCATAAGTCCAGCTGGAGGAGCTCCAGACGTGGGTGTACCACCAGCCGCTGGTCTTGCCGGTGAAGGCGCAGATGGTAGCGGGCAGGGAGCAGATGGACTGGGCAAAGATGACAGGCATAACACCGGACATGCTGACCTTGATGGGCAGGTTGGTGTTCTGGCCGCCGTAGACCTTGCGGCCTACCACGCGCTTGGCGTACTGAATGGGGATCCGGCGCTCGGCATCGTTGATGAAGACGATGAACAGCACCAGGGCAACGATACCCGCCACCACAATGATGATCTGCCACCAGGCCATGGCGAACAGGTTGTTGATCATGGCAGGGATGCCGGAGATGATGTTGGCAAACAGGATCATGGAGATGCCGTTGCCAATACCGAACTCAGTAATCTGCTCGCCCATCCACATGACCACAGCGGAGCCGGCGGTGAAGGATAGGACGATGACCATAGCGGGCAGGAAGCCCTCGGCGGTGATGATGGAGTAGCCCTGGGCGCTGTAGTTATGCAGCATCATGTAGTATGCCCAGCCCATCAGCAGGCCCAAACCAACCGTGGTGTAACGGCTGATCCGATTGATCTTCTTCTTGCCTTCCTCGCCGCCGTCCTTTGCCAGCCGCTCCAGAGCGGGAATGGCGATGGTCAGTAGCTGGATGATGATGGATGCGTTGATGTAGGGCTGAATGCCCAGCGCGAAGACCGTAGCCTGCCGGAAAGCGGAGCCGGACATCGCGTTGTACAGGCCCAGAATGGTGGTGGACAGGACGCTGTCGTAGTAGGTGGTCAGCGTAGAAACGTCAATAAAGGGAACGGGGATGACGTTACCCACGCGGTAGAGCAGCAGAACGAACATGGTGAAGATGAGCTTCTTGCGAAGCTCAGGAATCTTCCAAGCATTCCGAAGCGTCTGGATCACTTAGACCACCTCGGCCTTTCCGCCTGCCTGCTCGATCTTTTCCTTAGCAGACTCAGAGAAAGCCGCAGCCTTAACAGTAACCTTCTTGGTCAGGGTGCCGTTGGCCAGCACCTTCAGGCCGTTGGGGCAAGCAGAGATCACACCGGCCTCAATCAGAGCAGCCGCATCCACAGTCGCGCCGTCCTCAAAGCAGTTCAGCATGCCCACATTGACAGCAGTCAGGGGCTTGGCGAACACATTGTGGAAGCCGCGCTTGGGGATACGACGGGCCAGAGGCATCTGGCCGCCTTCGAAACCGACACGGATCTTGCCGCCGGAACGGGCCTTCTGGCCCTTGTGGCCGCGGCCGCCGGTCTTACCGTTGCCGGTACCGACACCACGACCCTTACGCTTGCCCACATGCGTGGAGCCAGCAACGGGAGAGAGTTCATGAAGCTTCATTATTCTTCTCCTCCTTATTCAACTTCGGTGACCTGCAGCAGGTATGCGATCTTGGCGATCTTGCCGCGGGTCTGGGTATTGTCCGGCTGGATGCTGACCTGGCCGATCTTGCGCAGACCCAGGCTTTCCGCAGTCGCGATGTGCTTTTCCAGACGGCCGTTCAGGCTCTTAACAAGCTTGATCTTCAGGTTTGCCATGTTAATTGCCCTCCTTAACCAACGATTTCTTCTACGCTCTTGCCACGGACAGCAGCAACCTGCTCGGGGGAACGCAGGGAAGTCAGGCCAGCCATAGTGGCCTTGACAACGTTCTGGGGATTGTTGGAACGCAGGCACTTTGCGCAGATGTTCCGGATGCCGACAGCCTCCATAACAGCACGGACAGCGCCGCCGGCGATAACGCCGGTGCCTTCGGGAGCGGGCTTCAGCAGAACCGTGCCGGCGCCGAAGATGCCGATGACATCATGAGGAATGGTGTCTCCAGCCAGGGAGATCTTGACCATATTCTTCTTGGCGTCAGCGATGCCCTTCAGGATCGCTTCGGAAACCTCAGCGGCCTTACCCAGGCCATAGCCGACGGTACCCTTGCCATCACCAACAACAACCAGAGCGGAGAACTTCATGACACGGCCGCCCTTCACGGTCTTGGAGACGCGGTTCAGGTAAACGACCTTCTCAATGAGCTCGGGAGCTTCATTGTTCTGAGTCTTATTGTAAGCCATTTCTTTTCCTCCTTACTCTTAGAACTTGAGGCCGCCCTCGCGAGCGCCTTCCGCCAGGGCTGCGACCCGTCCGTGATAGACATAGCCGCCGCGGTCGAACACGACCTCTTCGATGCCCTTAGCCTTGGCACGCTCGGCAAGAACCATGCCGACCTTCTTGGCAGCTTCGCAGTTGCCGGTGGAGCCCTCAAATTCCTTCTCCAGCGTATTGGCGGAAACCAGAGTCACGCCGTTCACGTCGTCGATGATCTGTGCGTAGATGTTCGCGTTGGAACGGAACACGTTCAGACGGGGACGCTCAGGAGTGCCGGAGATCTTGCCACGAACGCGGACATGCCGCTTCAGGCGCATTGCATTCTTATTGATCTTGCTAACCATTTCGGCACACCTCCATTACTTCTTGCCACCGGTCTTACCAACCTTACGGCGGATGACCTCAGTGGAGTACTTGATGCCCTTGCCCTTGTAAGGCTCGGGGGGACGCTTACCGCGGACTTCGGCGGCAAACTGGCCGACGACCTGCTTGTCGATGCCGCGGATGATGATCTTGTTGGGAGCGGGAACCTCGATGGTGATGCCGGGGATCTCATCCACGATGACCTCGTGGGAGTAGCCCAGACGCATGACCAGCTGGTTGCCCTTCTTCTCGGCACGGTAGCCAACACCGTTGACTTCCAGTTCCTTGGCGTAGCCCTTCTCAACGCCCTCCACCATGTTGTGCAGCAAGGTGCGGGTCAGGCCGTGCAGGGACTTGTGCAGATGCTCGTCGTCAGGACGCTCGACGGTCAGTTCGTTGCCCTGAACCTTCAGGATCATGTCGGGATGGAAGGTGTAGTTCAGGGTGCCCTTAGGACCCTTAACAGTGACAACATTACCCTCGGCAATGTCCACCGTAACATTGGCCGGGATGATAACCGGCTTCTTACCAATTCTAGACATTTACGAAATCCTCCTTACCAGACGAAAGCCAGGACTTCGCCGCCGATATGCAGCTCGCGAGCCTTCTTGTCGGTCATAACGCCCTTGGAAGTGGAGACGATGGCGATACCCAGGCCCTTCAGAACCTTGGGCAGCTCGTCAGCGCCGGCGTAGACTCTCAGACCGGGCTTGGAAACGCGGCGCAGACCGGAAATGACCTGCTGCTTCTTGGCCAGGTACTTGAGGGTGATGTGGATGGTGCCCTGGTTGCCGTTGTCCACCAGAGAGTAGGACTTGATGTAGCCTTCCTCCAGCAGGATCTGAGCGATGGCCTTCTTCAGGTTGGAAGCGGGGACATCCACAGTTTCGTGCTTTGCAGAGTTGGCATTCCGGATACGGGTCAGCATATCCGCTACGGGATCGGTGATTTGCATGTTTATATCCTCCTTATAGAAGTTACGGGCTTTACCCGTGAAGACCCGGAGGTATCCGGGGAATGCGCCCTGCTTTGCGCAGGGTCATCTTCCCGGGACGCTCCGAATCTGTTTCACATTAGAAACTCAACCTTACCAGCTGGCCTTCCGGACACCGGGGATCTGGCCCTTGTAAGCCAGCTCCCGGAAGCAGATACGGCAGATGCCGTAGTTGCGCAGGTAAGCATGGGGTCTGCCGCAGATCTTGCAGCGGTTGTAGCGGCGGCTGGAGAACTTGGGCTCAGCCTGCTGCTTCAGGATCATAGACTTTTTTGCCATTGCGTAATCCTCCTAAATCAAGCGGTAAAGGGAGCGCCCAGCTGGCTCAGCAGCTCTTTGGCTTCCTCATCGGTGGTGGCGGTGGTGCAGATGCAGATATCCATACCACGGATCTTGTCCACCTTGTCGTACTCGATCTCGGGGAAGATCAGCTGCTCCTTCAGACCGAAGGCGTAGTTGCCGCGGCCGTCAAAGGAGTTGGGGTTGATGCCGCGGAAGTCGCGGACACGGGGCAGAGCCACACTGAACAGACGGTCCAGGAACTCGTACATCTTGTCGCCGCGCAGGGTGACCTTCACGCCGACGGTTTCGCCCTCACGAACCTTGAAGTTCGCAACGGACTTGCGGGCCTTGCAGGTGATGGGCTTCTGGCCGGTGATGGTAGCGATATCCTTGCAAATGGCCTCGATCTCCTTGGCGTTGTTCTTGCTGTCGCCGCAGCCGACATTGACGATGACCTTGTCCAGCTTGGGGATCTGCATGACGCTCTTGTAGCCG
>JBJDYN010000145.1:0-41496 GCA_051867395.1 Faecousia sp. | reverse complement strand
TGTAGTCGCCCTCGATGGAGTGCTTCAGAGCGGAAGCCGCAACCGCGAACTCCACAGCCTCCTGGGTGGATTTGCCGCTCAGCAGAGAGTAGATCAGGCCGCCGCCGAAGCTGTCGCCGCCGCCCACACGGTCAATGATGTGCAGGTTGTACTTCTTGGAGAAGCAGTACTCGTCGGAAGCCACGTCGTACAGCATGGCGCTCCAGCCGTTGTCAAAAGCGGAGTGGCTCTCCCGCAGGGTGATGGCAACCTTCTCAAAGCCGAACTTGTCCGCCAGCTGCTTGGCAACGGACTTGTAGCCCTCGTGGTTCAGGGAGCCGCCGTAGATGTCGGTGGCCTCAGCCTCGATGCCGAACACATCCTTGGCGTCCTCCTCATTGGAGATGCACACGTCGATGTACTGGGCCAGCTCGGTCATGGCCTTGTTGGCTTCGGCACGGGTCCACAGCTTGCCCCGGTAGTTCAGGTCGCAGGAAATCTTGACACCGTGAGCCTTGGCAGCCTTACAGGCGTCCACACACATCTGGACAACGTTGGGGCCCAGAGCGGGGGTGATGCCGGTGAAGTGGAACCAGTCAGCGCCCTCGAAAATCTTGTCCCAGTCGAAGTCGGTGGGCTTTGCCTCCTGGATGGCGGAGTGGGCACGGTCATAGATGCACACGGAGCCGCGCTGGGAAGCGCCCTTCTCGTTGAAGTAGATGCCCACACGGTCGCCGCCCCGGACGATCTTGGAGGTGTCTACGCCATAGCGGCGCAGGGAGTTGACAGCGGCCTGGCCGATGGCGTGGGCGGGCAGCTTGGTGACGAAGGCGGCGTCCATGCCATAGTTGGCCAGGGACACGGCCACATTGGCCTCACCGCCGCCGAAGGTGAACTCCACATGGTCGCACTGAACGAAACGCTCATAGTTGTAGGGCTGCAGCCGGAGCATCAGCTCACCGAAGGTAACAATTTTTGCCATTATTTTCTTGCCTCCTTGACAATTTCAACAGACTTCTTGCACAGATCGGTGATCTCGTCCCAGGCACCGGCCTGGATCAGCTTATCGGGGCACATGTAGGAGCCGCCGCAGGCCACGATGACGGGGCAAGCTGCGTACTCAGCCAGGTTCTTAAGAGAAATGCCGCCGGTGGGCATGACCTTGAACATGGCGAAGGGAGCGGACATGGCCTTGATTTTCGCCAGGCCGCCGGACTGCTCGGCGGGGAAGAACTTCAGCACTTCCAGGCCCAGCTTGTAAGCGGTGTGGTAGTCGGTAGGGGTGGTGCAGCCGGGGAAGCAGGTGATGCCCTTCTCCTGGCAGTACTTGACGATCTCGGGGTCCAGACCGGGGGTGACGACGAACTTGCCGCCAGCGGCGATAGTCTTGTCCACCTGCTCGGTGGTCAGGACGGTGCCGGCGCCCACCAGCATATCGGGGTGCCGCTCCAGCATAATGCGCATGGCTTCGTCAGCGCCCGCGGCCCGGAAGGTGATCTCGGCAACGGGAACACCGCCGGCGCACAGAGCGTCGGACAGGGGACCGGCGTCACGCTGGGGATTGGTCAGCTTGATAACCGGCACAACGCCGATCTCGCCAACTTTTTTCTGCAATTCATTCATTGGACTATTCCTCCCTATGATTTACCATACTTCGCCCACTCTACAGCAGGTTCGTGATAATGTAATCATACCGAAAAAGTCACCAAAAATCAATTCTAAACCCCAATTGCAGCCAATTTTTGGCGACTTATACAAAAAATCAAACAAATCTTCTGGCACTCTGATGCTTGACAAAGCCTCCGGAATTTCTGCGTCATGGCGTTTCCGGGGATATGCCATCCGCAACCTTCCCGACAGATAGTGCCTGGATAGAAAAAGAGATGCACCAAGCAAGTGCATCTCTTTTGTGGTCTGTTATATTCCCAGCAGCTTTTCCAGGGCTGCCAGCTTTAGGCAGGTGCACAGCACCTCCATGGCCTGTTCCAGCTCCTCCACAGGGGGCAGGCTGGGGGCAATGCGCAGGTTGCTGTCGTCAGGATCGTTGCGGTAGGGGTAGGTGGCTCCCGCGCCGGTGAGGGTGACACCGGCCTCCTTGCACAGCTGCCAGACCCGCTTGGCGGTGCCGGGCATGGTGAACAGGCTCACAAAGTAGCCGCCGCTGGGATCGTTCCAGTGGGCAAAGCCGAGAGGTGCGATCTCCCGGTTCAGGTAGTCGGAAACTACCTGAAATTTGGGGGCCATGACAGAGGCGTGGAGCTTCATGATCTCCAGGGTATGGGCCTTGTCCTTCAGATACCGGACGTGGCGCAGTTGGTTGACCTTGTCGTAGGAGATCATCTGCACGCCAAAAATACCGCTGAAGTATTGGATGTTGGCTTCGCTCGCCGCCATGCAGGAGATACCGCCGCCGGCAAAGGTGATCTTGGAGGTGGAGGCGAATTCATAGACCATATCCGGCCGTCCGGCTTCGGCGCACAGGGAGATGATATCGGGGAATGGGACATACTCGCCCCGGAATTCATGGACGCAGTAGGCATTGTCCCAGATGATGGCAAAGTCGGGCGCGGCGGGATTCAGGTTGGCGAAGCGGCGAATGACCTCGTCGCTGTAGATGATGCCGTCGGGGTTGGAGTACTTGGGCACGGTCCAGATCATTTTCACCTGGGGATCCTTTACCAGTTCCTCCACCAGGTCCATGTCCGGGCCTTCCGGGGTCATGGGTACGGGGATCAGCTCCGCACCGAAGAACTCACCGATCTGGAAATGCCGGTCATAGCCGGGCACGGGGCAGAGGAACTTGACTTTTTCTTCCCGGCACCAGGGGCGGGGGCTGTGGAGCAGGCCGTGGGTGAAGGCCCGGGAGACAATGTCGAACATCATATTCAAAGACGCCGCGCCGCCGACGAAGACTTCGGAGGGCTTGCAGCCTAAGACATCCGCCCAGTAGGCCCGGGCGCAGGGCAGTCCCGACAGCTGGCCGTAATTCCGGGCATCGATATCGCCGTCGAAGCAGTCCTCGGGGGTTTGCAGCATGGTTAAAAGGCCGCTGACCAGATCCAGCTGCTTGGTGGCGGGCTTGCCCCGGGCCATGTTCAAATCCAAACCCTGGGCCTTGCAGCGATCGTAGGCCGCCAGTACGGTCTGGTATTCTTGGTTCAGTTGCTCCGCATTCATGCAGGAATAGGGGGTCACATCCATCATCCTTTCAAGGGTTTCTCAATCAGTAACGGGCATATTATATGCCTTAAAAAGGAAAAATGCAATATCTGAATGTTAAAAAATTCATTTTCAAATGCATATTGGAGATTTACACAAAAGCGGCTCCGGGCTGGAGCCTTTTTTGAACAGTTTCATGCCTTGCAATTTTTACAAATCTTTAATACAATTACAAAGTAAAATGCTCAAAAACTGGCCATTTCCGGGCAGTTGGCAGCACTGAAACCGGAAAGAAGCCAAAAAGCTGCAAATGCAGCGGAGAATTTTCCATCTTTCATTTTGCGTTTGAAAGGATGAATGTCATGAGCGAGATCCTGAATGTTCCCGAAATATTCGGCAGCGACGTCTTCAACGAAGCCACCATGAAGCAGCGCCTGCCGGAGCATGTTTACAAGGGCTGGAAGAACTGTGTGGCTTCCGGCGTCCAGCTTCCGCTGGATGTGGCCAATGAGATCGCCGAGGCCATGAAGATCTGGGCCACGGAGAAGGGCGCGACCCACTATACCCATTGGTTCCAACCCATGACCGGCATCACTGCCGAGAAGCACGATTCCTTCATCACCCCCACCGGCGACGGCAGAGTCATCATGGAGTTCTCCGGCAAGGAGCTGGTCCGGGGCGAGCCGGACGCCAGTTCCTTCCCCTCAGGCGGCCTGCGGGCGACCTTCGAAGCCCGCGGCTACACCGCCTGGGACCCCACCTCCAGCGCCTTCGTCAAGGATGGCAGCCTGTACATTCCCACCTGTTTCTTCTCCTACACCGGCAACGCCCTGGACAAGAAGACCCCTTTGCTCCGCTCCATGGACGAGGTTTCCCGGGAGGCGGTGCGGATTTTGCGGCTCTTTGGCGATAACGAGACGAAACGGGTTACGGCTTCCGTTGGCGCGGAGCAGGAGTATTTCCTGCTGCCGAAGGATCTGTACGCCCAGCGGGAGGACCTGCGGCTGACGGGCCGGACCCTGTTCGGCGCGCTGCCTCCCAAGGGCCAGGAGTTGGACGACCACTATTTCGGCACCATCCGCACCCGGGTGTCCTCCTTCATGCAGGATCTGGACGAACAGCTGTGGCGGCTGGGGGTCTTGAGCAAGACCAAGCACAACGAGGTAGCGCCCTGCCAGCATGAGCTGGCGCCGATCTACACCGACGCCAACACCGCCTGTGACGACAATCAGCTGATTATGGCCATCATGAAAAAGTGCGCCGCCAAGCACAATCTGGTGTGTTTGCTCCACGAGAAGCCCTTCGCGGGGGTCAACGGTTCCGGCAAGCACAACAACTGGTCGCTGTCCACGGACACCGGCAAGAACCTGTTCAGCCCTGGCAAGACCCCCAGCCAGAACGCCCAGTTCCTGGTGTTCCTGACGGCTTTCATCGCAGGCGTGGATGAGTACCAGGATTTCCTGCGCTGCACCGTGGCCTCCGCCGGCAATGACCACCGGCTGGGCGCCAACGAAGCCCCTCCCGCCATCGTGTCCATCTTCCTGGGCGATGAGCTCAGCGCCATTATTCAGTCCCTTATCGATGGTACCAACTATGTAGAGCCGGAGAAGAGCATGCTCCGCATCGGCGTGGATGTGCTGCCCGCCATTCCCCAGGACACCACGGATCGAAACCGCACCAGCCCCCTGGCCTTCACGGGCAACAAGTTTGAGTTCCGGATGCTGGGCTCCTCTCAGTCCATTGCCGGTCCCAACATCGCCCTGAACACCATCATGGCGGAGGAGCTGGGGAAGTTTGCTGATGTGCTGGAGCAGGCGGAGGACTTCGACGCCGCCCTGCAGAAGCTGATCTCCCAGACCCTGAAGGAGCACATCCGCATCGTCTTCGGCGGCAACGGCTACAGCGAGGAGTGGAAGCAGGAGGCGCAAAGCCGGGGTTTGAGCAACCTGTCCTCCACCGCCGAAGCCCTGCCCACCTACGTTTCCCAGAAGAACATCGACCTGGTGACCCGCCGGGGCATCTTCACCGAGACGGAGTTCCGGGCGAGGTATGCCATCCACTTAGACTCCTACAACAAGATCGTCCACATCGAGGCAAAGACCATGCTGGACATGGCCCAGCATCAGATCCTGCCCGCCGCCCTGCACTATACCCGGTCCCTGTGCGATGGTGTGAACGCCAAGAAAGCCATTGGCGCCTCCTGCCGTGCGGAAAGCGGCCTGATTCGGGATCTCAGCGCCCACACCGATGGCCTGTATGACCGCATCGACGAACTGAAAGCCGTCCTGGACGCGGTGCCCGCCGACGCGGAAGCTGCCGCGAACTACTACCGGGGCACGGTGATCCCCGCCATGGACGCCCTCCGGGTGGATGCCGATGTGCTGGAAATGCTGACAGATAAGAGCTACTGGCCCTATCCGACCTATTCCGATCTGCTGTTCTATTGAGACACCACCACAAAGGGAAGCAGGAATCCACTTGCGTAGGGGGCGGCATCCTTGACGCCCCTTTGCATGCAGAACCGTAAGGGGCGTCAGGGATGCCGCCCCCTGCGCACTGTTGTCTTTGTAAAAAACCGCTGTCTGAATCGCAGACAGCGGTTTTTTATCAGACCAATTGCTTCACATAATCCACCAGCGGCACAATGGAATTCTTATCACAGAAATCCACGGCCTTACCGTAGGAATCCACGATCACCTTGTCGTCGTCCCGGAGATTTTCATATCCGTTTTGCAGGAGAATTTTACGCATCATAGCCATCATGGCCTTGTGGACGGGGCGCATCCGGTAGTAATCGATGCCGCCCCGGAAGTGGAACTGCTTCACCGCTTTCTGCATTTCGGGTGTCAGAACCTTGGCGATTCCGGCCTCGATGTTGGCAATGTTCTGAGGGTCCTGGGGGTTGGCAATACCGCAGGTAAAGAGAATCAGGGTCTTGCCCTGGAGCTTGTCATAGTGCTTGACCAGAGGCTTCAGACCGGAAAGGCTCCCGGCGTACAGTCCGCCGCCGTGGATAATCACGTCATAACCCTGGTAAGCGGCGGGCTTTGCCTTTTTGGCAGGCAGGACGTCGCAGCCCAGCGCTTCCGCAATCCACTGGGCGTATTGCTTCGTGTAGCCGTATTCCGAGGAATAGGTAACCAGACAGTTCATATGTGTTCTCCTTCCAAACGGGAATTATGCTACTATTATAGAAATCTGTCCCAAGTTTGTCAATGCCTTTCCGGGATGGCATCCGCAGTACAGCCGCCGGTAAGCTTGCGAAATGGTAACGATTCAGCCGTACGGTATTTCTTGCCGTAAATGATCGTTTATTGTTGGACGGCTGCGGAGTCGTTCCTGCGTCGAAATTAAAAATTGATGTAACTATTCAGTCGTATCAAAATTTTTCGCGTAAGGGATCGTTTACGCTTGTACCCATTGTAGGGGAGGGTCATTGACCCTCCCGCCAGGTGATCCTTTTTGAGCGGTTAAACCCGTGGCTTTTTGCGCAAACCAGTACTGGAAGCAACCAATTTCACGCTCTGTTCCGTTACCAAGCGGGAGGGTCAATGACCCTCCCCTACAGATGGCGCTGCGATAAACGATCGTTTATATGAGGAACTTGGGGTAGGACTGAATAGTTACTTGAAAATTGAAAATGAAACGATCATTTTCCGGCCCAGTGCCGGGATTCGCGGCACAAGAAAACGGCGTGACCCAAATCCGGTCACGCCGTTTTTGCAATCGTCTTATTCCTCGGCGGCAGCCTTCTTGGGCGCGCGCTTTCTGGTGGCCTTCTTTGCGGGAGCTTCGGCAGCTTCCTCCGGCTTCTTTTCCTCCGCGGGGACTTCCGCCTTCTTGGTGGTGCGCTTGCGGGTGGTCTTCTTCGCGGGGGCTTCCGTTTCCGGAGCGGTTTCCACCACCTCGGCGGGAGTGGCTTCTGTCTTCTTGGTGGAACGCTTGCGGGTGGTCTTTTTTGCCGGAGCTTCAGCCGGGGCTGCTTCCACGTCCTCCGGCAGGATCACCCGCTCCTTCAGCACCACGGCGGTGCGGGCGGGCAGGTACAGCTCCACATAGTGCTTGCCGTCGAACATCTTGGTGGGGTATGTAATATGCTGGATCTGGTTCCAGCCGCCGTACTTCTCGTCGTCGGTGGACAGGGCCACGGTGTACTCACCGGGCTGAGGCACCGGCACCAGCACGTTGGTCAGGGACAGGCTCGGATGGAAGTTGAAGGCGAACAGCAGGCCGTGGCGGTAGAACACCAGGGTCTTTTCGGGCCGTTTGCTCAGCAGCAGGTCGCCCATGCGCTGGTCGAACATGTGATTTTCCTTGGTCAGGGCAATCATGTCCTCGTCGAAGTCGCCCAGCCACTGATATTTCAGGAATCCGTTGTCCTTCAGGCTCCACTGGCGGCGGCAGTAGTGGAAGCTCCAGCCGTTGCCCTCCCGGGGGAAGTCGATCCATTCGGGATGGCCGAATTCATTGCCCATGAAGTTCAGGTAGCCTTCGCCGCCGCCGGCCAGGGTGAACAGGCGGATCATCTTGTGCAGCGCAATGGCCCGGTCGATCCTGGGGTTGTGGCAGTCCTTGTTCATGTCGGTGTACATGTTGGCCCCGGCCAGACGGAAGATCATGGTCTGGTCGCCCACCAATGCCTGGTCGTGGGATTCCACGTAAGCGATGGTGTCCTCACCGGGACGGCGCAGGCACATGTCGCACCACATCTGGTAGATGTCCCACTGCTCGTCGGACTTTTCCTTGACGGTTTTGATCCACATATCCGGCAGGCCCATGCCCAGCCGGTAGTTAAACCCGATGCCGCCGTCCTCGATGGGCAGGCACATGCCGGGCATGCCAGACATATCCTCGGCGATGGTGACGGCCTTGGGATTCACCTGGCGGATCAGCTCGTTGGCCAGCTGCAGGTAGGTAATGGCCTCGGTGTGGGTGTTGTAAGAGAAATACTTGTCGTTACTGTTAAAGTCGGTGCCCAGACCGTGGTCGTGGTACAGCATGGAGGTGACGCCGTCAAAGCGGAAGCCGTCAAAGTGGTATTCGGTCATCCAGTACTTCAGGTTGCTCAGCAGGAAGTGGATGACACCGGTCTTGCCGTAGTCGAAGCACTTGGTTCCCCAGGCGGGATGGTCGCCCTTGGGGCCGTCGTGGAAGAACTGCCAGGTGGTGCCGTCGAACATGTTGATGCCCTCGGCGGTGTTCTTCACGGCGTGGGAGTGGACCACGTCCAGCAGCACACGAATGCCCATTTCGTGGGCCTTATTCACCAGGTATTTCAGGTCCTCGGGCTTGCCGAACCAGGAGGAGGCGGCGAAGAAGTTGGAGACCTGGTAGCCGAAGGAGCCGTAGTAGGGATGCTCCATAATGGCCATGAGCTGGATGGTGTTGTAGCCCGCCTTCTGGATTCGGGGCAGGGTGTAGTCGGCGAACTGGCGGTAGGTGCCCACCTTACCCTCCTCCTGGGCCATGCCCACGTGAGCCTCGTAGATGTACAGCTTGTCCTCGCCCACGAAATTCTGGTCCGTCCAAGAGAAGACCTTCCGGTCGTCGATGATCTCGCAGGTAAAGGTCAGGGTCTTGGGGTCCTGGACCACCCGGTGGGCGTACAGGGGGATATGCTCGGTGCGGGTCATATTGGCATCCACAACAGTTTTGACCTTGCAGCCCTCCCACAGAGCGTCGTCGCCCTCCAGGAAGATCTCCCAGTTGCCATTTCCGATGTTGGTCAGGGGATGGCTGGTCTGGTTCCAGCCGTTGAAATCGCCCTCCAGGTACAGCTGGTAGGCGCTGGGTGCCCACTCCCGGTAGACCCAGCCGCCCTCCACATGGTGGAAGCCGAAGTAGTCATGGGCGTTGGCGAATTGGTTCAAGGTCTGCCCCTCGGCAAGGATCCGGCTCTTGGTGGCCCGGTACAGGAACATGCGCAGATCAATGTCCCCCGCAAAAGGCTTCAGCTGGGGATTCAGTTCTAAAAGTCGATACATAACGTCACCTTCTGAATTTTTTTGATAAAGTTCGGAGAGGCTTTCTGGCTCTGTAACCTCTTATCTCCTATTTTAGAAGAATCTAACCGATATGTCAAGGGGATTCCCGTTTTTATGCACAAATCCAGGGCAGAACCACAAGGGGTGTTTACAAAAATTTAACAACAAAGCAGCGCGTGAGAGGGGAAGGGAGGGGGGAGAGTGGAGTTGCTGAAGTTTCGGCTGCACTACGTTTCAACATACAATCTTCACTCCCCGCGCCAAACTCCACGCTCCTCTCTACTTTCTGTTCTCAATCGACTTGACATGCATTTTACAAAAGCCTGATTTCTGATTTTACACGGAGCGGGTATCATGAAAACCGTTGGATACATACATCCCAACAAAATAAATCAAGGAGAAATTAAGATTATGAAAAGAATTATCAGTATCATTCTTATGGCTGTCCTGGTCCTGGCTATGGCTGGTTGCTCCCAGAGCGCTAACTCCGCTCCCGCTGCTTCTTCCTCTGCTCCTGCCGCTTCCACGGCTGCGCCTGCTCCGGAGACCACCGCTGCTCCCGCTGCTGAGAAGCTGTCCGGCACTGTGTCCACCGACGGCTCCACCTCTATGGAGAAGGTCATCGGCGTCCTGAAGGAGAGCTTCGAGCAGGCCAATGAGGGTGTCAGCGTCACCTACAACCCCACCGGCTCCGGCTCCGGCATCAAGGCTGTCCAGGAAGGCCGCTGCGACATCGGCCTGTCCAGCCGCGCCCTGAAGGCGGAGGAAGCAGACAGCGGCCTGGTGGGCACTACCCTTGCCATTGACGGCATCGCGGTTATCGTTAACCCCGCAAACACCGTGGAAGATCTGGATGTGGAGACCATCGCCAAGATCTACACCGGTGAGATCATCAACTGGTCCGAGGTCGGCGGAGAAGACGGCGAGATTGTCCTCATCGGCCGTGAGGCCGGCTCCGGCACTCGGGGCGGCTTCGAGGAGATCACCGGCACCGTGGACAAGTGCCAGTACCGTCAGGAGCTAACCTCCACCGGCGACGTCATCACCGCCGTGTCCCAGAACCCCGGCGCCATCGGCTACGCTTCCCTGGCCTCCGTGAAGGACACCGTCAAGGCCCTGAAGGTGGCAGGCGTCACCCCCAGCGAGGCCACCGTTAAGGATGGTACTTACCTGATTCAGCGCCCCTTCGTCCTGGTAACCAAGAAAGACGCTCAGCTGTCCCAGGCAGCTCAGGCCTTCTTCGACTACGCCACTTCCTCTGATGCCAACGAAGTCATCACCGCCGCAGGCGTTGTCCCCGTCAATTAAGAGTTTGAAGTTAGGAGTGTGGAGTGTGGAGTTATTCTCAACACTCCACACTTTTCAAAGGATTTGATTCCATGAATAAAAAAAGCAATCTGTTTGAAGCTGTGGTCCACGGCATTTTCCTGCTCTTAGGGTTGGTGACAGTGGGCTGTGTGTTGTTGATTACGGTGTACCTGATCGTCTCCGGCATCCCGGCCATCCGCCAGATCGGCCTCATCGACTTCCTGTTCGGCAGCAAGTGGGCTTCCACAGCGGCGGAGCCAAAGTACGGCATCCTACCCTTCATCCTGACCAGTATTTACGGCACTGCCGGCGCCATTGTGCTGGGGGTCCCCATTGGACTTCTGACGGCGGTGTACCTGGCGAAAATGGCACCTCAAAGGGTCAAGACCGTCATGGGTCAGGCGGTGAGTATGCTGGCAGGCATTCCCTCCGTGGTCTACGGTCTGGTGGGCATGATGGTGCTGGTCCCAGGCATCCGCAAGCTGTTCCATGTGCCCGACGGCGCAAGCCTTTTGGCGGCAATTATCGTCCTGGCGGTTATGATCCTGCCCTCCATTATCAAGACCTCCGTCACCGCCCTGGAGGCTGTGCCCAAGGAATATGAGGACGCCTCCCTGGCTCTGGGGGCCACCCCGGAGGAGACCTGGTTCCGGGTCAGTGTCCCGGCAGCCAAAAGCGGCATCGCGGCCTCCGTGGTGCTGGGCGTAGGCCGGGCCATCGGTGAGGCCATGGCGGTGATGATGGTGGCGGGCAATGTGCCCAATATGCCGGATTTCCTGTTCCAGAGCGTCCGGTTCCTGACCACCGCAGTGGCCAGCGAAATGTCCTATTCCAGCGGCCTCCAGCGGCAGGCCCTGTTCTCCATTGCCCTGGTGCTGTACCTGTTCATCATGCTGATCAACGCCGCGCTGAACTTCTTCCTGAAAGGAGAGAAAAGCAAATGAGCGTCAAAGGTCAAGAAAAACCCCAGATCTCCAAACGCCGCAGGCTGTTCCTGTGGACAGCCCGGGGCGGTATGTGGCTGGCCGCAGCCCTGACGGGTGCCCTGGCTCTTTTTATTGTGGGTTATGTGCTGATCCGGGGCATTCCTAACATCACCTGGGAACTGCTCAGCACTAGCCCGAGTTACCTGGAGGACCGGATTGGCATCCTGCCGGATATTCTGAACACCGTTTACATCATTCTCGCCACCCTGGCGGTTGTGATTCCTCTGGGCGTGGGCGCGGCGGTCTACCTGACGGAGTACGCCACCAACCACCGCCTGGTCAGCGTCATCGAGTATGCCGCCGAGGCCCTGTCCGGCATCCCCTCCATCATCTACGGCCTGGTGGGTATGCTGATGTTCTCTAACAATATGGGCACCAGCCTGATAGCGGGCGCGCTGACCCTGGTGATTATGAATCTGCCCACCATCCTGCGCAACACCCAGGAGAGCCTGAAAACCGTGCCCCAGTCCTACCGGGAGGGCGCGTTTGGCCTGGGGGCAGGGAAGTGGCGGGTCATCCGCACGGTGGTGCTCCCGGGCTGCGTGGACGGCGTGGTTACGGGCTGCATCCTGTCCGTAGGCCGCATCCTGGGCGAGTCCGCCGCGCTGCTGTTCACCGCAGGCTTTGCCCACGCGGTCAACGGCTTCTTTGACGGTCTGGGCAGTGCGGGCGCGACGCTGACGGTGGCACTGTACGTCTACGCCAAGGAGCAGGGCGAATTCGGTGTGGCCTTCGCCATTGCGGCGATCCTGATGGTGCTGGCGTTCCTCATCAACCTGTCCGCCTCCCTGGTCACCAGGAAATTCCGCCGGAAGGCCGAAGGCTGATCCGGAATGAAAAAAATGGAAAATGATCGTTTATCGTGCCAAAGCCTTCCCCTCTGGGGAAGGTGGCCCGGCGCAAGCCGGGTCGGATGAGGCTGGAATGCACCCAGATCAGTGTGCACTTAAAGAACCAAGGACTGAAAAAGGAAAGCAGGACAACGGCTTTCCCGTTTATTATGGCTGGCACAAACCTTCGGTGCGTACCAACCTCATCCGCCCCAGCGTGCGCGCTGGGGCACCTTCCCCAAAGGGGAAGGCATAGGCGCTGCCGCGCCAGCGCAGCTAACGAAGATAAACGATCATTTACCGGATAAAAAATGAAAGGAGCAAAGCATGCGCGATATCATTTCCGTCAGGGACCTGTGTCTGTGGTACGGTCAGTCTCTGGCGCTGAAAAATATCAACATTGACATTCCGGAGCACAGCATTACCGCCCTCATCGGCCCTTCCGGCTGCGGCAAGTCCACGTTTTTGAAGACCCTGAACCGGATGAACGACCTGATTCCCGGGGTGCGGATCACCGGCAGCGTGGAGTACGCCGGAACGGACATTTTCAGCACGGAGGTCAACAATCTGCGTAAGGAGGTGGGCATGGTATTCCAGAAGCCAAACCCCTTCCCCATGAGCATCTATGACAACATTGCCTACGGCCCCCGGACCCACGGCATTCGGAATAAGGCCCAGCTGGACGAGATCGTGGAGCGTTCCCTGAAGGACGCGGCCATCTGGGACGAGGTGAAGGATCGGCTGAAGAAGAACGCCCTGGGCATGTCCGGCGGTCAGCAGCAGCGTCTGTGCATTGCCAGAGCCCTGGCGGTGGAGCCTTCGGTGCTGCTGATGGACGAGCCCACCTCCGCCCTGGACCCCATCTCCACATTGAAGATCGAGGAGCTGGCCACCAAGCTGAAGGAGAAGTATACCATCGTCATCGTCACCCACAACATGCAGCAGGCTTTGAGAATTTCGGACCGCACGGCCTTCTTCCTCCTGGGCGAGCTGGTGGAGTACGGCGACACGGATCAGATTTTCTCCCAGCCCAAGGACAAGCGGACGGAAGACTATGTAACGGGGAGGTTTGGCTAATGAGAGAGGCATTTGAAGGGCAGCTGAGTCTGCTCCACAAGGAACTGACAGAAATGGGCAACCAGTGTGAGCAGATCATTTCGCTGGCTTCCCAGGCCCTGACTCACTGGGACCAGGAGATCGGCAAGCAGGTCAGCCAGGTTGGTGCGGCCATCGACGAGAAGGAGCGCACCATTGAGACCATCTGCATGAAGCTGCTGCTGCGCCAGCAGCCGGTGGCGAAGGATCTGCGGGCGGTGTCCGCGGCTCTGAAGATGATTACGGACATGGAACGCATCGGCGACCAGGCGGAGGACATTGTGGAAATCGTCCCCTATATGGCGGCCTACGCCCATGAGGAGGATCCCAGACTCCGGGAGATGGCCCGGGAGACCATCGCCATGGTGACGGACAGCGTGGATGCCTACGTCAAGCAGGATCTGTACCTGGCCAAGGCGGTGCAGATGCACGACGACGTGGTGGACAACTACTTCGTCCAGATCAAGGACGCTCTGATTGACCGCATCGCCCAGAACCCGTCGGAAGGGGAGTACGCCCTGGACCTGCTGATGATCGCCAAATACTTCGAGCGCATCGGCGACCACGCCACCAATGTCGCCGAATGGGTGGAGTACTCCGTCACCGGTAGTCATAAGAATGACGAATGCTGAATGCAAAGTGAACGGATCGGAACTTTAAATCATAATGGAGCGGCCTGCGGAAAAATAACCGCAGGCTGCTTTGCTTGACAGGGAAATGATGGAAGACAATACTGATACTCGTAAAGGATCGTCTAGCGCAGTAAAACATGCAAAAGGCTTGTGCGTAGGGGGCGGCATCCTTGACGCCCCATTTGCATGCAGTACCGTCAAAAGGGGCGTCAAGGATGCCGCCCCCTACGCACTGCAAATGATCATTTACAGCAAGAAGATCAGGGGCGGATGAATGGTTTCTTTGTGTCAGAAAATCTGTTTGTGCCGGAAGTCCCGGTACATCATGGGCGCAAGCGCCAACGTCAGCAGGCTGTAAATCACGATCAGCAGCGTCATGGCGTTGAACACCTTGCCGCCGATCTCATACACATAGAAATATCGCAGCGCCTGGTAGATTTGCAGCAGCTGGTCCGGGAGCAGACCCAGGAGCTTGCTGAGTTTATCGATATTCAGGTTGTCCAGGAAGGAGGGCAGGAAGATCAGCATGAAGGGCACCGTCACCGCCACCAGGGAGGACCGGGTTTTGGCGGAGACCCACATGGTCAGAAATACGAAGAACAGACTGCCGATGTAGCCCCCCACCGCCGTCAAAACCCAGGCCTGCCACAGTTTGAGGTGGTAGAAGACCTTCCAAAGGTCCACCTGAATGGGACAGTTCCAGCCGGAAAACCCCAGGCAGCCCAGGGTCAGCAGGGTGTAGACAAACACGGCACCCCAGTACAGCGCCGTCACCAGCACAAAGCCCGCTCCGATTTTGGCGGCGGCAGCCTTGTCCCGCCCGTACCGGGAGGAAAAGAATACCGCGTCGGATTTCCACCGAAACTCATTGGCGAAAATCCCCGCCGCCAGATATCCCAGGATCAGGGCCCCCACCATGATGACAAAGGGGGAATTGTACAGCAGCTGCTCCCAGCCCTCGGCGTAGGTGTAGTAGAAGGGAGTCTCCAGAGTTTCGTACTGCTCCACCAGATACAGCTTCTCTTTTTCCGTAAACAGCCGGTAAGCGCTGCCGGTTTCGTCGTAGAGCCACTCCTTCATTAACTTGGTCCGGTTGCCATAAAAGCTGCCTGCCTGATCCGGAGTGATGCGGTCATTCGTGTACCAGTCAAATTCCTGGAAGCCGGTGGCGTAGGCTTGGTTCACCATGTCCAGCACCGGCCGGAAGCCCTGCCGCCAGCCGTAGGCAATGTCGTTTTGCTGATAGTCCCGGGACTGGGCCTCCGGGGTGGCGGCGATGCGCTGGTTTTCCTGGAGAATCAGCCGGAGCCGTTCCTCGTCCAGTATGCCGGACCATTCCTTCTGAGCGCTGCGCAGCTTCCCGATGGCGGCAAACCCCGTCTCTGGGTCGCCGCTTTCGTTGACCCATTCCACGCTGCTGACGGCCATCCAGGTACTGAGCAGGACCATTATAGCCAGCAGCCCCAGGGCAATTTTGCTGCTGACGGCGCTGAATATCTTCTTTAATTCATACTTCACCATCGTCTTCACTGCCCCTTTCTCCAAAATAGTGCAGGAATACGTCCTCTAAGGTGGCCGTTTCCTCCCGGGCGTTTTCCGTGGGCGGGGTAGGGGACAGGACCCGCAGCTCCGCGCCGCCGGGCACGGTCTTCACGTTGGCCACCCGGAAGGCCTTCAGATACCCCTCGGTTTTGTCCTTCGGCACCGTGCAGCCCCATACCTTCAGGCGGCTGGCGGCAATCAGCTCCTGGGCAGTGCCGGAGGCGGCGATTCGCCCATCCTTCATCAGCATGATCTCGTTTGCGATGTACTCAATGTCGGAGACAATGTGGGTGGACAGCAGCACGATCCGATCCTCGCTGAGCTCGCTGATGAGATTCCGGAACCTTATCCGCTCGCTGGGGTCCAGCCCGGCGGTGGGCTCATCCAGAATGAGGATCTTTGGATCGTTCAGCATGGCCTGGGCGATCCCGGCTCTGCGCTTCATGCCCCCGGACAGGGTCTTCATCTTCTTGCCCCGGGCCTTCCACAGCCCCACCTGCTGCAATAGTATCTTGGTCCGCTGCTTCGCAACGCTTGGCCGCAGCCCCTTGATGGAGGCAATGTACATCAGATAGTCATAGATGGAAAAGTCTGGGTAGAACCCAAAGTCCTGAGGAAGATATCCCAGCAGCCGCCGGTATTCTCCCTCCATGGCGAAGATGTCCCGTCCGTCCCAGGTGATGGCGCCGGAGGTGGGGGTTACCAGGGTGGTGAGCATCCGCATCAGGGTGGTTTTCCCCGCGCCGTTGACCCCCAGAAGGCCGTAGACCCCGGTGCCCAGGGTGCAGCTGATATCGTCCACGGCCTTCACGTCCGCAAATTGTTTGGTTAAGTTGGTGATTTTCAATTCCATAAGGGTTTGACCTCCCAGGTTTGTTTCCATTTCCGCTGTCCCTGCCAGACGCAGGCCCCCAGGGCGGCAAAGGAGAGGGCAAGCATGGCCTGCCACAGAGGAACGGAAATGGCAAGGTAGAATGGGTCATTCAGCACCAGCAGCTCCCAGCCCACAGTCCAGATCCCGCACAGCAGCAGGGAAAAGCTCTGGGACACATGCCTGGGGCTGTACAGGCAGGCAAAGCAGAGGCAGCAGCTGACGTTGCAGGGCAGCAGGAACTGGATCAGCAGCTCCCACGCTGACAGCCCTCCCGTGCGGGAGGCCCCCAGGAAAAACAGGCTGATGAGCGTCAGGTCCACCCCGGCGAACAGGGTCAGCCGTGCCGCGTAAATCTGCCGCAGGGTGTACAGGGTGGAGCCCTCCACCTCCATGGCGCTGCTGCTGCGGTTTTTCCACAGCTCCGGCAGGGCCAGCAGCACGAACAGCGGCGCGGCAACGCCCAGGCTGCGCTGGGTGGAGATGCCGATGTCCGCGATCCCCAGCAGCCCCAGCACGGCCCCCAGCAGAATACCCTGCAGGACCCACCAGCGTTTTTGGACATAGCGGCTCTGCTGGATCAGGAATTCCCACCGGGACAGGGGCCGTGCCGCCTCGCCTTCGTAAAAGGCGTCCTTGGCGCACTGGATGGTTTTCAGAATTTTTTCTTCGTCACATTGGATCTTCGGTTTTTGGTTCATTCCGGTTCCTCCTTTCCCAGCTCGGCGGCGAGAAGCTCCTTGGCCCTGCGGACCCGGTATTTTACCAGGGGCAGGGAGATGCCCAGGATCCGGGCAATTTCCTTTTGTTTTAGTTCCTGGATAAAATACAGCACCGTCGTCTCCCGCAGCTCCCCCGGTAGCTTCGCCAGGGCCATGCGCACTTCGATTCTTTGCTCCGGTCCCTCCACCGACTGTTCCGGCAGCTCCTCCAGCGGCAGCTCCCGGTGCTTGCGGCAGTGGTCCCGGCAGCAGTTGCCCGCGATGACGTACAGGTAATTGGCCGCCTTGCCATAGTGCTGGTAATTGGGAAGGGTGCGGAAGAACCGGGCGAAGGTCTCCTGGGTCATGTCCTCGGCGTAACCGGAGTCGTCAATATGTACCCGGCAGTAGCCCAGGATTCGCGGATAATACTTCCGGACGAATTCCTCAATGGCCCCATCGTCCCCGTTTTTCATTCTGCGGATCAGGGCCTGATCTTCATCCACGGCATTCCCTCCTTTCCCATATTGAAAAGCGCTTTCATTTGGATTAACGATACAGCCAGGGAAAAGGATAGTCAAGAAAAAGAAAATTGTGGAGTATAATTTCGCCCTAGTTGTATTTCCTATAAATGATCGTTTATGCGCATACCCACTGTAGGGGAGGGTCATTGACCCTCCCGCTTGGTAACGGAACAGAGTGTGAAATAGGTTGCTGCCAGTGCTGATTTTCACAAAAAGCTACAGATTTGACCGCTCAAAAACTTTCAGCTGGCGGGAGGGTCAATGACCCTCCCCTACAGTGGGTGCTGTGCTAAACGATCATTTGCATTCCTTTATTCATCCATCATTCAGCATTTCGCATTTTGCATTCTAAAAAAAGAACCCCTCTACGGCAAAACCGCAGAGGGATTCCGAAAAAATGGATTATTGAATCGGCTCAAAATCTGCCGCGCCGTGCTTGCACAGGGGGCAGACGATGTCGTCAGGCAGGGTTTCACCTTCGTAGACCCAGCCGCAGACCTTGCACACATAGCCCTTCTTGCCCTCGGTCTGGGGCTTGGGCTTGACATTGTTCTGGTAGTAAGTATAGCTCATGGTCTCCTTGTCCGAGATCACCCGGGCCTCGGTGACGGCGCAGATGAACATGCCGTGGGTGCCCAGGTCCACATAGCTCTCCACCTTCAGACTCATAAAGGAGTTAATGTACCGGGGCAGGAACCGCAGGCCGTTGTCGGAGCGCAGCTCGTCGATGCCCGCGAACTTGTCCGCCGTCCGTCCGCTCTGGAAGCCAAAGTTCTGGAACACCGAGAAGGGGGCGGAGACGTCCAGGCAGTTAACGTTCATCACGCCGGTCTGCTGGATCACATGGTGGGAGTAGTTGGCCTTGTTGATGGTGACGGCAACCCGGTTGGGGGTGTTGGTCACCTGGGACACGGTGTTGACGATGAGGCCGTTGTCCTTGGTGCCGTCGTTGGAGGTCACCACATACAGCCCGTAGCCGATGTTGAACAGGGCGGTCAGGTCGTTCTTGTTGGCGGTGGCATCCTGCCGGGCCAGATAATCCTTGCACAGTTCCTTGGCCAGGGCTTCCACCTGGGCCTTGCTGCCGTCGTCCAGGGCGGAGAGCAGCTTCACAGTGGTGTCGGTGAAGGTCAGGTTCTTGCTGCCCTCAAACATTCCCCGCATGACCTTGGCGGCCAGAGGGGCCCAGGAGCCGTTCTCCATCAGGCCGATTGTCCGGTTCTGGAAGTTCCGCTCCGTCAGGTGGTGGATGAACTCCTTCATGAAGGGGAAGATATCGGCGTTGTAGGTGGTGGTGGCCAGCACCAGCTTGCCGTAGCGGAAGGCGTCCTCCACAGCCTCGGCCATGTCGGTCCGGGCCAGATCGTGAACAACCACCTTGGGGCAGCCCTTTTCCTGGAGCTTCTGAACCAGCAGCTCCACGGCGGCCTTGGTGTGACCGTAGACGGAGGTGTAGGCCACCACGATGCCGTCGCTCTCCACCCGGTAGGAGGACCAGATATCATACAGATTGATATAGTACCCCAGGTTCTCCGTCAGCACCGGGCCATGGAGGGGGCAGATGGCGGCGATGTCCAGAGCGGAGGCCTTTTTCAGCAGGGCCTGAACCTGGGGACCGTACTTGCCCACGATGCCGATGTAGTACCGCCGTGCCTCGCAGGCCCAGTCTTCCTCCACATCCAGAGCGCCGAACTTGCCGAAGCCGTCGGCGGAGAACAGCACCTTGTCGCAGGAATCATAGGTTACAATGACCTCCGGCCAGTGGACCATGGGAGCGGTAACAAAGGTCAGGGTGTGCTTGCCCAGGGACAGGGTGGAGCCTTCGTCCACCACGATCCGGCGGTCAGCGTAGTCAGTGCCGAAGAACTGCTTCATCATGTTGAAGGCCTTGGCGGAGGACACCACCGTGGCGTCGGGGTAGACCTTCAGGAAATTGGCAATGTTGGCGGAGTGGTCCGGCTCCATATGCTGTACCACCAGGTAGTCCGGCTTACGGCCGGACAACGTGTTCTGAATATTGTCCAGCCACTGGTGGGTGAAATTGCGGTCCACCGTGTCCATAACGGCGACCTTCTCGTCCAGAATGACGTAGGAATTGTAAGCCATGCCGTTGGGGACCACATACTGGCCCTCGAACAGGTCTATCTGATGATCGTTGACACCCACATAGCGGATATCCTTGGTAATGGTCATAGTCATTTCTCCTTTATCATTTTGACAGTTTGGATGGTGCGCTTCTTTCCAGTAAACAGGGCAGACCGCTTTTTCCTTTTTGATACCTTTCTTACAGTATAGTCGGTATTGGTAGGAAAGTCAATTTCAATTTTCCTTTATTCGATATTTTTTTGCTGATTGAGATGCATAATTCACATTATTCAATTGCGCAGTGAAACGATCATTTATCTGAGGAATCCGCAGTGCCGGATTCCTCACAATTTTTTCAAAAAACCGGGACATACTATTTCCATCCAAGGAAAGGAGCCAAAACCATGAAATATGTATGCGATCTGTGCGGCTGGGTCTACGACGAGGAGGAGGGCTATCCCGAAGGCGGCATCGCGCCGGGGACCAAATGGGAGGATGTACCGGAGGATTTTGAGTGCCCCCTGTGCCTGGTGGGTAAGGACCTGTTCAGCGAGGCGTGAGTGTGGAGGAAATCTATGACATGGCCATCGTCGGCGGCGGTCCCGGCGGCTATACCGCAGCCCTGTACGCTGCCAGGGCTGGGCTGAAGGTGGTCCTATTTGAAAAGCAGTGGCCCGGCGGACAGATGGCCCTGACGGAACAGGTGGAGAATTATCCCGGTTTTCCTGACGGCATCGATGGCGCAGCGCTGGGACAGAACATGAGAAAGGCAGCGGAACGCTTCGGCGTGAAGCTGGCAGACGCGGAGGTCAAGGCCCTGGAGCTGCGCTCTGACCCAAAGCATTTGCAGACCGGGGCAGAAACCTATCATGCCAAAACCCTGGTCTATGCCGCCGGTGCGGTCCCCAGAGAGTTGGGGGTTCCCGGAGAAGCATCCCTGCGGGGCAGGGGAGTCAGCTACTGCGCGGCCTGTGACGGCATGTTCTTCCGGGGTAAGACCGTGGCGGTGGCAGGCGGGGGCAACTCCGCGGCGGCGGATGCGTTGACCTTATCCCGGATCGCGTCGAAGGTCATTGTGATCCACCGCCGGGATACCCTTCGGGCGGAGAGAAGCAGCCAGGAACCGCTGTTTCAGGCGAAAAATGTGGATTTTTGCTGGAACGCGGAAATCACGAAGCTGCTGGGGGAAGAGAAACTCACCGGTGTAACCATCCGGGATGTGAACACCGGGGCGGAATCGGAACTGCCCTGCGATGGCCTTTTCATCAGCATCGGCAGGCATCCGGAATCCGGGCTGGTTTCCGGGCAGCTGGTGCTGGACGACCATGGCTATATTATTGCCGACGAATCTACCCGTACCAACCTGCCGGGGGTCTTCGCCGTGGGGGATGTGCGGACGAAAGTGCTGCGCCAGATCATTACCGCCGCCGCTGACGGGGCCATGGCCTGCCACTGGGCGGAAGAATACCTGCGCGGCCATTGACAGCATTCCCAAACCCGGATATAATGGAGCCATCCAAATCGGAAAGGGAATCAGATTATGAACCGGGAAAACAAGAGAAAACAGTACGAAAAGGGCTACTACAAGACCCACGCCTGTGAGGAATCCTTCACATGTAAAAACTGCGGGCGGCTGGTGGTCCCCACCGGGGCAGGCAGCGACCACCGCAATCACTGCCCCAACTGCCTGTGCAGTCTCCATGTGGACATCGAGCCGGGGGACCGGGAATCCGACTGCGGCGGCCTGATGGAGCCTATCGCGGTGTGGGTCCGGGGAAAAGGGGAGTGGGCCATCATCCACCGCTGCCGCCGCTGCGGAGAGCTGAGCTCCAACCGGGTCCTGGCGGACGACAACCCCATGAAGCTCATGTCCATCGCCATGAAGCCCCTGGCCAATCCGCCCTTCCCCATTGAGCGCATCGAGGAAATGACCGCCCTCATGGGAGGGGAAGGTCAGCTTCCGGAGCAGTACCGCAAGCAGGAGGAAGAAGCGTAACAGCCAGAAATACCGCACCATATCGTTTCGCTCAGCACCCACTGTAGGGGAGGGTCAGTGACCCTCCCGAAGGCTTTCGCATTTTGAGTAGTCAGATCCATCTTTTTTGGAGAAAACCAACTGTGATAGCATCGAATTTCGCACTCTGGCTCGTTACACAGCGGGAGGGCCTGTAACCCTCCCCTACAGTGGGTGCGCATAAATGCATAAAACTGCCCCAGACCATGCGGCCTGAGGCAGTATTTTATGCTTCGGGAAAGGCCAGATGAATTTGCAGCACCCCGTCCCGGTACTCTGCCCAGATGTGCCCGCCCATCTGCTCCGTCAAGGCCTTGGCGATGGACAGTCCCAGGCCGTTGGCATTTCGTCCGGCCTCCACGGTGAAGAACCGGTCAAAGAGCTTGCCCACCAGCACCTCGTTCAGCCCGGCGGCCCGGTTGGAGAAGGTGATGTCCCCGTTGTCCGAAAGCCGGATGTCCAGGTCCCCGTCGCTGTATTTCAGGGCGTTGTTCAGCAGGTTCCCGAAGATCCGGCTCAGGGCCTCCCGGTTTAGCCGCCGTTCAATGCGCTTGCCGGTCATAAGGATTTGGGGCTGGATTCCCCTTGCGGTCAGGGCGGCGTAATAGGCGGCAATGCTTTCCTCCAACACCCCGTTGACATGGACGGTCTCCAATTCCGGTTCCACAGTGGAAAGGATCACGGAATACCGGAACAGCTCCTCTGTCAGCTGCTTCATGGCGTCGGCCCGGCCCCGGATCAGGGACAGGTACCGGGCGGCGTTTTCGGTCATATCCTCCCGCTGCATCAGGTCCAGATACCCGCAGATGGCCGTCAGGGGTGTGCGCAGATCGTGAGAGATGTTGGTGACGGCTTCCTTCAGCTCCCGGTCGCCGCTTAAGTACCGCTGCCGCTGCTTCCGCAGAAGCCGCAGCTGCACATTAACCGCAGAGGCCAGCTGGCACAGGTAAGGGTCCCGGGAGGAGATGTCAATGAGAGTATTGGTGTCCTCCGCCAGCCTTTCCTCGAAGCCCTCCGCGATTTCCAGGGCGGACTTGTGCATGAGATAAATTTTGATCAGCAGCGCGAAAATCACGATAACCAAAACGCCGATGACGGCCAGCAGCAGATATTCCATAAATCCCTCTTATTTTATGTCTTTCTTTTGGAACAGTCGAATTCCAAGAGTGGTCAGCAAAGCGTTCAAAGATACGGCGCAGCAGGGCGTCCGCCAGTCGATCCCGAGTCTTTTATCAAGGCTCAGCATCATGGCCCCGGAGGGCAGAAGGTTGGTAAGCCATGTGAAAACCATACGGATCCTTCCGGTGAGATATTCCGGGTTGGGCGCGTCGTCTTTCAGCAGCAAACTGCCGTCGCTCTGGGGGATCACCAGCTGAATGAATTCCGTCGCGGTCAGCCTTCTGTAGACGAGCATGCCGCCAACGATGAGAATTCCGGCTGCAAGCAGACTTACGATCAGATTTCTGGCCTTGTCGCTGTCCAGCATGGAAAACAGGGTGAACAAGGCGGCGTATTCCAACAGGATCAGTCCGCAGTGGAAAAGCCGCCAGGGCTGGGCCTGCACTGGGGTCAGAACAGCAGCTCCGGAAAAGGGCAATCCCACCAAAAACACCGCCAGAAGATAGGCCAGCACAAAGAGAAAGGCGGCGGCCATAGTGGTCAGGAGAAAGGCAGAGTAGATTTCCTCCCGGCTGTGGCCTACGGTAAGTTTGTTGCGCAGGGTGCCATCGGAATACTCTGTGCCAATAAAGAAACTGGTGAAAACCCCAATGACGAATGGGATGAAGAAGAACCACAGATAAAAATAGCTGTGTGCGTTGAAACGTAACCACCCCTGGCCTAAGTTATGGGTGTTGTAGGCCACCAGGGCATAGGCAAATACCCCAAACCCAAAGCAGAGCCCTTCCAGCGCCCAGAACACCTTGCTTTTCCACAGCCGGGCGAAGTTGGCGGATAACAATTTTCTCATACTGCTTCCCTCACTTGATATCCTTCCGCCGGAACGCCAGCAGCCCGGCGGCGCAGGTTCCGAATGTAAAGAGCAAAGAGAAGATCAGCTCCCGCGCAGGAAGCGTAATTTCGTTGTTCGACATCTGCAGGGTTTGCCCGGTGGGCAGGAAGTCCAGCACGCATTCCAGCAACCTCCGCATAGCCCCGGAGACGTACAGCGGATTGGGCTCCGGGGCCATAGTCTGGAGTCCATCTACGGTGAGCATGACGCCGCTTTGCAACTCCGGCTCACAAAGCCTGTCGTAGACCCCGCTGGCGCAAAGGAGCAGAACCAGCCATGCTCCCAGACAGAACACCACCGTCAGCGCCTTGTTGTCAGACAGGCTTGCGATCAGGGTGAATAGAGAAATCAACGCCGCTGTGAAGCCCAGGGCGATGAGCAAGCATACCGCAAAGCCTGTGATCCCCATTTCCAGCTTTCCCACCAGAAACAGCCCGGGAAGGGAGCCAATCATCCATATCAGAATCAGGACAGCACCGGCACAGAGGCAGGTAAGGAAGCTGGCGGCGTAAACGGCTCCCCGGCGGTGTCCGATCAACAGCTTGTTGCGGATGGTGCCGTCGGAATACTCCGTACCCAGAAACAGGCTGACGAAGATGGCATAGAACAGGCCCATCATATTCGCATTGTTGTAAAAATAGTCGTCCAGCGTGACCATATAGCCCATGGCCATCATATTTTGGGCGGAGCCGCTTCCTTGGAGGGATACCGCCAAAGAGACGATCAGGACCACTGCGGCGTTGCACCAGAATGCCTTATCCTTCCAAAGCCGGGCAAAGTTGGCATTCAGCAGCTTACGCATGACGGTCACCTCCCACCAGGGACACGAAGTAGCTTTCCAGGCTTTCATCCTTTTCCTCAATGGACAGCACCTCGCAGCCCTCCTTCGCCAGGGCCAGGGTCAGCTGGGAAACAGGGAGCTTCGCGAATACGTCCGCTTTGGTTTCGGAGAGGATCTTGTACTCCACCCCCATGCCGTCCAGCACCCGGGCCAGGGCGGTGATCTTTGTCACTTCAAGGCGCATACATTTCCGGCAGACGGCTTCCAGCTCCTGGGCGCTGAGCTCCTTCACCATCTGCCCGCCGTCTACAATGCCGTAGTGGGTCGCCAGCCGGGACAGTTCGTCCAAAATGTGGCTGGAGATCAGCACCGTGATCTGCCGTTCCCGGTTCAGCTTCAAAATCAGCTCCCGCATCTCAATAATGCCCTGGGGATCCAGGCCGTTGGTTGGCTCGTCCAGCACCAGAAAATCCGGGTCCCCGGCCAGCGCCACGGCAATGCCCAGCCGCTGCTTCATGCCGAGGGAAAAATGCCTTGCCTTTTTCCTGCCGGTGTTCTCCAGCCCCACCAGCTTTAGAAGCTCCGTTATGCCATCGAAGCTGGGCAGTCCCAGCACCCGGTACTGCTCTTTGAGATTCTCCTCCGCAGTCATGTCCAGGTAAATGGACGGGGTCTCCACCACCGCCCCCATCCGCCGCCGGGAGTTGACGATGGCCTTGTCGGTGTTTTCGATGCCGTACAGCGTGAAGCTGCCGGAGGTAGGCTCCTGCAGTCCGCAGACAAGGCGGATCAGGGTGGTCTTGCCCGCGCCGTTCCTGCCCACAAGGCCGTAGATAGACCCTTTGGGAACACGCATGGTCAGACCGTTCAGAGCCTGAAATTTCCGGTAGCGTTTTTCCAGACCGTCGGTGGTCAGAATGTAATCCATTTGGGATTCCTCCTTTTCTGTGATGGCCCCATTCTAACCGGGGACAGTAAAGAAAGCGGTCAAGAAAAGAGTAAAGAAAGCGTAAAGAAGTGTGGAGTCAGTTTGGAGAGTTGAGAGTGGAGTTATCCTCAGAAGGACCAGCTATGTACCATTCAACCGACAATGCGTAAAATCGTCCCCATATAGCACAGCAGATGATTTTCATGCAGTAAGTTTCCAACGCTAACTCCACTCTCCACTCTCCAAACTCCACTCTAAATCCTAACCCCACACGAACCGAAACCCGATGCCCCACACGGCCTCGATATAGTCCTTCCCGCCCGCGTCCCGCAGCTTTTTGCGCAAGTTGCTGACGTGCTGCTTCAGGGAGCTTTCGGTGCAGTCCGGTGTGTCGGCGGCGATCCGGTCCAGCATGACGGATTTGGCGATGACCTGGGTGGGATTGCGCATGAGCAGCTTTAAGATGGCATACTCTGTTTTGGTCAGCCGCACCGGTATTTCCTTTACCGTCACGGTGTGGGAAGTCTCGTCCAGCGTCAGGTCTCCGGCGGTGATCCTGTCCGAAAGGGGAGCGGCTCCGGAGCGCAGCTGAACTGTAATCCGGGCCAGCAGCTCCGAAGTGTCAAAGGGTTTTGTCATGTAGTCTGCGGCTCCGCCCAGCAACAGCCGGACCTTGTCCTGGACGTCGGCCTTGGCACTGAGAACGATGACGGGAATGCCTTGGATTTTTTGCAGAACCTCCTCACCGCTTAAGCCCGGCAGCATCAGGTCCAGCAGCACCAGATCCGGCCGGTTTTGGGCCAGCAGCATCACCGCCTCAGTGCCGGAATAGGCCCGCAGAACGCCGTACCCGTTCAGCCCCAGCAGCTCCTCCAGCAGATCGCCGATATAGGGATCGTCGTCGATTACCGCGATTTGTTTCATAGCCAGCCTCCAATGAAGTTAGAATACGTTTATTGTACTTCCCCTCCGGGTCCATTGCAAGCGCCTGTTTCTTAAGAATTGCAGAATGTACTCTGCTGTAAATGATCGTTTACATTGCGTAGGGGGCGGCATCCTTGACGCCCCTGATGACGGTACTGCATGCAAAAGGGGCGTCAAGGATGCCGCCCCCTACGCACAGGCCTTTGGCGTGTTTTACTGCTAAACGATCATTTTCCGTATATCTGCTCTTGGCATTTTCCGGTTTCCCTGTTATAATAAACCCACGAAAGAAGCCGAGGTGATGCGCATGTTTCGAATATTGGTAGTGGATGACGATAAAAACACCCGAATGCTGATGAAAGCGGTGCTGGAGGCGGAAAACTACTCCGTTTCCACCGCCGAAAACGGGGAGGAAGCTCTGGCAGTTATGGATGTGACCCATGTGGACCTGGTGGTGCTGGATGTGATGATGCCGAAGATGGACGGCTACGAGTTTACCCGAATCCTGCGTCAGAGCGACAACAACCTGCCCATCCTGATGGTCTCCGCCAAGCAGCTTCCCGCAGACAAGAAGCGGGGCTTCCTGGTGGGTACCGACGACTATATGACCAAGCCCATCGACGAGGAGGAGATGCTGCTGCGGATCAAAGCCCTGCTGCGGCGGGCCAGGATCGCCAGTGAGCGGAAGATCGTCATCGGGAATGTAGTGCTGGACTATGACGCCCTGACCGTGTCCCGGGGGGAGGAAACGCAGGCTTTGCCCCAGAAGGAATTTCTGCTGCTTTACAAGCTCCTGTCCTATCCCGGCAAGATCTTCACCCGAATTCAGCTGATGGACGAGATCTGGGGCGCGGACAGCGAGACCGGCTGGGAGACAGTGACGGTACATATCGGGAGGCTGCGCAAGCGGTTCGAGGGCTGGCAGGAATTTGAGATCGTCTCCGTCCGGGGACTGGGGTATAAGGCGGTGAAGCACGTATGAAGCACCCGAAAAAGACGAGCCATTTTGGCTTTCTGCTGCTGTTTTCCATGGTGGTGTTTCTGTCCGTGGTGCTTAACGCCGGCATCGCGGCGGTGGTGATCTACCTGCTGATCCAGAGCAACCTGATCCGTGTCGTAGGAACCACCGCGGCGGGAGCTGCCCGGATCATCGGCTTTTTCGCGGTGTTCAGCATTCCCATCGGCGTCATTGTGGCCCTGGTGGCGGGGAAGATCCCCTTAAAACCCGTGCGCAACCTCATCGACAGTATGGACCGTCTGGCCTCCGGTGATTTTGGTACCCGGGTCAATGTGGGTATTGTCATGCGCCGGTATCCGCCCTTCGTGGATGTGGCAATGAGCTTCAATAAAATGGCGGAGCAGCTGGAGAATACGGAAATGCTCCGGGGGGACTTCATCAACAATTTCTCCCATGAGTTCAAGACCCCCATTGTCTCCATCGCGGGTTTTGCCAAGCTGCTGCGCCGGGGGGGCCTTTCTCCGGAACAGCAGCAGGAATATCTGGCCATCATTGAGGAGGAGTCCCTGCGGCTTTCCTACATGGCAACCAATGTGCTGAACCTGACCAAGATTGAGAATCAGACCATTCTGTCGGATGTTTCCCGTTTCAACCTGTCTGAGCAGATCCGCTCCTGCATTCTGCTGCTGGAAAACAAGTGGGAGAAAAAGAATCTGGATTTCAGCTTAGGGCTGCAGGAGCACTTTATCCGGGCCAACGAGGAGCTGCTCAAACAGGTCTGGATCAACCTGCTGGACAACGCCGTCAAGTTTTCCCCGGAAGGGGAGCTGATTGAGGTAGCCATCCTGGAGACGGAGCAAAACTACTGCGTCACCGTCCGCAACTGCGGCGCGACCATTCCCCCGGAGCAGCAGGAGAAGATTTTCAACAAATTCTACCAGTGTGATGAATCCCACGCCGCCGAGGGAAACGGCGTCGGACTTGCCATCGTCAAGCGGGTTGTGGAGCTGCACCGGGGCACTGTTAAGGTCAGCAGCCGGAACAACGTCACCATCTTCACCGTAGAGCTGCCGAAGGGACTGTGAGAGAGTGAGGAGTGAGGAGTGAGAAGTTAGGAGTTAGGAGTGTGGAGTTAAGGAATCCCTTGGGATATATTAAAAATGGGTGTAACTATTCAGTCGCAGCCGCAATTCTCGTATAAATGATCGTTTAGCACAGCACCCACTGTAGGGGAGGGTCATTGACCCTCCCGCCAGCTGAAAGTTTTTGAGCGGTCAAATCTGTAGCTTTTTGTGAAAACCAGCACTGGCAGCAACCTATTTCACACTCTGTTCCGTTACCAAGCGGGAGGGTCAATGACCCTCCCCTACAGTGGGTATGCGCATAAACGATCATTTATACGAGCAACGGCGGTACGACTGAATAGATACAAAAATGGAAACGAATTAACTCACTCCTAACTCCACACTCCACACTCCACACTCCACACTCCACACTCCTCACTCCTAACTCCCCCCTCTGCTTGTTCACAGTTTCGACATTCTTAGTTTCGTTTCAGTTTTGCTTTTTCTGGTAAAAAACAGGAAAGAAAAGAGGTTGTTTTGTCTATGAGTATTTTTCTGACGTTAGCCTATCTGTTTTTCATCGGCTCCACCTTGGGATGGGTTTTGGAGCTATTATTCCGCAACCTGACCCACAAGCCGGAGAAGCTGGTGAATCCCGGCTTCTGCACCGGACCCTGGCTGCCCATCTATGGCTTCGGCCTGTGTGTGCTGTTCCTGCTGGCCTTGCTGGACCGGTATCCCCTGACGGGCAGCCCCTTATGGAACAAGGTGCTGCTGTTTCTTTCCATGGCGGTGTGCATGACCCTGATCGAGTATCTGGCGGGTCTGTTCTGCCTGAAATTTCTAAAGGTTCGGCTGTGGGACTACTCCGATCTCTGGGGAAACGTGCAGGGGATTATCTGTCCGGCCTTCTCCCTGGCCTGGGCGGTGCTGGGCGCGGTGTACTATTTCCTGATTCATCCTTACATCCTGGACGGTCTGCGCTGGCTGTCCCAGAATCTGGCGTTTTCCTTTTTCATCGGCATGTTCTTCGGTGTCTTCCTGATCGATGTGGCCCACTCCGCCAACCTGGTGGTGAAGCTGAAGGCCTTCGCCGAGGACAATGACGTCATCGTGCGCTATGAGCAGCTGAAGACCCACATCCGCGCTGCCCGGGAAAAGTCCCATTCCAAGTACCATTTCTTCCGCCCCTTCCGGTCTGAGCGTCCTCTGGTGGAGCACCTGAAAGAGATGCAGGAAACCTTCGAGCAAAGAATCCGCAGAAAGTAAAGAACCAACAGGCCGCCGGAATCACGGCGGCCTGTTTTCGTAAAAAGCTTGTTACTGTTCAGTCGTACCCCAAGTTCCTCATATAAATGATCGTTTATCTGCGTAGCCCTAGGCTCTCCCTTTGGGAGAGCTGGCACGCCGAAGGCGTGACTGAGAGGGGAACAATGCCCCTCTCCGACCCGGCGTTCCGCTTAAGCCTCTCCCAAAGGGAGAGGCAAGGGCGCTGCCGCTCCAACGCAGCTAACAAAGATAAATGATCATTTACAGTTATACAGAGGATTTCTCAATCGTCCCGAAGGGACACCATAACTTCACTCTCCAAACTCCAAACTCCACACTCCGCTGCCCAGTGACTACCCCCAGCTTGTTCACAATTCCGCAAACAAGAGTTTCGCTTCAGTTTAGATTGACAAAGTATATTCTGGATGGAAAACCCAAAAAAGGAATGATTTTATGAATGAGGTAAAAAAGCCAAAGAAACCGCTGCTCTACTACTACTGTATCGTCATGCTGGTGTTAATGCTCTTCAACTTCCTGGCGATGCCCAAGCTTATGGAACGGCAGGTTAGGGAAGTGGACTACGGCACCTTCATGTCCATGACCGAGGAGGGCAACATCGGTCAGGTGGATATCCAGTCCAACCAGATCGTTTTCACGGATAAGGAAGGCACCCAGATCTACAAGACCGGTCTGGTGGACGATCCGGGCCGGGTGGAGCGGCTGTATGCGGCCGGCGCCCAGTTCGGCAGCGAGATTATTGAGGAGACCTCCCCGTTTTTGACCGTTCTGCTGTCCTGGGTTCTGCCGATTGTGATTTTCGTCGCTCTGGGGCAGTTTATGTCCAAGAAGATGATGGACAGAATGGGCGGCGGCACCAACTCCATGTCCTTCAACATGGGCAAGTCCAACGCCAAGGTCTATGTCAAGTCCTCCGACGGAATCAGCTTCGCGGATGTGGAAGGCGTGGATGAAGCGGAGGAAAGCCTGGCAGAGATCGTGGACTACCTCCACGACCCCAGCAAGTACAAAGAGATCGGCGCCACCATGCCCAAGGGCGTCCTGCTGGTGGGCCCTCCGGGCACCGGCAAAACCATGCTTGCGAAAGCGGTAGCCGGTGAAGCCAATGTGCCCTTCTTCTCCATGTCCGGCTCGGAATTTGTGGAGATGTTCGTGGGCATGGGCGCGAGCAAGGTAAGAGACCTGTTCAAGCAGGCCAAGGAAAAGGCCCCCTGCATCGTCTTCATCGACGAGATCGACGCCATCGGCCAGAAGCGCAACGCCGGTTCCATGGGCGGTAACGACGAGCGGGAGCAGACCCTGAATCAGCTGCTCACCGAAATGGACGGCTTCGAGGGCAGCAACGGGGTCATTATCCTGGCGGCCACCAACCGTCCCGAATCCCTGGACCCCGCCCTGACCCGTCCCGGACGGTTTGACCGTCAGATTCCCGTGGAGCTGCCAGACCTGCAGGGCAGGGAAGCCATTCTGAAGGTCCACGCCAAGAAGATCCGCATTGCCGATGACGTGGACTTTGGCCGCATTGCCCGGATGGCCTCCGGCGCTTCCGGTGCCGAGCTTGCCAACATTGTCAACGAAGCGGCCCTCCGTGCGGTCCGAGATGGCCGGAAGTTTGCCAACCAGGCGGATTTGGAAGAGTCCATCGAGGTGGTCATCGCGGGCTACCAGAAGAAGAACGCCATTCTCACCGACCAGGAGAAGATGGCGGTGGCCTACCACGAGATCGGTCACGCTTTGGTGGCGGCTTTGCAGACCCATTCCGCTCCGGTGCAGAAGATCACCATTATCCCCCGTACCTCCGGCGCATTGGGCTACACCATGCAGGTGGAGGAGGGCAACCATTACCTGATGACCAAGGAGGAGATCGAGAACAAGATCGCCACCTTTGCCGGAGGCCGTGCGGCGGAGGAAGTCGCCCTGGGCTCCGTCTCTACCGGTGCTTCCAATGACATCGAGCAGGCCACCAAGCTGGCCCGGGCCATGATCACCCGCTACGGCATGAGCGAAGAATTCGACATGGTGGCCCTGGAGACCGTGACCAACCAGTACCTTGGCGGCGACGCGTCCCTGGCCTGTTCCGCCGAGACCCAGACAAAGATCGATCAGCTGGTGGTGAAGCTGGTAAAGGAGCAGCATGACAAAGCCCGTCAGCTGCTCCAGGACCATCGGGAGAAGCTGGAGGAGCTGTCCCGGTACCTCTACGAGAAGGAGACCATCACCGGCGACGAATTTATGCAGATTCTGAACCAATAAAAAGGATTGTAAACCATGAATTTCCCTACCCCTGCGGTGGACTACCGCAATTTTCGCCTGAGCAAGCTCAATACCCCCCAGTACCGGCACCTGTGGCTGCTGCTGCTGTGGCCTGCCTACATCGCCCGGTACTTTCTGGTGGAACATCTGAACCCGGCGGTGAGCTATACTGTGATCCATTGTGCGCTGGATGACCGAATTCCCTTTCACGAGGGGTTTCTGGTCTTCTACGTGCTGTGGTATCTGGCAATTTTCGGCATGCACCTGTATACCATGCTGTATGATGTGGATGCGTTTAAGCGTTACAGCAAATTCCTGATTCTATCCCTGACCATTTCCACCACCATATTCCTGGTGTTTCCCAGCTGTCAGGAGCTGCGCCCGGAAACCTTTTCCCGGGACAATCTGCTGACGAAGATCGTGGGACTATTGTATGCAGTGGATACCAATACCAACGTGTTCCCCTCGGAACATGCCATCGGCGCGCTGGCGGTGCTGGCGGCGGCCATCAACACCGAGAGCCTCCGGTCTCCGGGAAAGATCGCCGGATTCACCCTTTTGGCGGTGATGATCAGCCTGTCCACGGTATTTTTGAAGCAGCACTCCATTCTGGATGTGATCGCGGCGGTATCCATCTGCGCCGTAGCTTATTGGTCTTGTTATGGAAGGAGAGAGAAGAAATGAAAACCTATCGTGCCGGTATCGATATCGGCTCTACAACTGTGAAACTGGTGGTCCTTGACCAGGACGGCCAGATCCTGTTCGGGCAGTACCGCCGCCACCATGCCCACACCCAGGGGACACTCCGTTCTCTGCTGATGGAGGCAAAGCAGAAGCTGGGGGACTGCCGGCTGCATATCAAGATCACCGGCTCCGGCTCCATCAATCTGGGCAAGGCCCTGGGCATTGACTTCGTCCAGGAGGTGGTTGCTGTTGCCACCGCTTTGAAGACCGCCGCGCCCCAGACGGACGTGGCCATCGAGCTGGGCGGCGAGGATGCCAAGATCATCTATTTCAAGGGCGGCCTGGAGGAGCGGATGAACGGCGTCTGCGCCGGCGGCACCGGCTCCTTTATCGACCAGATGGCGGCGCTGCTGCAGACCGACGCGGCGGGATTGAACGAGGCCGCCAAGGACTATAAGCAGATCTATTCCATTGCCGCCCGCTGCGGCGTGTTTGCCAAGACGGACATCCAGCCTTTGATCAACGAGGGCGCCACCAAGGCCGACCTGGCTGCCTCCATTTTCCAGGCGGTGGTGAACCAGACCATTTCCGGCCTTGCCTGCGGCAAGCCCATTCGTGGCTGCGTGGCCTTCCTGGGCGGCCCGCTGCACTTCCTGACGGAGTTGAAGGCTGCCTTTATCCGCACCCTGAAGCTGACGGACGAAACCACGGTAGACCCGGAAAATTCCCACCTGTTTGCCGCCATGGGCGCGGCGCTGGAATCCGAAGATACCCAGACCGTAGACCTGAGCGCTTTGATCGAGCAGCTGGAAAAGGGCGTCCAGGTGTCCTTCGAAATGCCCCGGCTGTCCCCGCTGTTCCGGGACGAGGAGGAGTTCCGGCAGTTCCAGGAGCGCCACAGCAAGGCCGTGGTGAAAAAGCAGGACCTTTCTACATACTCCGGAAACTGCTTCCTAGGCATCGACGCCGGTTCCACCACCACCAAGCTGGTGCTGATCGGCCAGGAAGGGGAGCTTCTGTACCGATTCTATGCCAATAACCAGGGCAACCCCATTCTGACGGCCCAGTTTGCCGCCGGAGAGCTGAAGCGCCAGCTGCCGGACACCGCGAAAATAGTCCGCAGCTGCTCCACCGGCTACGGCGAAGCCCTGTTAAAATCCGCCTTCTCCCTGGACGAGGGCGTGGTGGAGACCATCGCCCACTGCACCGCCGCCTCCTTCTTTGACCCGGAGGTGGACTGCGTGCTGGACATCGGCGGCCAGGACATGAAGTGCATCAAGCTGAAAAACGGCACCGTGGACACGATTCTCTTAAACGAGGCCTGTTCCTCCGGCTGCGGCTCCTTCATTGAAAACTTCGCTTCCTCCCTGGGCTACACCGCGGAAGGCTTTGCGAAAGAAGCCCTGTTTGCCAAGGCTCCTGTGGACCTGGGCACCCGCTGCACGGTGTTCATGAACTCCAACGTCAAGCAGGCCCAGAAGGAGGGAGCCAGCGTCTCCGACATCTCCGCGGGCCTGGCCTATTCGGTTATCAAGAACGCCCTGTACAAGGTCATCAAGCTGGCCTCCGCCGAGGACCTGGGCAGGCACATCGTGGTCCAGGGCGGCACATTCCACAACCAGGCGGTGCTGCGGGCCTTTGAGCGGATCGCCGGGGTGGACGCCACCTGTCCCGATATCGCGGGCCTCATGGGCGCTTTCGGCGCGGCATTGGTTGCCCGGAACCACTATGCGGGCCAGGAGACCTCCATGCTGTCCCTGGAGGAGATCCAGAAGCTGTCCTATACCACCAGCAGCGTCCACTGCGGCGGCTGCTCCAACCACTGTATGCTCACCATCAATAAGTTCTCCGGTTGCCGCAGACACATCAGCGGCAACCGCTGCGAGAAGGGCGCGGGCAATACGGACAGGGGAGAAAAGGCACCCAATCTGGTGGAATATAAACGCAAACGCATTTTCGGCTACGAGCCTCTGGCAGAAGAAGACGCCCCCCGGGGCACCATTGGCATCCCCAGAGTGCTGAATATGTACGAAAATTACCCCTTCTGGGCCACCTTCTTTAAAGAGCTGGGCTTCCGGGTGGTGCTGTCGCCCTTCTCCGACCGGAAGATCTACGAGCTGGGCATGGAGTCCATCCCTTCCGAGTCTGAGTGCTACCCCGCCAAGCTGTCCCACGGCCATGTCCAGTGGCTCATTAACCAGGGCATTAAGACCATTTTCCACCCCTGTGTGTTCTACGAGCACCAGGAGACGGGGAAGGCCCAGAATCACTATAACTGTCCCATCGTGGTGTCCTATGCGGAGAACCTGAAAAACAACGTGGAGGCCATTACCGAGGGGAATGTCCACTACATCCGTCCCTTCATCGCCTTTACCACGGAGCAGACTGCCGCGGACCGGCTGGTGAAGACCGCCGCCGAGGAGTGGAGCATTCCCGAGAAGGAGGTTCGGGCCGCGGTCCACAAGGCCGTCCAGGAGCAGATCGCCGCGAAAGAGGACATCCGGGCCGAGGGCAAGCGGCTCCTGGAGGAAATGGAGTGCAAGGGGGGCCGGGGCATCGTCCTGGCCGGGCGGCCCTATCACATCGACCCGGAGATCAACCATGGCATTCCGGAGCTGATCGCCTCCTACGGTCTGACGGTGTTTACGGAAGACAGCCTGCCCATCGACTTTGAACCGGAGCGCCCATTGCGTGTGGTGGACCAGTGGGTGTATCACTCCCGTCTCTACAGTGCTGCCCAGTTTGTCAGCCGCCGGGATGACCTGGAGCTGATCCAGCTGAACTCCTTCGGCTGCGGCCTGGACGCGGTCACCACGGATCAGGTCTCCGAAATTCTGGAAAAGAGCAACAAGCTGTATACCCTCCTGAAGATCGACGAGGTCAACAACCTGGGCGCGGTGCGCATCCGCATTCGCTCCCTGCTGGCAGCCATGGACATGCGCCGGGAGAAGCAGATCGTGGCAAAGCCGGTGGATTCCCACTATGAACGCAAGGAATTTACGAAAGAAATGTTCCGGGAGGGCTATACCATTCTGGCCCCCCAGATGAGCCCCATCCACTTTGACATCCTGGAGCCGGTGTTCCGCAAGTACGGCTACAACTTCGTCCTGCTGGACAACGACAACCGGGAGGCCATCGACATGGGCCTGAAGTTCGTCAACAACGACGCCTGCTTCCCCTCCATCACCGTGGTGGGCCAGATCATGCAGGCCATCCTCTCCGGCAAGTACGACACGGACCGTCTGGCGGTGGTTATGACCCAGACCGGCGGCTGCTGCCGGGCCAGCAACTATGTGGCCTTCATCCGCCGGGCCCTGGAAAAGGCGGGCCTGAGCCACATTCCGGTGATCTCCCTGAACGCCAACGGCATGGAGAAGAACGAGGGCTTCAAGCTCAGCCCCAGCCTGCTTATCGACGCGGTGCAGGCAATCGTCTACGGCGACCTGCTGATGCGCTGCCTGTACCGGGTCCGGCCCTATGAGGAGGTCCCCGGCTCCGCCAACGCCCTCCACGCCAAGTGGCGTGACCGCTGTGTGGAGGCGCTGACCGGCAAGCACGGCACCCGCAGCTACAAGCGCCTGTGCGGTGAGATTGTGGCGGACTTCGACAATTTCCCCATCGACGAGACCCTCCGCAAGCCAAGAGTGGGCGTGGTGGGCGAGATCCTGGTGAAGTACATGCCCTTGGCCAACAACCACCTGGTGGACCTGCTGGAGCGGGAAGGGGCGGAAGCCGTGGTGCCCGACCTGATGGACTTCGTCAACTACTGCCTGTACAACGGCAAGTATAAGACCGAGTTCCTAGGGGCCAAAAAGTCCGGCGATTTCGTGGCGGAGGCCGGTGTTAAGCTGATCCGTCAGATTCGCAAGCCCGCCCTGGAGGCACTGGAGCGGTCCAAGCGATTTGAGGCCCCCATGCCCATAGAACAGATCGCCGAGATCACCAAGCCCTTCCTGTCCCTGGGCAACCAATACGGCGAAGGCTGGTTCCTGACGGGGGAGATGATCGAGCTGATCCAGAGCGGCACTCCCAACATCGTGTGCATTCAGCCCTTTGCGTGTCTTCCCAACCATGTGGTGGGCAAGGGCGTCATCAAGGCACTGAAGAAGCAGTTCCCCCAGGCCAACATCGCCGCCGTGGACTACGACCCCGGCGCGTCCGAGGTCAACCAGCTCAACCGCATCAAGCTGATGCTGTCTGCCGCCAAGGAGAACAGGAAAGCAACCGTATAATACAAGCAGCCCGCCGTTTACCCGGCGGGCTGCTGCACTGTACCATCCGTAGTATGCTGTAACATCGAATTCTTTGCTGTAAATGATGGGGCGTTGCTCCGGATGAATCATCTGCAATATCTCAGAGACAACGGCGAAGAAATCCGACAGGCCATCCTGGCTGGGAAATACCAGCCGCAGCCCGTCCGAAGGGTAGAAATCCCCAAGGACAACGGTAAGACACGAAAACTGGGAATCCCAACAGCAGTAGACCGTGTCATCCAGCAAGCAATTGCACAGGTGCTGACGCCAATCTACGAACCGAAATTCGCAGAGACGAGCTACGGCTTCCGACCGAAACGAAGTGCCCATGATGCGCTCAAAAAGTGCAGAGAATATCTGAACGCTGGCAAAGTGTGGACAGTGGATATGGACTTGGAAAAGTTCTTTGATACCGTCAACCAAAGCAAGCTGATGGAGATATTAGCAAGAGATATTAAAGATGGACGGGTGCTGAGCCTGATGCATAAATACCTCAGAGCGGGAGTCGTGTGGTGCGGACGTTTTGAAGATACGGAAGTCGGCGTGCCGCAAGGGGGACCGTTAAGTCCTTTGTGTGCAAACATCATGCTGAACGAGCTTGACCATGAGCTGGAACGCAGAGGACACAGCTTTGTCCGATACGCAGATGATATGGTAATCTTCTGCGGAAGCAAGGCCAGCGCAGAACAAACCTTGGAACACATTGTCCCATTCATTGAAAAGAAACTGTTTCTGAAAGTGAATCGGGAGAAAACGGTAGTGGCCTACGCAGGGAAGATTAAATTCCTTGGTTATGGTTTGAGGCCTTGCTGCAAGATTCCTTTTCCGTATTTTGTTGCAAAATGGCGGACCTGTGATATAATAAAATGAAAAAATGGTGGAGGTTTCTCGATGGGTATTGTTGTCATCGGCGCGGTGTTCGTGGATATCAAGGGATATCCGGAAGCGGCTTTTGTTCCCACAGGCAGAAATGTTGGCAGAGTGGATCAGGTTCACGGCGGCGTGGGCCGGAATGTGGCGGAGGATATCGCCAACTGTGAGCTGCGGCCCACCTTCCTGAGCCTGGTGGATGACAGCGGAACCGGTTTGGATGTGGTTCGAAAGCTGAAAAGCCACAAGGTCAATACCGACTATATCCGCACTACACGGGACGGTATGGGAACCTGGCTGGCGGTATTTGATAACGATGGGGATGTCTGCGCTTCCATTTCCAAACGGCCCAATCTGATGCCGATTGCGGACATTATGGATGAAAAGGGCGATGAGATTTTTGCGAACGCCGATAGCATCATCATTGAAATCTGCATCGATAAGGAGATTGTCAAGCGTACTTTCCGGCTTGCGAAGAAGTACAACAAAAAAGTCTTCGCGGTGGTGGCAAATATGAGTATTGCCCTGGAACGCCGGGACTTCCTGCAGTCCATCGACTGCTTTATCTGCAACCGGCAGGAGGCGGGAATCCTGTTCTCCGACGACTATTCGGACAAATCCCAGGAGGAAATGGTGGAGATCCTGTCCCAAAAGGTCGTGGCGGCCCGGATTCCCAGCATGATTGTGACCATGGGCAGTGACGGCGCGGTTTATGCCGACTGCAATGGAGACAGGGGCTTTTGCGCGGCAAGAAATGTGAAGGTAAAGGATACTACCGGGGCGGGGGATGCCTTCTGCGCCGGGGCGGCCATTGGGCTGACCTACGGAAAGCGCCTGAAGGAGGCCTGCGAGATTGGGGCGATGCTGGCGGCTTCGGTGATTGTGACTTCGGAGAATGTGTGTCCCCGGTTCCTGCCCCGGGAGCTGGGCCTGGACATGGACGTGGTGGATTGAATGGCCTACAAACGGATTCTGACCATTCAGGATATTTCCTGTGTGGGCCAGTGCTCCATGACGGTGGCGCTGCCCATCCTGTCCGCCTGCGGTCATGAGACCTGCATTCTGCCCACGGCGCTGCTGTCCACCCACACGGGGGGCTTCGGCAGGCCGTCGGTGGTGCAATTTGACGATTTCCTGACCGATCTGTGGCGGCACTGGCAGAGAAACAGCATCACCTTTGACGCCATTCTGGTGGGTTATCTGGGAAGCCTGGGGGCGGTGGAGACTGCAGGGCAGATTCTGGAGGAAATACTTACTCCCGGGGGCGTCAGCATTGTGGACCCTGCCATGGGGGATCACGGAAAGCTGTATTCCGGCTTTGACGAAGGCTATGTGCGGGCTGTGAAAGCGCTTTGCGGCAAGGCCCGGATTCTGCTTCCCAATGTCACCGAGGCCGCCCTGCTTTCCGGCCTGCCTTACCGGGAAACACTGGACGAAGAATATGTCCATCAGCTTCTGGACGGCCTGGACCATCCCTGCACCGTCCTTACCGGGGTGGGATATGTGGAAGGGAAGACCGGTGTGGTCCTCCGGGAGGGGCAGCGGCAGCGTTATTACGCCCATAACCGCGTCGGACAGAGCTGCCACGGCACCGGGGATATTTTCGCTGCCTGCTTCACGGGAGCCTTGATGCAGGAAAAGGATCTGTACGAAGCGGTGAAGCTGGCTGCGGATTTTACCTGCCTTTGCATTGAAAACACGGCGGAAAATCCGGCGCACTGGTACGGCGTCAAATTCGAAACCGCCCTTCCGGAACTGATCCGGCGGCTGAAAGAAAGATAAGGAAAAAACATTGCAGAGTCAAAAGGTGGCGGAGAAACCTCTGCCACTTTTTTCCTGAGAGAAATTTCGATATCCTCTTCCATTTTCTTTTCAAATGGGGTATAGTATTATGTAAACAAGAGAAGTCAAAAGCAGGCGAAGAAAGATGAAACACGAAATCGTTTATTACCCGCACCCCAAACCGTGGAAATGGGCTTTGGGGCTTTTGCTTTTGTTGGTGCTGCTTGGCGTGACCGGCTGGGCTGTGCTGTTTCGGTTCAACCGGTTCACACTGTCCGTACAGATAGCGGGGGAGGAGCAGATCCAGCTGGAGTACGGACAGGAATACCGGGAACCCGGGGCCCGGACGCGGCTCACCGGTACGCTGTTCTGGAAGGACGGTTTGATCCTGGAGGATGTGCAGCCAACAGTCAGCGGTCAAGTGGATACCACAACCCTGGGCCGGTATACGCTGACCTATTCCGCAGACTTCCGGGGCTTCCATGGAGAAGCACGGCGGACGGTCTGTGTGGTGGATACCCAAAGCCCTGTGATCACCCTGGTGGAAGCCCCGGAAGGGGAACTGGACCCCGGAGAACCGTATCAGGATCCCGGCTTTACGGCTATGGATAACTATGACGGCGATATCACCGATCAGGTGGTATGCATCGAGACCATGGGCCTGATCACATACGCTGTCGTGGATTCCTCGGGCAATCCCGCCTATGCGGAGCGGGAGATTCCCGTCTATGACAGGGAGCCGCCGGAGATTGGTCTGGAGGGCGGTCAGGACTATGCCATCACCACCGGTTCGTTCTATATGGAGCCGGGCTATTGGGCGGAGGACGACCAGGACGGCGACTTAACGGAGCAGGTCTTGGTGGAAGGGGAGGTGGACTGGCTGACCCCGGGCACCTATCCCATCTCCTATACGGTTTCCGACGCTTTTGGAAATGTCACCACCGTCACCCGGCAGGTGGAGGTCCTGGCGAAGCCCCGGCCACAGATCCAGTGGCCGCAGCAGAAGACCATTTACCTGACCTTTGACGACGGTCCCGGTCCCTATACCCGGGAGCTGCTGGATGTGCTGGATAGCTATGGGGTGAAAGCCACCTTCTTCGTCACAGATACAGGCTGCGATGACATCATGGAGCAGATTGTGGAGCGGGGACACAGCATCGGAATCCACACAGTTACCCACGATTACCAGGAAATCTACGCCAGTCCTGAGGCCTTTTTTGCGGATCTGCATAAGATGCAGGACATCATCTACAAGAACACCGGAGTCCGCACCACGTTGATGCGGTTCCCCGGCGGTAGCTCCAACACCGTCAGCTGCGCCGCCTGCGAGGGGATCATGACGATTCTTTCCGAAGCGGTGCAGAACGCGGGCTTCCAGTATTTTGACTGGAATGTAGACAGCAACGACGCAGGCGGCGCCAGAAAGGCGGAGACAGTCTTTCGGAATGTGGTGGACGGCGTTCAGCAAACCGGGATTTCCCTGGTGCTGCAGCACGATATTCACGACTACAGCGTGGAGGCGGTGGAGGACATTATCGTCTGGGGCCTGAACAATGGCTATACCTTCGAACGGCTGACGGAAAACAGTCCCGGCTTCCACCATGGCATTAACAATTAAACGACTGCCGGACAGAAAACTCCTGTCCGGCAGTTTGACATCCGATAAGGCATTGCTGCGGGGTGCATTACCGTTCGCTGGGGCCGCCTGCATCCTCGTCAAAGATAAGGTCATCCAGATCCGCCATGGGATCAAAGCGCAGATACATATCTGTTTCTCCTTTCCAGAAAATGACTACTGGACAGTATATGCGATTAGATGTAAAAAATGTGCCGGATTTTCTTGACAGATATAAAATATTTGGGTAGAATATATGCTGTATGCACCAGTAGCTCAGCAGGATAGAGCGACCGCCTCCTAAGGTTACGTTACAACGGCCACCTTGGAAAAACCTTAGTTGGGAGCTGAGTCCGATAATTACGGAGGCTGACAA
>JBJDYN010000144.1:0-7691 GCA_051867395.1 Faecousia sp. | reverse complement strand
GGCATGGGCGCTGCCGCGCCAGCGCAGCTAACGAAGATAAACGATCATTTATATGGGGAATTTAGGGTGCAACTGAATCGTTCCCTTTTTATAGGGATCCTTCAACCTTTCGGAAAAGGGCAAACGTGCAGCAGGTCTCCCTGCTGCACGAACTATCCGTATGGCTTGTGTTCTCATTCCGCAGGCACATACAGTTTTGTCCCGTCCGACAGCTGCAGGTAGTCCACATTCTTCAGGACGATGGGACTGTCAGGTTTCAGATACGCGGTGTCGATCGCTCCCTCTCCCTGCCAGAAGTCGATTCTGGTACCGTCCTTCAAAATGACAAAGAAATTCTCATCCTGACTGACAAGCTGGGTCAGCGGATTGTAAGTGTCGCCCATATCAATCCAGGCGCAGAAGTAGTCCGGGAAGTCGCTGCCCTCCTTCGTTTCAGGCGTCTGAAAAACCACTGTTGCACCCAGCGCGTGAAGCTGAACGGAGGTAATGGTTATGTCCTCCACAGCATCCGCTGTATCGTAAAACATATCATCCGTCCTGTCCTTCCGGGTAACAACGGCTTTTGTGGAGATCGGCGCCGTCAGCAGCTCCAGAGAATCCGTATCAGCAGGCGTTAGTTCCACATCGAATTCCCATTTCCCGGATGCCAACAATATTTGGGAGTGCATCTGCGCCGCCTCTTCATCGGTAAACATGAAATCCGTGACGCCAGCATATTTGGTTTGCAGTAGCTCCTGCTCGTATTCCCGATCCCAACAGTCAATCAGAATATCCTTTAGGACGATCCGCCAGGAACTGCCGGCCCCAAAAGAGACTTCTTCCCCGGATAAATACCCTCCGGGTCCAATTCCCAGCACCACATTCGCCGAATTATTCTTCCCGTCGCCATCATCCACAATCTGGCACGACATCATGGCGGGAAGCTGACTGCCCTCGGATATGGCATACAGGTCATTGAAATGGAGACGCTCGCCATCTTTCAAATTCATCAAATCCACATTGTCCGGTGCGGTGAGTCCCAGTGTGATATAGGCGCCCCGGCTTTCCGCAAGGGCAGATATCAGCTCGATGGTATAGCCGTCATAGGTCTGGCTCTCATGGATGTCCTGGGCGTTTTCCTGAATATAGGAGACCTGGCTGTCCGACAGCGGTTCCTGTCTCTGCATGGAGAAGTAAGCGGTGTACCAGTGCCATGCGTACGCGGCACATCCGGCAAGCAGCAGCGCGGCCGCGGCTGCGGCTGCGATCAGAAACAGTCTTTTGCGGGAGAAGGCATGCTTCGGAATGTCGCTGTGGGCATCTACGATATATGCGTCCTGAATCTGTCCAATCGCTTCCAATAATTTCATCGCGTTCTTCATCCGATTTCCTCCCGCATCAGGTGCTTTGTCAGCTTGCTGCGGGTTCTGTGCAGCATGGAGCTGACCTTGTTTTCCGAAAAGCCGAATCGTTTCGCAATCTCCGCCGTGGAATCCAGATACCAGTACCGGCATACAAACACTTTCCGTTCCGTATCCGATAAACCGGCAACAAACTTTCGAACCTGACGAACCAATTCCTTCTGCTCGTACCGCTCCTCGACGCTTTCCCCGTTGGCAGCACATTCCTGAAGCTCTTCCAGAGCCAGCGGCATCTCACCGCCGCCACGCTTGAGCGCCCCTTTTTTCCGCCACCTATCAATGGAGATGTGACGGACAATCTTCCCAAGGAAGGGAGCGAGGGGATTGGGCTTTCTGGGCGGGATGGAATTCCAGGCGGAAAGGTATGTATCGCTGACACTTTCCTCGGAATCCTCCTGATTCGCCAAAATATTATAGGCTATGCTGTAGCAGTAGCCGCCATACTTCGCATCCGTTTCTTGAATTGCCTGTTCTGACCGGGCATAATACAATTCCACAATGCGGCTGTCGTCCATAGTGATCTCTCCTTGTGTGTTTATTTTGGGCCTTCACTTATATATACGGAAACGAATCGTTTTTCTTGCATCGGACACGAAATTTTTTCTCCCTCCGAACGCTCATTTTGCATTTAAAAAATCCGCCTCTCCCATATGATTTGGGAGAAGCGGTTTGATGACCCTGTTTATTTCCAATCATTTCTTTTTTCTTTCCGTGTATTCACCTGGGGAATGAAGCGGGGCGCTACCTTGCCCTTTCCCTTCTGCTTCACATAGAAGTAGCCGATGACGGAGAAGACCACCGCGCCGATGAAATTCACGAACAGGTCCTTCATGGTGTCGATAATGCCAATGTCCAGATAGCCGCCCAGCCCCAGGGCTTCCTGGGTGCCGTCGGAGTGGACGATAATCACATCCGCGATATCCTTCACCCGCACCACCGTATTGCTCAGGGTGGGGTCCAGGGCAACGGTGTTGATGGCCGTTACGACGGTATCCTTCTGCATATCCATCCCCAGGAACGTGTCCCCGGAGAACTCAAAGAACTCCCACAGCACGCCCACGGTCATGGAGAAGCAAAAGGAGACCAGGGCCAGATACAGAGGAGACAGCTGGATGGAAAACCGCTCGTTCCGGTTCAGCATATCCACCAGGGCGAAGCCAATGGCTGCGCAGAGGAAGCCGTTGATGGTATGCAGCATGGTGTCCCAGTGGGGGATCCGGACATAGAAGCTGTGCAGTTCTCCCAGTATCTCCGCCGCGAAAATAAACAGCAGAATGATGATCTCCAGGGTGCTGGGCAGGTCGATCTCCAGCGTCTTGGCAATGATGCTGGGCATAATCATCAAAATCAGGGACAGCGCGCACAGGAACACATTGTGGTACTCCCGCAGGAAGACGGCGCGGACCATGACGGCGATAATCAGTGCCCGCAATATGAGATACACAGTTACGGTTGTTTTGTTCTTGTAGAACGCGCTTCTGCGTGTCTCTTTACCCGCAGTATTTTTCTTTCCTTTTCCCATGGGCTCCTCCTTTACTTTCGCGTCAAATTGTTACAGAACCATCAGCAGCGTTCCCACACCGATCAGCACACAGCCCACCGCCGATTTCACCGTGACCTTCTCATGCAGGAACACAAAGGCCAGCACCAGGGTGATAACCACACTGAGCTTATCGACGGGCACCACCTTGGAGGCTTCGCCGATCTGCAGTGCCCGGTAGTAGCACAGCCAGGACGCCCCGGTGGCAAGACCCGAGAGGATCAGGAACAGCCAGCTTTTTTTGCTGATGGCGGAAATGCCGCCCTGGGCATCGGTGAGAAACACCATTCCCCAGGCCATGACCAGTACCACCAGGGTACGAATGGCTGTGGCCAGGTTGGAATTGACACCCTCAATGCCGACCTTCGCCAGAATGGAGGTCAATGCTGCGAACACGGCGGACAGCAGTGCAAACAGTAACCACATACATACTTCCCCTTTCTTTCCTTTCTGAAATCATTATACCACAGTTTTCCCCACCGTCAAGAGTCCGGGCAGGCTCCGGCCACTGTCAGAATTTTCTTTGCAGCGCCGCGATCCCTCTGTCCAGCACCGATTCTGTTTCCAGGCCCAGAGCTTCCTCCAGCAGCGGTACCTCTGTCAGGCTCCCGTGGGGCACCGCCCAGGCTCCCCCGTCGGTGCCGGGGGCCAGCAGACCGCCCATTCCGGCAAAGGACCGGACATTTGCCTGTGCGCTCTCCAGAATTTGCTGCACCGCTGTCTCCGAGAAACGGCCCCGGCCGCGAAGATTCCCGATGGTGGACAGAGTCGGCACCCAGACGGTTCCGCCCTCCGCCATGGCATGGAGGGCGTCTTTGTCCAGATAGGCTCCATGCTCCACGGAATCCACCCCCGCGCCGGCTGCCGCCTCCACTGTCCTGGCTCCATTGGCGTGGGCCATGACAGGGAACCCCTCCTCATGGGCAATATGGATCAGCTCCCGGATCTCATCCGCAGGCAGGCCTTCCTCCGTCAGCTCGCCAAACCGGTCAAAATCCATCAGCCCGGAAATCATGATCTTGATGAAATCCGCTCCGTCTTCCCTGGCCTGAACCACCAGGGCGGCGTATTCCCTCTCATTTTCATACCTTTTCCCGATAAATCCGCCGTAATGCCCTGCCTTGCACAGCGGTGCCAGAGGTGTGCGGTAGGTGATCCCATAGTCCTTTGCCAGCTCCCGTGCTCTCCGGCCCACGCCCCAACGGTCACCGCCGTCCCGCAGATAGGTAAAACCAAGCTTTCGATAGGTATTCAGCGTTTCCCGGATCCAGGCGTCGTCCACCCGCCCCGCATGGCGGGCGATAGCAGCTCTCCAATCCATACCATCCAATACCATATGGATATGGCAGTCACAGCGCATCCTTGACACAACCTTTCATAGCGTAACGATTTCATATTGAACCGGATCCCCAAAAAGACAAAACACCGCCGCGGAAAGCCACGGCGGTGTGTATGTAATAGGAATTACAGATACTGCTTCATGGCCTCAGAGGCGTTGGCAGGATCCTCAGAAATGGTGATGGTGATCTCCATGCTGTTGTCGGCAGCGAACTTGGCGCACCAAGTCACGAAATCCTCCGCTGCAGCCTGGTCTTTGCCAATGGTCTTGTACAGGTTGTCGATGAACACATGGGTGATATCGAAGTTACCGGCATGCAGACCGCTGAGGAAGCCCTTCAGCATTTCGGGGGTGCTGATGGCGTACTCCTGGGAATCCACCAGACGAACCTTGTAGGAAACGTCATAGGTCAGCTTTCTGCCGTACTCAATGCAAACCACATCGCCATGGGCTTCTGCCACAGCCTGGTTGATCGCGTCAAGAAGCTTCTTGGTCTTGCCGGTGCCCTTCTGGCCCATAATAACATGAATCATCGGAAATATCCTCCTTTGCTTGCCTTTAGAATGGCTTATGCACATTCTACCAGCAAACACGCAAATTTGCAACTACTAATTTGTGAATTCTACAATCGTTTTTTTCCAAAAACAGGAAGGGCCAACGGTCCTTCCTGTTTGGGTTATGTGTCAGCGAATTACTTCTCGTAACCGGGCTTGCCCAGCAGACGGAACATGTTGCGCTTGTACAGCTCAACACCGGGCTGGTTGAAGGGGTTGACGCCCAGGATGTAAGCGGAAACGCCGCAGCTCAGCTCCAGGAAGTAGAACAGCTCGCCCACCTTCCGGTCGTTCAGCTCGCCCACATCCATGGTGATCACCGGCACGCCGCCGTCCACATGGGCAGCCACGGTGCCCAGGAACGCCTTCTCGTCCACGAAGTCCAGAGTCCGGCCCTCCAGGTAGTTCAGGCCGTCCAGGTTCTTCCAGTCGGAGCCGATGGTGTACTTGGTCTGTGGGGCGTCGAAGCGGACCATGGTCTCGAACAGGTTGCGCTCGCCCTGCTGAATCATCTGGCCCAGAGAGTGCAGGTCGGCAGTCAGCTCGGCGGTAGCGGGGAAGATGCCCTTGCCGTCCTTGCCCTCGGACTCGCCGAACAGCTGCTGCCACCAGCCGCCGAACATCTTGAAGCCGGGCTCAAAGGACTCGAAAATCTCCAGCGCCTTGCCGTTGCGGTACAGCAGGTTCCGGACAGCAGCATACTGCCAGACGGGGTTCTCAAAGGAACGAAGGTCGTAGGCTTCCTTGGCATCCATGGCGCCGTTCATCACTTCCATGATGTCGATACCGGCCACAGCCATGGGCAGCAGTCCCACAGGGGTCAGCACAGAGAAGCGGCCGCCCACATTGGGCGGAATGATGAAGGTCTCCCAACCTTCTTCCGTGGCCATCTGCCGCAGAGCGCCCTTGCAGGGGTCGGTGATGGCATAGATCCGGCCCTTGGCGCCGTCGGTGCCGTACTTGCGCTCCAGCATCCAGCGCAGGGCGCGGGTGGCGATGGCGGGCTCGGTGGTGGTGCCGGACTTGGAGATGATGGCGATGGAGAAGTCCTTGCCCTCCAGCAGCCGGGTCAGCTCATTCCAGTGACGGGTGCTCAGGCCGTTGCCGGCAAAGAAGATCTGGGGATTGCCTTTCCCCTTGCCGATGTTATGGTTGGGACCCTGCAGCAGCTCGATGGCCGCCCGGGGGCCCAGATAGGAACCGCCGATACCGATGACCACGAAAACATCAGAATCGCTGCGGATCTTCTTGGCAGCCTTCTGGATCCGGGTAATCTCCTCGGTGGCTTCACGGACAGGCAGGTTCAGCCAGCCCAAGAAGTCATTACCGGCGCCAGTGCCGTCTGTCAGGGTGGTGTGGGCAGCAGCGACTTCCTTTTCCATTGCCAGCAGATCGGGCAGCGCCAGCTGGCCCCAAACATTCGAGATATCAACTTTGATCATGTTGTGAAAACACGTCCTTTCTTATATATGAGGTGCGTCATTTATATGTTACAGCAAAATTGCCATGAACGCAAGCCCCGAGGGGAAAGTTTTATAAGTTTTTACAAACGATCGCCGAAAAGTCCAACCACACTCCGGACGGATTCCCTGACAATTTTCCTGGCGGGACAACTTTTTTTAGTTTCCCTCTGGCATTTTTCTGTCAGCCTATGTATAATAGAAGCATCCAATCATCAGGAGGATCAAACTATGAAATACGGCTTTGGCATTGACCTTGGCGGAACCACCGTCAAGATCGCTTACTTTGACGAAACCGGCTCCATGCTGGAAAAATGGGAGATTCCCACTGTCACCGACAACGGCGGCGCCCAGATCCTGCCCGACATTGCCGCCTCCATCCGGCAGTACATAGATGGCTCCGGCATCAACGAAACAGCCATTCTTGGTCTCGGCATCGGCGTGCCGGGTCCCGTCAACGCAAAGGGCGTGGTGAACAAGTGCGTCAACCTGGGCTGGGGCGTGTTCAACATCTCTGAAACCCTGCAGTCTCTCACCGGCTTCCCTGTAAAGGCAGGCAACGACGCCAACGTGGCCGCTCTGGGTGAATTCTGGAAGGGCGGCGGTCAGGGCTGCGAGAACATGGTCTTCGTCACCCTGGGCACCGGCGTGGGCGGCGGCATCGTGGTGGAGGGCCGGCTGCTGCACGGCGCCCACGGTTCCGGTGCGGAGATCGGCCATCTGGTGCTGAACCGGGACGAAACCGTCCCCTGCAACTGCGGCAAGTTCGGCTGCGTAGAGCAGTACTGCTCCGCCACAGGCATTGTCCGCATGGCAAAGCTCCGTTTGGCTGCCACCGATGCGCCCAGCGCCCTGCGGGGTCTGGAGAACATGACCTGTAAGGACATTTTCGATGCAGGCAAGGCAGGCGACGCTCTGGCACTGGAAGTACTGGACCAGTTCTACAACTATGCCGGCGAATTCCTGGCCAATGTCTGCTCCACCGTCAACCCCGAAGTGGTGGTCATCGGCGGCGGCGTCAGCAAGGCAGGCAATATGCTGATTTCCGGAATTGAGCCCTACTTCCACAAGTATGTTTTCCACGCCGCCAGCGGCGCCAAGTTCACCCTGGCTTCCCTGGGCAACGACGCCGGTGCCTACGGCGCGTTTAAACTGGCTCTGGACGCTTTCGGCTAATACAAAGGGCAAAAAATGGCATCCCGCTTTCACCGGCGGGATGCTTTTTATAATGCAAAATGCTAAATGCAGAATGTAAAATGATGGTATCCCCTTCGGGGATGTTAAAAATATTTGTAACTATTCAGTCGTGGCCAGAAAACGTCAGATAAATGATCGTTTATCTGCGTTAGCTGCGCTGGCGCGGCAGCGCCCATGCCTTCCCCTTTGGGGCAATGTCAT
>JBJDYN010000143.1:0-7942 GCA_051867395.1 Faecousia sp. | reverse complement strand
TTCCGTCTCCGTCTGTGTCCAGCATCCGCACAGAGCCGCCTTTTGCGCCAAGGATGGCTTTTGTGGCAATGTCTAGCGCCTTTTGGATGGCGTTGGTACTGGGCTTTTTTTCGATTTCCTGCTTTTGCTTTACGATGGTCTGGGCCAGATTGCTTTTTACCCGGCCCAGGGTGATCTTGTCGTAGCGGTCCAGCAGGGGCTTGTACTTGACCGCCACGGCACGGGCAGAGGCGGAGACGCCCATCTCCGCAAACTCTACCGTGACCGTGTCGCCCAGCAGGACCCGCTCCAGCAGGGCTTTACCCTTGTATTCCTCGGTCTGCTCCAGGGCGGCAAATTCCACCGTCCAGGATACCTCTGGCACGCCGATGTCGTTGTCGGCTATGTACTTCTCGGCCTTGGCCCGGAGCTGATCCTCTGATGGTGCCTCTTCCCACTGGTCGGAAAAGTCCATGGGGCGGATGTCCTCATAGCCAAAGTTACCCTCTGCCCGGATGATTTTTTCCGGCAGCTCCACCAGATTGCCGTCCATGTCCGTCCAATAGGGGTACAGGCCGGTACAGCAGCTTGCGCAATTCTCGTCCTGCTCAAAGGATGTTAGGTTTTTGCCGTAGCGTATGGATACGCCACGGTCCGCTCCGCGCCTCGTGCGCAGGGTAATATCGTATCGGTCAAACTCATACTCGCCGCCAAAAACGTCCAGCACAGAGCCCTGCTGGCCGCCCAGGAGAGACCAGATGCTTGACGGGACCTTGACGGTCATGGTTCCGTCTGCGCTTTTGTCCGTATAAAAGTTAAACGGGCAATCCGTGACGGCGTAGTCCTTGAGGCCCTGCAGGGCCAGGGAAGCGCCGGACACAGAAAATGGGCTGACGGTGATGCCCTTGAGGTCGTAGACAATGTGACGGGCGTAGATTTTGACCTTGCCGCTGAGTGGCTTGGTGATCCGGTACACCCTGAAGGGCTGGGGATCTGTCATTGGGTTTGGCTTTGCCAGGATGATGGACCGCTGGGAAATATCGGCAAAGTGGATGCCCTTGACCGGGTACTCCATTTCCAGCTCATAGATTCCGTTTACCTGCTCCTCCACCGTGGCGTCGATGGCGTCGGACAGCATCCCAAGGCCGTTGGTGGCAAATTCGGTCTCGGAAGCGGGATATAGGATTGGGATCATAGCGTCCACCACCTCGGTGTGATCTCCAGCCGCGCCACACCGCCAGACCAACTGACGGCATTGACGCCGGGCAGCAGCTGCGGGAACGTGGGCGCGGAGATCTGGTTATTCCGGTTCTCCAGGATTCCGTCGCCGGTCTCGTAGTAGGCGTCTTGGATGTCACAATCCAGGGTGATGGGGTCCGTCTGGCCGATGATCTGGACAACGGTACCGCCTACGGAGATCTGGCCGTCACCGCTGCCGTAGACCTTGATAAGGGGCAGGGCGGTCATGTAGGCGTTATTGATGGAGCCGGGAGACGTAAAGGAGATGACTTCCAGGCCGGAGAAAAGATAGCGCTGGGGTTTGCAATTGAAAACGATGTCAAAGGTAGCCGGGCCGTTATACTTTGGCACATCTACAGAAATCGCTTTTTGCAATGCCGCAAGCCTGAATTCTTCCGGATGGATCGTATCTGTTAAACGGCAATAGCCAGAACGGGAATACAATGCCACCTTCAGTCCATTTAGATTCTGCGCAACATTCTTGTAGATTGCGGCGCTATATGTAACATCAACGTTCGAAAATCGTTTCTGGTCAAATAGGATATCTCCATTTCTCCCCGCAACAGAGTAAAATGTAACATCCTTTTTCGGGGAATCGTGAACCTTGACATCTGTGATGCAGACTTCAAAGTTTCGACTTTCCACATCATCAAACGAAAACCAATGCCTTACGATCATGTGAACGCCGCCTCCCTTTTTGTCACTTCAAACTGGATACGCTGCATCAGCTTTTCGACCAGTGTGTCTTCGTCCTGGCCCTGCGCGGCATAAACGTTGAAAATAAAAGTGTTATTCCCGTATGTGTTAGATGCCGCCACAGGGGCTGCGTTCTGCATGGCGAAATCCACCTGCAGCGCATTGGCGGTCAGATCCGACATGTCGTGCATAGCATCGGTCAAAGGCTTTGTGTTGTCTTTTATGCCAACGGCCATGCCTTCCGGGATGAACTTACCAACCTGGTCGCGCATGACCTTGGAAGGGGATGCAATGCCAAGGAAGCGTTTCGCGGCATTCAGCGCAGAACGGGCAGCCTCTTTCGCGGCGGAAGCAATCGCACTGGCTCCGGAAGAAATGCCGCGGGCGATGCCGCTGATAATGTTGGAGCCAATATCACCCCAGTTCCAGCTGGTGAAGGAACTGACAATACTGCTGATAATACTGGGGATCGCCGCGACTACCTGCGGAATCGCTTGGATCAAGCCAGCCGCCAGCTGCCCGATCAAGGCAATACCCTGCGCCAGCAGGTCCGGCAGATGGCTCGCAATCGTAGCAATCAGCTGGGCGAGAATGTTGGCTCCCGCAGAAATCAGAGCCGGCAAATTCTGAATCAGGCCATTTGCCAGACGGCCAACAAGCTCAACGCCTTTTGCGAGCAAATCTGGAAGGTAGCTCGCTATTGTGGAAAGCAGCTCGGCAAGGATATCCGCTGCGGCACTCAGGATCGCGGGGATGTTGTCCAGCAGTCCGGTGGCCAGCTGCTCGATCAGGGACACGCCGCTTTCCATCATATCCGGGAGAATACTGAGGATCGTGGTGAGCAGCTGCTGCATCAGCTGACCCCCCGCTGCAAGCAGACCGGGCAGGCCATTCAGAATCCCATTTGCGATTTTTACGACGATGTTGACGCCACCCTCCAGGATGGAAGGCAGATTTGTGGTGATGGCAGTCAGCACCGCCTGTACGATATTGCCGTCCGCGCCCAGGATTTCGCCCGCTGCCAGATCCAGGCTTGACCGCAGCTCATTGACCGTATCCGTGGCCACCTGTACCCAGTCCGTTGTCAGGATCGCATTCCCAAGGGCTGCGGCAATATTCAGCGCGGCCTCCGCCAGATATGGCAGAGCCGTGATGATGGAAGTGCCGATGCCCGTTACCAGATCGACGCCTGCCTGCACAATCGCGTCCGCATTGCTGGCAGCAAGGTTCATACCCTGAATGGCCATGCTGAACGCTCCACTGACAACAGCCGGAAGCCCACTCAGCACATTGCCCACCATGGGGAGGAGATTCCCCTGCAGGAAGGTAAAAACGGTTTCCTGAAGTGCTTGCAGGCTTGGCTTGATATCTCGCCCCAGGGACAAGTTTGCCAGCAGGTTACCGGCAGCCGCTTTCATCGATGCCAGGGAGCCTGAGAACGTTGATGCAGATTCCAGCGCAGTCGTTCCCGTGACGCCCATTTCCTCCTGAATCACATGGATTGCCGTATAGACATCTGCCAGATTGCTGATATCGTATTTAACGCCCGTTAGCTTCTGGGCATCGGCAAGCAGACGTTCCATTTCTGTCTTGGTACCGCCGTAACCCAACTTCAGGTTGTCCAGCATGGTATAGTTCTGCTTTGCAAATCCTAAGTAGGCATTCTGTACGCTTTTGGCGTCACTGGCGAATTTATTGACGTTGTCGGACATATCCGTCAGCGCCATATCCGCCACACTGGCCGCCGCGGCAGTGTCGCCTTCCAGTCCCTGCAGCAGACTTGCAGAGAAGCTTGTAACCGTTTCCATGTACTGGTTTGCGGACATGCCTGCGGTCTTATATGCCTGTTCCGCATTCTGGATAACGATGTCCGCGCTGTCTTTAAACAGCGTCTCAATGCCGCCAAGGCTCTGCTGCAGATCTGCGCCAGCGGTCAGAGATTCGGAAAACACTTTTCCGATACCAGCAGTGACGATCAGCTTTTTGATATTGCTGATAAAGCTGGACCCAAAAGTATTTCCCGCCTGTTTTCCTTCGCCGTCAAAGACACTTGACAATTTGCCTTTGATGCCCTCAGCGGATGGGATGACCTGGACATATGCTGTTGCAATTGAACTACCCATGGTTCACCCCCGTAACCCTGGCCCACTCCGCCTCATAGTCCTCAGCATAATCAAACGACACGGTATTGCCCTTTTCAGAATCCTCCCCAAGGAGGATGCTGAGTATCGATTTCGGACGGTTTGTACCGTTGCGCCCATCCTCCGTCTTTTCCCAGAACAGCAAAGAGAGCCTGTCTACTGCCATGGCCAGGAGCATTTCCATCCTTGGAATAGTTGCTCCGGTCATACGCATTTTGATCCGGGAATCCTCCCTCAAACCGGCAGAAAGCGTTGCCAGGACGGGAACCGGCAATGATTTCCAATCGTATATCCCGTATGTTTCCGCCAGATCGCAGACAAGGGCATCCCGATCTGTCGCAATCATGCCGGCGAGGGCAATCAGTTTTTTCCCTGCTGAGAGGAGTTGAAGATATCCACGATCTCCTGGGAAACGGCTTTGATCGATACATGGCCTTTCTCATCCCGGAGGTGCTCATAAAGGGCCTTCTTCTGCTCCTCTCCCAGCAGCCGCTTCAGAACAATGGTGATCTTGAGCGGGTTTTCATCCGCTTCCGCAATTGCCTCCAGCAACTCCATATCGTCCTGGACTGCGGGATCAATGGAGAATGCAAACCCGGACTTGGTTTTTCCTTCAATCATGTTCCGTTACCTCCTTTAGCTGGAAGACTGCGCAGTCGTAGACGCGGCAGTGCTTCCGATGATGTACTCGTAGTGGGTATTGCCCTTTTCGTCGGGCAGTGCGGCGACAGTGATTCCATAGCCTACCGCCCTATTGTCTTTGTAGCTGATCTCATCCACTGCGGATACCTTTGCGTAGGGTACTACAATTCGTTTCGCCCCGCCGTTCAGCAGGAGATCTGCCACCATGCAGCACGTGGCATGTTCCTTGCTGCTCGCTGCAATGCTGATTCCCGTCTTCAGGTCTCCTTCCACGTTCTCATCGCCGTACACAAATTTCAGCACGTCAACATTCATCGCTTCGATAAGTGTGAACTTGAATGTGTCCGGCTTTTCTGTCTGATAACTGTACACAACATCGCCGCCCCAGGCCTTGATGTTCTCGCTGGAAGGGCTATTGGCATTGGTCAGGCCGTCCTCTGACGCGTAGCCGAAGCACTTGAATGCCTGATCCAATGCAGTTGTTGCATCTTTGGGAAGCGTTGTCCCAGCGGGCGCACAAAAAATCGCGCCACCAATCTTGGGTTTTCCGGTGGTGACGTTTTTCGCATCTGCCATTTTAAATCTCCTTTCAGTAGTGCGTTATGTTTTGTACCGCCTGATAGCGGTATCGCTTGTTTTTGGTATCTGTAAATGGGTAGTCGCCGCCACGCCTGGAGCTGCTGACAGTATCCAGCTCGATCAGATCATCCAAAGCGGCTTTTACCAGCTCATTGAGCTTTGCTGCCTCCAGCAGAGACTCTGCGTAGGAATCCGCCACGAGCATAGACGTATCAACGAGATTTTCCCGGCTGCTGTCCGCTTTTCGCAGGACAACAAAGCGGTCAGGCGGATTGGGAGGGAATTCCATGGAAACAGGGATCTGGAGCTTTTGTTCCAGGAATCCCTTGACTGTAATTTCGATCAATCGTCATCACCCCTGTTTTGATAGCCACGGGCATTGACACGGGTTTTACCGATATAGACATCCGCCTCATATTTCATCCCGGTTGCACGGGTCATTCTGGCCGCCTGTGCCTCACAGATATCTGCAATCTCCGCGGATTTCAGCAGATCCTGAATGCCAGCGCTGTCCAGGACGATTTCCACGCCGTTAGCCATATCGCGCCACCTTTACCTTTCTGTTCCAGTCCAGTGGAATGTTTTCTTCGATCCACTGCAGCGGAATCCCGAAGGTTTTCCACTTCTGGCCGAAGAATTCCACCACCCGGTTTTCCCAAACGTTTTTGTTTTCCTTAGGAATGCAAAGCTCATAAACCGCTTTCTTTCCCTCCAACTGGACATCCCCGGTAATTTCCTCTGAAGATGCCGGGCAGATCAGCACGTTTTGCACCACTACCGGTACTTCCCGGTAAATTGGAGCATTGAATTCATCCGCGCCGGTCTGCACCTTGTCATACAGAGTTACCGGAATTCCCTTGAGAAATGCCATAAATATCCACCGCTCCAAATTTCTGGCGGCGAAGGCCCAGGCGGGCCAGCTCGCTGCGCTTGATGAACAAACCGCCGCCCGGCACCAGGAATGTGCCGGAAGCGGTGTAAGGGCCTGCTGTCTGGGAAAACTGGGTCATTGGCTCCTGGTCCGTGGCCGTCATCAACGTGCGGGCAACCACGTCCACTGTGACGGACTTGGCCACCTCCGCGAGGTTTTTGTCCGCCGCCACCATGGCGTCCAGGTTCTTGCCGACCCTGTCCGCTTCTGCCCGCAGGGAAGCGGAAACGATATCCAAGAGGGCCGAAGCCTTGGCCTGTTCCTCGCTGGTCATGGGCCGCCACAGGAGGCCTACATCGTCCAGCGTTGCAAAAGCGATCATCCCGAATCACTCAGCCTTTCCGCGCATCACGCGGGTTTGACGACACGGGCGAAAGCATCCTCGACCAGGATTGCCCAGCCAACATAGGTCTCAGCGCGGATGTAAACCTGGTTATGGCCTTTCAGATCCTTTCCGGTGTTGTCAGGATCGCCATAGGGAATAACCTCCATTGGGATCTGCTTTGCATAGCCCCACTTGAAGCAGTTTGCAAAGTCGCCGACGATAGCCATATCCAGGGAGTTTTTGAAGGAAACCGTGCTGTTGACGCTGGCGGGAACGCCGTTGATAGCCTTGGGCTGACCGCCCCAGGCAAGCTCCGGATACAGCTTGCCTCCGGTGCTGTTTTTCAGCTTGCCCATTGCGGATGCGAAGGTCTTCGCCATGGCAATTCCGGTGACATCATAGTCGCCGATCAGCTCAATTGCATCCTCCACATTATCGTCGGCGGATGCAGCAGCATAATCCACCGTCAGCGTGCCCTTGTCAAAGTACTGGGTAATCAGCGCGGATTCTGTACCAGTACGGGGATTGACGCCGTGCATCGCCATGATGTCGATGCCGCGGGCCACTTTCGCAGAGAAGCCGTCGTTGAAAGCCCGCAGGACATCCAGCTTTTTCTCCTCTGTAGCATACATGAACTCGTCGGAGAAACGGGCACCATACTCGATCTTGATGGGAACGACCTTTACAGGCGCCACCTTGACGCTGCCGGCGGGTTTGGGTTCATTCTCGCCGACAATGTTCACCTCGTCGTCCATGGAGAACACGAAGATCTCGTTGCCGTTGAAAGCAACAGGGATCTTTTCGCTCAGGACAGCCAGAGAAGACTTGCCCTTAACCCTGTTAAAGAGATCTTTCACAATCTCTTCGGGGAACAACGTTCCTTTGCTTACCGTATCTGCCATAATTCTTTACACTCCTTCCATTTTCTGCAGCATCTGCTTGAGCGCTGCGTCCTGTGTGTTGATAGTTGCCGGTTCGTTTGAGAACAGCGGTGCGGTGCCCTTCATGGACCGGATGAACTGGGAAAGATTCTCCGCGTCCTTGCGGATATCCGCCTCCGTTTCGCCGGAGAGCCGGTCTGCCAGCTCATAGGGGATATTCTTTTCCCTAGCGACGCGGGCTTTGAGGGCGCTGGTTTCGTAGCCCTTAACCTTACTCTGGAGATCCGCCACAGTTTGGGCGGCAGTATCCCTTTCCCCGGTCAGGGCGGTGATCTGCCCCTGAAGGTCTTTGACATCACCGTATACCTCCGTTACACGGGCTTCAAATTCCTCCTGGGTGTTGATGGGTGTAAATTCCATGTGTACCTCCTGGAAATAAAATATTTACAGCCGGGAAATCCCGGTCAGTATCCGATTTTTTGTTTTTTTCGCTCCTTTTTCTCGCTGCACAGCCAGAAAGCCAGGATCA